>CAWHXS010000008.1:0-60300 GCA_963833365.1 uncultured Gemmatimonadales bacterium
GAATCTGACAGTCTTGGAGGAACGGCTTCGTACCAACGAGGTAACCCACGCATGACCGACGACGAACTGCAGTTCGTGGTCTTTCAGGTCGGCTCGCAGGAGCTGGCGCTCAGCATCTTCCAGGTCGAGCGGATCCTCCGCTACGAGCAGCCCGCGTCGCTGCCCAACGCGCCGGATTTTCTCGAAGGCGTGATCCCCTACGGCGCCGGCGTGGTGCCGGTGGTGGACCTGCGCAAGCGGCTCGAGGTGCCGGCGACGCAGCGGGAGGAGACCCGGGTGATGGTGCTCGAGCTCGAGGATCAGCGGGTCGGCATCGTGGTCGACCAGGTGCTCGAGGTGCTGCGGGTCGATACCCGGACGATCATCGCCGCCGCCGCCCATGGTGCGCGGCCTCGCCGCCAAGTACATCAGCGGCATCATCACCCGGCCCGACCGCACCATCGTGGTGCTCAACGCCGCGCAAGCTGCTCAGCTCCGAGGAACGGCTGGCGCTGACCGGAGCGGTAGCCTGAGCCGCATGAGCGATTCGCTGATTGCCGCGCTGCGGAGCCAGTTCCAGGCGATCTCGCTCCGGCTCGACCAGGCCGGCTCCAACGCCGAGCGCGAGGCAGTGAAGCGGGAGATCATCGCCTATTTCAAGCGGGTCGATGCCACGCTCGGCGAGCTGACCCAGCTCAAGGAAGACATCCGGGCGCTGGTCGACCGCTACAAGCAGCTCCAGGCGGCGACCGACACGGCGCAGGCGCCGCAGTTCACCGGCGCCCGGCCGGTGGTCCACGCCGACCACCTCGGCGCCTCGACCTTCATCGAAAAGGGCTGGAGCCTGATCTCGCTCGGCGACTACGCCGGCGCGATCCAGTCGCTCGGCAAGGCGCTCGAGCTGTCGCCGGCCGACGTCCAGGCCCAGTCGCTGCTCGGCTGGGCCCAGATGCTCGCACGAGGAGTACGACGACGCGCTGGCCACCTTCTCCAAGGTGCTGATGAAGGAGCCGGCCAACTCGCTGGCCCGGATCAACGTCGGCTACATCTGCCTCAAGAAGCGGATCTTCGGCGAGGCGATCGAGCACCTGTCCAAGGCCATCCGGCTCGACAACGACCGCAAGGCCACGCTCTACGCCCACTACTATCTCGGCCTGGTCTACCTCGAGCGCGAGATGTACGAGGACGCCCAGACCTTCTTCCAGAAGACCGCTCAAGCTCGGTCCCAATCTGATCGAGGCCTACTACGAGCTGGGCCGGGCCCGTGGTTCGTCGGGCGACCAGGACGCAGCGCCCGGCAGTCGTGGGACCGACGGATTCAAGGCCAACAAGTTCAGCCCCTGGGGCAAGCGCTGTAAGGAAATGCTGGACTCGGTCGCGGCCGGAGGCGAACCGCCGCGACGTCGCGCTCGGCCTGATCGCTCCTGCTGCTCCAGGGGCGACTCGCTGACCCACACAGGTGGGGCGGGTGACGGTCATCGCCCCGGCAACGGAACTCGGCCTCGGCATCGCCCTCGCCGAATCGGCCGACCGCCCGCACCGCTGGCCGGGCTCTGGGCCGCCGGTCACCGCCTCCCTTCACTCTGCTTCTGGCGCCGACTCCGCCACCATGGCGCGCGATCGCCGGCGGTCGGGCTCCCGGCTGGGGCGCCGGAATCGCCTTCCCGAACTCGCGCCATCGTCCTGCGCGCCGACCTCGGCCGATCCGGCCAGACGCTGCGCCACGAGCTGGCCCACCTGGCCCTGCACAACGCGGTGCGCGGCCGGGTGCCGCTCTGGTTCGACGAGGGATACGCCTCGTGGGCGTCGGGAGAGTGGGAGCGGCTGATCCGCTGCAGCTCAACCTGGCGGTGGTTGGCGGGCGGCTGCCGTCGCTTCGAGGAGCTCGATGCGATGCTGCGCGGATCGGCGCGGACCGCGGACGTCGCCTACGCTCTCGCTGCACCAGCGCGTGCGGAGCTCGCCCGCCGGAATCCGCGCCGGGCACGCTGGAGCGACTGTTCGGCCGAATGGCGGCGGGCGACGGACTTCGAGCCGAGTCGTTCTTCGCGTCCACCGGGCTGACCTCCGACCGGTTCGAGAAGGTCGTGGCAGCAGGCGGTTCGCCGTCGTTACGGTGTCCTCACCTGGCTCCTGGCGGGCGGCATCTGGGGCTGGCGGCGCTGCTGTCCTGGCGCTCGTATGGCTCCGGCGGCGAGCGACCGTCCCCGGCGGGCGGCCCTGGATGAGGGCTGGGTCATTCCTCCGGAGGGCGACCCGCGTTGACCCGGCGGAACCGTCGCATAAGCTCAACGCTATGCCAAGTTCCGCCACTCCCCGGCGAACGACACCTCGCGCTTCGGCCCCCGCAATGTCGTCCTCCTGGGGCGGTGCCGTCGTCTCTCTTGTCGCCGGGTATCTGTGGCTGCATGCCGGTGGCACGACGGGTGCGGCCGCACTCCTGGTGCTCGGGTACTGCGTCCTTTTCCCTCTGGGCATCGCGCTCTAATGCTCGTTGGGTAGTCGAAGACAGCGGTCTCCACGTGCGGCCGTGACTATCCGGGCGAATAGCTCAGCTGGTCCAGAGCGCCTGCCTTACACGCAGGATGTCGGGGGTTCGAATCCCTCTTCGCCCATGCGGGACGCCTCGTTGGCGGCCCGCGTGTTGTTCGGGCGGGCCTCGTGCCTGCCCCCGCTTTAGGCGACCACGAGGGTCGCCGCTGCGTATTTCGCTCTTCTGCTCCTTTGCGGAGGCCATGTAATGCGTCTGGTCCGTCTGCTGTTTCTGCCGCTGTTGGCCGCGCTGCCGCTCGCGGTTCTTTCTGCCCAGATCCCCACTCGCCGTCCCGCACCGGGAGCAGCCACTGCGAACGCGCCCCGGATGCTGGTCGCCAATCCTCATACGTTCTCGTCCCAGGACAGCGCCACAAGCGTCGCCATCGGTCACGGCATTCGCGGCCGGATGGACAAGGTCGTAAACGGCAACTTCGCCGTTCTCACCCGGGAACAGATGAACGACGCGCTGAAGCAGTTCGGCTATCCACCCGACGCCATTCTCGCCTCCACGGTCCAGAAGCAGTTCGGTAACGCTCTGCAGGCCCGTGCGCTGGTCTCTTCGACTCTCTCCAAAGATCAGAGTGGCCGCTTCTCCGTGACCTCGCGGTTCGCGGGCCTCAACGACGACGCGGGCAATGTGGTGGTGGTGACTCAAGGGCCGAGTCAGAAACTCGATGAAGTGGGCGGCGCTGTGGCCGATGCCCTGCAGCCCGCGGTCAAGAGCTTCAGCGATGCCCGGGCCTGCGTCGACCAGAGCAAGGCGTCGCCGGATAAGGCCATCGCTTCGGCCAAGAAGGCCATCGCCAGTCGTGCCGAAGCATGGTCTCGCCCATCTCTGCCTCGGACTCGATCGCGCTGGACAAGAAGACCAAGCAAGGACAGCGCCGAGGCGATGGACCATCTGCGGCAGGCGGTGGACGGCGACCCGCTGAGCCTCACGGCCTGGACCACGCTCGCCCAGCTCTACGAGGTCGCAGGGCGACACGAACAAGACGGTCGAGGCGCTGAAGCAGATGCTGCTGGTCGCGCCTACCAACCAGCCGCTGCGCGAGCAGGCCTTCAAGCTGTTCATCAAGTACGAGCGCCCCGACGCCGCCGAGCAGGCCGCCCTGGACGGGCTCAAGATCGACCCGACCAACGCCGATCTCTATGACCTGCTGAGCAACGCCCGGGTCTACAAGGGCGATTTCGCAGGAGCCGTCGACGCGCTGGAGCAGGTGGTCGCCAATGATTCCACCAAGGCGGACAGCTCGTTCTTTCTGAAGATCACCGTGATGGCGAGTCAGAAGCCTGATACCGCCAAGCTTCTCAAGTGGGCCGCCGAGGGCAGCAAGAAGTTCCCCACTAACCTCGCCCTGCTGAACCAGCTGGTCTCGGCGTATCAGCTGACCGGACCGGTCGACAGCCAGGTTTCCACCACGAAACGGTTGATGGAGAAGGACACCACAGCCATTGGGCCCGCCCTCGCCACGGCGCAGGCGCTGGTCACCGCGAATCGCGCGAACGAGGCCCAACCATTCCTCGATTTCGTGACCAAGTACGGCGACGCCCAGGCGAAGGAAGGGGTGTCGGTCATCTTGTTCAACATCGCGCGCCCGTTGCTCCAGCCGCCGCAGAACTGGCCGGAGGCTGCCACCAAGCTCCGCCAGGTTGTGGCGACCGCGAATCCCAGCGGCAAAATTTACCCGTTGGCCAACTACTACCTCGGGCTGTCGATCCTGCAGCAGATCCCGCCCCTCGATGCGCAGGCGGAGAAGGAGAAATCCTGCGACAAGGCGAAGCAGGAGGAGTCTATGGCGGCGGAGGCCGAAGCTGCCTTCAAGCTGGCGCCTCCGGATCAGGCTCAGAATCTGGGGCAGTTCCAGAAGTATCTCGATGGCCTGAAACCGCGCATCGCGTCGATGCTTAAGGTGTACTGCAAATAGGGACGAGCGGGTGGTCGTCCCCTACCAATACGGGGGTCTGGTTCCTATATTCCCGCCCGCTCAATCAGGGGCTGTAGCTCAGCTTGGTTAGAGTGCCGCACTGTCACTGCGGAGGTCGCGGGTTCGAGCCCCGTCAGCCCCGCTCCTTTGGGTTCGAGTCGACACCCCGTCCGCTGCTGCGGGCGGGGTGTCTCGCTTTCGCACGCTGAGTTCCGGTGACCCAACCTCCGTCCTACCACGAACCTGTTCTTCTCCGAGAAATACTCGAAGCCGCTCGGGGGGCGCGCCGGGTGGTGGACGCTACCCTGGGTGGGGGCGGCCACGCCGCCGCCTTCGTGGAGGCCGGAGCACAGGTGCTTGGGATCGACCGTGATCCCGAGGCGCTTGCCGCCGCCCGCGCGATTCTCGAGAGCCGGATCGAATACCTGTTCGCCTCGTTCAGTGAGCCGGCTGCCCTCCAAGCCATCACCGCCTTCCAGCCCGACTTCATCCTGCTCGACCTGGGAGTGTCCTCCCACCAGCTCGACGAAGAGGCTCGCGGGTTCAGCTTCCGGCCCGGCGCGCTACTGGACATGCGGATGGGAGGGACCGGAGCCACCGCCGCCGACCTGCTCAATGAACTTGGGAGCGAGGAACTACGCCGGATTTTCGCCGAGTATGGGGACGAGCCCCGCGCCGGCCGGTTGGCGCAGGCCGTGGTGAAGCGCAGGTCGCGCCAGCAATTCGCCACCAGCGACGATCTGGTCAACGCGATTCGTAGCGTGCTCGGACCGCGCTCGGGCCCGCCGGACTTCGCCCGGCTCTTTCAGGCGGTCCGGATCGCGGTGAACGACGAACTACCCGGGCTGGCGCGTGCTTTGCCTTCGATGTTGGAAGCATTGGTTCCCGGTGGGGGACTAGCGGCGATCAGTTATCATTCAGGCGAGGATCGCATCGTAAAGCACGCCTTTCAGGAATGGGCGCGGGCGTGCGTTTGTCCCTCCGGCGCGCCGGTCTGTACTTGCCGCGGCCTGGCTCTGGGGAAGGTCATCCCCCGGAAGCCGGTGAGACCATCACTTGAGGAAGCCGCCCGAAATCCCCGCGCCCGCAGCGCCAAACTGCGGGTCTTCCAGAAAGCCGATGACGTTTAGAGGTCGCCACTGGATCATGCTCTGGCTGCTGCTCTTCCTGGGCGTGGCCGCGATCGTGCTCGCGCGCCGGACCGCGGCGTTGGAGACCGCGCGGCGACTCAACGTGCTTCGAGAAGAGCGTACCGGGCTGGAGGCAGAGCGTGCCGCGCTTCAGCGCGACCTTCGCCTCACGCTTGGACGCCAGGAACTCGGCCGCAAGGCGGAGAATCGCCTCGGCCTGCACCAGCCGGCCGACTCCGAGTTCACCGTCTTCCGCCTTCCTGCGCCTGACCACCGCTGATGGCCAAGGTCACTACCCGCATCGCGTCGCTCGAAGTCGTCTTCGTCCTGGCCGTGCTCGCCGTCCTGGGGCGGGCAGCGCAACTGCAGATTGTTCAGCGCTCCCAGTGGGAATCCGAGGCCGAAGAGCAACGCAAGCTCCGGGTGGTGCTGCCCGCGCGCCGGGGCGGGATCTATGACAGGGGCGGCGTTGCCCTGGCGATCACCCAGGAATACTTCCACGTCGGCATCGCCCCCAATGAGGTCGAGGGCCGTTCGGCGAGCATCACTGCCATAGCCCGCAGCCTCGAACTGCCTGCCTCGCGGGTGCGGCATGATTTCGCCAAGAACCCGAAGTGGATCTACTACCACGGTCCATTCACCGGTGCGCAGGTCCAGGCTCTGCGCAAGATGCCCGGCATTCACCTCACTCCGGAATTCGCCCGGCACTATCCGGCGGGATCCCTGGCGCGTTCGGTGATCGGCGGTTTGAACGCCGACAGCGGAAACGGAGCGTCGGGCATCGAGCTGTCACTGGATTCGATCCTGACGGGCGTCCCCGGAGAAGAGGTGGTACTGCGGGACCGGGCCGGACGGAGCTACGAGTCCCCCTCACGGCTGGTGAGCGACCCGGTTCCCGGGGAGGACGTCTATCTCACACTGGATGCGGAGCTGCAGGAGATCGCGGAACACGGCCTGGACGAGGCGATCGAAAGGCTCCAGGCGGTCGGGGGTGACGTGGTCTTCATGGACCCATCCACCGGGGAACTCCTGGCCATGGCCTCAAGCCGCAGGGTCGATCACGATCTGATCGGCAATCGGCCCTCGTTTTTCACGGACCCCTTCGAGCCGGGCTCGACTGCCAAGCTCTTCACCGCGGCGGCGCTGTTGTCACTCCACCGGGTTGATAGCACCGACGAGGTATACGGCGAGGAAGGGAAGTGGCTCATGCCGGTGAGCAGCCGGGTAACCCGGCCCATCAACGACGCGCACGTGTCGCACGGCAATCTGACCCTGGCCAAGGCGATCGAGGTATCGAGCAACATAGCCATGGCAAAGTTCTCCCAGCGGCTTTCGGCGACGGAACAGTACGACGCACTGCGAGACTTTGGCTTCGGCAGTCCCACCGGTGTCGAGTTTCCCTCCGAGGCACGCGGCCGCCTCCCGACGCCGGACCAGTGGAAGCCGGGATACAACGGCCCCAGCGTCGCCATGGGTTATTCGTTTGGCGTGACACCGGTTCAGCTGGCGGCGGCCTACGCCGCGCTCGCCAACGATGGCGTGCTGTTGACGCCGACGCTCATCCGCGAAGTCCGGAGCCCGGAGGGCGAGGTGCGCTATCGGCACAAGCCTGAGCCGGTCCGTCGAGCGGCGCGGAGCGAGGTGGTGCGTACCCTCCGGGAGTACCTGGCGGGCGCGGTCGGTGAGGGAGGTACCGGAGAGAGGGCGCAGATGGTGAATTACACACTGATGGGGAAGACTGGCACGTCGAAGCGGTTCGAGGGGGGCCACTACGTCACCGGAAGCTTCACGGCGTCCTTCGCTGCGCTCTTCCCGGCGGACGACCCCCAGCTCGTGGTGATCGTGAAGATCGACGATCCCAAGGGCGACTATTACGGCGGCCAGACGGCGGCTCCCGTCACCCGCAGCATGCTGCAGGAAGCTCTCGCGGCCCGGCGCAGCGCCATCGACCGCAAGCGGCTGGCGACCAGCGAGGCTCCCGCGTCCAGCGACACAACCTCCCGGGCGGAACCCGAGGCCGAGACCAGTGTGGTCTTGCCGTGGCCGCTGAGTGGCGACAGCACCAAGTCCCGCGACCGTCTCCCGGTGCCGAATGTGATCGGCGCCAACCTGCGCAAGGCGGCTGTTGCGCTCCACCGGCGTGGCTTCCAGATGGCATTGCGGGGCAGCGGCCAGGTCGTACGCACCTCTCCCGCTGCGGGTGATTCGCTCACGGCAGGCGGTACCGTGACGGTGTGGGCCCAGTGAACGGCCGCCCGCTGAGCGAGCTGGTGCTGGCCCTGCGACGCGAGGGACTCGTTGCCCAGGGGCCGACGTCCTCGGTCAGCCTGAGCGGACTCACCGCGGACAGTCGCAGCGTCGCCTCCGGCAACGCCTTCATCGCGGTGCGCGGCTCCCAGTCCGATGGTCACCAGTTCGTGGCCGATGCCGTGAAACGTGGTGCCGCGGCACTGGTCGTGGAGCAGCCGATGGGGAGTGCGGTCCCCGAGATCGTAGTGGTGGATGGCCGTCGCGCGGCGATAGCCGCCGGCCGGTTCTGGTACGGTGATCCCGCCCGGAAGCTCTGCCTCATCGCCGTCACCGGTACCAACGGGAAAACCACGACGACGGCCCTGGTTCGCCACCTCTTCAATGGCGAGGGCAAGGCCGGGAGCATCGGGACCCTGGGCGCATTCGATGGCCACGGTAATCCGGTCGACTCTACCGCCGGCTCGCTCACTACACCGGGGCCGATCGATCTGCAGGCGACGCTGGCCGACATGGTCGCGCGCGGGGTGACTCACGTCGCCATGGAGACTTCATCCCACAGCCTGGACCAGGGCCGGCTCGACGGCCTGTGCTTTGATGCGGGAATTTTTACCAACCTGACCCGCGATCACCTCGACTATCACCGCACGATGGAGTCGTACCTCGCGGCCAAGCTCCGCCTGAGTGGGTACCTCGGGCTCGAAGGCTGGGAGATCGTCAATCAGGATGATCCGGCCTGGGCGGCGCTTCCCCTGCGGAGCCGCCGGCTCAGCTATGGCTTCACTTCCGGCTCGCAGGTCTCGGCCACCGACATTCAGCAGGACCATTCGGGGAGCCGGTTCAAGCTCAGCGCTCCGCAAGGCGAGGAGCACGTCACCCTGCCACTCCTGGGCGAATTCAACATTCACAATGCCCTCGCCGCGGCGGCGACGGCTCTCGCGCTGGGACAATCGGTGGCCCGCGTTGCGGCTGCATTAACGGCCGCTCCGCAGGTGCCGGGGCGCATGGAGCGCATCGCCGAGCGTCCGTGTGTCGTGCTGCGCGACTATGCTCATACTCCCGACGCCCTGGAGCGCGCGCTTCAGAGTCTTCGTCCACTGACCCTCGGCCGCCTCATCGTCGTCTTCGGGTGCGGCGGCGATCGGGACCGCGGCAAGCGGCCGGTGATGGGTCGCATCGCGGCGACGCTCTCCGATCTGGCGATCGTCACCTCGGACAATCCGCGCACCGAAGATCCCGATGGGATCATCGCCGATGTGGAGCAGGGTATGGGCAGCGCCTCTCATCTCCGGATGGTGGATCGCCGCGAGGCGATTCGCGCCGCGCTCGAGGCCGGCCGCTCCGGAGATACCATTCTGCTCGCCGGGAAGGGGCACGAGACCTACCAGGTGGTGGGAACGACGAAGCTTCCGTTCGACGAACGGGAAATCGTGAGCGAGATCGTGAGTGGTGAGCGGTGAGCGGTCAGCGGGGCTGGCAGGGCTGGAGCGACGCCGAGGTGCGTGCCGCGCTGAATCTTCCAGCGGGCGGCGACGGCGCTGGATACAGCGAGGTGTCAACCGACACCCGGACGCTGCAACCAGGTGCTCTGTTCGTCGCGATCAAGGGAGACCGGTTCGACGGGCACGATCACCTCGAAGCCGCCCGTGCCGCGGGAGCCGCTGCCGCGGTGGTGCGGGCGGACATCGAGCCCGTCGCAGGATTCATGTCTTATCGGGTTGAGGACACGCTCAAGGCGTATGGCATGCTGGCACGCCACCGGCGGCGCGCGATCGGGGGGCCGGTGGTCGCGGTCGGTGGAGCGAACGGGAAGACCAGTACCAAGGAGATGTGCGCCGCCGTGCTGCGGACTCGCTACCGTCTCCATTCCACTCCGGCCAACGACAACAACCTGGTAGGAATTCCCAAAACGATTCTCGCGGCACCGCCAGACACGGAGGCCCTCGTGATCGAGGCCGGTGCCAACATGCGAGGCGAGCTGGCGCAGGCGCGGGAGATCATCGCACCGACCGTTACCGTGACCACCAACGTGGTCCTGTCCCATCTCGACGGTTTCGGCAGCCTGGAGGGGATTCTGGAAGAGGAGCTCGAGCTGCTGGAGGACGTTCCCCTGGCGCTGGTCGGCACCGAGCCCCCGAGTCTCGGGGACGCCGCTCGGCTGAAGGCGCAACGGGTACTGACCGTGGGCTTGGCAAGAGCCGATCGAGTTCCCCAATCCGTCGCCATGGACTCGACCGGGCGGGCGACACTCATGGTGGAGGGGCTTCGCATCACCTTGCCGCTACTGGGTCAGCATCAGGCCTCGAACGCCATGCTCGCGTGGACGCTTGGCCAGGAGCTCTCGATCGATCCAGCTGCGGCCGCCGAGGCGCTCCGAACGCTGCGGATTCCCGGCGGACGCGGGGAAATCATCGAGGCGGGCGGGCTGACGATCATCAATGACGCCTACAACGCAAACCCGTCGTCGTTCATGGCGGCGATCGCCACCGCCCGCACCATGCGGGCCGGGCGCCCGCTGGTGTTCGTCGCGGGGACGATGCGCGAGCTGGGTCCCGAGTCGGCGCGGCACCACGCAGCCGTCGCCGCGGCGCTGGTGGGGTTGGAGCCTGATCTCCTGGCAGCGGTGGGGGACTTCGTACCGGTCCTTACCCCTTATTCGGGACGGCTCAAAGACCGCCTGCTGACCGCGCCAGACGCTCCGACGCTCGGGCCGCTGCTCAAGGGACGGCTTCGTGGCGATGAGTTGGTCGTGCTCAAGGCATCCCGAGGCGTCGCGCTCGAACGTATACTTCCGTTTCTCACCGGACAGGATCACCCCATCCACTGAGGCGCCGTGCTCTATCACTTGCTCGCGCCGCTGGGCAAGCAGTTCCTGATCTTCAATCTTCTCAATTACATCAGCTTCCGGGCTGCGGCCGCACTCGTCACCGCGATTCTGATGGCGTTCGTGGTCGGCCCACCGATCATTGCCCGGCTTCGGGCACGCCGCATCGGACAGATCATCCGGGCCGAGGGACCCGCGTCTCACCAGGGGAAGCGGGGCACCCCGACTATGGGTGGCCTCATCATTCTTCTCGCGACGATCATCCCCACGTTGTTGTGGGCGCGGCTCAACTCACGCTTCGTGTGGTTCGCGGTGCTGGCTACGCTGTGGATGGGCGGCATCGGTTTCATCGATGACTACCTGAAGATCGTTCAGGGCAAGTCCCGCGGACTGGTTGCCAAGTGGAAGCTGGTGGGGCAGGTCTCATTCGGTGTGGTGCTGGGAACGCTGCTGGTCTTCTTCCCCGTCGTACCCACGGAGACCATGCCGGCGGCGGCGACCACGGTTCCGTTCTTCAAGTTCGTGATCGTGACCTTCGCCTGGTGGCTCTACATCGCCTTCGTCACCGTCGTGATCACCGGCAGCAGCAACGCGGTGAACCTGACCGACGGGCTCGACGGACTTGGCGACCGGTCTCTCCGCCATCGCCGCCGCGGCTTTCGCGTTCTTCGCCTATGTCCTCGGCCGCACCGATGCCACCACGTACCTGAACCTGTTCTACATGCCGGGTGCCGGTGAGTTGACCATCTTCTGCACCGCGCTGACCGGAGCCTGTCTGGGATTCCTCTGGTTCAATTCCCACCCGGCCCAGGTTTTCATGGGAGACACGGGCAGTCTCGCCCTGGGCGGGGCCTTCGGCACGGTAGCGATTCTGATCAAGGCGGAGTTCCTGCTGTTTCTGATCGGCGGGGTCTTCGTGGCAGAAGCGATTTCGGTGATCCTTCAGACCAGCGTATACAAGTGGTTCAAGCGGACGAGGGGGAAGGAATACGCCGACGCCCACAAGGTGTTTCGAATGGCGCCGCTCCATCATCATTTCGAAAAACTCGGCTGGCACGAGAGCACCGTGGTGACGCGGTTCTACATCCTGGGGATCTTCTGCGCCATGGTGGCTCTCGCCACCCTCAAGCTGCGGTGAGTTTCGATCGCTGGCGGGCGACAGGGCGGGAGGTCGCCGTACTCGGACTGGCGCGGAGCGGGATGGCCGCGGCATTGCTGCTTCGGCGCGAAGGCATTCCGGTCTATGTCTCGGACCGGGCGGGAGAGGCGGACAAGGCGGTCGGGGCGGACGGACTGCGTCGGCTGGAGGCAGCCGGCGTCGCGGTCCAGTTGGGCGGACACGACCTGAAGCGAATCGCTCAAGCGGGACTCGTGGTGATCTCGCCCGGCATTCCACCCGACGCGCCGCCCGTGCTTGCGGCGCGAGATGCTGGGGTGCCGATCGTCTCCGAGGTGGACGTGGGCTACCACGCGCACTGCCGGGGGTCAAGTACGCGGCCATCACCGGCACCAACGGCAAGACGACGACGACGGCGCTCACCGGCCATCTGCTCCAGAGTGCCGGGCTCAAGGCTGTAGCAGCGGGGAATATTGGCCGCCCGCTTTCACAGGTGGCACTCGACAACGACCGTCCCGAATGGATCGCGCTCGAACTGTCGTCGTTCCAGCTGCACGACACGCATGACCTGGTGCCCGCGGTCGGGGCCATGACGAACCTCGCACCGGATCATCTCGACCGCTACGCCACGCTGGAGGAGTACTACGCCGACAAGGACCGGCTCTTCGTAAACGCGACCGCCGCGTCCTGCTGGATTACCAACGGGGACGATACCGAGGTGGAGCGGCGTTCGGCGGCGGTCCCCGGAACGCACCTGCGATTCCGGATTGCACGAGCGGGCCGATGCCTGGTACGATCGCAGCAAGGGATCACTGATTCTGCGGGATAGCCCGCTGCTTTCGCGGGCCGATTTCCCTCTGCTGGGTGAACACAACGTCGCCAACGCATTGGCCGCCTCCCTCGTCGCCTGGCGGGCGGGCGGGAGTCCTGAGGGCATCGCGGCAGGGCTGCGCACCTTCCGCGCGTTGCCGCATCGGATGGAGCCGGTCCGCACGGTGAACGGTGTCTTGTGGATCAATGATTCGAAGGCGACCAACGTCGCCTCGACCACGGTCGCAGTTCAGGCGCTGCAGCCAGCCCTTCGTCCTGCTACTCGGCGGAAGACACAAGGGCGAACCCTATACTGCGCTGGCCAAGGCCGCGGGCGATCGCTGCCGGGCGGTCATCGCCTTCGGTGAGTCGCGCGATCTGGTGACGCAGGACCTCAAGGACCTGATGCCGGTGACCCGGGCAGGAACCGACTTCGGCGAGGTCCTGGCGCTGGCCCGGCGCCTCGCTCAGCCGGGGGACGCGGTGCTCCTGTCACCGGCCTGTTCCAGCTACGACATGTTCAAGAACTATGAGGATCGAGGCGCGCAGTTCCGCGCCGCCGTGGAGGCCATGTGCAACGAGCTACGCTGGGAGACTCGACTGCTCGCCGTAGTGGCCGCGACCCTCGTGGTCTTCGGGATCGCGATGACTTACGGGGCCTCCAGCCTGGTTCGGACGAAGGATGGTGGAGTGGCGGGCGGTGCGTTCGCCCTCACCCAGCTCACCGGCGCACTCCTGGGCGGCGTCCTCATGGTGACGATGGCACGAATCGACTACCGACGGCTGCGCCCTCTGGCCTGGCCGCTCCTGCTGGTGACGATCTTCTTTCTCTTCATCCCGATTCTGCCCTTCACCCGGAGCATCTCTCCGGTCATCAACGGCGCTCGCCGCTGGGTCCAGCTTGGCCCGATCAACTTCCAGCCCTCGGAGCTGGCCCGACTGGCGGTGATCCTCTGGTGCGCCATGCTGGCCGCGAAGAAGGGAGAGCAGGTGCGGCAGTTCAAGAAGGGTGTGCTGCCGTTCGTCGTGGTGCTGGGCTTCGTCTCGCTGCTGATCGTGCTGCAGCCCAACCTCTCGATGGCGACCCTGATGGCGCTGCTGGGCGGCATCGTGCTGTTCACCGCCGGCGCCAAGATCGGGCACTTCCTGGTGCTGGGGTTCGTCGCGGTGCTCCTCGTCTTTCAGAAGATCCATGACGCGCAGTATCGCCTGGCTCGGTTTACCGCCTTCATGAGCTCGGGCGATGCCCCGATCACCGCGACCAGTCAGATCCATCAGTCCTTCGTCGGCATCGGGTCGGGCGGGGTCTTCGGGGTCGGATTCGGCCAGGGCCAGCAGGGATTCGGGTATCTCCCCTACGCCTACTCCGATTTCATCTTCAGCTCGATCGGGGAGGAGTGGGGGTTCATCGGGCGTTGTGCTGATCGTGCTGCTGTTCGCCTTGTTCTGCTGGCTCGGATTCCGCATCGCTCGCACCGCCGAGGATCCCTTCGGTCAGTATCTCGCGACCGGTCTCACCGCCGCGGTTGGACTCACCGCGTTCATGCACATGGCGGTGACACTGGGCTTGATGCCGACGACGGGCCTCACGCTGCCCTTCATCTCCTATGGGCGCTCGAGTCTCGTGGTAACTCTGATGGGCACCGGGATCCTGCTCAGCGTCGGGAGAATGCGGGGAAAGCCGGCTCGGCGGCTCGGCGGCACGTCGGCTCGGCCACCAGTCTCGAGGTAGCCGCGAAGCGGTTGTGATCGATCCTCTCCCGCCGAGCTCCGAGCCGCAGCAGACTTCGTCCGCCGGCCGCCGGTCCGCCGGTCCGTCCTCATCGCCGGCGGCGGTACCGGCGGGCACCTCATGCCCGCGCTCGCCATCGCCGAAGAGCTGCGACGCAAACGGCCGGAGTTGGAGCCGGTGCTCCTCGGCGCCCAACGCGGGCTCGAGGCGACGCTGCTTCCCCCAGCGATCCTTCCGTTACCACCTCCTCCCAGTCGAACCGATCTACCGGCGCCAGTGGTGGAAGAACATCCGCTGGCCTCTGATCGCGCTGAATCTGAGGCGGGAGCTCGACCAGGCTGTTCGACACCGAGCAACCGGTCGCCGTCATCGGGACCGGCGGCTATGCCTCGGGTCCCTGCGTCTGGTTCGCGGCACGGCGCGGAATTCCCACCGCCATTCAAGAACAGAACGCATTCCCGGGAATCGCCACTCGGCAGTTGAGCCGGAAGGTCCGTCACGTCTACCTGGGTCTACCGGAAGCGCGGGCCAGGCTGAAGCTGGGACGGGAAACCCAGGTCTTCGACACCGGCAATCCCATCATTCCACCCGATCCCTCCCGCCGGGAAGCCGCCGCGGCTCGACTCGGCGTGGTCGGCGGAAAGCCGGTCTTGCTTGTTGACGGGAGGCAGTCAGGGGTCGCTCGCCATCAACGAAACGGTCGCGGCGTGGATCGAAGCGGGGCCGCGAAGGACATGGTGGTGCTCTGGGCGACGGGGAAGGGCAGCTATCAACAGTTCGCTTCGCTCCATCAACCCCCCGCGGTAAAAGTTTTCGATTTCATCGATCCGATGGCCGATGCGTACTCGGTTGCCGATCTCGTCGTGGCCCGAGCTGGGATGATGACCGGGGCGGAACTCTGCGCCTGGGGACTGCCGTCGATTCTGATTCCGCTCCCCACGGCGGCGGCTGACCACCAGACCAAGAACGCGGAAGCACTCGCCGCCGGTCGGAGCCGCGAAGATGCTGCTTCAGCGGGACCTCACCGTCGCGTCCTTTGCCCAATCGGTGGGTGGCTTGCTGCACGACCCAACCCGCCGGCAGGAGATGGGGCGGGCCGCTCT
Source organism: uncultured Gemmatimonadales bacterium (assembly GCA_963833365.1). Taxonomy (GTDB): domain Bacteria; phylum Gemmatimonadota; class Gemmatimonadetes; order Gemmatimonadales; family GWC2-71-9; genus DATBGE01. The sequence goes on from CAWHXS010000008.1 coordinate 15,403, forward strand.
CGCCCGCGGGAAACCCCACGCTCTGGACTCGATTCTGTCACATCTTTTGACGCTTTTTTAGGTCGAGTGGGCTTTCGCAAATGCTGAATTGATTTTACATTAGCCTTCCAACCATGGATTTGTTTGACCCCAGCAATCCTCGTCCTGTCCATTTTATGGGAATCGGTGGTGCCGGCATGAGCGCTTTGGCGCTTGTGGCGCGCCGCCGAGGGGTTTCGGTCACCGGCTGTGACCCCGATCCGAGCGGTGCCGCCGACGTGGCGGCACTCGGCGCCGACGTCTTCACCGGCCACGATCCGAAGCATGTCGAGGGTGCGCGAGCCGTCGTGGTGACGGCAGCGGTCGCACCGGACCACCCCGAACTGGCCCGGGCACACGCGCTGGGAGTCCCCGTGGTCCCCCGGAAGAAGGCTTTGGCCGACTTGGTGCGGGCTGGCACGGTGGTCGGGATCTCGGGAACCCACGGGAAGTCCACAACCACCGTCATGACCACCGAGGCGCTAACCGCTGCGGGCCTGGCCCCGACCGGAATCGCCGGGGGCCGAGTGAATGAATGGGGAGGTAACGCGAAGCCGGGAGGAGACCGGATTTTCGTGGTGGAATCCGATGAGTACGACCAGGCTTTCCTCGCGCTTACTCCCTCAGTGGCCGTGGTCAACAACGTCGAGGCCGATCACCTCGAATGCTACGGCTCGCTCGAGGCGCTGGAGCAGGCGTTCGTGACCTTCGCGGGGCGGGCGGGCCGGATCCTGCTCGGTGCCGACGATCCCGGTGCGGGTCGTGTCGCGGCGCAGCTTCCTCCAGAACGGGTCTGGCGCTTTGGGCTGGGGACAGCGGACCTGAGGCTTTCAGCGATCGATCAAAGCCCGACGGGGAGCCGTGCTTCGCTGAGTCTCCCTGACCGAGAGGCGGTCACCCTGAGGCTGCAGGTCCCCGGAGTCCACAACCTGCGCAACGCCGCTGCGGCTGTCGGTGTGGTGGTGGCACTCGGCGGAAAGGTGGAGCCCGCGCTGGAGGCGTTGGCTCGCTATCGCGGATTGGGTCGCCGGTTTGAGCGGCTGGGAGAAGTACGGGGAATCGCGGTGGTGGACGACTACGCTCACCATCCCTCCGAGCTGGAGGCTACCCTCGCCGCGGCACGGCAGGCCTTTCCGGGTCGCCGGCTCCTGGCGGTGTTCCAGCCGCACCTCTACTCCCGGACGGCGCAGCATGGAGTGGCCATGGGCCGGGCGTTGGCCGCGGCCGATCTGGTGATTGTGACCTCGATCTACCCGGCTCGCGAGCAACCGATTCCTGGCGTAACCGCCGCTGCGGTTGCCGACGCCGCTCGCGACGCGGGGGCCCAGGTGATCTACGAGCCAGACCGGGAGCGGATCGGTGAACGGATTCACGAGATTGTTCGCGAGGGCGATGTCGTCATCACCCTTGGCGCCGGCGATATCACCCGGGTCGGGCGGGAACTCGCCCAGTGGCTGAACGCCGCCTGAAGCCCGGCTGGAAAATCCTCGGCGCGCTGGTTCTGGGCGTGGTGCTGTGGCTCGCGTTGCCTCCGCTTCTCGGCGGGCTCGAGTTCTTCCGCATCCGGCAGGTCGAGGTTCGCGGTCTCAAGAACCTCGAGGCATCGACCGTGATCAAGGCGCTCAAGCTGCCTTCCCGGGCTAGCGTGTTCGACCGGGTAGAGCCGATTGAGCAGAGGGTGAGAGCGATGCCCGGTGTGGTCCATGCCCAGGTGAGCCGACGCCCGCCAGGCACGCTCCTGGTCACGGTGGAGGAGGCCGTCCCGGTCGCGCTGGTCCCGAGCAGCAACAGGCTCAAGGCAGTGGACGCCACCGGAAAGGTGTTGCCCTTCGACGCGACCGTCGGAGCCGAGGATTTGCCACTGATCCGGCAGCCCGATTCCCTGGTGACCCGGTTTCTCGCCAAGCTGCAGGAGGTGGATGCGACGCTGTACGGCCGCGTGAGCACCGGGTGGCGGGTGCAAAGGGACGTGGTGATCCAGGTAGACAACCAACGATACTGGTTCCGGCCAGATGCTACGGCGGAGGCGATTCGGGCGGTGACGGCGGTGGCGCAGGATCTGACGCGTAAAGGGCGGGCGTTCGCGGAGCTGGATGGGCGCTTCGCGGGATACGTCGTCGTCCGCTGGAAGGCTGCGTGAGCGGGCCCCAGCAGCGGGTGGTCGCGGCGGTGGATCTGGGCACCACGAAAGTGGCCGCCGTCATCGCCGAGGTCTCCGGCGACGCCCAGCATCCCAATGCCCGGATCCTTGGCGTCGGGGTGGAGCGGAGCGCCGGGGTGCGCCGCGGGGTGGTGCGAGATATCGAAGCCAGCACCCGCGCCATCTCCAAGGCCATGCACGATGCGGAGCGGATGGCCGGTGTCGAGGTCGGCACGGTGTACTGCGGGCTGGCGGGAGAGCACGTGGCGGGGCAGAACTCGAGCGGTGTCGTGTCCGTCACCGGCGGAGAAATCCGCACTGGGGATGTCGCCCGGGTGAACGATGTAGCGAGCAGTGTCCCGCTGGGGCGGGAGCACGAGCTGCTGCACGCGATCCCGCAGGACTACCTGGTGGATCTCCAGCCCGGTATCAGCGAGCCGATCGGGATGACTGGCTCCCGGCTCGACGCCCAGGTGTACCTGGTCACCGTCCTCTCGAGCGTGCCGCAGAACCTGCGCAAGTGCGTCGAGGGAGCCGGGTACCACGTCGCCGAGTTCGTCCTGGAGCCGCTGGCTGCCTCGCTCGCGGTGCTGACGCCGGATGAGCGGGAGCTGGGAACAGCCTTGGTCGAGCTGGGAGGCGGGTCCACCAACGTCGCTATCTTTCACGGCGGAAAGATCCGGCACACCGGGTCGCTGCCGTTCGCCGGGGGGCACGTCACCAACGACATCGTCCACGGACTCCAGGTCACCCAGCAGGATGCGGAGAAACTCAAGCAGCGGCACGGTGCAGCCTACGAACCGCTGGTTCCCGAAAGCGATGTCATCGAGTTGCCGAGTACGCCGGGGCAGGGAAGCCGCAGTGCCCACCGGCGAGTCCTCGCGCACATCATGCACGCGCGCATTCAGGAAATGCTGGAATTCGCCAATGACGAGATCGCCCGGGCCGGCTACCAGCAGCGGCTGCCTGCGGGCGTGGTGCTGACGGGTGGCGGCGCGCTGGCTCCCGGAGTGGTGGAGCTGGGTCGCGAGGTCTTCGCGATGCCGGTGCGTATTGGACTGCCGGGTCAGGGGCTGACCGGCCTTACCGACAGCGTCGAGTCTCCAAGGTTCGCGGTGCCCGCCGGGCTCGCGCTCTACGGAGCCAAGCAGTTGTTGCAGGGTAGCGCCTTCGGAGCAGGCGGCCGGAGGTCGCAGTCGATCGAGAAGTGGGTCACACCGGTGAAACGCTGGCTCCAGGACTTTTTCTGAGGTGGGCCGTATGGGACATCCCATGATCTTCGAGCTGGAAGATTCCGGAGCGCAGAGCGCGCGGATGAAGGTGATCGGCGTCGGCGGCGGCGGAGGCAACGCCGTCAATCGCATGATCGAGGAGCAGCTCCGCGGAGTGGACTTCGTCTCGGTCAACACCGACTCGCAGGCGCTGACCGCCTCCAAGTCGGATGTGAAGATCCAGATCGGGAGGAAGCTCACCAAGGGGCTGGGCGCCGGCGCCCGGCCCGAAATCGGGCGACAAGCCATCGAGGAGAACCGCGAGGAAGTGCTCGACGTTCTCGACGGCTGCGACCTGGTCTTCATCACCTGCGGCATGGGAGGCGGCACCGGTACCGGCGCCGCGCCTATCATCGCTCAAATGGCACGAGACCTCGGCGCCCTCGCCGTCGGTATCGTGACCAAGCCCTTCCTGTTCGAGGGCAAGAAGCGAATGAAGCAGGCCGAAATGGGCATCGCCGACATGCGCAAGAGTGTCGACACGATGATCGTGGTGCCCAACGAACGGCTCCTGGCGGTGGTCGGGAAGGGGATTCCCTTCCAGGACTCGCTCAAGAAAGCCGATGAGGTCCTGCTTCAGGCGACTCAGGGTATCGCCGACCTCATCACCCGCACCGGCATCATCAACGTCGACTTCGCCGACGTCCGGACCATCATGCAGAACGGTGGCGCGGCGCTCATGGGCACTGGCATCGGCCGGGGAGAAAACCGGGCCATGGAGGCGGCCCAGCAGGCCATCTCCAGCCCGCTGCTGGACAACGTCTCGATCGCCGGGGCCTATGGTGTCCTGATCAACGTGACCGGCGGGAACGACCTGACCCTTGCGGAAGTGACGCATATAGGCGAAATCGTTCAGGATGCGGCGGGCGAGGAGGCCGAGACCATCTTCGGCGCCACCAACGATCCGGCGATGGCAGGCGAGATTCGGGTAACGGTGATCGCCACTGGGTTCGACCGCGCGGAACAGGCCGCCCCAGTCGCGAGCGGACCGGGCAACAAGCCGGCCGGGGTCATCAACTTCCCGACTGGCAAGCGTCTCACGACGCCACCTCCGCCGCCGCAGGCACCGCCCAAGCCAGAAGCGCGGCGTCCGCCTGGAGCCTCTCCCGAGGTGCCCGAAATGGAGATTCCGACGTTTATTCGCAGACAAATGGATTAGGGGTCAGGGATCAGGTTTCAGGTGTCAGGGAGCGGCGGCCATCACACCAAGCCGCGCCCCTGACCCCTGATCCCCGACTCCTGATCCCTGACACCTGACCCCTGACACCTGCTCACCACAACCATGCCCCGCCTCCGCTTCCTCCTCGCTCTGGCCGTACTCGTCGCCGCCGCCATCTTCACGGCGCGGGACCAGTGGCCGTGGCCGCGGCCGATCATACAGGCGCCGGCGGTGGTGGCGGACATCTTCACCGAAACCCTTGATACCCTCCGTCTCGGCGAAACCGTTTCCGAGCTGTTCTCACGCCAGGGTGTGAGGGGATTCATACTGGCGAGCGAGGTCGATCGCTCCGTATTCGACCTCCGGCGGCTGCGGGCCGGATTGGTCTTCAACTTCCGGAAGAAGCTGACCGATAGTCTGCCGTCGCAGGTGGTCGTGCGCACCGGTCCGGAGCAAAAGGTAAATTTGCAGCTCGCCGCCGACGGCTGGCGGGCGGTGGCCGAATCGATCGTATGGCAGCCCGAAATGTTTGCTCTCGAGGGCCCGATCGATAACTCGTTGTACGAAGCGCTCGATTCGGATATCTCCGACACGCTGCTCGACGGGGGAGACCGGGTCGCGCTCGCGTGGGACCTCGCCGACATCTACGCCTGGCAGGTCGATTTCTCTCGCGATATCCGCCCCGGCGATCACTTCCGGATCCTGGTCGAGCGGCTGGTGTCTCCCGAGGGAGAGACCCGGTTCGGAAAAGTGGTGGCCGGAGATCTCACCGTCGGTGGCCAGGCCTACTCGGCCTACTGGTTTACCGCAGCCGATGGAAGGGTCGGTTACTACGACGATTCGGGCCGCAGCCTGCGACGCGCTTTTCTCCGGGCGCCACTCCAGTTCCGTCGGATATCTTCCCGGCTGAGCAGCGCTCGACGGCATCCGATTCTCGGCACTGTACGGCGCCATGAGGGCACCGACTACGCCGCGGATCCCGGCACTCCGGTGATGGCAGCGGGCGATGGGATGATCACTCAGATGGGATGGTCCGGCGGCTACGGCAACCTGGTCGAGGTCCGCCATCCGAACAGCGTCACCACCCGGTACGGACATCTCCAGGGTTTCAAGCGAGGCCTGAAAGTGGGGCAGCGGGTGAATCAGGGTGACGTGATCGGATATGTTGGCTCCACCGGTCTCGCAACCGGGCCCCATCTTCACTATGAGTTCCGGGTTGCCGGAGTCTCCCGCGATCCAGCGCGGGTGGACTTTGGTTCCGGAGAGCCGGTTCCTCCCGCTTCGCGCGCCGCGTTCGAACAGGAACGGAACCGTTTGAACGCTCTTCTCCACCCGGTTCCCTATCCCGCTATCGCGGTAGCGCGCTGAACCGCGGTAACTCCCGCGCTCCTCCTTCGGCAGTTTCAGTGGATCTCCTCCCAGCAATCGATATTCGCGGCGGCCGCATCGTCCGTCTGAGCCAGGGCGAGGCATCCAGCAGTGTCACCTACGGCGACGATCCGCTTGCCCAAGCCGAGGCTTTCATAGCGGCCGGGGTCAGCTGGATCCATGTAGTGGACCTCGATCGCGCCTTCGGGAAGGGAGACAACACCGCAGTGGTGCACGGGCTCACCGCGAAGCTGGGACACCGCGTGAAGCTTGAGGTGAGCGGCGGCCTGCGAACCCGGGAAGCGGTGCGAACCGTGTTGGACGCCGGGGCTTCCAGGGTTGTAGTCAGTACGGCGGCAATAACGTCTTCGTCGTTCCTTCCCGATTTGATCCGGGAGGTGGGCGCCGAGGCGATCGCGATCGGCCTCGATGGCCGGCGTGGCATCGTCACGATTCGGGGGTGGACGGAATCGACGGGCGAGAAAGTTGAAGACGTGGCCCGCCGCGTCATTGCCGACGGCGCGCGGACGATCATCTACACCGACGTGGAGCGGGATGGAATGCTGAATGGCCCCGACATCGCGGGAGCGGTCGAGCTTCAGCGGCTGGGTGCGCAGGTCGTAGCGAGCGGTGGCGTCTCGAAACTCGACGACCTTCGTGCCGTCAGGGCGGCAGGGCTCGCCGGCGCCATCGTCGGGCGCGCCATCTACGAGAACCGCTTCACCGTCGCGGAGGCGTTGGCATGCTGTTGAGCGGGGAGCAATGACCTTCGCGCTGGTCATCCTGGTGGCAATAGCGCTAGCGGGGCTCACCTACCTGTGGCTCGAGCGCGTGGGGACCAAGGCCTGGCCCGCCATCGCCTGCCGTGCGGTCGCATGGGCGGCGCTGGGCGTCCTCCTCGTGAACCTGACCTGTGCGCTACCCGCTTCGTCGCTCAAACCGATGGTGCTCTTCGATGGAAGCCTCAGCATGGGCGGAGCGGGCGGGCGCTGGCGCGAAGCGCTCGACACCGCAAAGACGCTGGGCGACGTCCGCTGGTTCGGCGATGAGGCTGGCGCGCCCGACACGATGCCCTCGGCCGGGCGATCGTTGCTGGGCCCGGCTCTGGTGGCCGCCGCCGCGTCGGGACGCCCGATCATCGTTGTGAGCGACGGCGAAGTGGAGGATGTGAGCGACGTCCCGCCGGAGCTGCTTTCGCGAGTAGGAGTTCGGACCTTCCCTCGCCAGCCGGCGAACGATGTCGCGCTCACTCGGGTGAGCGGCCCGGCGCTCGCCACGGTTGGAGACACCGTCACGGTCGGCGTAGAGGTCCAGGTGTTCGGCACGGCACCGCGTGACAGCCTCACCCTTGAACTCCGCACCGGACGCCAGGTTCTGCTCCGTCGCCGCATCGGCGCCGCGACTGGTGGTGTGATTGACCGTTCGTTCGGTCTCCCCACGACCGGACTGTCGGGCGGAGACCATGTGATCGAGGCCCGCCTGGTCAACCTCAACGACGCCGAGCCACGGGATGACTCCCGACTCTGGTTGCTGCGCATCGCCCCGACCCCGGGCGTGGTCCTTATCGCGAGCCCGGGAGACTGGGATGCCCGGTTTCTCTATCGCTCCATTCGAGACGTCGCGCAGCTCCCGGTTCGCGGCTACGTCCGGCTGGAGGCGGGAAGCTGGCGGGCCATGGAAACTCTGGCCCCCGCCTCGAGCGAAGATGTGGCTCAAAGCGCCCGCCGCGCCGACCTGCTGGTCATCAAGGGAAGCGCCCCGGAGTTGATGCGAAACAGCCGGGCGCGCGGAATGTGGCTCTGGCCCAGCGGAGAAACCGGTGAGGCCATGATAGCCGCCGACTGGTACGTCTCGGCGGGTGTCGCATCGCCGGTCGCAGGATCGCTGGTCGGACTGCCGGTGGATTCGTTCCCTCCGTTGAGCGCAATCACTCCGATCGAGCCGGGCCCAGCCGACTGGGTTGCACTCACGGTTCAGGAAAGTCGCCGCGGAGCCGAGCGACCGGTGTTCACCGGCAGTCAAACCGGATCAACCCGGCGAGTGCTGACGGCCGCAGACGGATTCTGGCGCTGGTCGTTCCGCGGCGGGTCCAGCGAGCAGGGCTACCGCTCCCTCGTCGCCGCGACGGTGAGCTGGCTCCTCGGCGCCGCCGATTCGACCGGCGCTAAAGCGAAGCCGGTGCGCACCGTTGTAGCCAACGCGCGGCCGCTCGTGTTCGAGTGGAGCGGCTCCGGAGGCCCTCAGCCACTCGCGGTGCAGTTCAGCGACTCGGCGGGGCAACGCAGCGACACGCTGCGATTCGATGGCTCCGGCCATGCGGAAGTCAGACTCCCCGTCGGTACCTACCATTACCGGCTCGAAGGCTCGGGCGAAGGCACCGTCGCCGTGGAGCAGTACTCCGACGAATGGTTGCCCCGGAGCGTCGCCCTCCAGGATCACCCGGTCTCGGGGAAATCGGCCAACGCTTCCACCAGTGCTCGCCAATGGCTGTGGTTGTTCGGCCTCTGCATCACGGGGCTGGCGGGGGAGTGGTGGACGAGGCGGAGGTTGGGGCTGAGGTAATCGGGAGACGGGAGACGGGAGACGGAAGACGGGGAACAGGGAGTGAAGCTGAGGACTACCTCATCCCGAGCGGAGCGAGGGACCTACTATCCTGACCTTGGCACCAAAGTGGGGAGGTTAGGTCCCTCGTCGCTTCGCTTCTCGGGATGAGGTGTTACCTTCGGCCCCGTCTCCCGTCTCCCGTCTCCCGTCTCCCGTCTCCCGTCTCCCGTCTCCCGTCTCCAACCCGCTTAGATTTGCGCACCATGCCCACTGGAAGAATCGGCGACGCCCCCAAGCTCGGCCTCTGGAGCCGGATCAAACGCATCGCGACCACGGATGTGGGCGCGCTCATGCGCGGGATGAATGCGGCCGATCTCGAGGCGATGGAGCGGGTGCTGCTGGAGGCGGATTTCGGAGTCAAGGCGACGGTCGAGCTTACCCAGGCGCTGGAAGACCAGGTGCGCCGTGGTTCGCTCAAGACCGAGAATGACCTGCGTCGCGAACTGACCGAACGGATCGCGGCGTTGCTCGCCGGCCCGCCCAATCCCGAGCGGATCGCCGTCGGCGATGGCGCCGGTCCCACGGTGGTTCTCTTCATCGGCGTCAACGGGGTGGGGAAGACGACCAGTGTCGCCAAGCTGGCGCGTCGTCTCACTAAAGAAGGACGCAAGGTGCTGCTGGCTGCGGCCGACACCTACCGGGCGGGCGCAATTCCTCAGCTCCAGGCCTGGGGCGATCGGCTCAAGATCCCAACCGTTTCAGGCGCGCCGGGTGGCGATCCCGCCGCCGTGGCCTTCGACGCGATCGAGGCAGCCGACAAGCGGGGCAGCGACACTCTCCTCATCGACACGGCGGGACGACTCCACACCCAGGAGGGGCTGATGGACGAGCTCCGCAAGGTGGTCCGGGTGATCGCCCGGCGCCGACCCGGCGCTCCGCACGAGACCCTCCTCGTCCTCGATGCCACGGTGGGACAGAACGCGGTGCAGCAGGGCAAACTCTTTCAGAAAGCCGTCGAGCCTACCGGCATCATCGTGACCAAGCTGGATGGGACCGCCCGTGGCGGCGCACTCGTGGCCCTGCGGCGCGAGCTTGACCTCCCCATCCGGTTTCTCGGTGTCGGGGAACAGGCCGAGGATCTTCAGCCATTCGATCCCGTGGCGTACGCGGAAAGGCTGTTGGCGGATGTGTAGGGAGTTCCGAGTTCCCAGTTGCGAGTTCCGAGTTCTGCGTGCAGAGTAGCGGGCCTCGCTGCATCGGGCCGTCTCCTTCAGGACGCCCAGCCGACCCATCGGTACTCGGAACTCGGAACTCGGAACTTTGGTACTGAACTATGCCCCTCCGCCTCGACACCCCCGTCAAATTCCTGAAGGGCATCGGGGAACGGCGGGCCGAGGCGTTTGCGAGGCTCGGGGTGCACACGGCGGGAGACCTGCTGTGGCACATTCCCTTCCGCTATCTCGATGCATCCACCATCACGCCGCTGGCCAAGGCCCGGGTAGGAGACGACGTCGCCTGCATCGGGCGGGTCGTGGCCAAACGGTTGCTGCCCACCCGGCGCGGGCTCCGGATCTTCCACGCGGTCCTGAAAGACGAGAGCGGTCTGCTCGAGTGTGCCTGGCCCGGTCAGGCCTTTCTCGATCGCACGATTGAAGTCGGACAGACGCTGCTGGTTTCCGGCACGGTCCGCTTCTATCACGGACGCCAGCTCGCCCCGAGAGAGTTCGTCATCCTGGCCGATCAGGAATCGGACGGCGACGAATCGCTCGGCGGCCGGGTGCTTCCGGTCTATCCCGCCACCGAAGGGCTGAGCCACAAGACGATCCGAGGGTTGGTCAACCGGCACCTCGATGAGTTGGTCAGCCTCGCACCAGACGTTCTTCCGGAAACCCAGCGGGGCGACGGGCTTCCGTCGCTGCCCGAGGCGCTCGAGGCGGTTCACCGCCCCGACTCTCTCGAGCACGCCGAACTCGGACGGCGCCGCCTCGCCTTCGATGAACTGCTGGATCTGCAACTGATGCTCGCCCGGGCCCGGCTCATCGCAAAGCGGGGACGGAGCGGGGTAGCCTTTCAGATCCGGCACGACCTCACCCGTGGTCTGGCGCAGTCGCTTCCCTGGAAGCTCACCGCCGATCAGAAGCGTGCCATCCGTGAGATCACCGCCGACATGACCTCGCCGGAACGAATGCACCGGATCCTCATGGGCGACGTGGGGACCGGGAAGACGGTCGTGGCCTTGTTTGCCATGCTGCTCGCTCTGGAGAACGGCTATCAGGCGGCTCTCATGGCGCCGACTGAGTTGCTCGCGGAACAGCATGCCGCAACCCTCACCGACCTGCTCGCGCCTTTGCGGATTCGACCCGAGCTTCTCCTGGGTCGTCTTACCAACGCCGAGAAGGCCGATCGGCGGAGCCGGCTGTCCAACGGCAGTCTCCGGCTGGTGGTGGGCACCCATGCGCTGGTTCAGGAGAGCGTGTCCTTCCAGCGTCTGGGTCTGGTGGTGATCGACGAGCAGCACCGCTTCGGCGTCGAGCAGCGGGCGGCGCTGGTCGCAAAAGGCGCGGCACCCGATGTACTGCTGCTCACCGCGACCCCGATCCCTCGTTCGCTCGCCCTCACCCGGTTCGGAGATCTCGATCTTTCCGCCATCAAGACCCGTCCGCCAGGCCGTGGCAAGGTCAAGACCGGCGTGCGTACCGCGAAGCAGCGGGATCAGGCGTTCGCCTTTGTGCGGGAGCAATGTCTCGCGGGACGGCAGGCCTACGTCGTGTTGCCAGTCATCGAGGAAACGGAGCGGGCCGACTTGAGGGCCGCGACCACCATGGCCGAGCTGTTGAAGGAGAAGTGGAAGGACGTCACGGTCGGGCTGGTACACGGCCGGCTCAAGCCAGAGGAGCGGGACCTCGAGATGCGGCGCTTCCGGGCCGGCGAGACCCAGGTGCTGGTGGCCACGACGGTCATCGAGGTCGGTATCGACGTGCCGAACGCCACCGTGATGCTCATCGAGCACCCGGAGCGGTTCGGTCTCGCCCAACTTCACCAGCTGAGAGGGAGGGTTGGTCGCGGGTCGTCCGAAAGCTTCTGCATCCTCCTCACCGACGGCTCGCCAGCACCTCGGCTCAAGGCCTTCGCCGCGACCGAAGATGGGTTCAAGATCGCCGAGCTGGACCTCCAGGAGCGGAAGATGGGGGACCTGATCGGCTCTCGTCAGGCCGGGAGCTTCGACCTGAAGCTGGCGCGGTTACCGGACGACGGTGATTTGCTGGAACAGACGATGGAGATCGCGAGGTCTATTCTGGAAGGAGACCCGTTGCTGGTCCAGAAACGTCACGCCGCGTTGAAGGCCCGCGCTTTGGGCAGGTATCCGCGTGCGGTTGAGTTGTTCAGGACGGGGTGAGGACAGGTCGGACAGGGCGGACAGGACGGACGGGGCGAGCACCGAAGGCGATGGCGTGTCATTGCGAGAGCCTGTCCCGAGCGCAGCGAGGGAAGGCCGCGCCGCGGCCGACGCGGCAATCTCACCCGCTAAACCCCCACAGATTGCCACGGCCCATTCTCTCGCTTCGCTCGCGAAGGGGGCCTCGCAATGACTCGGTACTCGGTACTCGATACTAGGTACTACCCTAAAACTCGACCCTAAACCCCAGCCTCGTCTGACTCCCCACGACCGACACCTCGGGCGAGAACGGAATGTTCTTCGGCGGGTTCTTGGGTCGGGTCAGCTCCCAGACAAACAGCGCCGCCGAGGCCAGTAGAGTCGCTTCGCCGCCGTAGAGCCAGACGCGGGCCTGGTCGTCGTAGTGGAGGGTGGTCTGGTAGAGATCCTCTGCCACCGGATCCTCATAGGCGCCATCGGAACCGCGGGTGCAGCGAGGCGGATCACTGAAGCAGAGCGTCTGGAGATCGTCGTAGCTCTCGTCGGCCTTGTCGTGGGTCGTCGCCGCCTTGATGCTCATCCCGGCTGCAAGTCCCAGCAAAAGGAACTTGCCGTACTTCACGTAGAACGGGGACGAGTGGTGCTGGTACAGGGTGTCCTGCGGCGCCTGCGCCGCCAGTGGAGCGGTAACGCCGAGTATCACCGGGGCAAAGACAGCGGCAAGCAGACAGCGACTCCCCGTGCATCTCATATGCTGAATCGGGAGAGTTGCCCTTCGGCGCCGACACCGAAGAGAGTCGAGTCATTCATCAGAAAGGGCGCCACCTCCACCGGCCGCCCGACATGAACTTTCCATGCCTCGGCGCCAGTGGAGTCGATCGCGTGGATATCACCGTCCGCGCCTCCCACAAGTATCCAGTTCTTCAGGAAGACCGGCTCGGTCGTGACCGGCAGGTCGATCGCCCCGATGCGGTCCAGGGTCGGTTCGCCGTTGAGCAGGACGCGATAGATCGTGCCGATCCGGGTCACGACGATCAACGTATCTCCCCGCAACGCCGGAGACTGCAGCACAGGCGCATCCACCCGAAGCCGCCATTCGGTGCGGAGGGTGGCTCGGTCTACCGCGAGAATCGCCGAGTCGGCGGTGACGCCGATGACCTCGCTGTCCCGTTCGATCCACTCGGTGACCAGAATTCCCGGCGCGCGGACCCGGGCGGTCACATGCCCGTTTCGCCGCTCGACCAGGAAGAGCGAATCCAACGAGGCCACGAGGAGGCTTTGCTGGTCCGCCGCCACCGGCGGCACCCGAGTCCTGCCGAGGTGGCTGCGCCACTGGATCTTGCCCTTGTCCGGGTCGAGCGCCAGCAACGTGCCCTCGCGATTCATCACGAACAACTGACCATCGATCAGGCGAAGGGGAACATCGACATATCCCGTCCCCGTGGTCCACTCTTTCCCTCCGCTGGTCGGATGAATTGCATGGACCTGGCCTCCCGGCTGATCGGTCGCGGCATAGATCAGGGTCGGAGAGCGGAGAACCCCGGCGTTCCCGGGCCCGGAAAGCCGGACTACCCAGCGATTCTTGCCCGACGCGAGGTCCACCGCGGTGAGGCGCCGGTCCGTTCCGGTGACGTAAATGCAGAGACTGTCCACCGCCATCGGTCCGCTGGGCCCCCGCACCGAATGGCGACTCCAGACCTGGGTGAGCGGTGTGTTCACCACGGGAACCGGCATCGAGAGCGTGGGAGGCGTAAAATCCGGTTCGGGGCGATATCCGGTGCAGCCCGCGTTGACGCTCCCCACTAGCAGCGCTAGACTCCACGCCCCCAACCGAACACGCTTCCATCCTTCAGCCGAACGCTCATGACGATTGCCCGGATCGAGGAACTGAAACTGCACGTGGGCCAGCCGGTGACGGTAAATGGCTGGGTGACCACGACCCGTTCCAGCGGCAAGATCGCCTTCGTCGTGCTGCGGGACGGGAGCGGGTTGGTTCAATGCGTTCTGGTTAAGAAAGAAGTGCCGGAAGAGACCTGGAATCGCTTCCAGGTCCTGACTCAGGAGACCAGTGTTGCCGCGACCGGCATCGTGCGGGAGGACGCGCGCAGTCCCGGCGGGTTCGAGTTGCAGCTGTCGCAGATTGAGATCCTGGGAACGAGCCTGGATTATCCCATCACTCCTAAAGAGCATGGGACGAGTTACCTCTTCGAGCATAGACACCTCTGGCTCCGGAGCTCACGCCAGACCGCCATCGCGCGGGTGCGGCACGAAGTCATCCAGGCCATCCGGGACTTCTTCTACAATAACGGCTTTACGCTGGTCGATACCCCGATCCTGACGGGGTCAATCGGGGAGCAGGCCGGTGAACTGTTCAGCACCGATTACTTCGATTTGGGCAAGGCCTATCTCGCACAGACCGGCCAGCTCTACGTAGAAGCCGCCGCCGCCGCCCTTGGTAAGGTCTATTGCTTCGGGCCCACGTTCCGGGCCGAAAAGTCGAAGACCCGCAGGCATCTCACCGAGTTCTGGATGGTCGAGCCCGAAGTCGCGTTCAACGATTCCGATGCCAACATGAGGCTGCAGGAGCAGTTCATCAGCTACATCGTCGAACGGGCCCTGGAACGGCGCCAGGAGGAGCTGAAGCTGCTGGAGCGCGATACGGCACCTTTGGAAAAGATCAGTCCGCCATTCCCCAGGATTTCCTACACCGATGGGGTTGCCCGGCTCAACACGCTGGGTTCGGACATGAAATGGGGCGCAGACCTGGGCGGCGACGACGAGACCACTCTGGCCAAGGAACACGAGAAGCCCCTGCTGGTCTTCAATTACCCGAAGCAGGTCAAAGCCTTCTACATGAAGGAAAATCCCGACGATCCCCGGACCGTACTCAACAACGACTGTCTGGCGCCGGAAGGCTACGGCGAGATCATCGGCGGCTCACAGCGCGAGGACAACTACGACCGCCTGCTCGCCCGGATCAAGGAACAGGGACTCGATCCGGATGCCTACCGCTGGTACCTCGACTTAAGGAAATACGGAACCTTCGTACACTCCGGCTTCGGACTCGGCGTCGAGCGAACGGTGGCCTGGATCTGCGGCGTGCCGCACGTGAGAGAGTGCATTGCTTTCCCCCGACAGGTGCATCGGATTTATCCTTAGCAGCCGTCAGCCGTCAGCCGTCAGCCATTAGCTGTGAGCTGTTAGCCATTAGCTGTTAGCTATTCAGCTGGTCCCCCCCCAACCCCCCACCACCCACCACCCACCACCGACCACCCACAACCCTTCTCACGTTTTTCCCGTCTCCCGTCTCCCGTCTCCCTTCTCCCGCTGTTTAGCCTCCTCCCACAACCCGTCCAACACCTCGAGCCCGGCTGTCGCCATGTCGATGCCGCGTTGGGTCGCGAGACGCTCGAGGGCTTCGAACCGGGCGCGGAATTTTCGGTTGGCGCGGTCCATCGCTGTGTGGGGTTGTACGTGAAGCTTCCTCGCGAGATTTACGACCGCGAAGAGCAGATCACCTATTTCGTCGATGATCTCGTCAGATGCGGGTGGACTGACGGGCTCTCCGTCCGCCGGTCCGCCGGTCCGCCGGTCCGCCTCGTCCGTCCTGCCCGCCCCGATCGCTCCTTCTACTTCCCCCAACTCCTCCGCCACCTTCGCCAGCGGCCCCGTCGCGTCCGGCCAGTCGAAGCCAACCGTCGCCGCGCGTTCCTGGAGGCGATAGGCCAACAGAAGGCCGGGCAGGGCAGAGGGTAGTCCTGCGAGGACGCCGTTCGGGTTCTCCCGCCGCTTCAGGGCTCCCCAATTGGTCGGTGGTCCCAGATCGAAGAGATGAGGGTGACGGCGCTTCATCTTCTTCTCGAGGTCGTCGGCGATCTGATCGGCGGTGAATTCGTCGTGCTCGTCTGCGAGGACCAGTTGCCAGGCCAGGTGTAGCAGCAGGTCCGCGACTTCGTCCCGGATTGCGGCGCGATCGTTGTCGCTCAAGGCCTGGTCCAGCTCGAAGACCTCCTCGACCAGATAAGGCCGCAGAGTCTCCCGGGTCTGAACCCGGTCCCAGGGGCATCGCCGGCGGAGGTCCTGGACCATCGCGACAGCACGTCCAAGCGCTGAATTCTCTTGCATTTATCCTCCTTGCCCGATAGAATACGCCCCGGCCAAGAACGATGTCAATTCCGGACGAGACGGCGCGGGCGTGGGCCGAGGTCAGCCTCAACGCCCTGGTCGCCAACGCCCGCACGGTAGCCGGAATCTCCGGCGCCCGCCTGCTCCCGATGGTCAAAGCGAACGGCTACGGCCTCGGCGCGCCGATGGTTGCCCGGGCGCTCGAGGCGGTCGACCCTTGGGGCTTCGGTGTCGCCACGGTGGAGGAAGGAACTTCACTTCGCGCCGCCGGCATCACGCGACCCATCCTGGTCTTTGCACCGCTCCACCCCAAGCTCATCTCTCGTTACCTGGCCCAGGACCTTCGCCCGACGATCAGCGACCTCACAGCGCTGGACGCCTGGCTCGCGGAGGGCAGCAATCGGTTTCACGTCGAAGTTGACACCGGGATGTCCCGCACCGGGTTCCGCTGGGACGATCAATCGGGGTGGCAGAATCGGCTTCGAGGCGCCCCAGGGTTGGAAGGCGTGTTCACCCATTTCCACTCGGCCGAGAACGACAGCAAGTCGGTCGACACTCAGTGGGAGCGGTTGCAGCAGGTTGTCGCATCGCTGTCGGGGAAGGGCCTTCTGGTCCATGCGGCCAATAGCGCAGCAGCGCTTCGCGGTCCTGCCTATGCCGGAGATCTGGTACGCCCCGGCATCTTTCTCTACGGAGGAGGAGCGGGAGGCCCGGTTCCCGAACCCGTCGTCAAGCTGCGCACTCGAGTCGTGGCGACCCGCCGGATCAACCCAGGCGATACCGTGAGCTACGGGGCCACCTGGACCGCGCCCGTCGAGACCCTGATCGCAACACTCGGTATCGGCTACGCCGACGGAGTACCTCGCAGCCTGAGTAACGCCGGCATCGTAGAGTTGCAAGGGAAACTTGCGCCGGTGGTCGGCCGGGTGACCATGGATTACACGATGGTCGCCTGTGAGGGTCCCTGCTCGGTGGGAGACATCGCGACGGTTTATGGTGGACTCGTCTCGCTGGACCAGCAGGCCGAGCGAGCGGGGACCATTTCCTACGAACTACTCACATCGATCGGCGCGCGACTGCCGCGCTCCTATGTCTGAGTCACGATCGGAACAATGAACACTCACTTTGCTTCGCTGGTCACCGGCCTCGCCTACCAGGCGGATCAGGCCCTCAACGGGAATATCCCTCCGCATCCCGGAGGCGAGACGGTCAACCCGCGCGATGTCGCACGCACCCTGATCGACACGCTGGTCATGCTGGAAGAGAAAACCGCGGGACGTCTGGACGAGGACGAGTCGAAGTTGCTCGCAAGCGCCCTCACCGCCTTGCGGTTCCGGTTCGTATCCACGGAGAAAAGAAATTGAAGATGTCAGATTTCAGATTTCAGATTTGTGAGCGGACTAAAGCCGATCTGCTGTTAAATCTTCAATCTGAAATCTTCAATCTTCAATCTGCTTGTTCAATCTTCAATCTGAAATCTTCAATCTTCAATCGACCGATTCGTCCCATGCATCGCGCCGCCCTGATTGTCCTGGACGGCGTCGGTATCGGTCCCGCCCCCGACACCGACAAGTACGGCGATACCGGCAGCGATACGCTCGGAAACGTCTTGCGCGCTTCGGGCGGCCTTGCTCTTCCTCATCTCGAGGCGTTGGGACTCGGCTGCTGTGCTCCCCTCGCCGGCATCCGTGCGGTGGAAGAACCTGCGGCGGCCTGGGGCATCGCACAGCCGATCAGCGCGGGGAAAGACAGCACGACCGGCCACTGGGAGCTCTGCGGCCTGGTGGTCGAAAAGCCATTCCCCACCTACCCGAACGGTTTCCCTCAGACCTTCCTCGACGAGTTCTCGGTGCGGACCGGCCGTTCGGTGCTGGGCAATCGAGCCGCCTCCGGCACTGCGATCATCGACGAGCTCGGTGCCGAGCACATGCGCACCGGCGCCTGGATCGTCTACACCTCGGCCGACAGCGTCTGCCAGATCGCAGCCCATGAGGCCGTGGTCCCGCTTCATGAGCTCTACCAGGCCTGCCGGGTCGCGCGCGAGCTGCTCAGCGGGACCGATGGAGTCGCCCGGATCATTGCGCGCCCCTTCATCGGCTCGCCGGGTGCCTGGCAGCGCACGGCGCACCGGAAAGACCTGAGCCTCCCGCCGCCGGGTCCGACACTGCTCGATCATCTGGCCGATGTCTACGTACCGCGTATCGGCATCGGAAAGGTGGACGATCTCTTCGCCGGACGCGGAATCACCAGCATTCACATGGCGAAGAACGCCGAGGCCTATCAGGGAATCATCTCAGGCCTGCGGAACATGTCTCGCGGTCTGCTGTTCGCCAACGTGGTCGAATTCGATCAGACCTGGGGGCACCGCAACGACCTCGCAGGTTACGTGGCCGGGCTGCGGGAACTCGACGCCGCGATCCCCCATTTGCTGGCGCCTGTACGGGAGGACGACCTCGTTATCTTTACCGCCGATCATGGGAATGACCCGACGACCCCCTCGACGGATCATTCTCGCGAGGTGGTGCCGGTGCTGGTGTACGGCCCGCGAATACGCCGGCGTCCCCTTGGAGTACGCTCGACGTTTGCGGACATCGGGCAGACGGTCGCAGAGTTTCTCGGCGCGGCGCCCCTGCCGGCCGGCCGATCGTTCCTGACGGAGATCTGGGATGGATGACGTCCTCCTGCGAGCTGCTCGCGAGGCGCAGGCGCGTGCCTATTGCCCTTACTCACGGTTCGCGGTGGGTGCGGCACTCGAGGCCGAGGACGGACGGATCTTCGTCGGATGCAATGTGGAGAATGCGTCGTACGGCTTGACCCAGTGCGCAGAGCGCGCCGCGGTCACTGCAGCCGTTGCCGGAGGAGCGAGACGCTTTCGTCGCTTGGTGCTGGCAACCGAAGCGGAAACTCCGGCGCCGCCCTGTGGCGCGTGCCGGCAGGTGCTGGTCGAGTTCGGGAGAGACTTGAAGATCGAGAGCGTGGGGCCCGCCAGCCGGCGGGAGTGGCTGCTGGCGGCATTGCTGCCTGAGCCATTCGACGGCGGCTTCCTGGGCGGACGCTGAACCTTGTTCAAAAAGACTGAATGGGACTGAAGAAACTCCTTCTTGGATGGGTCATCGTGGCACTGGTCGTGGCTGCCTGTCAGGAACAGCTGACGGCACCAGCCGACTGTCCCGCTCTGTGTCCGGGTGGCTACATCATTCGGGACACGGTGCTCGATCCGATTCCCGACGCCGACAGCAGTTACGAGGGATACGTGCTTCCGGGGCAGGGCACCACCATTCGCGTCTCGAATGGGCTTCCCGCGAGCGAAGACCGTGGGGTGATCCGGTTCAACTCCCGCCCGGACTCATTGTTCCTCCGCGACACGCTGCGAACCTACACCATCGACTCGGCGACGATCGAGTTCACCATCACCCGCCGCGACACGACCGTCGGCGGGCTCAAGATGTATCTCTACCGCCTGCCGGCGACGACCGACACCTCGGCCACCTTTGCCCAGGTGGCCCCGGACCTGACTCCGGCCAACCTGTTGGACAGTGTCCTGGTGGACGACACCTCGGACACGCCGCTGGTGAAGGTGGTGTTCAAGGACACCACGACTTACAAGGTGGATATTCCCGCAGCGGACAGCGGAGTTCTCGCGATAGGACTGGCGATGGCGGCTGCCTCGCCGACGGGAGTGCGGGTCGGCACGATTCTCACCGGTTCCGCCGCGCCGGTCTTCACCACTTACGTCAACGTGGACATCGCGGATACCACACTGCAGAAGCGAACGATTCTGCTCAACCCGAAGTTCAGCGATTTCGTCTCGCAGAACCCGCCGACTCTGGATCCCGATCTGCTCACCACCGGCGGCGCGCCGAGCGCACGGTCGCTGCTCCGGTTCGATTGGCCGGATTTCATTCGTGATTCGGGTCAACTGGTCCGGGTGACTCTGGAGCTGATACCCACGGCGCCGATGAATGGCCTGCCCAACGATCCCGCGTTCCTCGAGGCGCGGATCGTCCTGTCCGACCTGGGATCGAAGAGCTCGCTCTCCCAGAGCACTTTTGCGGAATTCGAGTTGCCGGAGGCGTCGTCCGACACGGTGAACTTCGAAATCGTCTCGCTGCTGAGCGCGTGGCAGACGATCCCCACCATCCCTCATGCCCTGTCGCTTTCCCTCACACCCGAAGGGAGCAGCTTCACCCGGGCGACCTTCGGCTCTACTCGAACGCCGGGCATGAAACCGCGCCTCAAGGTGACGTACGCCGTGCCCTTCCGCTTCGCGAGGCCCTGAGTGCGTATCCACCTGTGGCGGGCCGCATCTCTCCTGACGCTCGTGGTGCTGGGCGGAGCCGTCGAGCTCCAGGCTCAGTCCTCGATGTTTGGAACGCGCGCGGTGGGCTTCCCCAGTCGCTGGCTGAGCGCGCGAGCGCGCGGCACCGCCGGGGCCTTCGGCGTCTTTGATCCTTTGTCGGGCATCAATCCCGCGGCGCTGAGCGCGGCCACCCGGGTTATGGTCAACTTCGTCGCGACACCCGGCAGCCGGCATTGGGAAACCCCGGTCGGCCAAGCCACACTGAAGGAAACCCGCTTCCCCATGGTGGGTCTGGTCGGGCCGATTCCCAAGTGGCCGGTCTGGCTGGGGATCAATTTCGGCAGCTACGCCGACCGGGATTTCCGGCTCTTCACCAGCGACACCATCCAGGTCCAGGAGCCGCCCGTAGGCCCGATCGATAGCGCGGTGGTGTTCGACACCCTGCAGTCGCTGGGCGGCATGAATGAAATCCGTTTGGCACTGGCCTATGACAAGCTGCGAGGAACCTCCCTCGGCGGGGCATTCTATCTCCTGACCGGTTCCAGCCGAATCGACGCGCGGCGGAGTTTCGACGACTCTGCCTTCGCCCATATCCGGCAAACCGCGGAACTGTCGTTCTCCGGCGTCGGGTTTGCCCTGGGAATCGTCCAGGAGGTGACCGGCGGCTTCCGGGTCGCGGCCTCCGTCCGCTCCGACGGAAGCGCCACCATCAAGAAGGACTCGAGCGATGTGGCCTCCGGGCACATCGATCTGCCCTATACCTTCGCCGGCGGCATGGAGCTCACCCTCAGCAAGAAGTTGACGGTGGCGGCTCAGGGGATCTACCGGACCTGGTCGGGGGCAAACAGCGACCTCATCAAGCTGGGCGGTATAGGCTCGGTCAACAGCCTGGATCTTTCGTTGGGTGCCGAATACAGCACCAATCTGAAGCGCCCGACCCAGTTTCCCATTCGGATCGGGGCTCGCTATGCGAAGTTGCCATTCCCGCTCAATACAACCGGCGACCCTGAAGAGTTCAGCCTGACCGGTGGAACCGGATTGCGCTTCGCGAAGGACCGGGCGGGCGTGGACTTCAGCCTGGAGCGAGGCCTGGCGCAAGCAGAGCGGGGGATACAAGGAACAGGCGCTGCTGCTGTCGGTCGGCGTCACCGTCCAGCCGTGACGGCTCTTTC
The DNA here is from genome assembly GCA_963833365.1 of uncultured Gemmatimonadales bacterium. GTDB lineage: Bacteria > Gemmatimonadota > Gemmatimonadetes > Gemmatimonadales > GWC2-71-9 > DATBGE01. The sequence continues at coordinate 36,876 of CAWHXS010000008.1, forward strand.
GCCTTTCCGTCCCATGCCGCCATCTTTCTCCCGATGAAGCGCGTCTACATCGAAACCTACGGCTGCCAGATGAACGTGGCCGACACCGAGCTGATGCTCGGCGTGCTGGCAGCGTGCGGGTTACGTTCAGACCGACACTCCGGAGGGGGCCGACGTGCTGCTGGTCAACACCTGCGCGGTGCGCGACAACGCCGAGCAGCGGGTGATCGGGCGGTGGGCGAGCTGCAGCGCTACAAGCGGCCGGGAGCGTGCTGGGCGTGGTCGGCTGCATGGCGCAGCGGCTGGGTCCGACCCTGCTCGAGCGCGGTCCCCAAGGTGGACATCGTGGTCGGGCCCGACGCCTATCGGAATCTCCCGGCGCTGGTCGCCGCAGGCCGCGGCGGGCCAGCGCGCCAGCGACACCGAGTTCCGCACCTGGGAGCACTACGAGGACGTGCCGCCGGTCCGGGAGACGGGCCCGACGCCATTCGTCACCGTTCAGCGTGGCTGCGATTATAGGTGCACCTTCTGCATTGTTCCGTACACGCGGGGACCGGAGCGGAGCCGTAAACTGGAGGACGTGGTCCGGGAGGTCGCCGGCCTCGCCGACCAGGGCACCAGCGAGGTGACGCTCCTTGGGCAGACGGTCAACTGCTATCACGACGGCGACCGCACGACTTCGCCGATCTGCTCCGCGCGGTCGGCGCGGTGGACGGAATTCGGCGGCTCCGCTTCACCAGCCCGTATCCGACCGACTTCACCGACCGGGTCATCGAGGCCATGGCCGACGGTGCCGGCGGTCTGCGAGCACGTGCACCTGCCGGTGCAGAGCGGCTCGAACGCGGTGCTCCGGCGGATGCTGCGGCGCTACACCCGGGAGGCGCTACCTCGAGGTGGTGGCCCGGCTCCGCGCGGCGATTCCCGGGATCACCTTCTCGACCGACATCATCGTCGGCTTCCCGGGGGAAACCGAGGCGCAGTTCGAGGAGACGCTGTCCCTGGTGGCGGAGGCGGAGTTCGACGACGCCTACACCTTCAGCTACTCGGTGCGGGAGGGCACCCCGGCGGTCCGGATCCCGGACCACGTCGCCGGACGAGGTGGCGGGCGAGCGGCTGGAACGGCTCATCGAGCGGTCCGCGATCAGGCTCGGCGCCGGAACATGGGCCGGGTCGGCACGATCCACGAGGTCCTGGTCGAGCGGCCGGCCCGCCGCGGCGACCTGCTGCTCGGCCGGACCCGCACCAATCACCTGGTCCTGGTCGACCTGCCCGCCGATCGCGATCGGTGAGTATCATCAGGTCCAGCTCACCGGCACGACGGGATCCACCTTCACCGGAGCAGTCGTCGACGCCGTCCACTGGCGGTGCTATGATGATCCGCAACCTGGTCGAAGACCACGTGCCGCGAGGCCTACGCGGAGCTCCGGGACCAGTTTCCCGATTTCTGCGGCTGCGAGACCTGCCGCAGGACGTGCTGGTCTACGCGCTGAACCGGCTGCCGCCGCGCTACGTCGGCGGGCCGCGAGGGCACAGTGGTCACCGACGTCAACCTGGACAAGGATCAGAATCGCGCGTCGATCGAGGTGGCCGTCATGGAAGGGATCCGCAAGGTGACATTGGCCCCCCGCTGCGAGCAGGAGACGCACCAAGACAGGCCTGAGGGAGCGGCCGCGGTGAGGCCGCGTCCGGTCATACTGCTGACGTTTGCCTACGGGGCCGGTCTCGCGACCGGCCTCGCGCGTTTTGTGGATCCGTGGACGCTGATTCCGCTCCTCATCGTCGGCGATCATAGGCCGGAAGACAGCTGAGCGGGTTCGCCTGTCTCGCCGCGATGCTCGGCAGTGCCGCGGGCGCGCTCGCCAAGTGGGACGGATGGGTCGAGCTGCGCGGCACGGCTGCCGAGTGTCGGCGTGAGCCTGACGGTGGTACTGGAAGAGCCGGTGTCCGAGAACGGGGGAGTGGGCTTGGCGTCGCCGGTTGACGCCGGCTGCCGCGGCGCCATCGCGGTGCGCTGGCCGGTCGGCTCCGCCGCCACCGCCGGATCCCGCGTTCGAGTCACCGGACGGTGGATCACGGATCCCGAGTCGGGGATCCGGCCGGACGGGATTTGTTCGCTAGTTCAAAGGAGCAGCCGGCGTCACAGGTCGCCCCTCGATCACCGCAGCGGCTCCAGTCAGCTGGATCAGGCAGACCTCCGCCACGCTCTACGGCACGCGGGCCGGAATCGTGGATGCGCTGGTGCTGAATGCCCGGGGCGGAATGAGCCAGGAGCTGCGCGACCAGTACGCCCAGTCGGGACTGGTCCACATCCTGTCGATTTCCGGTTTTCACGTCGGGTTGATCACCGCATGGGTGTTGCTGCTGCTGCGCGGTGTCGGGGTCGCCCGAATCCCGGCGATGCTGGGTGCCGCGGGCGTCAGTGTTCTCTACGTGCTGCTTCCTCGGCTGGCCTCCGCCCGCCGCCCGGGCGGCGGCACTCGCCACCTTGCTCGCGCTGTGCCGCGCGCGACAACGGCAGCCCCAGACCCAGGCGCTCCTGGCGGCGACTTGCCTCGGTGTCATGGCTGATCGATCCCTGGTCCGTGCTGGATCTCAGCACCTGGCTCTCGGCCGGAGCCTTGTGGGGTGCGGTGACCTTCGGACGCTGGAGCGATCGTGCGCTGGGAAGCGGCTGGTGGTGGCGAATGCTGAGTTCTTCGCTCGGAGCGACTCTGGCCACGGCGCCGATCACCGCCGGCGCCTTCGGGACGGTTTCCCTCGCGGGCATCGTCCTCAACTTCCTGGCGATTCCGCTCGCGGCACTCGCGGTACCGGGAATACTCGCGAGCCTCATCGCTGACGCCGCTCTCGACTCACGTCGCGGCGGCGCTCGCCGACCGGCTCGGGTCTCGCCCTGGAGGGACTGGATCTCCTGGCGAGGTGGGGTGCCGCTGGCCCGGCGCCTGTGTCTGGCTCCCGGCCGAATGGAAATCCTGCTTGCCGTGGCTCGCGGTTCTGGCGGTCGCATTGCTGGGGAATGGCGGGTGGAACCACGCGGCCGAAGCGTTGCGGCGCTGGGCCCTGACTCTGGTGTGCGCCGTCTGGGCCGGAAACCTCGCGGCACTCTACGACGCGCGCAGTGACAACGCCTCGGATTTGACGTTACATTTTCTCGACGTAGGGCAGGGCGACGCGGCCGTCTTGCGCACGCCCGGCGGCCACTGGGTGGTGGTGGATGCGGGCCCGCGATCCGACAAGTGGGATGCGGGCCGACGGGTCGTGGCGCCTTATCTTGCCCGACATCGTGCCGCGCGAATCGACGTGCTGGTGATTTCCCACGCCCACGCAGATCACCTCGGCGGCGTGCCCGCGCTGCTCGATCGCTACGACCCGGGTCTCATTCTCGAGCCGGGCGAGCCGGTGCGGGATCCGTTGTATCTCGAGTTCCTCGACCGGGTCGCGGCGCACGGCCTCGTCTGGCGTCCCGGGCGTCCCGGCGATCACTTCGAGGTGGACGGTGTGCGCTTCTCGGTGCTCCACCCCGATACCGGCTGGACGCACTGGCGGGAGGACCTGAATGAAGATTCCGCTCGTCCTCCTGGTGGAGTACGGAGCGTTCCAGGCTCTTTTCGCGGGAGACGCGGGGGTCGTGGCCGAATCGCTGCTGATCCGACGCGCAGGAGCCGGTCGATCTGCTCAAGGTCGGGCATCACGGGTCGCGCACCGCGAGCGGCAATGCCTGGCTCGACCGGCTTCAGGCCAAGGCCGCGGTCCTGAGCGTCGGGAAAATCAACCGGTATGGCCATCCCAATCCGGAAACGCTCGAGCGGCTGGCCGCGGCACGGCATCGCCATCTGGCGCACCGATCGTGATGGGACGGTCGATGTGGAAACCGACGGCCGCAGCATGATCGTGCGTGGCAAGGGTCGCACCGAGCGGTACGATGTGACTGGCGCAACGCACTGAACGGGCTCACCTCTATCCCTACGGTCTCGTGATCAGCAATAGCCGAGTTACCACGATCGAGCGGTTCATCATCGATCAGGAGCAGCAAGTATCCCGAGGCGACCGGCGAGCTGTCCAACCTGCTCTACGACATCGCGCTGGCGGCCAAGATCATCGCCGGGGCAATCCGGCGGGCGGGGCTGGTCAACATCCTGGGCAGTGCGGGGACCACGAACATCCAGGACGAGGAACAGCAGAAGCTCGACGTCTTCGCCAACGAGACCATGACGAACTCGCTCAATCACACCGGGCGGGTCTGCGTGATGGCGTCGGAAGAGGACGAGCAGATCATCCCGGTCCCGGAGCAGTATCCGGCTGGGAAGTACGCGGTGCTGTACGATCCCGCTCGATGGCTCGTCGAACATCGATGTCAACGGCGCCGGTCGGCACCATCTTCAGCATCTATCGCCGAGTGACCACTGAGGGCCGGGGATCCGAAGCGGACGTGCTCCAGCCGGGCTGCAAGCAGGTCGCGGCGGGCTATGTGATCTACGGCTCGAGCACCATGCTGGTGTACACCACCGGTCAGGGTGTTGCAGGGTTTACTCTCGATCCCTCCATCGGCGAGTTCCTGCTCTCCCACCCTCGCATCATCATGCCCCGCGGTGGGCAAGTACTACAGCGTGAACGAGAGTAACTTCGCCCGGTGGAACAAGGGGATTCAGACCGCGGTCCGCGGCTTTCACGGCGACCGGCCCCAGGAGATCAAGGGCAAGAACAGCCGGTACATCGGGTCACTGGTGGCCGACTTTCACCGGAACCTGATCGCCGGCGGAGTGTTCCTCTATCCCGCGGACACCAAGAACACTCGCGGGAAGCTGCGGCTGCTCTACGAGTGCTCGCCCGATGGCGTTCATCGCCGAGCAGGCCGAAGGCTCGGCCACCGACGGGGTCAACCGGATCCTCGATATCGTCCCTACCGCTCTGCATCAGCGCACGCCGCTGGTGATCGGATCACGGGAGGACGTTGGGTACGTGGCGGATACGTTGCGGAAGGTGGGGGAGTGAGGCGGTCGATGGTCGATGGTCGACTAACTAGACGAGGTGTGGGCGCAAGTGCTTTTGACCATCGACTATTGACTATCGACCATTGACTCCTTCAATGTCCTCACCTCGCAAGACCATCTACGATGCCGCCGACGCGGCCGGCGACCCCACCCCGCCCGGCACCTTCCCCTTCACCCGCGGCATCTACCCCGGCATGTACACCGAACGGCTCTGGACCATGCGGCAGTACGCCGGGTTCGGAACCGCAGAGGAGACCAACGCCCGGTTTCGGCATCTGCTGGCGGCGGGGCAGAGTGGACTATCCACTGCGTTCGATCTCCCGACCCAGATGGGGTACGACTCCGATCATCCAATGGCGGAGGGAGAGGTGGGGCGGGTCGGAGTCGCGATCGACACGGTGGAGGACTTGGCGACGCTGTTCCGGGAGATTCCGCTGGACAAGGTCTCCACATCGATGACGATCAATGCCACCGCGGCGATTCTGCTCGCGATGTACGTGGTGGTGGGGGAAGAGCAGGGAGTAAGCCGAGAGAAGCTGCAGGGCACGGTGCAGAACGATGTGCTCAAGGAGTACATCGCGCGGGGTACCTACATCTTCCCGGCGGAGCCGTCGCTTCGGCTTGCGGTGGACCTCTTCCGCTTCGTGGCGGACGAGAAGCTCAACTTCAATCCGATCTCGATCAGCGGCTATCACATGCGGGAGGCCGGGGCGACACCGGTGCAGGAGGTGGGCTTCACGCTCGCCAACGCCATCGAGTATGTGAAGCGAGCGGTCGCAGCGGGTATTCCAGTGAATCGCTTCGGGCCACGGCTCTCGTTCTTCTTCGCGGCGCACAACGATCTGTTCGAAGAGGCGGCCAAGTTCCGGGCCGCCCGGCGGCTCTGGGCCAGGCTGGCGCGGGAGCGTTTCGGGGCCGACGACCAGACCTGCCGGCTTCGGTTCCACACTCAGACCGGTGGAGTGACGCTCCAGGCCCAGCAGCCGTTGAACAATGTCGTCCGGGTCACGGTGCAGGCCCTCGCCGCGGCGATGGGAGGCACCCAGTCGCTTCACACCAACGGATACGACGAGGCGCTGGCGCTGCCCACGGCCGAGTCGGCGACGCTGGCGCTTCGGACCCAGCAGATCATCGGCTTCGAGAGCGGGATGAACCAGGTGGTAGATCCGCTGGGGGGGAGTTACTACGTCGAGGCGCTGACTAGCCGGATCGAGCAGGAAGCCGAGACGTTAATCAAGGAGGTGGACGCGCTGGGTGGTGCCGCGGCTGCGATTCAACGCGGCTTCTTCCAGGAGGCGATCGCGAAGAGCGCCTGGGAGCTGCAGCAGAAACAGGAATCGGGGGAGGTAACGGTCGTCGGAGTCAATCGCTTCACCGACGATTCACCGATCCCCGCGATCGAACGGCCCGACTACTCGGCCCTGGCGGAACGCCAGAAGACGCAGCTCCGCGAGGTAAAAGCGAAGCGCGCCGCCCCCGCAGTCACCAAGACTCTCGAGGCCGTCGCCCAAGCCGCAGCCGGCACGGCGCCCCTGATGTCGCCCATCATCGAAGCCGTCCGCTCCCGCGCCACCCTGGGCGAAATCAGCGACACGCTCCGGAAGGTTTGGGGGACGTACCGCGCGGTTTGATCCACCGGTGTGTTGTCGATTGGTTTAGGGTGGGGTAGAGCTTCTTGTGATGAAACACGAAGACACGAAGGGCACAAAGGAGTTCGCTGAATGGCGGTCGTCGTTGCAATTAGAACGGCATCGCATTGGACCTCCTCGGCCGTTTTTATTAATTGACATGAATCGATGCTCGGTTCTAGCAGACGGAAGGTGGTCAACGCCTGGCAGTCCTTCGTGCCCCTTCGTGACTTCGTGTTGATCCTTTGCAGTTTGCGTCTTGGTTGACTCCGGAGTGCAGCTTCAGGGGATGAAACACGAAGACACGAAGGGCACAAAGGAGTTCGCTGAATGGCGGTCGTCGTTGCAATTAGAACGGCATCGCATTGGACCGCCTCGGCCGTTTTTATCAATTGACATGAATCGATGCTCGGTTGTAGCAGACGGAAGGTGGTCAACGCCTGGTAGTCTTCGTGCCCTTCGTGACTTCGTGTTGATCCTTTGCAGTTTGCGTCTTGGTTGACTCTGGCGGTGCAGCTTCAGGGGATGAAACACGAAGACACAAAGGACACGAAGGACTTTGACGAACGGCTATCGTTTGTCGTAATCGGGGCGGCATTGGAGGTTCATCGTGCGCTGGGGCCTGGATTGCTCGAGTCGGCGTACGAAGAATGTGTTTGTCAGGAATTGAGCCTTCGTGGTTTGCGGCTGCAAAGACAGGTTCCCATCCCGCTTCTGTACAAGGGTGTTCAACTGGATTGTGCCTACAAGATCGACCTTCTTGTTGAAGACCGTCTGGTTGTCGAACTGAAGGCGGTCGAGCGGGTCCCTCGAATCGCAACGGTTCAGCTGTTGACCTACCTTCGGCTCCTTGATCGTCGCCTTGGGCTTCTGATCAATTTTCATGAGCCGAGCCTGCGCACCGGTGTACGGAGGGTAGTCAACGGCTGGTAGCCCTTTGTGCCCTTCGTGTCTTCGTGTTTCATCCGTACAGCTTGAACCCGCCCGTCGAGCCTGCTAAGTTCTTGTCCTGTTTCTCCTTAGGATAAGCCGCCGAATGCCGACGTACGAGTACCAATGCCCGGAAGGGCATGAGTTCGAACTATTCCAGAAGATGTCCGAGAAGCCGCGGGCCAAGTGCCCCGTCTGTGGGAAATCGGCCACCCGGAAGATCTCGGGCGGGGCCGGGCTCGTCTTCAAGGGCTCGGGCTTCTACATCACCGATTACGGGAAGGACGGGAAGGGGCCGAGAAAGGCGGACAAGGCGGACGGGGCGGATAAGGCGGACAAGCTTGCCCCGAGCGGCAGCGAGGGGGCGGACCGGGCGGACAAGTCGGACAAGGCGGGTAAGGCGGAACAGCCTCCTCCCAAGGCCGACTCGAAGACCGACTCGGCGGCCTCCAAAACATCTAAGCCCCAAAAGAAGAAAGCCGGCGAGTGAGCGATCTCATTCGGGCGGAGCTGCAACGCGTCGCCGAGGTGCTGGGAGGCGACGGGGCGAGCTTCGTGCTGGAGCGGCCGCGCGATCAGGGGCACGGCGACTTGGCGACCAACCTCGCCATGGTACTTGCCAAGGAGCTCAAGCAGAAACCCCGCGATCTCGCCCGCCGGGTCATCGAGGAGATCAAGCTTCCGTCGTCGGTCATCTCTAAGATGGAGATCGCCGGGCCCGGCTTCATCAACTTCTGGCTGGCGGCCGACGAGCTGTCTGCACTCCTCGCGACCATTCTCGCCCGGGGCACTGCATATGGTCGCAGCGAGATCGGCCGCGGCGTCCGGGTCAACGTCGAGTTCGTCTCCGCCAATCCCACCGGACCGCTTCACGTCGGCCACGGTCGTGGTGCCGCGCTGGGCGATGCGATCGCCGCACTGCTCCAGGCGACCGGCCACGAGGTCGTCCGCGAGTTCTACATCAACGACGCCGGTACCCAGATCGACAAGCTGGCCCAGAGCCTCTGGGCCCGCGTGCAGCAGGTGGTAGGGCGCAGCGCCGAGGTTCCCGAGGGCGGCTATCACGGCTTGTATCTGAGGGAGACCGCCGAGCAGATCCTCGCCCAGGAAGGCAAAGGCTTCGCCGATTTGCCCGAGGCCGAAGGGATCCGCCGTTGCCGCGCCATCGCCCTGATTACCCAGCGCCAGGAGCAGGACGCCCTCCTCGCCGATTTCGGAGTCCGCTTCGAGGTAATGACCTCCGAGCAGTCGATCTACGATTCCGGCAAGGCGAAGCACGCGCTCGACGTCGTCGCCAAGCGGGGCCTGACCTACGAGCAGGAAGGCGCCCTCTGGATCCGCACCTCAGACTTCGGAGACGACAAGGACCGGGTCCTTCGCAAGAGCGATGGCTCCTACACCTATCTCGCCCCCGACATCGCCTATCACCTCGACAAGCTGGAGCGGGGATTCCAGCGCGCGATCGACGTCTGGGGCGCCGACCACCACGGCTACGTGCCGCGGCTCCGCTCGCTGCTCAAGGCGATGGGCGCACCCGATGACTTCTTCGAGGTGGCACTGGTCCAGCTGGTGAAAGTGGTGCGGGGTGGGGAAGAGGTGAAGATGTCGAAGCGCTCCGGCGAGTTCGTCACCCTGCGGGACCTGCTCGACGAAGTCGGCGTGGACGCCGCCCGTTACTTTTTCCTGATGCGGCAGGGCAGCTCACCCTTCACCTTCGATGTGGACCTGGCCACGAAGCACACCGACGAGAACCCGGTCTACTACGTCCAGATGGCACATGCCCGGATGAGCGGCATCTTCCGGGTGGCGGAGCGGGACCCTGAGTCGGTCTCGGGAGACGTGAGCCTGGAGGCGCTCCCGGCGCCGGAGGACCTGGAGCTGCTCAAGAAGCTCGCGGTCTATCCCGAAGTGGTGACCAAGGCTGCGCGAATGCGGGAGCCGCACCGGGTCACCGATTACCTGGAAGATCTCGCTCGCCTCGCCCACGGCTGGTACCACAAGTGCCGGGTGCTCGGCGAACCACCTGCGACCGAGGCGGCGCGTCTCGCACTGGCCCGCGCCGCCCGCATCGTGCTGGGCAACGGCCTCTCCGTGCTCGGCATCACCGCACCGGATCGGATGTGATATGAGCCTGCTCGTGGTTGGCAGTGTCGCGCTAGACTCGATCTCCACTCCTTTCGGAGAGGTGACCGACGCCCTTGGCGGCTCCGCGGTGTATTTCAGCGCCGCGGCATCGCTGCTCGGTCCGGTCCGAGTCGTGGGTGTGGTCGGCAACGACTATCCGGTCGCCGAGCTGCAGCGGATCCGTCCCGGGGTAATCGACTGGTCCGGGGTCGAATCTCAGAAAGGGGAAAGCTTCCGCTGGAAGGGGAAGTACTCCTTCGACCTGAGCAGCCGGGAGACGCTCGACACCAGGCTCGGCGTCTTCGCCAACTTCCGGCCCTCGCTGCCTCCTTCTTTCGCGGCGACGCCGTTCGTCTTCCTCGGCAACATCGATCCCGAGTTGCAGCTCTCGGTCTTGAACCAGATGGAGCGGCCCAAGCTCGTCGCCTGCGACTCGATGAATTACTGGATCGAGAGCAAGAAGCCCCAGTTGCTGGAGGTGCTGAAGCGGGTCGATACCCTGCTGCTCAACGACAGCGAGCTGCGCGAACTCTCGGGAGACTGGAACGTGCACCGGGCCGGTCGCTGGGTCCTCGGTCGAGGCCCTCGGCGTGTGGTGGTAAAGCGGGGGGAATACGGGGCGCTGCTGATCGAGCCGGGGAAGACCTTCTTCGTCCCGGCGTTTCCGCTCGAGGAAGTCTTCGATCCCACTGGCGCGGGAGACTCCTTCGCCGGTGGATTCCTGGGTTACCTCGCCCGGACCGGCGATCTCTCGAGTGAAGGCCTGCGACGGGCGATGGTATGCGGCGCCGTCATGGGCTCCTACGCCGTCGCCAAGTTCTCCATCAGCGGATTCGACGGGGTGACGCCCCTCAGTCTGCAACAGCGGATCAAGGAATTCCACGAGCTGACCCACGTCGATCTCGCGGGAACCATCGGATGACTGAACGGCAATACGCGGCCGCGGGCGTCGATCTGGAAAGCGCCGAGGCTGCGAAGGAACGAATTGGCCGGCTGGTAGCGGGAACCCGGACCGCGCTGTCTCTCGGCCACGTCGGCGCCTTCGGCGGCATGGTGCGGGTTCCACCCGGGATGCGGAAGCCGGCGCTGGTGCTGAGCACCGACGGGGTCGGCACCAAGGTCCTGGTGGCACTCGAGGCCGGGCGCTTCGATACCGTGGGAGAAGACCTCGTCAACCACAGTGTCAACGACATCCTGGTTCACGCCGCGCGACCGATCGCCTTCATGGATTACATCGCCGGGTCGGCGCTCACGGTTGAACAGATCGCGGGAATCGTGGAAGGAATTGCCCGGGCCTGTCGCGCGCATGGGATGGCGCTAGCCGGGGGAGAGACGGCGCAGATGCCGGGACTCTATCAGCCCGGACACTACGATCTGGCGGGCACCATCATCGGAGTGGTCGAGGAAGACGAGGCGCTGCACGGAGACAAGATCCGCCCCGGCGACGTCCTGCTGGCGTATGCGTCCACCGGGCTTCACACCAACGGGTACACGCTGGCCCGCCGAATCATCTTCGACACGCTCAAGCTTTCAACTCGGGATCCACTGCCGGAAACCGGGCAGAGCGTCGCCGATGCTCTCCTGGCTGTTCACAAAAGCTACTTCAAGGCGGTGTTCCCGGTCCTGCAGCACATCCACGGGCTGGCGCACATCACAGGTGGCGGAATTCCGGGAAATCTGGTGCGGATCTTGCCCCCCGGTTGTGAGGCTGTTGTGCAGCAACGCAGTTGGACGCTGCCCCCCTTATTCCGGCTCTTGCAGGACGCCGGAAAAGTGTCGTCCGCCGAGATGCACGACGTATTCAATCTTGGTGTGGGTATGATCGCCGTACTTCCGCCCGGCCAGGTAGGCGCCGCGGAAACAGCGGCGGCGAACGACGGAGTAAAGACGTGGCTTCTGGGCGAAATTCGCTCGGGCTCCGGGGGGGTGACCATCATCGACTGAGATATCAGGAGGTCACGACATGCATCGCCGTGCTACCGTTCTCCTCGCGGCCCTCGCTCTTCTCCCGGCCGCTTCGCTTTTGGCGCAGGGCAATTCCGAATGCAGCGCCTACATCGGACCAGACGCAAACATCTGTAATGCCGCCGTGGATGGAGCCGTGCTGTTCCACCCGGTTGCCGGCATGCTGGTGAGCGGTGGTAATCCGACTCTTGGCCAGGTGGGCACGCTGGGAGGTTTCCCCCACCTGACGATTTCCGCCCGGGTCAACGCCACCAAGTTCCATCTCCCCGATCTGAATTACAACGGCACCGGCACCACGGTGGCCTCGGCGGATGAGGTCGTGGCCCCGGCTCCTCAGGTGGATGCGTCGCTCGGCCTCTACAAGGGAATGAGCAATGGACTCCTCGCCATTGACCTGTTGGGCTCCGCTCAGCTCCTGCCCACCAACCAGATCGACAATTTCAGCGTGGACAAGGACGCCACGTCGATCGGCGACGTTGCCCTCGGCTTTGGTTACGGAGCCCGGGTTGGGGTGATCAATCAGATGGGTGCGATCCCTGCCATCTCGGTTTCCGCGATGCACCGCGGCGTTCCCGAGGTGACCTACGGTGACGTCACTCAAGGGAACCAATACCGTTACGGCGTGAACCTGGATGCGACCAACCTTCGCGCCATGGCGGGCTATAATTTCGGTATCGCCAGCATCGGCGGTGGACTGGGCTGGGACAAGTACACCGGGAAGGCCGACATCGAATTCAACCCGACGGTCGGACCAACGCAATTCATTTCCAAGGATCTCGACCAGGAGCGGACGCTGGCCTTCCTGGATGCGGGCCTCAACCTCGGCATGCTCAACCTGGTGGGTGAAGTTGGCTGGCAGTTCGGGAAGGACTTGAACCTGAGCACTACCTTCGAGAACAACGATCCGAAGGACAACCGGCTCTTTGGCTCAGCGGCGCTGCGCTTCACCTTCTAATAGAACTTGAACTTGGTTTCAGGAGGCCCGGCAGGCGCCGGGCCTCGTTGTTATTCCGCCCTTGTCAGCCCGCTGATCGCAGCAGATCTTCCGCAGTGTGAATCATTTCGATGCAATGGGCCGGGCCCTCGAACTCGCCTGGAATGGGTGGGGGCGGGTGGCGCCGAATCCGCTGGTCGGCGCGGTGGTGCTTCAGGGGGATGAGCTGGTCGGGGAAGGGTTTCACGCCGAGTTCGGCGAGCGGCATGCCGAGGTTGCGGCACTGGAGGCAGCGGGCGTCTCGGGCGGCGGGAAGCACCGTCCTCGTCACGCTGGAACCCTGCAATCACCAGGGAAGCAGCCGCCCTGTACTGGAGCACTCATCAAGGCCGGCGTGCGCGAGGTTATCGCTGCAGTCGCCGATCCCAATCCCGAAGCGGGCGGTGGCGCCGCGGCTCTGATCGCCCAGGGCATCAAGGTCGAAATCGGGCTCCGCGCCGAGGAGGCCTCCCGCCAGAACGCGGCATTCCTGCACCGGTTCACCGGGACCGAGCGCCCCTTCGTCGCCCTCAAGCTGGCCACCACACTCGATGGCAAGATCGCCGACCACGCCGGCCGTTCCCGCTGGATCTCGGGCGCCAAGGCCCGGGAGTTCGTGCATTGGCTTCGGGCCGGTTACGATGCGATCGGTGTCGGTGGCTATACCGCCCGGACCGATGATTCGTCGCTCACCGCCCGGGGCAGTGTGGAACCCAGGATTCCTCCCAAGCGGGTGGTTTTCGATCGATTGGGAGATCTTCCCGCCAGCCTCACCCTGGTGAAGACCGCGCGGGAGATTCCCACGCTTCTGCTCACGACTCCGCAGGCTTCACCCGCCAAGCTCGATGCACTCGAATCCGCCGGAGTCGAGGTGCACCAGAGCCGCGTCGCTCACCTCCGCGCTCGGATCTGCTGGGACGGCAAGGGGTGCAGTCGCTGCTGGTCGAAGGAGGGGGCCGCATGGCCGGAGCGCTGCTCGCCGAAGGACTGGTCGATCGCTATTACTGGATTCAATCCCCGGTCTGGCTCGGCGATGATGGGATTCCCGCCGTCGAGGGGATTCCCGGTTCCCGCCTGATGGAGGCGGAGCGCTGGCAGGTCGTCGAACGTCGCGCGCTGGGAGAAGACACACTCCTCGTGGTGGATCGGGCGGGATGTTTACCGGAATCGTAACCGCGGTCGGCAGCGTACGACGCGCGACTCAGGGCTCCGACGGACTGAGCCTCGAGATCGCTGCGCCGTATACCGATCTCGCGCCGGGCGAGAGCATCGCCGTGGATGGGGCCTGCCTCACGGTCGAGCGGATGGGCGAGGGATGGTTCTCGGTCCACGTGATCAAGACCTCGCTCGACCGCACCAACTTCGGATCGCTGGAGGCCGGCCGCAGCGTGAACCTGGAGCGCGCCCTCCAAGTCGGAGACCGGCTGGGTGGGCACCTGGTGCAGGGTCACGTGGACGGTGTGGGGACCGTGGAGCGGGTAAGCCAGCAACAGGACGCCCGGCTGCTCGACATCCGCGCCCCGGCCGAAGTGGCACAAGTCTCTATTCCACTGGGATCTGTGACGGTGGACGGGGTCAGCCTGACGGTTAACGCCTTACCGGCGGCGAATTTGATCCAGGTCTCCCTCATCCCGTTTACTTTACAGCATACGACCCTGGGTGAACGGCAGCCTGGAGATCGGGTGCATCTCGAGGGGGACACGATCGGGAAGTACGTCCGGCCTGCTTGGTAGAACGGGGGTAGGTCAGCTGAGCTCGCGACTCAAGTCGCGGCTCGTCAGGCCGTAGCGGTCGACGGTAGGCCCTGGGTTCGTGCAGAACTTGGCGACCCATAAAGGCGGCTACGGTTCGGGGCAGGCCACGTCGCGAAGCGACGTCGCGCCGAGCCGCGATTTCAATCGCGAGGACGTCGAGCGACCGAGTACTGACGTTCTGGCCTACGGGCTAACCGCTAATAGCTGACGGCTGACGGCTAACACCATGACCTTTGGCACCATCGAACAAGCCATCGACGACCTCCGGAACGGCAAACTCATCATCGTGGCCGATGACGAGGACCGGGAGAACGAGGGCGACCTGATCTGCGCGGCAGAGCTGGTCACCCCCGAGATGGTGAATTTCATGATCACCCATGCCCGCGGCTGGGTGTGTCTCGCCCTGTCTCACGAGCGGTGCGAGCAGCTGGGTCTCCAGCAGATGGAGAGCCAGAACTCCGAATCGATGCGGACCGCGTTCACCGTCACCATCGATGCGGATCATCGCTTCGGCGTCACCACTGGTATCTCAGCCTCCGACCGGGCCAAGACCATTCACGTCGCCATCAATCCGGCCACTGTCCCCTCCGACCTGCGCCGTCCGGGACACGTGAACCCAGTACGGGCTCGTCCCGGTGGTGTGCTCCAGCGCGTCGGACACACCGAGGCCGCGGTGGATCTGGCTCGGCTCGCCGGACTCTATCCCGCCGGCGTGATCTGCGAGGTGCTCAACCAGGATGGGTCGAGCGCGCGGCGCCCACAGCTCGAGGCTTTTGCCGCGGAGCATGGTCTCACCTTCGTCACTGTGGCTCAGCTGGTAGCCTACCGGCTCCGGATGGAGCAGCTGGTCCATCGTCTCGCCGAGGCGAAGCTCCCGACTAAGTATGGTGAGTTCACTATCGTCGGCTACAGCAACGACGTGGATCAGGCCCAGCATGTGGCCCTGGTGATGGGAGACGTCGCGGGCAAGCCCAACATCCTGGTGCGGATGCACTCCAAGTGTCTCACTGGAGATGTGTTCGGCTCCGAGCGTTGCGACTGTGGTCTCCAGTTGAGTCTCGCGATGGAAAAGATCGGCGCCGAGGGTGCCGGAGTCATCGTGTATCTGGATCAGGAAGGGCGGGGCATCGGGCTGCTCAACAAGCTCAAGGCCTACGCCCTGCAGGATGCCGGCGCGGATACGGTGCAGGCCAATCAGAAGCTGGGTTTCGCTCCGGATCTTCGGGACTACGGGATCGGCGCCCAGATCCTCCGGGACCTGGGTCTTTCGTCCATCCGCGTCATGACCAACAATCCCCGCAAGCTGGTCGGCCTCGAGGGGTACGGCCTGGAAATCGTCGAACGCATTCCTCTCGTCACCGATCCCAACCTCCAGAACCGGGCTTACCTCGACGCCAAGCGGGACAAGCTCGGGCATCTCCTCACTCACTGATCCGTGGCCGAATTTCGTGGCCGGCTGCGCGCCATCGGGCGCGTCGCGGTCCTGGTGAGTCTCTACAACGAGCTCGTGACGGCGAAGCTGCTCGAAGGGGCGCTCGCGTGCTGCCGGGAAGCCGGTATTCCGGAAACGGACGTTGACGTGGTCTGGCTTCCTGGCGCTTTCGAGCTGGGTGCCGCTGCCTCGGTCGCGGCGGAGAGCGGACGTTACGCCGCCATCGTCGCCCTGGGGGCGGTGATCCGTGGCGAGACGGCGCATTTCCATTATGTCGCAGGCGAGGCCGCGCGCGGGCTCAATGAAGTCGCAGTCCGGACCGGCATTCCAGTTGGGTTCGGCGTACTGACGACCGATGACCTGGACCAGGCGCTGGCTCGGGCAGGGGGTGCTGCGGGAAACAAGGGACACGAGGCGGCCGAGGCGGCGCTCACGGCAGCAGACGTGCTGGCGCAGATTCGAGCCAGCCGTGCTTAGAGCGGAGACCAAGGCACGGGCCCGTGCGCTGCAGATGCTCTACGCGTGGGAGCTGACCGGCAACCTGCCGATATCGGAAACAGCGACTCGGCTGGCGCGACTCACCGGACCCGACCCACTGGTCTTCGATCGCGCCGAGGCACTCGCGACCGGAGTCGTCGCGGCGGCGGAGAGTCTGGACCGGGAAACCGAGGCCGCGGCCGATAACTGGCGATTAAGCCGCATCGGCACCGTGGAGCGGAACATTCTCCGTCTCGCGACCTACGAGCTGCGCCTGGGAGAAGAACCGCCCAAGGTCGTGATCAACGAAGCGGTGCAACTGGCGCACTGGTTCGCCGGTGCGAAGGCTCCGGCCTTCATCAACGGTGTGCTGGACCGGATCGCTCATTCGCTGGGTCGCTTGTGAACATCCTGCTGGTGAACTGGCAGGACCGGGAAAATCCCCATGCGGGGGGCGCCGAGATCCATTTGTTCGAGATCTTCGGTCGTCTGGCGGCGCGAGGGCACCGGATCCGGCTGGTCGCCTCGGGCTGGCGTGGTTGTGCTCCGCGCGCCATGCTGGAGGGCATCGAGGTACACCGCACCGGCGAGCGCAATAGCTTCGCGCTGCACGGCAGGGGAGCGGTTCGTCGGGTGCTCCGAGCCGAGCGACCCGATGTGGTGATCGAGGACATCAACAAGATCCCGCTGTTCCTCGCGGGACTGACCGACTTGCCGCTGGGCGTCATCATTCCTCATCTGTTCGGTGCCACGGTCTTTCAGGAGGCGGCATGGCCCATGGCGGCTCTGGTCTGGCTGCTGGAACGGCCGATCCCCGCGGCATACCGTCGAGCGGGATTCCACGCCATCAGCGACAGTACCCGAGATGACCTCGTGGCGCGCGGAGTTCCCGCGGGACCAGATCACCGTGATCCGTCCCGGCATCGACTCGAATGCCTTCCGGCCCGACCCCTCCGTGGCTCGCACGACACCGCCATCTTTCCTTTATGTAGGGCGACTGCGACGCTACAAAGGCGTGGATATTGCGATTCGGGCCCTGGCCGTGGCGCGAGAGCAACGACCCGACATCGAACTGGATATCGCGGGGACCGGGGCCGACCGCGCACGACTCGAAGCACTCGCAGAACAGCTCCACGTGAAGGACGCGGTACGCTTCCGGGGCTTCGTGAGCGAGGCGGAAAAATTGCAGTTGTTGCGGAGCACCTGGGCCAACGTTTTCCCGTCGCCCAAAGAAGGCTGGGGCATCACCAACATCGAGGCGGCCGCGGCCGGCACGCCCTCTCTGGCCTCGGACAGTCCGGGCCTGCGAGATTCGGTTCGGCACGGCGAAACCGGATTCCTGGTCCCTCATGGCGACGTGAACGCGATGGCCGCCCGCATGGTCGAACTGGCGGGGATCCGGCCCTGGTCGCATCGTCTCGGCGTTGGCGCGCGACGCTTTGCCGAATCGCTCAGCTGGGACACCGCGGCGGACCAGACTGAGCGCTGGATCGAAGGATTGCTGGGCCATTCGGGGCAGTGGGCGGGGGCGGAAGAGGTTCGCAGGAACCGAGTTGAGCCGTTGAACCTGACCAGACCGATAGGCGAAAGCCGATAGCCTCTGATCATCTCTGGAGGTCTTCATGCAACACTACCATCACCGCTCGCCATTGCGAGATTTCCGACGAACTGCGGGCCCGGGCCGACGAAGTCCTGGGCCGTTTGGGCAGCCTGACGGACCGTCCGGTGGACGGCACTGTTGTCTTCGACGTCGCGCCCAACCTCTGGCAGGTTGAAATCCGACTGCACATCTCCCGCGGCGACATCTTCGTCGGAACCGGTGAGGAGAAGGATCACCGCACGGCGCTGGACCGGGCGGAAGAAAAAGTCCGCCGCCAGCTGGACAAGTATCGAGCCGGGCAAGAAGGGGCCGCGCCGATGAAGGACGCCGTGTGACGATCATCGCTGCGCGATCTGCTGTCGCGGCGGACCGATCCGCTCCAGCTCTCTCCGCTGACCGGCGACCTGGGGCTGGACCGGCCCATTCCCGACCCGGAGGTCGCGAGTCCCGGCCTGGCCCTGGCCGGATACACCTCGCGCTTCGCGCCCGCGCCGGCTGCACGTGCTGGGCGAAACCGAGATCAGTTACCTCAACTCGCTCGACCGCCGAGGAGCGACGCCAGCGGCTCGAGGCGTTCTTCGACTTCGACCTGCCCTGCGTCTTCGTCACCAAGGGGCAGGAGGTGCCCGCGCGAGCTGCTCGATCTCGCCCGGGTGCGCGGGGTGCCGTTGCTGCTGAGCCAGCTCAAGACGGCGGAGTTCTACCGCCGCATCAAGCCGTTCCTCGAGGAGGCGTTCGCTCCGCGCACCACGCTGCATGGCTCGCTGGCCGACGTGTACGGGGTTGGGTCTGCTCTTCATCGGCCGTTCGGGTATCGGCAAGAGCGAATGCGTGCTGGACCTGGTCGAGCGGGGACATCGCCTGGTGGCCGACGACGTGGTGCAGGTAACTCGGCGCGGGCAGCGACATCCTGATCGGGCAGGGTCACGAGCTGGCCGGCCATCACATGGAGATCCGCGGCATCGGGCTGATCGACATTCCCGCGCTGTTCGGGGTCCGCGCGGTGCGGCAGCAGAAGCGGATCGAAGTGGTGGTCCAGCTGGAAGACTGGGAATCGGCGCAGGACGCCGACCGGACCGGCCTGTCCCAGCTCGAGACCACGCATTCTCGACGTGACCATTCCCAAGGTGATCGTGCCGCTCAACCCGGGGAAGAACATCACGGTGATCGCCGAGGTGATCGCGATGATGCTGCTGCTCCGGTACTCCGGGGTGGATGTGGCGGCCGGCGTTCAACGAACGGCTGATCCGGCGGATGAAGGAGAAGCAGGGCGTCCGGGAATATCTGGCCGAAGACTATGAGTGACGGGCTTACGGGGCGTCGTGGTCTCGCACGGCGGCGCTCGCCGCGGCCATGGTCCAGGCCGTCGAGCAGATCAGCGGCGTGACCGGCGTGCTGATTCCGGTGTCCAACAGCGACTGCGATCCGCGAGTCGATCGAGCGCCGGCTCACTGAAGCGATCGGGGACGGGCCGGCGGTGGTGTTCGTCGATCTGCCCAGCGGCTCCTGTTTCTTCGCCGCGATGCGGGCCAATCGAGCGCAGACCGAGCTGCCGGTGGTCACCGGCGTCAACCTGCCGATGCTGGTGGACTTCGTGTTCCACCGCGGTGCCTCCGCCGAGGAAGCCGCGCGGCGCGCGGCTGACCAAGGGCGGCGAGGCGATCCGTATCGCGCTGATGTCGGTCCTGTTGTCATCGCATCGATGACCGGCTGATCCATGGCCAGGTGGTCATCGGGTGGGGACGCCCGCTCGACGTCGGGTTCATCGCGCTGGTGGATGACCAGGTAGCTGCCAGCGACTGGGAGCAGGATCTCTATCGCATGGGGGTGCCGCCCGAAGTCGAGTTGATCTTCGCGGATGTGACCGAGGCGGCGCGTCTCGCACCGGCATGGCGCGACGATCCTCGGCCCGGAATCGTGCTCACGGCCGACATCGCGACGATGGTCGCTTCCGGCAGAAGGCCTCGCCGGTGGCATCGAGACGGTCAACCTGGGCGGACTGCACCACCGGCCGGGACGAACCCCGCGGCTGCCCTACGTCTATCTCACCGACGATGAATTTCATACGCTGGAGGCGCTCGAGGCGTCCGGCACCCGGGTGACCGCGCAGGATCTGCCGACCGCTGCCGGCCGTGCCGCTCGAGGCGCTCGCGATGAGCTCCCTGCCGGGAGCGACGCTCGGCCTGCTGCTGGCCTGGGGCACGGCTGGTCGGCCTGGATCTCGTGAGCTTCCCGCAGGCGATGATCTCGCGACCGCTGATCGCGGGTACGGTCGCCGCGGCGCTGCTGGGCGACCTGGAGACCGGACTCCGGGTCGCGCTCGTCATGGAGCTGTTCGCGCTCGACGTGCTGCCGGTCGGCGCCTCGCGCTATCCCGACTACGGACCGGCGACGGTCGGCGCGGTTGCGTTCGCCGCGGGCAAACCGTGGGAGGCGGCGCTGGGGCCCGCGGTGCTGATCGGGCTGCTCGCCGCGGTGCTGGGGGGCTGGAGCCTGCAATGGATTCGGGAGGACAACGCGCGGGCCGATCCAGCGGCATGCCGCGGGGCTCGCCGCCGGGGAGACCCGCACCATCGCACGGCTGCAGTACGGAGGCCTCGCGCGCGACGTGCTGCGGAGCTTTCGGACTGACCGCCGCGTCGCTCGCGCCTGGCCGTCGCCGTGGCGGCGCGACATTCCGATGCTGTCGAGCCTGCCGATCGTCACCGCGGTGGCGATCGGCGCCGGACTCGCCGCGGCGCACGGGCGGCGCCATACGGAGCGCCGGCCGCGGTGCCCGAATGCGCTGGCTGGCCGCCGGCATCGGCACTGGCCTGCTCCTGGCGATGCTGCGATGACCGGCGAACTGCGCGCTCTCGTTCGGCTCCTCGCGGTCCAGGGGGCCTGGAGCTACGAACGAATGCTCGGCGTGGGGCTGGGCTTCGCGGCCACCCCGCTGCTGGAGGACCTGAAAGCGGCCGATCCGTCGCGCTATTCCGAGGCGGTGGTTCGTTCGGCCGAGTACTTCAACAGCCACCCGTACATCGCCGGGCTGGCGCTCGGGGCCACGGTCCGCGCGGAGTACGATGCCGTTCCCGGACCGCAGATCAGCCGGCTCCGCACCGCGCTCTGCGGACCGCTGGGCTCGCTGGGCGATCAGGTGTTCTGGGCCGGAGTGCTGCCAGCTTTGATCGGTATCGCGGTGGTGATCGCGGCGTTGGGCTTTCCCCTCTTCGCGGTGGGCAGCTTCCTGGTGGTGTTTAACGGGATTCGACTCGCGACCAGCGTGTGGGCCCTCCGCACCGGGCTCGCCTCGGGCATTCGGGTCGGTGCGGGAATCGGAGGGTCCTGGTTGCCCTGGGCCGCCGAGCGCGCGGGCCTGGTGGCGGGAGCCGGAGTGGGGATCGCGCTCTCGGTCGCGAGCGGCTGGCTGCTCGGGCCGTTCCATCTTCCGGAGATCGTGCTGGCACTCGGCGTCCTGCTGGGCGGACTGGTGGGATCCTGGCGTTTCGGCGCCAGGCTGCCGTCTCTTCGATACGCCCTCATCATCCTCAGCCTGGCCCTCGCCTGGGCCTGGGGGGTGCATGACGAGCCGCGACGCTACGATCGTCAATCCGCTGGGGCTGCATGCCCGGCCCGCGGCGTCCCTGGTGAAACTGGCGAGCAGCTTCAGCTCTCACATCGAGATCGTGCGGGATGACATGTCGATCAACGCGAAGAGCATTATGGGAGTGATGATGCTGGCGGCTGAGTGTGGCAGCGTGCTCACCTTCCGGGCCGAGGGTCCCGACGAGGAGCGGGCGGTGGCCGCGCTGGCCGACCTGGTCGCGACGGGGTTCGGCGAGCGATGAGCGGCGGCAGCCAGGTCCTGCAGGGCATCGGCGTCTCCCCCGGCGTCGCATTCGGTCCGGCCCTCATCGTCCGGCTCGATGTGCCGGACGTGCCTAACCGGGGCATCGCGCCGGATCAGGTCGAAGCCGAGGTGGCTCGTCTGCATCAGGCAGTCGCCGCGGTGGTCGAGACGCTGAGCGCCTTGCGGGACCGGGTGCTGCATCGCGCGGGACGCGAGGAATCGCACATCTTCGACGCCCAGATCATGATGGTGCAGGATGCCGATGTGATTGGGGACGTCGAGCGGCTGATCCGGCAGAACAAGTTGAGCGCCGAGACGGCGTTCGAGTTCAAGGCGCTGGAGACTCGCGCACTGTGGGCCAATTCCGGAAACGCCATGCTGCGCGACCGGCTGGCCGATCTCTCCGCCATCCAGATCCGGGTACTCCAGCGGTTGCTGGGCCGGCAGGACGACGACCTGTTGCAGCTGCCGGCCGGCGAGCAGGTGATCGTGGTGGCCCGGGAGCTGGCGCCGGGACTCACGGTCCAGCTGGATCGCGACCATGTGCTCGGGCTGGTCAGCGAAGAAGGCACCCGTACCTCTCACGCCGCGATCCTGGCCCACTCGCTCGGTTTGCCGGCGGTGATGGGAGCCGCGGGGGCTCTCGAGCGCATCACCAACGGGACCACCCTGTTGCTCGATGGGCAGAGCGGAACCATCCTGCTGGATCCCACCCGGGTCGAGCTCGAGCGGGCTCGCACCCAGCTCTCCCGGCGCCAGAAGCTCCAGTTCGAGCTCGAAGCGGGAGTCTCCCAGCCGGCCATCACGCCCGACGGTGTCGCGCTGACCCTGATGGGCAATGTGGACCTCCCCGACGAAATCGTCGCGGCGGCCAGGAACGGTGCGCAGGGTGTCGGCCTCCTCCGAACCGAATTCCTGATCACGGGCCGGGCGGTCGCTGCCCACCGAGGACGAGCAGGCGGACTATTTCCGCCGGGTGAGCGATTCGTTTCCCGGCCTGCCGGTGGTGATTCGGAGTTTCGATCTGGGCGGCGACAAATTCCCCGCCGCGTTCCGCGCTCCCCCCGAAGCCAACCCGTTCCTCGGCTGGCGCTCGATCCGGGTCTGCCTCGACCATCCTGAGATCTTCCGGCCCCAGCTGCGCGCGGTGCTGCGAGCCGCCGTCGACCGGCGGCTGGAGCTGCATGCTGCCGCTGGTGACCCGGCTGGAAGAGTTGCTCGATTCCCGGGACATGATGCTGGAGGAGGCCCTCGCGCTGGCCCGGGCTGGAGTCCGGGCTGCCGCCTCGGTGCCGATCGGCGTGATGATCGAGACCCCGGCCGCTGCACTCATTGCGGAGCATCTCGCTCCCCACTGCGCGTTTTTCAGCGTAGGCACCAATGATCTGGTGCAGTACACCCTGGCGGTGGACCGGGGAATGCACGGCTGGCCGACCGCTTCGTGCCGCACCACCCTGCCGTGCTGCGCCAGCTCAAGATGATCCTGGATGCGGGCAAGGCACAGGACATCGGGGTGAGCGTGTGCGGCGAGATGGCATCGGATCCGCTCTCGGCCGTGCTGCTGATGGGCCTGGGCTATCGCAACCTCAGCGTGGCCCCGCCGTCGCTCCCGCTGCTCAAGTGGGTGGTGCGGACCGTGCCGTTGAGCGTGGCACAGGAGGCTGCGGCGACCGCCCTCAAGGCCGACCGGCCCTCCGCGGTGACTGCGGCGCTGCGCGAGGCGGTGAAGGACTACATCGA
>CAWHXS010000009.1:0-195330 GCA_963833365.1 uncultured Gemmatimonadales bacterium
CATAAAGAGGGTGACTGGGTTTGTGGCATCTTCGGCACCGGCTACCAGAGGCCGAGCCGAAACTTAGAGCGGAGGCCCGCGAGATCCTCGCCATGCTGCCAGCTCCGCCGCCTGGCACGCTGCTCGATGTTGGATGCGCCGGTCGCACCTTTCTAGACGAGGCCCGCAAAACCGGCTTTGACGTCGCCGGGATCGAGTTGAATGCCTCTATGGCGCAGTACGCCCGCAGCACCTACAAACTCGAGGTGTTCACCGGTCGAATCGAAGATATCCCACTAGGCAAATGGTCGGCAGCGTTCGAAGTCGTTACTCTCCTTGACGTGCTGGAGCACTTACCTGAGCCGCTCGCGACGATGAAGAAGATCGCTAGTTGGGTTCGCCCTCACGGATTCATACTCATACGTGGCCCGCTCTCGAATAGTCGCATCGCTCGCCTAAAGGAGGGATCCGCCGGACGTTTCAGCTGACAAGACGGCTCCCGGGCTACCCCCTTGATGCCAACATGTTCAACAAGCGTTCGTTGACCTTCCTGCTCAGCTCATGCGGCTTCGACATTACGGCGTGGATCGGGGAGACAGCCTCGTTCTCCAACCTTCTCGCACGACGGAGGCCCTAGACTCGAGAAGTTGAGTTCCACCTCTGGTTGAGTTCCACCTCTGAAGGAATGAGCACCATGACACTCCTCAGAACCTCGTTGCTGCGGCCCCTCACACTTTGCCCCTCGCTGCTTGCGGCCGTGACCTCGACCCTCATTGGGCAAGCCATCCCAGATTCCCTACCGGCTCCGACGTCGACGGCCTACATGGCAATCGGCGCGCTGCGGATGTATTACCAACTTTACGGTAGTGGTTCGCCAGTTCTTCTGCTTCATGGTGGGTTCAATACGGTGGAAGAGACCATCCCCGCCAGCTAGGGCCTCTCTCTGCGACCCACCTCCTAGTCGCTCCCGAGCGACGGGGACAGGGCCGCACTCCCCATAACGACGCGCCCCTCGATTATGTCCATATGGCCGACAAGACTGCGGACCTGCTCAAGAAGCTTGCCCTCGGCGCGTGGATGTTCTCAGCCTCAGCGACGGTGGCATCGTTGGGCTGCTCCTCGCGTCGCGACACCCAGGTCTCGTGCGCCACCTCGTAGTGACAGGCGCAAGCACTTTGCCACTACAAGAGTCGTTCACCCCCGATGTGGGCACCGAAGCCGACATCGGGATCCGGCCACCGACACAGCCGGGGTTGCGTGTTACCAACGGGAGTTCGCAGATCCTGTTGCGCACTACCCAGTCGTCGCGAACTCAAAGACCTATGGCTGCGCCATCCGACTGATCAGGAGCTCGGTCCGGAGGTCCTGCATCACATGACCCCGACGATGGTCATCGCCGGGGATCACGATGGGGTCCTTCTCGAACACACCATCGCCATTTGGCGGAGCATCGACCACGCCGCCTTGTTCATAGTACCTGATACAGGCCACAACACTCTGGGCGAGCGCCCTGGAGTGGCTCAACCCAATGATCGAGGCGTTCTTCGCCCACCCCGCCACGAGCCAATAACGAATGTGCGGCTGTCTAACCAGCGCATGGACGGTGCCCGGGCGCGGCCGTCGGTCTGCGAGAGGGCTGGCACGACAACCCGTCTCGACGTAGCGGTGCCCAGACCGCGCCGCGCCCAGCAAGTCATACGCAGCTCGTTAGGCAGTCGCCGAGGTAGGAACCAAGATCGCCCCATTTCACGGGAGCCCTGCGCGCTCCTCTGGCGCCCGCTGCCCGGCCAGGGGCGCTCCCTGCCCAAGCCACCGTACGGGAGCTGGACCACGTCTACATCGTAGTGCCGGCCGGGGCCGCACAGGCCGTCCAGGCCCTTCGGAAGGCCGGTGTGTTCATCGACACCGCGACTAATCGCCACGACGGTGAGGGGACCACCTCGATGCCGGCCGTTTTCCAGAACACCTATCTCGAGCTGCTCTGGGTGGATTCCACCCTCACCGTGGACTCCGCCCACCAGGCCGATGCCGCAGACCTCCGTGGTGTCCTCTCCCAAGTCTGGTGGCATTGGGCCGAACCTGGGGTTCTCGTCCCGGGCCACGGACGAATTTCCAGATGCGGTTCGACTTGTGGAGGCGTCACATGGCCTCTTCGAGCAAGAGTGGAACCGATCTGCCTGAGCTGGTCAGTGGCCCGGATGACGTCCGCAGGTCGTTCATTGGGGTTCTTGACAGGGCGATTAGGCGTGGAATGGCAACCTCGAGGCCTTCGCGTGCCAGCGCACGCAGCTCATTCGGTGGGCGGCCAGCGTTTGGAGCTCCAGGCTCGGGGCACGGCCCCGACGGGGATCCTCACCCACTTGGAACGGTTGCCCCGGTATGGGCATTCCGGCAGAATTCCGTGCAGACTTCGTGGCTAACGCCTTTGGCTCGGAAGGTGCGTGACGCCACAGGAACCACCGTGGACGAGCCTATTTGCTGGCGCAACGTGGCGCATCATGGCGCTTGTTCAGAGGGAGGAGTCGTGTCTCCCTCTAAGCGAGACCGACTCTTCGTGTGACGTGAGATGGCTCCCCATTCAACAACTCCATGACGCCGTCGTGATCCACAACTCGCTTCTCTCCTCCGCCGGGCAGCGAGGTCGCTGGTCGGCCGGCTGAGGTCGTTGCGCGCGCACCCACTTCTCAATCCCCTGGGCCGCGGTGAATCTCGGGTAGAACAGGCCGGCGGGCACCGGGCGGAGCCCAACCATCGGCCGCACCTCGACGAGGCCATCGGATGGTTAACCCGGGCACAGGATGCAACCCCCGACGATGGTTTGTCCCGTGGCTACAGCCTGATCTACAACCGCTACTTCCGGGGCCAAGGATGGCAGCCGTCCTATCCGGAAACCACCGGCTACATCATCCCGACTCTTCTGCACGCATCGCAGTACCTCGAACGCCCCGAACTCGCCGAGCGAGCGCTCCGTGCTGCGCGCTGGGAAATCGAGGTCCAGCTCGAATCCGGGGCTGTGCAGGGAGGAGTCATCGGCGAAGGCCGTTCGCCCGCGGTCTTCAACACCGGACAAGTCATGTTCGGCTGGCTCGCGGCCTTCGAGGAAAGCGGAGCTTCCCAGTTCGCCGACGCGGCCATCCGGGCTGGGCGATACCTCGTCTCGGTGCAGGATCCCGATGGCCACTGGCGGAAGGGAAACTCTCAATTCGCCCGGGGCGACGCGACTCTGTACAACGCCCGAGTCTCCTGGGCACTCGCCGAAGCTGGAGTGACCCTTCAACAGCCCGATTTCACCGAGGCGGCCCGCCGCAACCTGCGGGCGGTGGCAAACATGCAGTATGAGAACGGCTGGTTTCCGCACTGCTGTCTCACCGATTCCAGCCGGCCGTTGCTTCACACGATCGCCTATACCGTGCGTGGCCTGCTCGAAGGCGGCCGAGTGCTGAACGATCCGGAGATCCTCGCCGCGGGCCAGCTCGCGGCCCGTCACCTGATGGAAGTCGTTCGCGAGGACGGCTGGATGCCGGGGCGTTTCCGACAGGATTGGTCGGGTGCGGTATCCTGGAGCTGCCTGACCGGGGAAGCTCAGATGGCGAACAACTGGATGCGGCTTCACCTGATCACCGGCGATGCCAGCTGGCTCGAGCCGGTGCCTCGCGTGTTGCAGTTCCTGAAACGAACCCAGAACCGGACCTCGCGCGATGTGGGATTGCGAGGAGGCATCAAGGGCTCCGCGCCGATGAGCGGAGACTATGGCCGGAACGAGATTCTGAACTGGGCCACCAAGTATTTCGCCGATGCGCTTATGCGAGATGAGGAGGGGTCGGCAGGACGTCCAGGAGAGGGGGTGTTTCGGCTGGCGTAGAGCGGGAAGAATTGGATTGAAGATTTCAGATTGAAGATTGACTGCTCCTGCCGAAATCTTCAAACTGAGATCACACCCCCGAAAGGGGATCAATCTTCAATTTGAAATCTTCAATCTGAAATCTTCAATGTGAAGTCATTCTCACTCCGAATTGCCGGCCGTCTGAGGTGATACACCCCAAGCCCGGAGACGCGCAGCGAATCCAGCGATTCCACCTCGCTTTCCCGGAACCTCTCCAGTATCTCCGGCCGCAGGAAGCGTCCCATCTGCTTCCGCTCCACGATCCAGAACTCCCCTCCCGGCGGGACCAGAGAGTCGATCCGGCTCCGTAATTGGACGAGCGCCCTCGAGGGCCCGGATCTCGTTGGACCAGTGCTCGAGCAGTGTAGTCACGCGGCAAGCCGAGCATGGAGTTGGATCCTCGATAGTAGTGCTTGAACGCCAGTACCCCGACGTTATCGAAGAAGAAAATCGGTTCGTCGACGCTTTCGTGCTGCGTCACGTACCGGGCCGCGGCCTGATAGTCCTGCATGGGGCGATCCGTCCCTCACGAAGCTCAACCCGAACCAGGCCACGAGGCCGCTTAGGGTCAAGCCCATCGGTGCTCGAAACGACCGCTTGGGAATCCGGTCGACCACGAGTGCCGCGGCAGCCAGCAGAGGGAGGATGATGATGCCCCGGTGGCGCTCGGACACGAGCGCGAAGTTGGTGATATCGAAGGTTTCCAGCGCGAGAAACGGCAGGAGCCCCGTAAGCGCTAGCAAGGCGGCCTCCCGTGGCCAGCGTACCCGACCCAGCCAGATGCGACTCGCGATCAGCGCGGCTGCCACCAGCAGCAAGGCGGGCCGCAGCCAGCGAGTATTCTTGCTGCCGGTGAAAAGCAGGGTGTCGAAGAAGATTGCGACCATCCGCCAAATGACGTCGATGCCTTGGGAGAACGCCGACCCATCGGGAGGCGGTGGAAAACCTCCCCTGATGTGCATCCCGAATTGCCGCAGGATCAACGGAATAGCCGGAAGCAGCAACACTGCGATGATCCCCGCTGCGATCACCGCCTCCCTCCTTCGCCGGCCCGAAAACCACGCCGCAAGCAGTTGAGCGGCGAACAGAAATCCCGTGTAGTAGAACGTGAGCAGCGAGAGGCCCGTCAGGGTCACGTACCCGACGAAGAGGCCCTTGGGCGTCGGTTTGTCCACGATCCACAGCCGCGCGAAGCACCAGGTCGTGGAGGCGGTGAGCAGGAGCGTGAGGCCATAGGACCGCATGTCCGACGCGGCCCAGAGCACGAAGGGGCAACACGCCGCAAGGAGCGGGAGGCTGACCCACGGCCCGCGCAGCTCGAGGTCCCGAGCAAGTCGCGACAGGATCGCAATGGCGCCCACCACCGCGAGGGTGCTGAGCAGCCTGCCGAAGGCGGGGCTGTCAAAGATGCCAAGCCAGAAATGCAGCAGGGTGAAGTAAAGGGGAGGCTGCTGCTCGAACCACAACGCCTGGTGGACCACCTGCCTCAGGCTGTGTCCCGGAGCCGAGGTCTCGAGCGAGAATGCCTCGTCCAGCCGAAGGCTTCGGGTTAGAGCTCGACCTGATGCCGACCGCGAGAACCAGCAGAATCGCCGCCGCCAGCGGTGCCGCGGCGAAGCGCCGGCTGGCGGTATCGGCGTCCCCTCTGTCGTCAGGCAGTGCGGGCGAAGCGGGCTGAGGACGGTCTGTGGCGTCCGGGTCCAAGTCCCGCGTGGCGGATGCCGATCCCACGGCCAGGTTGTATTCCATGAGCGCGCGGAAAGGCAACGCGCGGGCCACTCAACGGTGTCTTCCGTGAGGAGAGCTTGGTTAGGCGCAACTTGCGTAAGTTGTTGTTGGTGAAATTAGTTGTGTAACTTAGGGGAGACTGTCTAGATAAGCGCCAGCGACCCTCCAAACCATACCGTCGTCTCGCACTTTTCAGGGCTCCGCCGCTTGTGCGAGCCCCTCAGGCGAAACACAGCGCGTGCCTCTCGTTGCGGACCAGAAATGGTGATCGGGATTCGCCAGCTAGCACTAGCACGGGCGCTGATCGATTGTCTGGACCTGGTACCCGAATCGCCAATCCCTCGGGTGATCCACTATTTTGGTCACCTGCAGCCTCTCGAGCATCCGGGTTCTTTGGCGCCGCTCGACTCAACCCCCCCGGCGGCGCCGCCGACTAACCCTGCGCAGCCCATTGCGTCGTTCACCGAAAGGTCCGGATGGCAGCGAACCGGATGCGCGCCCTGCTCATCCCAAGTACCTCGGCGCCGTTGCATCGCGAATTCCCGGCAGTGGAAGAGAACTTCGCTGCTGCGACCGGGACCCTCCACGCGAAATAGGCCCTACCTCTTGCGATCGCTTCTCCGCCGGCTGATGCACCGTTTCGTTCCGGCCGAATTTCACGATCCGGTCGGCCTCACTAAGCGACTGATCAGAAGCCGAGACCCGGCGGCGTTCTTCGCCATGAAACTGGCAGCCGCCGGACCCTTCTGCGCTCCGATCGACTTCTTGCTCGAGTCCTTCGAACGCCGGGCCTACCAGCGCCGCCGCCTCGCCGGCTTCCGGTCATTCTGGTGTGCGGACCGCCTCGCTCCGGGACCACGCTGCTGCTGCAGGCACTGATTCAGAACCTGCCGGTCGCCTACTTCGACAATGTCACGGCGCTCTTCCCCCGCTCGCCCATCACCGCCAGCCGGCTGCTGCACGGGCGTTTCCCGGAGCCCGATGGGTTACCGGAGCTACTACGGGCGGACCGACCACCTGTCGGGCACCAACGACGGGCTCCAGCTCTGGGACCGCTGGCTGGGCGCCGATCGCACCCACGCGCCGTCGGAGTTGAGTCCCGAGCGACAGCAGGCGATGGTCCGGTTCTTCAACGCCTTCGAAGCGTGGAGCGGCCGGCCGCTGGTGGCCAAGAACAACAACCTCAACGCCAGCGCCAGCCTGGTCGCCGAGGCGTTGCCTGATTCCTGGTTTCTCTGCCTCGCGCGCGAGCCGCTGTTTCTCGCCCGGTCGCTCTTCGGGCCCGGCTCCAGATTCATGGCCGCGACGACATGGGCTATGGATTGATGCCGAACGGGCACGCCAGGGCGACCCGATCGGAGGATGTGTGCCGCCAGGTGCTGTTTCACGTCAGGCTGGCCCAGGAGCAGCAGGCTCGTATCGGCGCCGACCGGTTCCAACTCGTTTCCTACGAGGGTTTTTGCCGCGACCCGAGTGCTACTCTCAAGCTGGTCACGGAACAAATGCTCCGGCTCCCGGTCCCTTCCGGACGGGTTTCCCCATCTGCCCGAGGCCTTCGAGCCGGCGAATACCACCGTCGGAGACGAGGCCCTCCTGGGCCGACTGGAACAGACCCTCGGCGCTCTCTCGCGACTCGCTCACCGCCGAACCCCGCCGGCACGGCTCCGTGAAGTCTCGACGCGGTGAGATCGGGCTCGTGCTTGTTCTCCTCGCTGCTGCTCCTGGTGCCGAGAGTGGTGCGGCTTTCCGCCGATCCTCCGGTGGATTTCCAAACCGGCTACCTCCCTGACGAAGGCGCCTGGGCCCACAACGCACGCCAGCACGTTCTCTTCGGCCGCTGGGTCATGGAGGAGCACAACCCCGGACTATTCGCCGCTCCGTTCTACACCGCGACACTCGCGGGAGTCTATCGCCTCTTCGGAGTCGGCCTGGTACAGACGCAGGCTGCTGAGCGCCGTCGCCGGCGCGATGACCTGCCTGCTGCTGTACGGACTGCTTCGGGCCGAACGGTCTTCGAGGGATTCGATGCCTCCCGCCCTCATTCTGGGCTTCAGTTACTTCATGCTCAGCAACAATCGGGTGGGCTTCACGGAGTCGCTCCAGCTCCTGTTGATCACCGGCGACCAGCCTTGCTGTGCTCTACGCCGCCCGACGAGCGTGGTGGGGCGTCCTCGGTGGGGTGTGCTTCGTAGCCGCGCTGCTCGCGAAACCCTCCGCGGTCGTCCTGGCGCCGATCTTTCTGGCCTTCTGGATCCTCCACCGGGCCTTGGCCCGGCGCGACGACGACACTGCCTCCCTTCTCCTTGCGGCCGGTGGTCTGGTTCGCGCTCGGGGCCGGCGTCACCTCCCTCAGCGTGGTTCTGTTCCTGGTGCTGCCGCACTCGGAGGCCATTCGGCAGCAGCTGAGCATCAGCGCCCGGAATGTCTACGGCGCCGAGTCGCCCGAGGCGCGTTCCCGGCTCGTGTTGTTCGGGTGGGAAGGCCTCGGCATGACCTTGAATCTCTTCTGGGAACAATCGGCGATACTGTTACTCGCTGCGGCGGCCCTCCTGATCGCCCGGCTGGGCAAAGTGCTGCCGCGGCGCCCGGATCTGGTAGAATTGCTCTGCTGGGCCTGGATTCTGGGAGGGCTGTTGTTCCTCGCTACCCAGCGCTATCAGCCAGACCGGCGCTTTTTGTTCCTGATGCCGCCGCTCGCCATACTGGCTTGGCAGGCGGTATCCGATGGGGCGCTGCGCATACCCGCGCGGGATGAGTTCAGGGGACCCGCCGGACAGGGATGGCCCTCGATACTGTTGGGAGCGTTTCTGGGAGCGGCGCTCGCGTTCTACGCTCAGGCGGTGCTCAGTCGCGAATTCTTTGCGCTATTGGGCCTCAGCCCCAGCCCCGGCACTCAGGGGCTGGGCTGGGGGCTGGATATTGAGTGCCGGGCTGGTGACGGGGGCGGTTATCGGCCCACTGGCGAGGCGATTGTTGCCCTCCTCCGCGCGCAGGCTGCCCTCGTCGGCCTTCGTGGCGCTGTTCCTGCTTGCCGATCCGGTTCGCTTCATGGCGTATCTCGCGCGGCCAACCTACGGAGGGCGGGACGCGGCAAGGCTCCTCTCTGAGCTCACTCGAGACTGGGACCCGGCGGATCTCGTCGTGGTGGGAAATCCTGCCTACACCCTCTCGCTGGGAACTGACCTCTTTGCCTTCAACATCCGGAATCGACAGGAGACAGGCGATAATGAGAATCTCGACGGGTGGACGCGCTTCCATCCGGCTATGGCAGTCGTAACGGCCCGACCGGGGAGGCCCGTGCAGGACTTACTGCAGTATCCTATCGTGAAGGGAATCAGGACCCACGGGTTGGTGCCGTGCAGTGAGGTCCCGTTGTCTTACGACTCGAAACGGCGTCCTCTGTATGTCGCCCGGTATTATGTGCGCCCTGATCTGCATCGATTCTGCCCGACTGATTCAGCAGTGGCGCCCTGAACTGGGAGTTCACCTGACAGAGCCTGGTATCGTCCTCAGCGTCGCCAACACGCGCACTGGCAACCGGGACATTCAACTGATCGCCACAGGATCTCCACCTGCTACAGCCACCAGCCGGGATTCAAAGCCGTCGACCACCGGAACGGATTGAACTCCGGCTGGGTTAGCGATGGCGCATCCGGTAGGACAAGTTCCGGCAATCCGCTGCATATCCTTGAAGCTCACTTGGTTGAAATCGGTATCGGCATACCGTGAGTTCAGGAATTGCAGCAGAGCCTGGACTTCGTTGGCGACGCCGATCTCGACCGCCTGAAAACCGGCGAAGACCGCATCGACGAGGGCCGAGGATGGTTTGTGGCGTCCGCGGCCAATGCCCGTGTGCTTCAGGCCCTCAAAGCCGGTGCTGTCGGGAAGCAGGTGACAGGCATCCAATACGCCCGCCAATTTCTGGCTCTGACGGCGGATCTCCTCCCATCCTTCGGCGTACACCCGGTGCGGCGTACAAAGCGCCACCACTTCCGCACCATCGAGCGCCGTCGGCAATTCGCGGGTGAAGTGACCTTCCAGCTCAAAACGCCGGAGATTCTGGTCTTCCGGGTAGACGTACGGATCGTGAATCGTAAAAGGGATTCCTCGCTCGCGGAGCAGGCGTGCGAAATAGAGGGTGGGAGAATTCCGGGTATCCTCCGAGTTTCCCCGATAAGCCGCACCCAGCAGCGCTACCCGGCGGCCCCGGAGTGAACCGAAGGCGCGCTCGGCGACCGCGAGGGTCGCCGCGGGAGATTCGTCGTTGATCTTCCGAGCCTCGAGAATCAGGGAGCTCGACGTATCCTCGCCGGCTTCCAGCGCTCGCCACCACAACAGAATGCCATCCTTCGGAAGGCAATGGCCACCGACGCCCAGCATCGGGACAAGCAAGCCGCCGGTAGGAACCGCCTGGCCATCGCGTGACGCGTCGTCGATCTGGCGGGCTCGCCCGTTGACCTGGTTTCGCAGGGCATAGAAGTCGAGATCTCGCGCATCGCAGTAACGCACCACCTCGGTCGCATAGGCGATCCGCACGTCCCGGTAGGCGTTCTCCAGCGTCTTCACCACTTCGGCCGTCATGCTGTTTGTGGCGTGCAGCTTTCCTCGTGTCACGATCCGTGAATAGATCCGCCGGATCAGACCCGGGGTCTCAGGGTGCAGTCCCGCAATGATCTTGTCCGAGTCCGCTACCCGCTCCACCAGCCGTCCCGGCATGACCCGGTTTGGGCTGTTGCCAAGTAGGATGTCTTGTCCCTCGACCAGCCCATGGCGCGCGAAATGGTCCCGGATGACGGTTGCCATCGAGGAGGGGGCGAGGGTCGACTCGAATACGATGACTGGGATGTTGGCTGCCGGCTTCTTCTTCAGGGCGGCGGCGATCCCGGTCAAGGCTTCAAACAGGGGGCCATAGTCCGGCTCATTGCCCTTCTTGTCGGTCTGCACCGAGACCAGAATCAGGTCGGCATCGGAAAGCGCGTCGTAATCGTGCGCCGCCGCAAGCAGCCCGGCTTCCACTGATTCTTTCACGATCCGGTCGAGGTCGGGCTCAACTCCGCCAATCGGGGAGCGTCCCTGGTTGATCGCGTCAACCTTCCACCCCGATGTCGGCGAGTTCCGTTGAACCACGAGCACCCGCGCCGGCTCGGTTGATCCTTCGCGGATCCGGGCATGGGCCAGCATGGCCGCCATGGGCATCCCGACGATGCCGGGGCCGACCACGGCGATCTTGTTGACCGTCCAGCGGGGCGGATCGAGGGTCAGTGGCATCGTGTTATAGTCGGGTTTGTTGACCGTGTCGTTGTCAGCGTCGTCTTGCGTGCCGTCCCCTGACCCGACCCCTGTACCGTCCCCGTCAATGAACGTCCGGAACCACAACTCGAGATTCAGCAAACCCCAGAGCCGCCGGCTGAAGGCGGTCTCGTAGTCCATCAGCTTTCTGCACTTCTTCTGCGTCGAAGATCCCGCGCTCACGGCAGGCGCGAGAAAGCAGGATATCGGAGAAGAACTGCCGGGATCGTCCCCGGGCCCAGAGGTGGAGCGGGACCGGGAATCCCATCTTGTCCTTGCGGTCGAAGTATGGCCGGAGGGAGCAGATCCTTCACCGCCCGCTTGAGGATGAACTTGAGCTCTCCTCCCTTGAACTTGAGCCGAGGCGGCATGCTGGTCACGAGGTCGACGAGCCGGTAGTCGAGCAACGGTACCCGGGATTCAAGCGAGGAGGCCATGCTGACTCGGTCCTCGACCTGCAGCAATGCAGGAAGGCCAGTGACCAGGTCGTAGTGGGTCATCTTGTTGTAGTAGGACAGAGTCTCGAGGGTGGTTGAATACTCCCTGGAACGCGCGAAGATGGCCTCACTGTCGTACTGGGCCCGAAACTCCGAGGTCAGCAGGCTGATCGCACCACCGCTGCGGTCGATCAGCGTGAAGTAGCGGCGGTCCATGTCCTCGAACATGCCGCTGCGCCAGAACTGCTGTAGCATCGGGACGTACTGCCGCAGGTAGTGGAGATTCGGGACGATGGATGCGAAGGTGACGACATGCTCCGCCTCTTCGTTGCTCTCGTAGATGGCGCCTTTGATTGCCTGCTCGAAGTAGGCCACCAGATAGCGGACGTACCCGCCGAAGATCTCGTCTCCTCCCTGGCCACCGAGGCAGACCTTCACGTGCCGTGCGGCGAGTCGCGACACGATGTATTGGGGAAAGAGTCCGGGGCCGGCCACCGGTTCGTCCATGTGATAGAGCATGGTGGGCATCAGGTCCACGAATTCATCTTCGGTCGGAACTACTTCGAGCAATTCGGCGCCACAGTGCAGCGGCGACCTCGCGAGCATAGGGCGATTCATCGAACTCGGGCCCGTCCCGGAAGGCGCCGTTGAAGGTCTTGAGCGGCGAACCGCTCGAGCCTGCGCGGCGAGGAGGGTGACCACGCTGGAGTCGAGGCCTCCGCTGAGATAGGCGCCGACCGGCACGTCGCTTCGCATCTGGAGCCGCACCGCGTCCCCCACCAACCGCTGCACCTCCTCGACGAAGTACTCCTCGGTGTGGTGCCGGTCGATCTCGAAACCGCGGCTCCCAGTAGCGCGTGGTTCTGCACTGGCCGGTCGCGAGCAATCGATCACCTGGTAGTGTCCCGGCAGCAGCTTGCCGATTCCCCGAAAGAGCGTGCGCTCGCCGAGCACGTACTGAAACGTCAGGTAGTCGTTGATCGATTCGGGATCAGGTTCGGCCTGGACCTCGGGATGCCGCAGGAGCGCCTTGATCTCGGACGCGAATAGCAGGCCGTTGTGCCGGGTGTGGAAGTAGAGCGGCTTGACGCCGAGGTGGTCCCGTGCCGCGAACAGCCGCCCGCGCCTGCCGGTCGTACAGCAGGAAGGCGAACATGCCGTTCAGCGCGCCGAACGCACTCGGGGCCGTACTCGGCGTACAACCGCAGGATGACCTCGGTATCGGAGGTCGTCCGGAACGTGTGCCCCTTGGCGCGAAGCTCGTCCCGCAGCTCGATGTAGTTGTAGATCTCGCCGTTGAAGACGATGGTGAAACCGTCCGACTTCCATCGGCTGATGGCCGGTGGTCAGGTCGATGATCGAGAGCCGCTTGTGATAGAGCCCGAGCAGGCCCGTCGAGGAAGGCGCCTTCGTCGTCCGGGCCGCGATGGTTCAGGGCGTCGGCCATGTGGCGCAGCACCCGGAGATCAACCGGGTGCGCCGTCGCAGTCGGAGGATGCCGACGATGCCGCACATAGTGGCGGCCCTCAGCCGTCAGCCGTCAGCCGTCGTCCGTCAGCGATCGGAGGTCGCGAGCCCCGGATCCTTCGACGGCTGACGGCTGACGGCTGACGGCTGACATGATCGGCAGGCTGGGCCGCCCCAGAATCGCCCGGGCATGCTCACTCATGGCGACCAGGCGATATCGCTCGCCCAGCGCCCGCAGCACCTTGCGAAACAGGGCCATCTTACGTGCGCCCGACAGGTCCATCCCGGGGAAGAACGCCAGCTCCGTTGACCTGATCTCCACCCAGCAGGTCGAGCGGATGCAGCAGGAAGCTCGGCTCCGCGCCCGATAGCACGGCATGCCGCGAGAGCAGTTCGCAGATACGACATCATCAGGCTTTCGGAGACTCGGGCTCAGGTAGAGCAGAGTAGCTCAGGTGAAACGGTGCCTTGAGTACCGGCATCGTCGTCACCGGAATTTCCAGCAGGGTACGTCCCGACCGATAGAGACCAGCGGTAGGGCTTTACCGGACGCAACCCGTCGCGAAAGCTGC
The DNA here is from genome assembly GCA_963833365.1 of uncultured Gemmatimonadales bacterium. Classification (GTDB taxonomy): domain Bacteria; phylum Gemmatimonadota; class Gemmatimonadetes; order Gemmatimonadales; family GWC2-71-9; genus DATBGE01. The sequence continues at coordinate 13,356 of CAWHXS010000009.1, forward strand.
CGAAGAGCTGCTTCCGCTCGGCACGCTGTCGGGGGTGAGGCGTGCGGTCCAGAAGTAGTACGCCCGGGCGAGCGGGCCGAGGTAGGTCGGCAGCGTTGATGCGTCGTAGAGGTATCCGCGGTCCGCCAGTACCTCGAGGAGATCGCGACTCCAACTGTAGCCCGGCCCTCGGAACCCGATCGGTCGAACTCCTGTTGTCTGGGCGAGCGCATCCTCCGCCTCGGCGATGTCGGCCTCGAGTCGGTCTCGGGGATAGAGGTGCAGCCAGGGCTCGTGCTGAAACGAATGGTTTCCGACCTCGTGACCGCGGCTGATCAGGGACTGGAAGGCCCGGCGGTTGCCAGGCTGCGCCGCGTCCACTCCCACGCAGAAGAAGGTGATCCGCAGACCGAGCTCGTCCAGAGCGTCGAGCACGGGCGGGAAGAAGGCGTCGAGATAGGACGGCCGGCTCTCCCAACCCGTGATCCCCGTGGGTCTTGAGGTAGGACCACAGGTTGTCGACGTCGAGCGAAACGCTCGCCAGGGGTCGTGTGTCGGTCATGAAGTGGCCGCTTGGACCGCGTCGGGCGTGAGATATCGGCTGCCAGTTCGATCGCCTTCTGATTGGCGAGCCCGATCGTCTCGTTGAGATTCAGGGTGCCGTTGGCGATCTGCGCCGAGTTCACGATGAAAACATGTTCGAGCGAGGTTCGTACTGGCGGCAGGCTCTGTGCCGTGTATTGAGCGTCGAGACCGCGAGCACCTCACGCACCCGCGAGACTTCGAACGCGAGAACGTCCTCCCGCCGGAAATGGGGATACATCCGTTCCAGCGCGGCCAGGAACTCCTCCTTCACCTCCGCGTCGCTCCGTTGCCAGAACGGGTCATCCTGGGTCAGGTAACGCGGCAGGTAGACGAGTGAGTTCCCTCCGAACGCCGAGCGATCCACCAGGGCGGTCATCTCGATGACCGCGGTGAACGGTACCCAGCTCTCGGTGATGTTGGTGACGTAGTATCCGGCAAGAGGCCGGCGCAGTAGCAGCGAAGCGCAGGTGATCCCCTGGTACACGACACTCTTCAGTCGCTCCCGCTCCGCCCCGGTCAGTTCGGGACACATCGCCGCCACCTTCCCGCAGGGAACCGTCAGGATCACGTCGTCGAACTGGAGGGTTTCGCCGTTGGCCAATTGACTGTCACTCCGCGGTCCGCCGTGCGCCTGTCCGCCCCGCCGGTCCGCCGCCCCGTCCGCCCCTCCCGCCTCGACCGCCTCGACCGACGCCCCGCAGCGGAACTGCACTCCCTCGGCCTCCAGCCGTTCCCGGAGCCGCGGCAGCACCTCGGCATATCCCCCTTCCACGTAGCCGAACATCTCGCGCTTCAAGCCCGACCGGCGCGCCGCGTACATCCGGGCGATGATGGCCCAGATGAAGGCCGCGCTGGCCAGCCGGTAGTTCTCTCCCAGCTTGCTCTTGAGCAGCGGAATCCAGATCCGCTCGAGGGTCCGGCGTCCTGACAGCCGCCCCAGCCATTCGGTCACCGGGACCGCCTCGAGCGGCTCGACCGTCGCGAATGCGAGACGCGTACAGGATCGTGCGCGGCGAGCCGGGCCTTGTCCAACAGGTTGAGCGGCGGGAAATCGCAGGAACTCGAGGCTGGTCGAGAGGGAAAGCAGCTTGCCGTCGGTATAGAACCCGGTCCGGGTGGTGTTCCACCGCAGCCGGTCCGAGAGCCCGAGCTCGCTCGAGCAGCGCCCCGGAGGTTGCTGTCGGACATCAGGATGACGTGGTAGAACCGGTCCCACGTGAATCCGCCGATGGACTGGGGAGCGGCAAGTCCGCCGGTCGCGGCCGCTCCTTCGATCACGGTGACCGAATGCCCGCTGCGTCGGAGCCGCAGGGCCAGCGTCATGCCCAGCACGCCACCACCGACTACACCGACGTCAGACACTCTGCTGCTCCGCGTCGACCGCGGCTCCGGCTACGCTGGCCATCGCCTCGGTCGGCTGCAGCCTTGCCTGTCTGCCCGTAAGGCGAACGACGGTGAGGCGAACCAGGAGGCCGAGATGCCCCAGGATCGTCTTCAGTACTCGCATCTTGGAGCGGCCCAGCATCCGCACCTGCAGGGTGGCCGGGAATTCCACGATGGCCCCGCCCGCCAGGTCCACCCTGGCGAGCAATTCGACGATGCCCGAGGAAGTCGGTGTTCCGAACCCCGACCTGCAACACTCGCTCGCGACGATAGACCCGGAAGCAGCTGGTGTAGGTGTGCAGCTTGTGGCGGAGGACCAGGCGGTAGAGCCGCGAGAGGGTACGGGAGAGCGAGAGTCGCCACGCCGGTAGGTTGCGCACGCTGCCTCGGGGGTGATAGGGCGAGGCGGTCACCAGGTCCACCTCGGCCGCGAGCAGCGGGATCATCTCCGCCAGCACATGGGGATCGTAGGTGCAGTCACAGTCGATGGAGCAGACGATCTCGGTTTCGGCCGCAGCCAGTCCGGTGCCGATTGCGCCGGCCACGCCGAGGTTCCTGGGATGGCGCACGATTCTATGGTTGGCCCGCTGGCCGAACAGTCGCTGCAGCGCACCCAGTGTGTCGTCGCTGCTCTTGTCATCCACGAACAGGAACTGCAGGCGGTACCGGTTCCCCAGCTCTTCCTCGACGCTGCTGCAGGGTGTTCGCCAGGTACGGCAGGATCAGCTCTTCGTTGTAGCAGGGAATGACGATCGTCACCGGGAGTCGCTCGTCGCGCCCCCGGAGAGTCGGCGTCACGATCGGCACTGGAGCGGCGGGCGCCGGCTTTGGAAGCGGAGGCGGCTGGGTCTGCACCGCGAGCCCCAGGTGGTCCGCCACCGCGGTGAAACGGTAGCGAGAAAGGTACTCCCTGATCCGGTCCGGCATCCGGTCCAGATTGCGGTAGGTTCGCACTCGCTGGATCCAGGAAGCCGCGCTGATCTTGGGTGGATCGGGATCAAGCTCCCACACATGGAAATACATCAGGTACGGCGTAGTGTAGGTCCTGGTCCAATGCTCCACCGCGCGTCGCACCAGCCAGGGCGGAAGCTGGCGGTACCAGTTGCCACCTGCGATCGGCACGCCCAACCCAAATAACTCGATCGATGAAATCGGGAACTCCCAAAGAGTGCGATCGCCGAACTGATGCAGATGGGCGAAGCGGCGCCACGGCTCCGAGGCGAAGCGGCCCAGAACCGGCACACACTCGAGTCGTACTCGTACCCTTCCTCGCACAGCACGTCGAGCGCCCACAGGTCGACTGGCCGCAGCCACTCATCCGCCACTCGATAGCCGAGAATTCGCTGACCGGAGGCGCGACGAAGCGCCTCCCGGGCCCGGGCCAGATCCTCGCGAAACTCACCCGGGGTCATGGCCCGCATGCTTCGATGGTAGTAGCCCTTGCTGGCGACCTCGTGGCCTCGCCGCGCGATTTCGGCGATCAGCTCGGGCATCGTATCGGCGATCCAGCCCAGGACGAAGAACGTGGCCCGGACTCCGAATTCATCGAGGAGATCGAGAGCCCGCCTGGTGTTCGCTTCGACCCGAGGCTCGAACCGGTACCATTCCCCGCGCTGGATCAGGCGATTGAATGACCCGACCTGGAAGTAGTCCTCCACGGCCACGGTCACGAGATGGCGTTGCGCTGCGGATTCAATCGAAGGCATAGCAGTCCGGCGTGAGGTGCGGGACCCTAATGAGCAATAATTTAAAGTCCTGGAGCACACGAGGTGTTAGCAAGAGAGAGGCCAAGGACTGTCCTCTCGCGAGCCACTGGCATCCTCCTTGCCCACTCCTATCTCCCTTTATGGCCACCACCTCTTCCGCATTCCCTGACCAGCCAGCCTCCGTGCGACCGTCCAGAGTCCAGTGGGCCCTGGTTCTGATCCTGCTCGCGATTCACGCAGTTGCTGCCTGGCTCGTGCGCCCTCCCCTCCTGACTCCTCAGTCCAACGACGATGGACTGTACCTGCTGCTGAGCCGGTCATTGCGCCATCTGAAGTACGTGGATACCCACGTCGTGGGTACGCCGTATCAAGCACAATATCCACCCGGCTACCCGGCCATCCTCGCGGTCACGGGGGCACTGTTTGGCGATGGGCTGGATGTCGCACACGCGACAACGATTCTGATTTCCGCACTGGGCCTGCTGGTGCTGTTCGATCTGGCCCGACGATTGATCGGTCCGTGGCCTGCTCTTGCTCTGCTGGGCGCACTCGCCCTCAACAACCAACTGCTTGAGTTCTCCAGCCGCCTTGCCTCCGAACAGCCCTACATCGCGCTGAGCATGCTTACGCTTTGGGCGGCGGTCGCGCTGCCCGAAGGCCCGCGGCGGATATGGGTTGTCGGAGCGACCAGCATCCTCGCGGCGCTTACCCGCAGTGTCGGAATCGCCCTCGTAGCCGCGGTCCTTCTGCTGTGGCTGCTGGAGCGGCGTTACCGCGCCGCCACCGCATACGGAATCGCCGCCGGTGTTACCGTCGGCGCCTGGATGTTGTGGAACTTCCTGGCTCCCAACCAGTTCTCGGAGCGCTCATATGCTGCGGTATTGTCCAAGCCGCGTGCGGCGCATCCGGGGTTGCTCGACTCCGCATGGACCCGGTGCATCTCATTCTTCAAGACCTACATTGTTGGCTCGGCCCAGGCGGGCCTCGAAGTCCCGACGATACCCGGCACGGGAATCGACAATGCCATCTGGCTGGGACTGATTCTAGGGCTGGGCGCTATTGGCATACTGCTGGTGTGGCGTCGGGCTCGGCTGATCCCGCTATATGTCGCGATCTATCTTGCAGTCCTGATCGTCTACCCCGTCAAACTCTCCCGCTTCTACGCGCCCTTAGTCCCGCTGGAACTGCTGGCGATGCTGGTGGGCGTGGCCTGGTTGAGTCGGCGCTGGCCTCGCGCCGTGCTTCCGCTGAGCCTGGCCATCACCCTGCCCATCATGGTATCCACTTGGAGATCCGCGCTGACTGAGCTAGCCGAGGCCGGGCGATGCCGCCGGGTGAGCACTCCGACCAACCCGCAATGTTTCCCTCCAGCCGGACGGGCCTTTCTCGCGGCAGTCCGCTACGCCGCAGACAGCCTGCCGCCCGGTTCAGCCGTCCTCACCATCAAAGAGTCGCCGTTCTACTACTACACTGGTCACCGGGTCATGCATCCGCAATTGCCGGTCGTGAAAGCCAGAGACCATGTCCTGTCCTACATCACCCAGCGCGGGGTCTATTACATCGTCCTCTCGGCCTACCCCGGAGGTGGTGTGGTGGCCGGGACGCTTAGCTCCGATTGCCACCGTTTGGAGCAGCTGTTTGCCGTGGAGCCTTTGACCTATGTGCTCCGAGTCCAGCGGCCAGGCGAGCCGCCGCCCCGGGTTGATGGCTGTACTGCTGTCACGGAGGCGACTCTGCATACCAAGAAAAGCGGAGACCGTTAGGCGAGCCTGCCCAAACTCCTCATATCTCCCTCTCGGATTGCAGTGTTGCGTCGGAGCAACATACTGCGGCGTGGGTCCACCTAGTGAGCGAATTGTATGGCGTAAACACCTCGACGTGTGGGACGGATCCCCGTGAACATGGCCGATTGCGGGCCTCAGGCGTCAGTGGATGGACCTAAAGCGTAATCGAGGTCCAGCCAGCCGAGGGCTCAGGCATCTCAATAGAACTGGATCCAGTGAATGTCTCACTAAATATTGAATCGGGCATGAGCGCTCGACAACCGTCCCAGCAAAAGAGGGCTGGTCCGAAGTTCCTAGGTGGCACCTCCCTTGCTCTTCGGTACTAGATATGGGCTTCGGATTCAGCAACTCCTTGCGCCAATGAGCGATGCACTGTCCGCCCCGGCCGGGGAAACCAGTCTGGGGGGGACCGACCATGGGGGCATTCTGCGGCCGATTCTGGCGTTGCTGCTTCTCGCCTCCGGGCATCCGTCACGTCTGACGCCCGCTCTGCGTGCAGTAGCTCGCGCTTGTGGTGATTTTGGGGTGCGGCTTGTTGTGATCTGGCCCGGCTCCGAAGCGAACTTGCGCGCCATTCCCGATGCGGGTGACCTCGAGGTCGTGTCCGTGCCTCCCGAGTCCGAGCTTATGGAACGACGCCGGATTGCCGCGGCCCAGGTGAGCGCGGACCTGATGATGTTCGTCGAGGAGCGGGACGTGGAGCACCAAGTCTGGTCGGAAGTGCTGGCCAGCCGGGTGGGATTCCTGCGCGGTACCAAGCCCGATGAGCCGGGAGTCGATTGGCGGGCTACCCTCGCCGACCTTGGCGTGGAGCCCGATGCCGACATCCGCTGAGCGGTCGTTGAAATCACTTTCGGTCGTTGTTCCCTCGGTCAACGGCTGGGGTGACCTCGAAGGGTGCCTGCAGGCGCTCGAAGGACAGAGGACCGACGCGGATCTGGATGTGCTCGTCGTTGATCGTATCGGTGATGGGATCCGTGAGCAGGTGCGTCAACGGTTCCCTCGAGTCACGGTGATACCGGCGCCTCCGGGAACGACGATTCCTGATCTCCGGGCCATGGCGTTCGAGCAGGCCAGGGCGGACTCGGTGGCAGTGATAGAGGACCACGTCATCGTTCCCGAGGGATGGGCCGCGCAGTTGCTGGCCGCACAGGCCAGGGGCGAGGAGGTCGTGGGTGGTTCGGTCGACAATGCGGCAACCGACGCGGCTGGTCGACTGGGCGGCATTCCTCTGCGAATACAGCCAGCTCCTCCCGCCGCTTGCCGGAGGGGCCGGTTCCGGGACTCACCGGCAACAACACGGTGTACCGGAGGTCGCTGCTGGAAAAGCATCGGGATACCACCCGGGCCGGGCGGTGGGAGAACTATCTTCATGATGCGCTGCGCCGTGATGGGGTCGTCCTGTACCAGCGACCGGAAATCCGGGTCGGCCACAAGAAGCACTACACGGTGTGGGAGTACCTCTCTCAACGGTTTCTCTACGCCCGATCCTATGCCGGGGTCCGGGTCCGGCGGGGCTCCACTACTCTCGGCGCTTGCTTTACGGTCTCGCGGCGTTCGCGCTGCCGCCGGTTTTGTTCCTCCGGGTGGTCCGAACCGTATGGAGGAAAGGACGTCATCGCTCGGAGTTGTTGCGCTCGATCCCTCTGCTCACGCTCTTTGTGTCTTCCTGGGGGCTGGGCGAAGTGGTCGGCTATTGGTTTGGAGCTGGCGACGCGTTGAGCAAGGTCTGTTGAGGACACTGATGCGAGCAGATCCTGAGTCCGTATATCGATTCCCAAGCGTTGCGGAGGCACGGTGACTGGTCCAACACCAGCGGCGCGTCAGGTAACCCGGCTCAAGCCCGGCGACCGCATCGTCGTGATCGGCGCCGGGCCGGCCGGCCTGACGGCGGCCTATCTGCTCGCCAAGGAGGGGCTATCGCGGTCACCGTGCTCGAAGGCGACGACATCGTCGGCGGCATCTCGCGCACCGCGCAGTACAAGGGCTTCCGCTTCGACATCGGCGGCCACCGCTTCTTCACCAAGATTGCGCCGGTCGAAGCCCTGTGGCACGAGATCCTCGGCAGACGAGTTCATCTCGGTGCCCGCGGCTGTCGCGCATCCACTACAACGGCAAGTTCTTCGACTATCCCGCTCAAGGCCGCGAACGCGCTGCAGGGGCCTCGGGCTCTGGAACGCGATCCGGATCGTCCTGAGCTACCTCAAGCTGGCACTGCCGGCCCTATCCGGTCGAAGAGAACTTCGAGCAGTGGGTGACGAACCGCTTCGGCAAGCGGCTCTACGAGATCTTCTTCAAGACCTACACGGAGAAGGTCTGGGGCATTCCCTGCACCGAGATCCGCGCCGAGTGGGCGGCGCAGCGCATCCAGGGCCTGTCGCTCGCCAAGGCGATCCTCACCGCCACGGCGCTCAACAAGCGGTCGACGACGATCAAGACGCTGATCAACGAGTTCCAGTATCCGCGGCTCGGGCCCGGGCCAGATGTGGGAGATGACTGCCGCGACCGGATCGTCGCGATGGGCAACCAGGTTCTGCATGCAGCACTACGTCGACGGCGATCGAGCTCGAGGACGGGCAGGCGCGTCGCGGTGCGCGCCACGACGCCGGACGGCGAGAAGCGCTTCGAGGCCGACCACGTCATCTCGACGATGCCGGTGCGCTCCCTGGTGCGCTCGCTGCAGCCCGCGGCGCCCGCCGCCGGTCCGCGACGGCGGCCGAGGGCCTCGGCTACCGCGACTTCCTGGTCGTGGCGCTGATGCTCGGACCGCGAGCGATCTCTTCCCCGACAACTGGATCTACATCCACACGCCGGGCGTCAAGGTCGGCCGCATCCAGAACTTCAACAACTGGAGCCGGGCGATGGTGCCGGTGCCGGGCATGACCTGCCTCGGCCTGGAGTACTTCTGCTTCGAGGGCGACGGCCTGTGGGACGAGCCCGGACGCGGACCTGATCGCGCCGCGCCGCGACGCGAGCTCGAGGCGCTCGGCCTGGCGCGAGCGCTCGGACGTGATCGGACGGCACCGTCATCCGGATGCCCAAGGCGTATCCGATCTACGACTCCACGTACCGCGACCACCTCGACGGCGTTCGCGCGCTTCATCGATCCGATTCCGAACCTGCACACGGTCGGCCGCAACGGGATGCACAAGTACAACAACCAGGACCACTCGATGCTGACCGCGATGATGGCGGTGCGGAACATGCAGGGCGCCGCGCACGACATCTGGGAGGTCAACACCGACTTCGAGTATCACGAGGAGCAGAAGCTCGAGAGCCGAAAGAGGTCGGAGCGGTCCCGGCAGGCCGGTGACCGCATGCGGATCGGGGTCGACGCCACCTGCTGGGCCAACGGCCGCGGCTACGGCCGTTTCACCCGGCAGCTGCTCCCGGCGATGGCCCAGCAGGCCCCGGACGACGAGTTCGTCTGCTTTCTGGACTCGGCGGCGTTCGAGCGATTCGACCTGTCGGGACCCGAACGTGCACCCGGTCCTGGTGGAGCAGGGGACGGCGCCGACCGGTGGCCGCCGCGGCCGACGGCTATCGTTCGCCCGGCGACATGCTGCGCCTCACCCGGGCGGTCTGGCGCGCGCATCCCGACGTGTTCTTCTCGCCCGTCGGTCTACACCTACTTCCCGCTTCCTCCGGGCCTGCGCGCGGTGGTCACCGTGCACGACGCGATCGCCGAGCGGTTTCCCCGAGCTCACGCTGCCGACGCCGCGCGCGCGACTGTTCTGGAAGCTCAAGGTGGGGCTCGCTCTGCGTCAGGCCCGCCTGGTCCTCACGGTCTCGGATTTCGCGGCCCGGGAGATCGCCGAGGTGCTTCACGTCGCGCCGGAACGGATCCGCGTGGCCGGTGAAGCCCCGCTCCCGCATTCCGGCCCGTCCGACTCGCCGCAGAGGATATCGCAGGCCGCCGCGCCCGCGCCGGACTGCCGCCCGGTGCGCGCTGGTTCATCTACGTCGGCGGCTTCAACCCCCACAAGCACGTGGATGCCGTGGTCCGGGCGCACGCGGCGCTGGTCAAGGAGGCCGGCTCCGGCGCCCCGCACCTCCTGCTGGTGGGCACGATCGACGGGGACGTCTTCCACGGCGATCAGGCGACGATTCGCCGCGCCATCGCGGAGGCAGGGACCGATTCGCTGGTGCACTGGACCGGCTTCGTCCCCGACGAGGAGCTGCGCCACCTGCACAGCGGCGCCGTGGCGCTGCGTCCTGCCGTCGGCCTGCGAGGGGTTCGGACTGCCGGCGGTCGAGGCGGCGGCCTGCGGGACGCCGGTGGTCGCGACGACCGCGAGTCCGCTGCCGGAGCTGCTCGAGGGCGGCGGCATCTTCGTGCGCGCCGGGCGACGACGCGGCGCTGCCTCGCAGCGCTCCGACCATGCTGTGCGACGAGCGCGGCCCGCACCGCCATGGCTCGCATCGGCGCGCGGGCGTGCCGCCGACTCTCCTGGGACCGCGGGCGCCGCGACGGCGCTCGCCGCCTTGCGCGAGGCGGCCGCGTGAGCGCGCTCCGGTTCTGCTTCCTCACGCACCTTCTATCCGCCGTACAACTTCGGCGGCGACGGGATCGGCGATCCAGCGCCTCGCGCGCGGGCTGGTCAGGCGGGGCACCACGTCACGGTGGTGCACGACGTCGACGCCTACAACCTGCTGCACAAGGGCCCGGAACCGGCGGCCGTCGAGCCGAGCCCGACGGGCTCGAGGTGATCCGGCTTCGCAGCGGCCTCGGGAGCTTCTCGCGCCTGCTGACCCAGCAGCTCGGCCGGCCGGTGGTCAATGGGCGGCGCATCGCGACGGATCCTGGACCGAGGGCGAGTTCGACGTCATCAACTTCCACAACGTCTCGCTGGTCGGCGGGCCGGGACTGCTGCGCGTACGGGCGAGGCGCTCAAGCTGTACATGGCGCACGAGCACTGGCTCGTGTGCCCGACCCACGTGCTGTGGCGCCACGGCCGGGAGCTCTGCACCGGCCGCGAGTGCGTGCGCTGCCAGCTGCACTACCGGCGGCCGCCGCAGCTGTGGCGCGACACCGGCTTCCTCGAGCGCGAGCTCGCACCACGTCGACGCCTTCATCGCGATGAGCGAGTTCAGCCGGGCGAAGCACCGGGAGTTCGGCTTTCCGCGGGACATGGAGGTGCTGCCGTACTTCCTGCCGGACCCCGAAGCCGGGCGGCGGCCGAAGTTGGGGGCGCGTCGCCGCACCCGCGGCCGTACTTCCTGTTCGTCGGCCGGCTGGAGAAGATCAAGGGTCTCGACGACGTGATCCCGGTGTTCCGGGACTACTCCGGCGCCGACCTGCTGATCGCCGGCGACGGGGAGTACGCGGCCACCCTGCGCGAACGGGCAGCGGGACTGCCGCGGGTGCAGTTCCTCGGGCGGGTCGCGCTGGACGAGCTGCGGCGGTACTACGAACATGCCGTGGCGCTGATCGTGCCGTCGGTGTGCTTCGAGACCTTCGGCATCATCCTGATCGAGGCGTTCCAGCAGGGCACGCCGGTGATCGCGCGACGGATCGGGCCCTTTCCCGAGATCGTCGCGAGTCGGGCGGCGGCGAGCTCTTTGCAACACAGGCGGAGCTGACCGCAGCGATGAGGCGCCTGCAGGAGAATCCGGAACACCGGGCCCGCCTGGCTCAGGCCGGATACCAGGCATTCTTGCAGCACTGGTGCGAGAGCGCGGTGGTCCCCGCGTATCTGGACATCGTGGCGCGGGCCGCGCAAAACAAGGGAGATTCGCAGGTGCTCCAGAAGTTGGGCGGCAGGCCGTCCGCCACCAGCCGTCAGCCGTCAGCGGCGACTGGTGCGACGACGGTGCATTCCGACGGCTGAAGGCTGACGGCGAGAGGTAACCATGAAAGTCTTCATCACCGGCGGGGCGGGTTTCATCGGCTCCCATCTCGCCCAGCGGCTGTTGGAGCGGGGCGACCAGGTGCTCGTGCTCGACGACCTGTCCACCGGCAGCATGGACAACATCGCGCACCTGATCGGCAAGCCGGGCTTCGAGTACCGGATCGGCTCGGCGCTCGACGCGCCGCTGGTCTCGGAATGCGTCGACCGGTGCGACGTGACGGTGCACCTCGCGGCCGCGGTCGGGCGTCCGGCTCATCGTCGAGCAGCCGGTCCACACCATCGAGACCAACGTTCGGGCCACCGAGACGGTGCTCGACGCCGCGGCCAAGAAGCAGAAGCTGGTTCTGATCGCCTCGACCTCGGAGGTCTACGGCAAGAGCGAGAAGATTCCCTTCAGCGAGGACGACGATCTCAAGCTCGGTCCGACCATCAACTCGCGCTGGGCCTACGCCTGCTCCAAGGCGCTCGACGAGTGGCTGGCGCTCGCCTACCATCGCGAGAAGCATGTCCCGGTCATCATCGCCCGGTTCTTCAATACCGTCGGTCCGCGGCAGACCGGGCGCTACGGGATGGTGCTGCCGAACTTCGCGGCCCAGGCGCTGGCAGGAGAGCCGATCACGGTCTATGGAACCGGCACTCAGTCCCGCTGCTTCGGCCACGTGAAGGACGCGGTCGAGTCGGTGATTCGGCTGCTCGAGACTCCGGCGACGGTCGGCCAGGTCTTCAACGTCGGCGCCGACGAGGAAGTGACGATCTACCGGCTGGCCGAAATGGTTCGCGATGCGGCGGGAAGCAGCTCCGAGATCGTTCTGGTCCCCTATTCCGAGGCCTACGCCGAGGGCTTCGAGGACATGCAGCGTCGGGTGCCCGATCCGCGGAAGCTCGAGAAGGCCATCGGGTTCCGGCCCCGGACACCGCTGTCCCAGATCATCGCTGATGTCGTGGCGGACCAGAGAGCCAGACTGGCGGCGAAGTAGACCACATGCGCGCGATCCTGACCTACCACTCCATCGACTCCTCGGGCTCGCCGATTTCGGTGTCGCCCGCGGCGTTCCGACGGCAGGTCGAGTGGCTGGCGTCGGGCAGGGTGCGAGTGGTGAGTCTTGAGGAACTGCTGAGGACTCCGCAGGGCGAGGACGCGGTCGCGCTCACCTTCGACGATGGGTTCGTCAATTTCGGCACCGAAGTGGCCCCGCTGCTCAAGGAGTACAGCCTGCCGGCGACGGTGTTCGTCGTGGCGGGCCAGGTTAGTCGGACCAATGCCTGGGGTGGGCGGGCCGATCCCCGAATTCCAACCCTGCCTCTCCTGGGCTGGGAGCGGTTGGCACTCTTGGGAGAGCGGGGCGTGCGGCTCGGCGCACACACCATGACGCATCCCCATCTGACCAAGCTGCCGCCTCACGCGCTGGAAGATGAGCTTGCCGGAGCGGCGGAACTGATCCGCGAGGAAACGGGCCGCCGGCCCGACGAGTTTGCCTATCCCTATGGCGACGTGAATCCGGCGGTCGCCACGGCGGTTGCCAAAGTCTATGCCCGGGCCTGCACCACCGAACTTCGGGTGCTTCGTTCCGGGGATCGTCCCGAGCTGCTTCCCCGCCTCGACATGTTCTACTGGCGTGAGCCGGGGCGCCTCGAGGCGTGGGGCAGCCCCCGGTTCCAAGGACGCCTCTGGATGCGAGCTCAGGCCCGACGGCTGCGGGAACGACTCGTTGCGGGGAGCTCTCGATGGTAACCCCGGATCGTCCGCTGCTCTCGGTCATTGTGCCGGCGCACAACGGGACCAAAGTCCTGCCTCTGACCCTCCCTGCGCTTGCGGCGAGCGATCTGCCCCGGGCCTGCTGGGAGTTGATCGTGGTTGACGATGCCAGCAGCGACGCGACCGCTGAACTGGCGGCGTCCTACGCCGACCTGGTAGTTCGCCTGGCTGGGGCACCGCATGGGCCCGCGTACGCCCGAAACCGTGGCGTCGAGGTGGCGCGCGGCGATGTCGTCGCGTTCATCGATGCCGACGTTGTCGTACACCCGGATACCTTGCGCCGGTTCGCCTGGCAGTTCGCCAACGATCCCGAGCTGGGCGCGGTCTTCGGCTCGTATGACGATCGCCCCCCCAGTCCCGGCCTGGTTTCCCAGTACCGCAACCTTCTCCACCACTACCATCACCAGGAGAACCCTGGAGAGGCCGAGACCTTCTGGGCCGGGTGTGGGGCAGTGCGTACCTCGGTTTTCCGCGAGGCGGGCATGTTCGACGAATGGCACTACCGCAGACCTTCGATCGAGGACATCGAGCTGGGGCATCGGATCCGGCGGCTGGATCGCAGGATCCTGCTACGACCCGAAATCCAGTGTTCTCACCTCAAGCACTGGACCCTCACTAACGTGCTCCGGACGGACCTGCTGGATCGCGGCATTCCCTGGATGCGGCTGCTGCTGCAAGAGGGCAAGCTGGGCCAGCGCACCTCGCTCAATCTCAAGACCATCGAGAAGGTCAAGACAGGGCTTACGGGGATTGCCGTCGCGCTGTGTGTCATGGCCGCGCTGACCCGGCAGCCGCGCTGGCTCTTCGGTGTGCTGGTGTGCCTCGCCCTGGTCATCGCCATGAGCGCGTCAGTCTACCGGTTCTATCACCGGACGAGGGGTCTCTGGTTTACCCTGAGGATTATTCCGCTCCACATCTGTTACTACCTTCTGAACGGCCTCGCCGCGGGTACAGGCTGGTTCATGCACCATATGGTCGGCGCGCCCGCCCCGACCCCGGAGGTACAGGCCTTCGCCGAGGTGGGACTCCAGACCTGGCCGCCGCTGCCGCGCAAGGCGCAGGGCAGCGCCTGGGGCCGCTGACGCAGCGGTATATATTTCCATGACCTTTCTCCCAGACCAGACGATGGCCTCCAGACCCTCGCTCGGCGATGGATCGCTGCCGCCCCAGTTGGCCCTCGCGTTCGCGCCGCTGCATAAGCGGGCGTTCGGGACGGCGCTGGGCTTGGCCTGTGGTCTGCTCTTCTTTGGATTCACCGCGATGTATCTCATCCGCGTTCTCATCCGCGGTCCAGTGGAGGGCACCAATCTCTGGCTGCTGGGGCAATATTTCAAATTCTACCGGGTGACTTGGCCCGGTGCGTTCATGGGATTCGTATGGGGCTTTGTGGTGGGTTTTGTGGCCGGCTGGTTCATCGCGTTCTGCCGCAACATGATGCTCGCGATTTCGATCTTCGTGATCCGGGCCAAGGCGGACCTGAACCAGAGCCACGACTTCCTGGATCACATCTGACCGCGCTGAAGCGAGCCAAACATGACCGAGAATGATGAATCCCTGAATGCCGCCATCCTTCGCCTCAACGGACGAGCCTGGGGCATTGCCGCAGGGTTGCTGCTCGGCGGGGGGCTGTTCGTCGCAACCAACATTCTGGTCCTCAAGGGCGGACAGAGTGTGGGGAAGCACCTGCGGTTAGTGGGAGTGTTCTTCCCAGGTTACAGCGTGACCTTCGTCGGCAGCATTATCGGTTTTATCTACGCCTTTGTGCTTGGCTACGCGATCGGACGCCTCATCGGCGGGGTGTACAACAAGCTGGTCGGATCCGGGACCTGAGCTGGTCCTCAATCGGCCGCGTTCACCGTGAGGGCCCCCGCGGCCGGCAGGACCACCGGCAGGGCAGTGTCTCCCTGCAGACTCGCCACTGAAGCTTCTCTCTGCTGTCCATCCGCACCCGCAAACGTGATCGCGTAGTTGCCCCGGGGCAGGCCTGTGAGGTCGGCCCGGGCGGCTCCCGAGGCGCTGATGACGGTGACGAAGCGGCCGTCCGGTCGCCGAAAGGCCACTGGCACGAGTTCCGGATCGTCGCTCGTCGCTTCGACCCGAGTGGCCCCCGGCCGCACGTAGTTGAAGAACTGCGCCAGCGCCGGCGTGCGGCGTCCCACCTTCCAGGTTCCCGCGGCACTGTCTGAGTAGAAGTAGTGAGTGCCGGTGTCGCCGCCGTGCGGTCCCACCAGAGTGTATTGCGCCCACGCCGACACATTGGCTCTGGTGAGATCCTCGGCCAGCTCCCGGTAATCGGCTCTTATGTGCTCCAGCATCGCGGTAGTCCAGCCATGGTCCTTGCTCAGGCTGCGCAGCTGATCGAATGTCGCCGCGACGGGAGTGCGGTAGCGGTGGTAGGAGAGCTCGGTGATGTAGCCGGCGGCCCCCGGATGCTTCAGGGTCTTCTGGACGTATTGCGGTACGAGATTGGGGTCCAGGGTCGACGGCATGCTGAATTGCATCTTTTGGAACCCGGCTTTACGCGCGGCATCGCCGGCGGCGACGAGAAACACTCCCATCTGGTCGGGGCTCATCCTGACCTTGCCGTTGTCGGGCTCCAAACGCATTTCCCAGACGTCGGGCTCGAGCGGAACAGAATAGGCCGTCTTGAGATGGTTGAGCACGGCCAGCATGAATTCCACGTACTCCGCGGGATTCTCCTGCAGAAACCGGCTGGAAGGCTTGAATCCCACGAAGCAGACGTTCAGCACGAAGCGGTCGCCCCGAGCTTCGACTCTGGCTTTGATGGGCAGGACGTAGTCCTTGACATGCGCGTCGAAGATCTGCCACCAGAACCGCTCCGGCACCATCACGTTGGGATCGTCGTTGTCGTTGGATCCGATGGCGAACTCAGGGGGATAGTGGGTGTGATCCACCGACTCGATCACGTTGCCCTGGGCTTGGAGTCGCAGCCGTGTGATGCCGTAGTGGTCAACCGCCAATACGATGAGCGAATCACGCGCGGCCGGACTCAGGCCGTCGTCGTCAATTGCAATGGTGGCTTCCCACCCGTTGATGGTCTGGTGCGTGCGTGTCGAATCGATGGCGATGCGCGCCGTGCCCTTGGCTCCGCATCCAAGCAGGAGAGAGAGGCTGAGGAGCGCCGGTAGTGTCGGGATGTAGTTCAAGGTGTTCCTGAGATCGTGATGACGCCGGATGCAGGAATCGTCGTAGTGAAGGTCTGGCCCGCCAGAATCGTCTGCACCGCGCCCAGGCCACCGGGCTGTGCCGCTGTCGAAAAGCTCACCTGATAGTCGCCGGCCCGAAGCCCCCCGATATTCAGAGTTGCCGCCGCGTTGGTATTCGCCACCAGCACGAACTTCCCGTCTGGTCTCACGAACGCCACCGGCTTGATGATCCCATTGGAGGACGTCGCCGCCACCCGCACCGCGCCACGCCGGATGTACTTCATGTACTGGCGAAGGTACCAGGCGCCTGGCTCCAATGTGATCGCTCCGGTTGAGGGTGTCACAAGGAGGTACTTGCTCTGTTTCGCAGTTGGATTGCTGGGGACCGGCCCGGCCAGGGTGTACCTCTGCCAAGCCGAAATGTTGGCCTGGGTGAGGTCATCATAAAGCTCGTTCTGATCGGCGCCGATATGCTCGAGCATCGAGGTATTGGCCCCGAGTGAACTGCCCAGCTGCGCGATGTTCGGCAGGGTATTTCCAGTCGGCGCGCCATAGCGATGATAGCTGATCTCGTTGAGTGAAGTCGCGCCCAGTACGGCCATGACCGCATGGGCATAGCTCACCGTCTGGTTGGAATTGACCAGAGAAGGAGCGATGAATTTGATGCCGGTGAAACCCGCCGCCTGCATCCGGGTGCGGAGGGCCGCCCAGTCCTGTCCCAGCTCGGTGCCGGTTACCTGCGGCTCCAGCATGAGCTCGAAGTACTGCGGGGTCAGGTTGAAGGTGGAGCGCAGGTGCTCCAGCACCGTGACCCCAAACTCGGCGTACTCGGCCGGGTTCGCCCGGACCGGGGCGCAACTGGTCTGCATGCAGACGATGTTGAGGTTGAGCAAGAAGTCGGCGCCGGCGCGCTGCTTGAGCGGAAGCACCCATTTGGTCACGACTTTATCGAACTCGGTCCAGCGGAATCCGGCGGCGTTCGTGCTGTTGGGGTCAGCGTTGTCATTCTTCCACAGGAAGGGCGAGTCCGGGTTTCCACTCGGCGTGCCGTCGGTTTCGATGTTGTTCCACGTGGCTTGCAACCGGATCCGATTGATCCCCAGCTCATTAACAGCGAGGTGGGTGACCGAATCGGCCAGCGCCGTGCTGTAGGAATAGGGCGGGTCGGCTGAATTGGTCGAAGCGACTTCCCACGCCTCCCAAGTCTGGAAGGTCTGGGCCGGATCGACCGTCACATTGGGTGTGTTGTTGTTCCCGCTTACGATGGTGACGGTGGCGGACTGCTGATGACTCCCCGCGCTGACGGAAAGGGAGAAGATCCCGGCCGAGGAACCGGCGGTGAAGAGTCCTACGGTATCGGCCGCCGTGCTGGTGGACAGGCGGGTACCGCCGTTTACGCTCCAGTTGAAGTCGGGGCATGGCACCGGAATCCCTTGTATGTCGCGACAGGATGCCACAAATAGCTGGGCCCCCGAGGGCGACATAGTCACTGTGGCAGGGGTCAAAGCGATCACCGCGAGCTGGCCCGGCTGCATTCCGATCGCATCCGAGCTGGTTCCAGCGCAGCCCAGACCGAGCACCAGAAGCGCCGCAAGTGGGCCTGCTCCATACCGATAGGGCCTGTACGCAACGTCCATGTGGTATTTTCCTTGCTGCGGGTTGCCTGGATCGCGTGTCGCGCCGCTAACACAATTCATGCCCGGGTCCGAATGCCAGTGAGGGAAGCTACGACGGTCGACGCCAGCCTCCGCGATTGGCTCCGCCTCATTCGGCCGCAGCAATGGATCAAGAACGCCTTCGTTCTCACCCCGTTGCTCTTCTCCGGAAAGTTTCTCGACTTCCGCGCCGATCTGCGCGCCGGTTTGGCGTTCATCTCGTTCTGTCTCTTGGCCAGCGCGGTCTATACCTGGAACGACATTCTCGACCGTGAGGGAGACCGGCAGCATCCGACCAAGAGACTCCGTCCAGTCGCCGCGGGCCGGATCGGCGTGTCGTCGGCGGGGTGGCTAGGAGCCGTCCTGGCAGCCTGTGGCTTGGCGGGGTGCGCCATTCTCGGCCCTCCGGTGCTGATCGTCGCCGTCGCATATCTGGCGCTGAATCTTCTCTATTCCTTTCGGCTGAAACACATCGTTGTGCTGGACGTGTTCTGCGTCGCTGGGTTCTTTCTGCTGCGGCTGCTCGCGGGTGCGCGGGCGGTGGCGGTGGTACCGTCCATCTGGCTCCTCCTCTGCGGCGGGCTCCTCACCCTCTACCTCGGCTTCGCCAAACGACGTCATGAGCTGGTCCTGCTGGGCAGCGGATCGTCCCAGCACCGGAGTGTCCTCGCGGATTACAGTCCGGCATTCCTGGACCAGATGTCCGGCGTGCTGCTCTCCGTGACGATCGTGGCCTATATCATGTACACGCTTTCGCCGGAGAAACTGGCGGAGATTGGCTCCCACCGCCTCACCTATAGTACCGGCTTCGTGCTTTACGGCGTCTTCCGCTACCTGTTCCTGGTTCACCAGAGGGAAGGGGGCAACCCCAACGACGTACTCTTCACCGATCGAGCGCTTCTAGCGTCGGTCGTGCTCTGGTTTCTCTACTGTTTCTGGGTGATCTATTCCCCGCGCTGAGTCGGCCGTGGCCCGCAACTTCCTCGCGCTCGGTGGCGGGGAAGTGGCGGCCCGGGTCATCTCGTTCGGTGCGACGGTCTATTTGGCCCGCACCCTGGGCGCGTCGGGATACGGCATCATCGCCGTCGCGATGGCGGTCATGCTCTACCTCACGTATCTGACCGATTGCGGGGTGGAAGTGCTGGGGGTGCGGGAGGTCGCGGCTGCGCCGACGCAGATCGGGAAACTGGTCCCTCCGGTCTTGTCGCTCCGCCTCGCTGTCGCTGGGACCACCGTCCTGATTGTCACAGTTCTCGGCCTTACCGTACTTCCACAGCCTGATGGGGCGGTGCTGGCAGGTTACAGCCTGATTCTGCTAGCCGTGGGTGGCAACACTCGCTGGGTCCATCTCGGACTGGAGCGCGCGGGTTTCGCTGCGATGGCTCGTGCCGCTGGCGAAGCCACGATGCTCACAATCGTATTGCTTCTGCTCCGCGACGCAGGTGACCTCGGCCGGGTCCCGCTCGCCCAATTCACCGGCGACATGCTCGCCGCGATCCTGCTGGGTTGGGGATTGAGCCGAATCGGTCACCGGCTCGTCATGCGTTGGGACCTTTTGGAGGCCGGTCCCGTCGTACGGCAAGGATCCTGGCTGGCCGCCAATGCGATCGTTGGTCTCCTCATTTACAACTCGGACCTGATCTTCCTTCGGATTCTCCGTACACCGCAGGAGGTTGGTCTCTACGCCGCGGCTTACACGCTCATCAGCTTCCTCCTGAATCTCGGGGTGACTTACGGTCAGAGTCTGTTGCCAACTCTGACTCGCCTCGCCTCGAAACCTGCCGAGCAACGAGGACTCTATCACGCGGCCATGGCTCAGGTTTTCGCCGGCGCTATTCCGGTTGCGGTGGGTGGGACTCTCGTGGCCCGCGGCATACTGCACCTGGTCTTCGGTTCGCAGTTTGAGCCTGCGACTGCTGCCCTCATCGTGCTGCTCTGGTCGATTCCTGTTGCCTTCTTCCGCAATGTCCCCCAGACCGCCCTCATCGCTGCCGGGCGGCAGGAGTGGGTCTTTCATGTCACCTTCGTTTCGGCGGTGCTGAATCTCGCTCTCAATGTCGCCTTAATCCCCCGGTGGGGCATGATGGGGGCTGCAACGGCGACGCTCGCAACCGAAACGATCAGGACAATTCTGACCCTGCATCGCACGGTGCAGGCGGGGTTCCCGGTTCCTTCTCCCGGACGTTTTTGGCGGGTGACCCTCGCCGCTAGCGTCATGGCCGCGGTACTCCTGGTCGTTCGCCCAAGCTCCATTCTGCTCGCGATACCACTGGGCGCGGTCGCCTACGTTCTTGGTCTCATCGCCTCTGGAGCTATTCGGCTGCGTTCTGGTACCTGGCCCGCTCTGGAGTTGTGATGTCTATGAGCGGATGTTCCAACAGTTCATGAACCGCTGTCAGGTCGGGCATGGGTGTGGCGCTGCTGGGATGGGTCCTTCACCGCAGCTGTCGAGTCAGTGATCAGCGTTTCATGGCTAGTTGGCGGCCCCTGGAACCAACCGACCGTCGATCACCCTATCCGGGACCCTTGGGCTCGGGCATTGTCGAGGTTCGGGAACCTATTGACCGAGCCGGGAAACGCTGCATCAATGCAGCACTTTGTTGTTCTGAGGCAACAGGGCAGGGTTAATGACGTCGCTCCCGCGATACAGCGTTCTGGAAGTCATTGATATTAGCTTGGTTAGAATGGGTTCTAGCCGCAATCCCATTCTTGGCTGGTACGCCTATTGCCGGGATGGGCTGGCCTCCTCCGGCACTTGGCCGGTCGGCGACCAAGGTCTCCTAGCACGAACTCCGATTCGAGGGGCGTCCGCCCATGATGGCTCACCTGCTCGGCTTCAGCCTCGCTTTGTACGTTGGCCCAGACCAGATCCTTCCTCTGACCTCGATCCTCGGGGCAATTGGCGGCGCGCTGATGATCTTCTGGCGCCAAGTAGTGGGTCTGTTCCGCCGAGTCCGTTCGATCTTCGTCCGCGAATAGCAGTTTCCAGCAGAACCCCATCCCGATCCCTCGCTGACCACGCCGGGGACCGCCTTGGGGCATGCCTTCCGGCTGCCTCGCCATTGGACTCCCCGGAGGGCCGCTGATGGCGCAGACACCCTCCTCCCGTCCCCTCAGCTGGTTCTTCAGTGCGGCCTTCTCGCTCGCCCTGATTTGCGGTCTGTTTGAAGCGCTCGAGACACTGGCACTTTCGACCAAACCGGGTATGCTGGGCTGGAAAACCGGCAACTCGGTCCAGGTTCTGATCGCGGCCCCGGTCGTTTACGCAATCATCTACCTGATGGCAGCGCTGCCTTTCGCTCTCGTCTCCCGGATCTGGACCGGGAAGGCGTGGGACGCGGTGATGGTCTGGGTGCTACTGGCTCTGTTCGGTTACGCGGCTTCGACGCTGCTTCGCGCCTGGTTCTCCGAGTTTGCTGCCCTGATGCTCGGTCTCGGGCTCGCTTCCGTCCTTACCCGCGGCTACCTCGCCAACCGGGAACCTTGGGGCGATCGACTGCGCCGCTGGGCCATCCCGCTGGCGATTGCGATTCCGATCATCGCAATCGGCGGAATCGCGATCGCCCGGCATCGCGAAAAACTGGCGGTCAGGGCTCTGCCCTCGGCTCCGGCCGGCAGTCCCAATGTGCTCCTCCTGGTGATGGATACCCAGCGCGCCGATCACTTGACATCCTACGGCTACCCGCGGCCCACCACGCCGCGCCTGGCCCGCCTCGCGGCTGAGGGCGCCAGTTTCACCTGGGCTAGCTCGCCCGCGGTCACGACTCTGCCCTCTCACTCAAGCATGATGACAGGGCGACTGGTGCAGGAACACGGGGCCGGCTCTGGCGGACGACTTTTCCTCGACGGTCGGTTTCCCACTCTCGCCGAGCAATTGCGCTCGAGAGGTTATCTGACAGGGGGATTTGTCGCTAACACCTACTGGACCGGCCGGCACACCGGTCTCAATCGCGGCTTCATTCACTACGAAGACTACTACAGCAGCCCAATGGACGCGTTCACCCGGACGGTGCTGGGCCGGCACGTGGCGTACGACGTATTCCCCAGGTTCGGGAGGATCGATATCCCCGGGAGAAAGCGGGCCGGGGCGGTCAAGGAGGAGTTGCTGCACTGGGTAGACGCAAATCCGGGACGTCCCTTCTTCGCATTCCTGAACTACTTCGACGTTCATGCGCCATATCTGCCGGTTAAGGAGTTTGCTGGTCACTTCTCCTCGGCAGGGAGTTCGCGGGACCGTCCCCACAAGATCGAGATCGGGGCGTGGAACGAGAACGGGAGCCTTCCCGATTCCGCACTGCTCACCATCTGGCGGGATCGCTACGACGAGTCGCTCGCCTACATGGACCATGAGATCGGAGCGCTACTCGACAGCCTCGAAGCGCGGGGCTTACTGAAGAACGCGATCGTGGTAGTGACGGGCGACCATGGAGAGAGTTTCGGTGAACACGGTACCGTTCATCACGGGGGAACCCTTCATCTCGAGCAGATCCACGTTCCCCTCATCCTCTGGGCACCGGGACGGGTTCCGGCGGGCAAGACGGTCGATCGTCCGGTTGATCTACGTGCCATTCCCGCAACCCTGATGGAAGCGATCGGGGAACCGAAATCGGTGTTTCCAGGCTCTTCCTTGCTCGGTGCCCTGCGGGACTCGGCTGGTGCGGTTTCGCCGGCGATCTCCGAAGGCCCCAAGGTGGATGGAAACCCTCCTACTTGGCAGACTGGGCGCGGCTGGGTCAAGTCGTTAATCCGAGATCAGTGGCACCTGATCGCGCTCGAGTCGGGTGCGGACGAGCTCTACGACATGCGTACCGATCCCGGCGAGCTGCACAATCTCATCGATGCCCCCGCGATGCGTGAGGTGAGGACCGGATTGGAGGCAGAAATGCGCAAGACGTTTGAACTCCAGGCGATGGCAAGGAGATCTGAATGAGTGCAATCGACCGCCAGGAGGCAGCACGGTACCCCATCTCCGGAATGGGTCTGCTGGGCTTCGGACTCTGGCTCGGTCTTGCCTTCGGATTCCTCGAGGCGGGACACGCCTTGGCTGCCTTCCTCGTCCCCGGCGCCCTCGACTGGCAGACCGCCACCGGGCTGCCGGTCCTGTGGGTCGCGCCCATTTTCTACGGCGCTGTCTTCGCTGGAATTGGCCTGGTGGCGGCGCTGGGATCGGTCGTTCTGCCCCGGCTGTCCTGGGACATCCTGCTGCTGGCGGTCCTCGCCTTTTTCGGCGGCGTTCTGGCCACCCTTATGCACCCCGTTCTCTTCAGCAAGATCACGGCGGTGATCATAGGGCTCGGCGCAGCCGCCACAGCAATCCGGGTCTATCGGAAGCACCGGACCGATTGGTTCGCCGGGGCCCTGCGTTCGCTTCCGTTACTGGTCGCCCTCGTTCCCCTGGCCGCCGGGGGCGTCTGGCTCGTCACGACTCTACGTGAACGTCAAGCCACTCGCGCGCTGCCGTCTGCCCCAGATTCGGCCCCCAACGTGATCCTGCTGGTGATGGATACCCAGAGGGCAGACCACCTCTCCTCGTATGGCTACTCGCGTCCGACCTCGCCAAACCTGGACCGGCTGGCTGCGGACAGCTGGCTCTTTGAGAACGCGATGTCCAATTCCTCCTGGACCCTGCCGAGTCACGCCACCATGATGACCGGTCGCCAGCTCCATGAACATCGGGCCGGGATCGGGAGCCACGTTTTTCTCGATCATCGATACCCGACCATCGCAGAACTACTCCGGAGCAGGGGCTATGCAACGGGCGGGTTCATCGCGAACGTCTTCTGGTGCGGACGGCGCACCGGATTGGAACGGGGGTTCATTCACTATGAGGACTATTTTGGTCACCTCGGCGATGCCGTGGCGCGGACGGTTCTAGGCCGGTGGATCACCTATCGGGCCTCGGCGGCTTTCGGAATGCAAGACATTCCGGGACGTAAGAGTGCGGCCGACATCAACCGCAACATGCTCCACTGGATCGACAAGCTTGGGAAGCGCCCCTTCTTCGTGTTCGCGAACTATCTTGACGTCCACAAACCATTCCGGCCGCCGCCACCGTTTGCCGGTAGGTATTCCCACGGGAAGACACCGCCCCCGGCCTCGCGTGAACCGGGCGTCGAGTTCGGTGCGCTGACTGGGAGAGTGCAGCCAGCCACGCCAGAGGAGATTCAGTGGGACATCGATGCCTATGACGAATCGATCCAATACCTCGACTCCGAGATCGGAAAGCTGTACGCCGAGCTCGAGCGGCGGGGGCTGCTGGAGAACACCCTGCTGATCGTCACTAGCGACCATGGCGAGTCGTTCGGGGAGCATGGACTTTACCACCATGGCAACGGGCTGTACCGGGATCAGACTGCCATCCCCCTGCTGCTGCATTGGTTTGGACACTTGTCAGCGGCGCGAATTCCGACGCCAGCTGGGCTCGACCGATTGGCACCCACGATCGCGGAGGCAGCGGGTCTTGATGCCGCTGAATTCCCGTCACGCTCGCTCTTGAGTCAGCCTGACTCGCAGATAGTCACGATGTCGCAATTGGCGGGGCGATCCGGTCTGCCGCCGGTGATGCCAATCTCGCGCGGCTGGCTGGCGGCCTTAACGACCGAACGGTTTCACTATATCGAGTCCGAGTCGGGCACCAGCGAGCTCTACGCCTTCAGAGGGGATCCGGGTGAGCTGCACGACCTGTCGGGAGATTCCGCCTTCGCCGACACCCTGGCAGGCTTTCGGATCCAACTGCACCGCCTCATGCCTGGTTCGATCCGATGACGCGGTCTGAGGGTCGCGTGTCAGTCGTCTTGCTCGCCCTATGGTTCGGTCTGGTAACAGGTTTCGGAGAGCTGGCACTGCTCGCTCTCCGCCGTTTTGTTCTGCACAGCTTCCTGTTCGTGGGGCGGGACATTGTCTGGATGCTCCCGCTAGCCGACGCAGTACTGTTCGTCGTGCTCGGTGTGGGCCTCTTTCTGTTGGGCCGGGCCGTATCGGGCCGAATCACCTCCATTCATTTGGTAGGCTTTCTCACCTCGCTCGGCTGCTTCGCACTCTTACTTCATTATGGTCCCTTGCATCGGGGAACGGCTCTGGTCCTTGCGGTTGGGATCGGCGTGCAGGCGGCTCGAGTTTGGAACCGCCGAGCGCCCCACGCGCTCCAACTGGTGCGGCGGACGCTTCCACTGCTCGTGGGGCTAGTGGTCATCGGTGCCGGGATTCGCGGCGGCGCTGCATTCTGGCGGCAGCGAGAGGCGCAGGCCATGTCGCCCACTGTTGGCGACAACCGGATCAACATTCTGCTCATCGTGCTCGACACGGTTCGGGCCTGGAGCCTGAGCCCCTACGGATATCCCCGTGCCACGGCGCCCGGGCTGGGCAGGTGGGCCGCCGGCGGCGTACGCTTCTCCCGCGCCTTTTCCACCGCGCCGTGGACCCTGCCGTCACACGCGTCGATTTTCACTGGCCGTTGGCCACATCAGTTCTCGGCGGATTGGCTGGTCCCACTCGATCGTAAGCCTCCGGTCCTCGCGGAGTACTTCCGTGACCAGGGATACCTGACCGCGGGGTTCGTGGCCAACACCCTGTACTGCAGCTATGAGACAGGATTGGCGCGCGGGTTCCAGCAGTACCAGGATTACCGCGTCACGCCGGTTGAGGTGCTGCTCTCCTCATCACTCGCCAAGTTTCTCATGGGCGATCGGGAACTGTGGCACCGCCTCAGGCGCAAGAACGGGGCGGAGGTGAATCGCGAGTTTCTCGGGTGGCTGGATCGCCGCCCGAAAGGAGTTCCGTTCTTTGCATTCCTCAACTATTTCGACGCCCACGATCCCTATCAGCCACCGCCACCCTACGATACTTGGTTTGACTCGACGGGTCGGGCCGAATACCTGCGGATGGTGCGGGCCGCCACGCCGGCCCGTCAGTGGCCACCGCTGGCGTTGACGGGCGCCAGGAACAGCTATGACGGTTCGCTGGCTTACCTCGACGCTCGGGTGTCGGAACTCTTTGCTGCCCTGAAACAACGGGGGCTGACCGAGAATACCCTGGTGGTGGTGGCGTCCGATCACGGAGAGGAGTTCGGCGAGCACGGCGTCTACTTTCATGGCAACAGTCTTTACCGGGCTTCCCTGCAGGTTCCGCTGATGCTGGTGCTTCCCGGCCGAGTGCCCGCCGGCGTGGTCATCGCAGACCCCGTATCACTCCGGGATCTCGCTGCCACGATCGTCAACCTTGCGACTCCGGAGGAAGCCTCCGTTTTCCCTGGGAAATCCCTGGCTCGATTTTGGGAGACCAACACAGCCGCGGAGCCGGCCGATTCCCTGCTGTCCGAGCTCAACTACACCGCACGACTGCCCGCCAATACGCCGATCACTCGCGGTCCAATGAGGAGTATCATCCTGGGCCAATCACGCCTCATCCGAAACGGCGACGGCGTGAATGAGCTCTTCGACGTCGACCAGGATACCCTGGAGGCCCGGAACCTCGCGCAAGATCCTGCGGCGGCAGGGAGACTGGTCGCGCTTCAGCGGGCCCTGGCGGTCCTCCTGAATTCGACCGCCCCGTGAGACAGCAGCACATCCTCTTCGCCCCCCCTCCGTTTCGGACACCCATGATCGTCCTCCTCGACGAGGCGGCGGTGCACATCTTTCGCAGCGCAGCGGGGGGAAGGAACGCGACCGGGATCCACACCACATGACGACCGCCCTGACGGCATCGCCCTCGAACAGAACCCCGATCACCGGACTGCGTCTGGCAGCGTTCGCTGTTTGGCTCGGCCTGGTCTATGGGATCATCGAGGCGGTGGAAGCCATGCTATGGACGTTTATTCCAGGGGGCCTGTCGTGGAAGAATGGCACTGCCCCTCCCATTCTCTGGGTAGCGCCTCTGCTGTATGGTTTCGTGTTCGGTCTCCTGGGCGTGATCAGCACCGGGCTCGCGAGATACTTCCCCAAGGTGCGTTGGGACGTGGGGCTGGTTTTCCTGCTGGTCGGGGTCGGGGCCTACCTCGCGGCATCGTTGCAGGGACTAATCCTCAATGAAACCGCCTCACTCCTGATTGGGCTGGGCTTCGCCACCAGCCTGACTCGCCTCTATCGGCGCTGCCCGGAGAGGTGGGTCTCCACCGCGCAGCGCACCTTGCCGTGGTTGGTAACCGCTGTACTGTGTACCGCGATTCTTCTCGCCGCTGGAGGGCGACTGGCCGAAGCGGGCCGGAATGCCCGGCTGCCGGCTCCCCCCACCGGCCGCCCCAACATCCTCCTCCTGGTGATCGACACGCAACGAGCCGACCATCTCTCGGTCTACGGCTATGGCAGACCAACTTCGCCAACCTTGGAGCGAATGGCTCGAGAAGGCTGGCTGTTCGAGAACGTTACCGCCAGCTCGTCGTGGACCTTACCGAGTCATGCCACGATGATGACCGGTCGGCAACAGCACGAGCACCGAGCCGGGGTCCTTCGGCGGCCCTATCTGGATCACAAATTTCCAACGATCGCCGAATTGTTGCGGCAGCAGGGATACGCGACCGGCGGATTTGTTGCCAACATTTATTGGTGCGGCCGGGAAACCGGGCTGGGTCGGGGCTTTATCCGATATGAGGACTACTTCCAAAACCTGGGTGATGCCGTTGCCCGCACAGTTCTGGGCCGGCGGCTGGCATACGACGTCTTGCCCAAGCTGGGTCCGCGAAATATCCCTGGGAGAAAGTCAGCCGCCGAAATCAATGCTCATCTACTGAGCTGGATCGATGGGCTTGGCGACCGCCCCTTTTTCGGATTTGCGAACTACTTCGACGTCCACGCCCCGCTATCCCCCCCCCCGCCGTACCTCGGGCGTTTCTCGGATGTGTCGCGTCGGCCTCCTGGAGAACCGGGAGTACAAATCGGTGCAATCGCGGGCGAGTTCAAGGAGCTCACTCCCGAGCAGATCCAGGCGGACATCGACGGATACGACGAATCCATTCTTTACGTCGATGCCCAGATCGATTCGCTGCTGGACCAACTGGAGAAACGGGGGAAACTGAAGAACACCCTGATCATCCTGACCAGCGACCACGGCGAGAGTTTCGGCGAGCACGGATTCTACTTTCACGGCCACAGTCTGTACCGCGAACAGGTGCGTATCCCGCTGCTTCTCCGCTGGCCCGCCCGGCTGCCCGCTGGTATCAACCGCACGGAACCGGTCGGCTTGGATGAGATTGCGGCGACAATCGCAGATGCCGCCGGGATCACGGGACTGCCCCTTCCAGGCCGATCGCTGTTGGCGCCACCTGACACAGGCGCTGTACGACTCTCTGAGCTCGCGCAGCGCTCCATCGTACCGGCCTCATGGCCGGCTTCCCGAGGATGGGTCGCTTCGCTTACGACCAGCCGGTGGCAATTCATCACCCTGCAGTCGGGAGAGGTCGAGCTCTACGATTTCCGTCGAGATCCGGAGGAGCGGGCCAATCTCGCCGCTGACTCCACCCAGTTGGTTGAGCAGTTCCGAGAACGATTCAAGAGTCTGGTCCCGACCCCCATCAGATGAGCAGGATCTCGCCGTTAGGTCCAGCACAGCGCCTGACACCGCGCGCCATCCTCGTACTGGGACTCTCAGCTGGTCTTATCACCGGACTACTGGAAGCACTGGTGTTGCTTTCGCGACGGCTGGTACTCGGCCTCCTGGTTCACGTAAGCGCCCATTTCGGATGGATGGCTCCGGTCGGTGACCTGGTACTCTTCGCCGGGCCTGCGCTGGTGCTGGCATTGTGCGCTCGACTTTGGCCGAGGCTGGTTCCGGTGGGACTGGTTTTCTTCCTGTTTGCCTTTCTAGGCTTCGCGGCCTTGTTGCTGATGGAACCGGGGTTTCACAAGGTGGCGGTCTTGGCCCTGGCTGCAGGCCTGGCCTGGCAGACCGCCCGGATGCTCTCGCGCAGAACTGCGGCGTTCGAGCAGCGGTCAGGGATTGTCCTGGCAACACTTGCAGCGTGTGTGACGCTGATCGGTGTAACGACGGTCGGAATACAGGCAGTGCGCGAGCGAATGGCAATCGGACGTTTGCCTGCAGCTGCGGGGAATCGACCGAACGTGCTCCTGATCATTCTCGACACGGTGAGGGCGAAGAGCCTCAGCCTTTACGGCTACCATCGAGACACCAGCCCATCGATTACCCGTCTGGCGGGACGCGGAGTACGGTTCGAGCGGGCCTTCTCGACCGCGCCATGGACGTTGCCGTCGCACGCGAGCCTGCTTACCGGTGATTATCCCCACCAGCTTTCGGCGGACTGGATCGAGCCGCTGGATCGCAAGGTTCCCACCCTGGCCGAGCGGTTTGGTGCCGAGGGCTATGTGACCGGTGGGTTCGTGGCGAACGTCGGCTATTTGAGCTGGGAATTTGGGCTGAACCGGGGGTTCGCTCATTACGAGGATTACCTGTTCCGTCCCCGGGACATTCTCGAGTCAACCTCGATCGGGAGACAGCTGGACTACAGTTTCCTCGTCCGTGACTTGCTGCGCACCGACCAGCATCTGGTTCGGATCGACGCGCCGTCTATCAACCGGCGCTTCCTGAGTTGGGTAGACAAGCGCGGGGACCGCCCCTTCTTCGCGTTCCTCAATTACTATGACGCGCACGGGCCCTATCTCCCGCCCTCGCCCTGGGACCGTCGCTATGGTGCTCCCCGCCCGGACAACCGCAGCACGCTCCATCGATTCCTGAGCCGGCCATTCGGTCCGCTTCCCCAGGCGGTCGTCGACCGGGAGATGGAGCAATACGATGGCGCCCTCGCCTACCTCGACGACCAGATTGGTAAGCTCCTCGAGGAGCTGGATCGTCGCCATCTGCTCGATCACACAATCGTGCTCCTGACCGCGGATCACGGCGAGGAGTTCGGTGAGCATGGCATGTTCGATCATGGAAACTCGCTCTATCGCCCTTCGGTTCAGGTGCCCCTCCTCGTGGTAGATCGGGGAGTTGTTCCCGAGGGGGGTCGGGTGGATGAGCCGGTTACCCTTCGCGATGTCGCTGCCACCCTGGCTGACTTGGCCGGACTGCCTGCCGGGGTGGTTCCGGGCGTCTCTTTGGCCCGATTCTGGCGAGACAGTCCCACGCTTGAGCCCCGTACGCAAAGCCCTGTCATTTCAGAGGTTAGCAAGGGGATCCGAACCGCACCCTGGTATCCAGTCAGCAAGGGGGACATGCGTTCATTGGTGGGTGGGGGGCAACGCTACATACTGGGCGGGGACGGGACGGAGCAGGTATTTGATCTTGCGGATGAGTGGGAACGGTATCCCCTTCCGGTGACGGATTCGGTGGCAATACCCTTTCGGACCGAGCTTAGCAGGTGGCCATGGCGCAAGTAGTCCCGGGAGTCGCGCGGGGGACCGAACCTTTGTCCTGTCCCGATCTTGCGGATGAGGAGGGGCGGCTTCTTCCGGGGCCACTGGTCACGGCGCTCTGGTTGGCGCTAACGGCAGGGCTGCTGGAAGGGGCCTGGAGGGTGTTTCAGCGCGTGGGATTGCACCAGTTCCTTCTCGTGCCATTCGATATCGTCTGGATGGCTCCGACTGTCGATTTTCTCTGGTTGTTGCTGCCGACCCTGCTGCTGATACTGGCCCGTCGGCTGGCTCCGGGGAAACTGCCATTCGGCGCCCTGGTCGGAATCCTGGGTGGCCTGGCCGCTTTGCCCCTCTTCCTGCTGGTCACGTCCATGCACAAGGCGGTCGCGCTGGTGCTGGCCGTGGGTATGGGCATTCAAGTGAGTCGTCTGGTGTCAGGACGGGCGCTGGCGGTTGCCGTCTTCCTGCGGCGTACGCTGCCGCTGCTGGGCATTCTGTTCGCCAGCGCGGCGGGCCTGGTGTTGGGCATCGAATGGTTGAATGAACGTGCCGCCTCGAACCGCTGGCCCGCCGCATCTCGAGACAAACCCAATGTTCTTCTGCTGGTCTGGGACACGGTACGAAATGACGAGCTGAGCGTCGCGGGATATCCCCGGCCCACCACACCGTTTCTCGAGTCAGTGGCCCGGGAGGGAGTTCGCTTCGAGCACGCCTTCAGCACTGCGCCGTGGACCCTCCCCTCGCACGGGAGCATGTTCACCGGTCAGTGGCCCTTCATGTTTTTCCGGGGGATCCGCAAGCCGGTGGAGATGCCGACACCGACCCTGGCGGAGGAGCTTTCTCGAGCGGGCTATCGGACCGGCGGGTTTACCGCCAACCTGGACTTCACCACGCGGGCGCACGGGATTCACAAGGGCTTTGCGCATTACGAGGATTTCAGCCGCACGATGGGGACAGCCCTCGCCTGGTCGCGCATCAGCTGGGTGATCCTGGATCAGCACTGGGTGCGCCACCTCATAGCATACTACGAAGTGGTGGACCGAAAGCGGGCCGACGTGATCAACACCAGTTTCCTGCACTGGCTGGACCGGGATGACTCCAGGCCGTTCTTCGCATTTCTCAATTATTTCGATGCTCACGAGCCGTATATCGCTCCCTCACCGTTCCGGGAACGGTTTGCTCACGCCCGACGGGGTACCTACGAGATGTTTCCGGAGCCGGGGAGGGAAGGTCGCCCGCCGCGGACCCCGGAGGCCCAGCGCTACTGGCGCGACGAATACGACGCCCTCATCGCGTCCATGGATGACGCGACCCGGAGTCTGTTCGCCGAGCTGGCCCGCCGCGGCCTGTTGGACAATACCATTGTCATCATCACCTCGGACCACGGCGAGCAGTTTGGCGAACATGGTAAGCTGTTCCATATGAACAGCCTCTATCGGGTGCTCCTCGAGGTTCCCCTTCTGATCCGGTTTCCACCAGCGGTGCCGGCCAACCAGTTAATTCCGACGCCGGTGAGCCTTCGCGACATACCGCGCACGGTGCTTCGCTTGACCGGTGTGGCGGCGGACAGTGTCCCTGGCCACTCCCTCACCCGCTTCTGGAAGCCGGAGCCCGCTGCGGCCCGATTCCCTGATCCTGGCCGAGTTGTCGAACTGGCGGGGGACGGGGAACCTCGGCCCGCACGCGGTGGTGTCCAACGGCGCTTACTACATTTGGGCAAGCAAGGATTCGGTTGAGCTCTACGACCTGCTGGACGATACGGCCCAGTCCACCAGCCTGCATGGTCACCCGGCTCGCAGCGCCGACCTGGCTCGCTTCAGACATGTGACGGACAGCCTCGCCGAGCTTTACCGGCGGAGCCACACCACCGACGAAGTCGAAGAAGTCGAAGAGGAAGACGAGCAGTGAGCCTGAGTGATGAGTGGGAGCGGCATCCCCTTCCGGTGACGGATTCGGTGGCAATACCCTTTCGGACCGAGCTAAGCAGGTGGCCATGGCGCAAGTAGTCCCGGGAGTCGCGCGGGGGACCGAACCTTTGTCCCGTCCCGATCTTGCGGATGAGGAGGGGCGGCTTCTTCCGGGGCCACTGGTCACGGCGCTCTGGTTGGCGCTAACGGCAGGGCTGCTGGAAGGGGCCTGGAGGGTGTTTCAGCGCGTGGGATTGCACCAGTTCCTTCTCGTGCCATTCGATATCGTCTGGATGGCTCCGACTGTCGATTTTCTCTGGTTGTTGCTGCCGACCCTGCTGCTGATACTGGCCCGTCGGCTGGCTCCGGGGAAACTGCCATTCGGCGCCCTGGTCGGAATCCTGGGTGGCCTGGCCGCTTTGCCCCTCTTCCTGCTGGTCACGTCCATGCACAAGGCGGTCGCGCTGGTGCTGGCCGTGGGTATGGGCATTCAAGTGAGTCGTCTGGTGTCAGGACGGGCGCTGGCGGTTGCCGTCTTCCTGCGGCGTACGCTGCCGCTGCTGGGCATTCTGTTCGCCAGCGCGGCGGGCCTGGTGTTGGGCATCGAATGGTTGAATGAACGTGCCGCCTCGAACCGCTGGCCCGCCGCATCTCGAGACAACCCCAATGTTCTTCTGTTGGTCTGGGATACGGTGCGAAACGCTGATGTCAGCGTCGCGGGATATCCCCGGCCCACCACACCGTTTCTCGAGTCAGTGGCCCGGGAGGGAGTTCGCTTCGAGCACGCCTTCAGCACCGCACCGTGGACCCTCCCCTCGCACGGGAGCATGTTCACCGGTCAGTGGCCCTTCATGTTTTTCCGGGGAATCCACGCGCCGGTGGAAATGCCGACACCGACCCTGGCGGAGGAGCTTTCTCGGGCGGGCTATCGGACCGGTGGGTTTACCGCCAACCTGGCCTACACCACGCGGGCGCACGGGATTCACAAGGGCTTTGCGCATTACGAGGATTTCAGCCGCACGATGGGGACAGCCCTCGCCAAGTCGCGCATCAGCTGGGTGATCCTGGATTTGCAATGGGTGCGCCACATCATCGGATACTACGATTTGATGGGCCGGAAACGGGCCGCCGTGATCAACACCAGTTTCCTGCGCTGGCTGGACCGGGATGGCTCCAGGCCGTTCTTCGCATTTCTCAATTATTTCGACGCCCACTCGCCGTATATCCCTCCCTCCCCGTTCCGGGAACGGTTTGCTATCGCCCCGCGGGGAACGTATGAGATCATTCCGCAACCGGGACAGGGAGGTGGCCCCTCGCGTAGCCCTGAGGCCCACCGATACTGGCGCGCCGAATACGACGCCCTCATCGCGTCCCTGGATGATGCGACCCGGAGTCTGTTCGCCGAGCTGGCCCACCGAGGCCTGCTGGACAATACCATTGTCATCATCACCTCGGACCACGGCGAGCAGTTCGGCGAACATGGCAAGTGTTGCCACATGAACACCCTCTATCGGGCGGTGCTGGAGGTCCCCCTCCTGATCCGGTTCCCACCAGGCGTGCCGGCCAACCAGTTAATTCCAGACGCCGGTGAGCCTTCGCGACATACCGCGCACGGTGCTTCGCTTGACCGGTGTGGCGGCGGACAGTGTCCCTGGGCACTCCCTCACCCGCTTCTGGAAACCGGAGCCCGCTTCGCCCGATTCGATGATCCTGGCCGAGTTGTCGAACTGGCGGGGGACGGGGAACCTCGGCCCGCACGCGGTGGTGTCCAACGGCGCTTACTACATTTGGGCAAGCGCGGATTCGGTTGAGCTCTACGACCTGCTGGACGATACGGCCCAGTCCACCAGCCTGCATGGTCACCCGGCTCGCAGCGCCGACCTGGCTCGCTTCAGACATGTGACGGACAGCCTCGCCGAGCTTTACCGGCGGAGCCACACCACCGACGAAGTCGAAGAGGAAGACGAGCAGTGAGCACGGACCTTCCGACTGCAGTGGAGGTGCCGAGCCATGGCTGATCGGGTGGGGCGCCGCGCAGGGCATCGGCGCCGGACTGATCGAGGTCGCGATGCCTGGCTGACCTCCCCGGTTGGTCACCCACTCGAATCGAGCAGCTCGTGCTCACGTTGGGGTGCGTAGTACGATATCCTCGCCGTGGCTCAGGGAACCGTAGTTGAATTGCTGGTTAGCCTTCGTGACATTCCGCAGACCGCTTCGCCCTAACCGGAATGACTCGACTGAGCGGGGATGAGACCGATGCTGACCTCCACTGACCGGCACCTGATGCCGGCCGACCTCCGTGCCGAAGTTAAGGAAAGGTGAGCGAGTGACACATTCTGACGTGATGGCCCCCGGCCACGGCGCCGCTCCGCGGGCGGCCCAGGCACAACCTGTGGCCGAAGAGCGGATGAACATCGTGATCGGAGGCCATGTCGACCACGGGAAGAGCACGATCGTGGGCCGGCTGCTTGCCGACACTCATTCGCTGCCTGAGGGGAAGCTCGAGGCGATCAAGGCGCTCTGCGAGCGCACCGCCAAGCCCTTCGAATACGCCTTCCTGCTCGACGCGCTGAAGGACGAGCAGTCGCAGGGCATCACGATCGACGCAGCGCGGGTCTTCTTCAAGACGGCCAAGCGCCACTACATCATCATCGATGCGCCAGGGCACATCGAGTTCCTGAAGAACATGGTCACCGGCGCCTCCCGTGCCGAGGCTGCCCTCCTGGTCATCGATGCCAAGGAGGGAGTACAGGAGAATTCCCGCCGCCACGGCTACATGATGTCCATGCTCGGCATCAGGCAGATCGCCGTGGTGGTCAACAAGATGGATCTGGTCGATTACAGCCAGCGCCACTTCGAGGGGATCGTCCGGGAGTACACCGATTTCCTGAGCCGGATCGGGGTGCATCCCGCCTGCTTCATTCCCGCCGCGGGACGGGAAGGCGACAACATCGCGAGTCCGTCTCCCAACATGAAGTGGCACACGGGGCCGACGGTGCTCGAGGCGCTGGACCAATTCAAGAGCGAAGGCCCCGCGGTAGGCCAGCCGTTCCGGATGCCGGTACAGGACGTCTACAAGTTCACCAAGCAGGGCGACGACCGCCGCATTATCGCCGGAACCGTGGAGACCGGAACGCGTGCGGGTCGGAGATGAGGTCGTCTTCTATCCTTCCGGCAAGCGCAGCCGGGTCAAGTCGATCGAGTCCTTCAACACGCCGGTCCGGCAGCGAGGCGGAGGCGGGACAGGCTGCGGGTTTCACGCTGTCAGAACAGATCTACGTCGCGCGGGGTGAGCTGGCCACAGTCGCGACCGAGCCCAAACCCAAGGTCACGACCCGCCTCCGGGTGAGCCTCTTCTGGCTCGGCAAACAGCCCTTCATCAAGAAGAAGGATTACCTGCTCAAGCTGGGCTCAGCCCGCGTGCCGGCCCGTCTCGAAGAGATCACCCGGGTAATCGACGCCTCCAACCTGAATACCAGCGACACCAAGGACCGGGTGGACCGCCACGCTGTGGCGGAGTGCGTCCTCAAGCTCAATCGAGCGCTCGCTTTCGATCTCGCCGAGGAAATCGACGCGACCAGCCGCTTCGTGCTGGTGGACGACTACGAGATCCGCGGCGGAGGCATCGTCCGCGAGGCGCTGCCCGACCGGCAGACCGAAATTCGGGAGAAGGTGATGCTCCGGAACTACAAGTGGGAGCCGAGCATCATTCAGCCGGAGCGCCGGGCAGAGAAGTACAGCCAGAAAGCCTCTCTACTCCTCATCACCGGTGCCAAGGAGAGCGACCGCAAGTCGCTCGGCAAGGAGGTCGAAGCCCGGCTGTTCGAGGACGGACGCGTGGTCTACTTCCTCGGGATCGGGAATGTGCTCTACGGCGTTGATGCCGACATCGAGCGCAAGTCCGAGAACCGACAGGAGCACCTCCGCCGGCTGGGTGAGGTCGCCAACCTCATGCTCGATTCCGGGGCGATTCTCATCGTGACTGCAGCCGATCTGTCTCAGGAAGACCTGGAGGTCATCAAGACGTCGGTTGATCCTGACCGGATCGAAACCGTCTGGGTGGGAGACAGCGTGACGACCGACATCACCTGCGACCTGATCCTGGCCGAACAGGAGGCCGAGGAAGAGGGCGTCGAGCGGATCAAACGTCTGTTGCAGGACAAGGGCGTCCTGTTCCGCCCTTGGTGACATGGTGAACCGCTCCGCATCCGCGGTTTCTCCCGACGCTCTCACCCGGCTCACGGCGCTCGCTGTGAGAGCGGGCGAGGCGGCCATGGTGCACTACCACGACGGGGTCGCAGTCCGCCAGAAGGGCGACAAGGGCCCGGTCACCGCGGCGGATCATGCTTCGCACGCCGTGATCGTTGAGGAGTTAGCGGCCTGGGACTCCTCGATCCCCATGATTTCGGAGGAAGGGGACATTCCGGGATACGAGGCCCGCCGGGCTTGGCGCCGATTCTGGTTGGTGGATCCGCTCGACGGCACCAAGGAATTCATCCAGCGGAACGGCGAGTTCACGGTAAACATCGCCCTGATCGAAGACGGAATTCCTGTCCTCGGTGTGATCTATGCGCCGGCGTTGAGCCTGCTCTATTACGCCGGTCAGGGACTCGGCGCGTGGAAGCGCGAGGCTGGCGGTCAGCCGGAGCGTATTCTTTCCCGCCCGCCGCTGCCGGGCCATGCCCTCCGGGTGGCGGAGAGCCGGTCCCATCCCTCAGAGGAGCTGGAGCAGTACCTCAAGACGATCAAGGTTGCGGAGCGGGTGCCGGCCGGGAGCTCGCTCAAGTTCTGCTGGGTAGCCGAAGGAAAAGCGGACATCTATCCCCGCCTGGGCCCGACGATGGAGTGGGACGTGGCGGCCGGAGACTGCATCTTCCGTAACTCCGGTACGCACGGGCCACGGCGCTCGTCGCTGGTCTACAACCAGCCCGAGCTCCGCAACCAGGGGTTCATCGTTGGGCTCGACGACAGCGAGCTGGACACCTCCAGCAGTCGCGGGCCGCGTGCTCTGGTTTACCGGGCTCTCCGGTTCGGGCAAGAGCACCATCGCGCGGCTGGTGGTGGAAGAACTGGAACGCCGGGGTAGTCCGGTCGAATATCTCGATGGAGACACAATCCGCGATATTTTCCCGGCGACGGGCTTCACTCGCGAGGACCGCGACCAGCACATCCGGCGGGTGGGGTACCTGGCAAGCCGGCTCGAGCGCCACGGGGTGACCGTGATCGCGTCGCTGGTGTCCCCCTACCGCGCCTCACGGGATTTCGTGCGCGGACTGTGCCGGGACTTTGCCGAGATCTGGGTCGCGACGCCGTTCGAGGAATGTGAGCGTCGAGACGTCAAGGGACTTTACGCCAAGGCCAGGCATGGCGAGATCAAGAACTTCACCGGCCTCGACGATCCGTACGAGCCGCCGGTGACGCCAGAGCTGACCATTCAGACTACGGGGAGAACTCCCGAGGAGTGTGCCGCGGAGGTCATCGGATGGCTGGATCAGGTGCCAACCGTCGTCGCAGAAGCCGGCAGGGTGCCGCAGCTTCACGAGAACTATTGAGGACTTAGTCATGGATCATCTTGATCAGTTGGAACACAAGAGCGTGCACATCTTCCGTGAAGCCTACGCCAACTTCAAGAGCCTCTGCATGCTCTGGTCGATCGGCAAGGACAGCACGGTCCTGCTCTGGCTCGCGCGCAAGGCCTTCTTCGGGCATGTGCCGTTCCCGCTCGTGCACATCGATACCTCGTTCAAGATCCCGGAGATGATCCGCTACCGGGATCGCCTCGCCGCGGAGTGGAACCTGAACCTGATCTACGGGCAGAACGAAGGTGCGCTGCGAGAGAAGCGCACCTTCCCCGACGGGGCGGTGGACCGAATCACCTGCTGTGGCCTGCTCAAGACCGAGGCGCTGAAGAAGGACGCTTTCAGGCGAGTGGCCCCGCTACCGGTTCAACCACGCGAAGAAGGCGTACGAGCTCGACAAGAACACCGAGCCCTTCACCGGGGTTATCGTGGGCGCGCGGGCGGACGAGGAGGGCAGCCGTTCGAAGGAGCGGTATTTCTCGCCCCGGAACCGGGAGAACTCCTGGGATGTGGGCGACCAGCCGCCCGAGTTCTGGAACCAGTACAAGACCGACTTCGCGCCGGGCACCCACCTGCGCATCCATCCGCTGCTGGACTGGACCGAGCTGAACATCTGGGAATACATCGAGCGGGAGAACATCCCGACGGTGTCGCTCTACTACAACCACGGCGACGGGATCCGGTATCGCTCGCTTGGTTGCGGACCCTGCACCAAGCACGTCGAGTCCGTCGCGAGAAATGTTCAGGAGATCATCGTCGAACTGAAGACCGGAAAGTTCGCAAACATCGCGGAGCGGTCGGGTCGCGCCCAGGACAAGGACGATGGCGGCGGGCTCGAGACTCTGCGGCGCGACGGATACATGTGAGCGTCCTCTGACCCGGTCGTCGGGTCACATCGCCGTTGAGCCGCTGCCACGGCCCGGGGTCGCGCGGTGCGCGATCGTGTTCTCGAGCGCTGTTGACCCGCTGCGGCGAGTTCGGCATTCAGCGGCTGCCCATCCCGAGGGGCACCGCGGGACCGGACTGATCATTCTTACCACAAACCTCCCTGCATGACCCGGTAGGGGCACGCTCTACCCGGATTTCGGGAATTCAGCGGGCCTCCTCGCCAGACCTTGGCCTCTTGCGAGTCCGGCGGCGATAGGGGTGACACGAGCCTGTGGCCGCCGAGCCACATTGGATCGCGGTCTCCCCGGAGCCGACCCGGCGCATACGCTTAAACCAATATATCACAATAACTTACCTTGGTAGGCCGGGCCGGAGCCTACTTGGTAATCCGGACCTGCTCCCCCGGCACGCGGATCGCATATGTCGGTTCCAATCCAGTTTCAGCTCCCTGCGGCCATCCACGAGGCCACGCTTCCGTTACCGACCTGCGGAGCAGTGGCTCCGCGGCACCGTGCTTTCTCTCTCTTCACCAGTGAGGGATATGCGTCGGCTTTGCGCCTTGACCTTGTGGGGGTTTGCAGCAGCTCCGCTTCGGGGGCAGTCGGCTGCCCCCCTGCCAATCGTCCTCACTCACATCACCGTTGTCGACATCACTGGTGGACCGTCCCGACCCGACATGTCGGTGACGATTTCCGGCGGTCGTATCGCTTCGATCACGCCTTCGTCCGGCGCAGTCGTGCCACGCGGGATGAAAGTAGTAAATGCCGCCGGCAAGTATCTCATTCCCGGTCTCTGGGACATGCACGTGCATCTCACGGAAGCTCCATCAGACGGTGAGGAGAGCGCGCTATCCGCCAAAGCGAATGCCCGGACTTACTACTTCCCCCTGCTCGTTGCCAATGGAGTGCTCGGGGTTCGTGATATGGCCGGCATGCTCGATACTCTGATCAGCTTCCGAAAGGAGATCGCCTCGGGCAAGACCCTTGGGCCGCGCCTCATGGTCACGGGATTCAAACTGGGGTCGGCCAGGCCGGTGGTGCCGGGAGCGTCGGCGCTGGTCGAGACAGCGGCTCAGGTCCGCACCGCGGTGGAGTTGCTTCACCAGCACGGCGCCGACTTTGTGAAGGTGGATTTGGGGCTCGAAAGCGCGGGTCTCTATCCGGTCGTCGCCGAGGCGGCGAAGAGCCAGGGCCTGACCTTCGTGGGCCATGTGCCGCTCACCATGAATCCCGGCGATGCCGCAGCGCTGGGACAGCGCAGCATCGAGCACCTGATGCAGGTTCCCCTCGCGTGCTCGAGTGAAGAGGCCGGCCTGCGCCGCAGACTGCGGGCGCTCCGCACCAAGGCCAGCTTCATGGAACGATTAGCGGGATGGCGTCTCTGGTATCGGGACTTGCCGAACCAGTACGCGGTGTCGGAACGGATTGCCGCGACCTACGACAGCGTCAAAGCCACGGCGCTGTTCAAGAGATTCGTGGAGAGTGGATCGTGGCAGACTCCAACCTTGTTCCTGGAGCGCGATCGTGCCCGGCATATTCCGGGCAACAGCCCGGAGCTGGAGGCTCGTTTCGGTCTCGCCAGTAAGATGCGACGACCGATCCGCCCGTTCAGCAGGGAAAATAGTGCGCGAAGCGAAGCCTATTACCTCCGGGAGCGTCAGATCGTTGGCGCGATGCACCGGGCAGGCGTCGGTCTTCTTGCAGGCACCGATCTTCCTGTCGGCCATGCCATTCCCGGATACAGCCTACACGAGGAACTGGCGCTTATGGCGGAGAGCGGATTGTCCCCTCTTGCGGCTCTGCAGACGGCCACGCTCAATCCGGCCAGATTCTTTGGACTTACCGATTCGCTCGGCACGGTGGAGGTGGGAAAGGTGGCAGACCTCGTTGTCCTCGCGGCCGACCCCCTCGCCAACATCACGAATACCAGGCGAATTGACGCTGTGATTCTACACGGCAAGTTGTTGGATCGCCATGAGTTGGATCAAATGTTGGAGGAAGTGGCAAGTCAGATGCTGGACCGAGTGGCAATTAAGACTCGCTGAGCGGAACAGAGAGGGAGGGGCGTCACTCCGCAGTAATCTTGGCGGCATAGAATCTTGGAATGAACACCGTTCTGCCCGCACTTCAGGCCTTCCAAGTCGTTGCCCGCCGGAGTGATGGCCAGGCCATGACGCCCTATGCCACTTTTTTCTACTTTGGAGTGCTCCTATACCCGTTGGCCATAGGGCTGACTCTCGCCTGGTTCGGGAAGCTCACTCCCGGCGTTCTGCTGGCCCTGACGGCCGCGATGCTTCTGGTGCAGTACTCCCGCGTCGAGAGAGGGGGTCCCGGGGCGTTCGACAAGGTCTGGGCCGTCGCCGGTTTTGCCCTCTTTCAGCTCGCAGTGGCCAGCTGGTTTCTCGCGACCCGCCGGCGGATGCAGAGCAAGCCCGCATTCTGGCTCGCCCTTCTGTTGGGCCTGCTTCCCCTTGTCCTGGTCAAACTTGCCGCCGACGGTACCCCTTGGACCGTCCTAGAGTTCGCAGGACTGTCGTATGTCACTTTCCGAAGCCTGGATGTCATCATCGGAATTGAAGACCGTCTGATCACCACACTTTCGGCAAATCAGTACCTGTTGTTTGTGCTGTTCTTCCCCACGATCTCCTCCGGTCCCATCGATCGCTTCTGCCGCTTTGCTGCTGACCTTGCCCAAAAGCGGAGTCGCCAGGAGCTCATCCAGGACATCGACACCGGGGTGCACCGCATCATGCGCGGCTTCCTGTACAAGTTTCTGGTGGCCGCCCTCATCAGAACCCATTGGATGGAGCCCTCGGAGGCGGGGCATGGCATCTGGTCCATGCTTTCCTACATGTATGCCTACACACTGTACCTCTTCTTCGACTTCGCGGGTTACAGCGCGTTTGCCATCGGGGTTGGATACATGCTGGGGATCCGGACCTTGGAAAATTTCCGCCTCCCCTTTCTGGCCCGGAACATCAACGATTTCTGGAACCGCTGGCATATCAGTCTCTCGACCTGGTTCCGGGATAACGTGTTCATGCGCTTCCTGCTCGCAGCCACCAGGGGGAAATGGTTCCGCAGCCGTGACGTGGCATCCATAGCCGCTTTTTACTTGACGTTTCTGCTCATGGGGCTGTGGCACGGCGTGGCAATTCGCTATGTGGTCTACGGCCTCTATCATGCCACCCTTCTTTCCGGCCATAGCCTGTTCACCCGTTGGCGCCGGAAGCGGGGACGAGCAGAGCCCGGGCTCGGCTGGCAGGTAGCGAGTACTGCCTTGACCTTTCAACTGGTGTGTTTTGGCCTGCTGATCTTTTCCGGCCGGCTCGGATGATGGGATCATCAGCTGGCTTTGAGGGCATATGTCGGTCGACGCACGTGTTTCGGTCGCAGAGCGGGTGATAACCGTACTGGCTGATGTGGTCGAGGACAACGTGGTCCGGACGGATCCAGATATCCCGCTCTTTGAGCAGGATGTTCTCGACTCGCTCCGAACCGTCGACCTGATTCTCGCCCTGACCAAGGAGTTCGGGGTCGAGATCAGCCCGGCCGAATTGGACCGTTCACTCTGGGCCACGCCGAAACACATCGTGGCCTTCATGGAAGCGAAGGTGGGGGTGTGAACCTCGTCAAGAGGGCACCTCACGTGGCGGCGCTGCTCGCCGCGCTCTGGCTCACGTCCGTGGGCCTCGCCGTGGCGACGTTTTACGTCCGTGGCCGGGTCCGTCACTCGATCCATCACTTCACGACCGCTCAGACCGATTCGAAGATCCTGGGAGTAACGATCATTCGGGAAGCCTTCCGGCACGCCGATGTGCTTCCCGATTTCGGCAGTTCCGAAATGGTTCGCGGGCGCGGACGTCCGTTCTACGGGCCCGCCTTCTTCGCGAGCGCTCCCAGCGGCTTCGTGCTGTTCCCGGTCGCCGATCTGGGCGCCACTCCCCTTGCCGAGCTGCTCCGCGTTGCGGCGGCAGGACCGGCGGTCAGGGACAAGCGGCTGATCATTTCGTTCACTCCGCAGGTCTTCACCAGCAAGGCCCACGATCGTTTTGACCAGGCCTACCGCGGGAACTTCTCACCGTTGCAGGCCACGGTCCTCGCCTTCAGCAATGATCTGAGTCCCGCGCTGACCCGTGACCTTGCCGCCCAGCTGCTTAAGCATGGCGCGACCCTGCGTCATGAACTCCTGCTCGCCACAGCGCTGCGCGCCCGCACCAGCGACACCAGCCTGGGCAGACTTGGGTATCTCACGCTCTACCCGCTCGGCAGGCTTCAGGAAGCGTTCTATCGTCTGGCCGATGATTTCCTAGTCTGGCGCGCGCTGTCGGATCGGAACGGGATAGGGCGTTTACCGCGGCGTGCCAGGGAGCCGCTCAACTGGACTCTCCTCGCGGACTCGGCGGACCGTTTCACGCGCGCCCACTCCAGTGGGAATGCGTGGGGTATCGAGGACAAGTTCTTCGCGGAAAACGGGCGCTATTTCCTGAAGCAGGAGGGTGCGAAGGACTCCGTGGAGTGGTTGGCTAATCTGCAGGAGGGATACGGCTGGCCGGAGCTCGATCTCCTGCTCCGCCTCCTCAAGGAGCGGGGCGCCAAGCCGCTCATTGTCACGACGCCCAAGCACGGCCTGTTCGACGAATTCGCCGGGCTGAACGCGCCGGTGCGAAGCCGGTACTACGACAAGTTCCGCGCTGCGGTGGCGCCCTACGGCTTTCCGGTCGAGACCTTCGAGCAATACGACACGGTGAAGTACTTCCTTAACGACCCGGACAGCCACTTGAGTCCGAAGGGTTGGCTTCGTTATGACCAGTTGGTTGACGCGTATTACCACGATTCTCTCCGCTAGCCCGTCGCTCCGCGCGCCGCTGCTGGTGGTGTACTATCTCGCGATCGTCGTGGGGATGTTCGCGCTTTACGGTCGAGGCGAATTCAACCCGCCTCCTTTCGTCTACCAGGCGTTCTAATGGATTTGCTGACCCGGATCAGTCGGTGGGGATGGGCGCTGCCCGACAAAGTCGCGTTTCGCAGCGAAGGCAGCTCCATGACCTGGGGCGAATTGATCCGCCGGGCCAATGCGCTCGCCGCGCACCTTGCGCGGGTGCTCCCCGATGATCGCGCTCCCGTGGCGCTGGTCGGCCACAAGGAAGCCGAGATGCTCGTCGGATTTCTCGGCGTGGCCAAGGCCCGGCATCCCTACGTGCCGATCGACAGTTCCATTCCTTCCGCCCGGGTGGCCAGCATCGTCCGGAGCGCCGGTGCTCCGGTCACGCTAACCCCTGCGGACATTGCCCGA
Organism: uncultured Gemmatimonadales bacterium; assembly: GCA_963833365.1. GTDB lineage: Bacteria > Gemmatimonadota > Gemmatimonadetes > Gemmatimonadales > GWC2-71-9 > DATBGE01. The sequence continues at coordinate 57,194 of CAWHXS010000009.1, forward strand.
TTGAGCGAGATCCCTGGTGAAGATCCGGTGCGGCCTGCCGCATGCAGCGATCCGCACTACATCATGTTCACCTCGGGCAGCACCGGAGACCCCAAGGGCGTCGTCATCACCCGGGGTTGTGTCGAGAATTTCCTGAGCTGGATGGAGACCGAACATCACTTCGAGCCGGAACGGGAAACATTCCTCAATCAGGTGGTCTATTCTTTCGACGTGTCGGTGATGGACACCTGGACCAGCCTCCTTACCGGCGGTACCATCGTCAGCCTCACCGGGAAAGAAATCACCAATCCCCGCCAGCTCTACGCTGCCCTCGCCGGGTCCGACGCCACAGTTTGGGTTTCCACGCCCACGTTTGCACAGGTGTGCCTCGCCGAGCCGGGGTTCGGACCCGCCATGCTGCCCCGGGTTCGTCGCTTCCTGTTCTGTGGCGAAACCTTGCCGCCGGAGGTTGCCGGAGGCCCTGCTCGATCGCTTCCCCGGCGCGGAGGTATGGAACACCTACGGACCGACGGAAGCAACGGTAGCGACTAGTTCGGTGCGAGTCACCCGGGAGCTCCTGGCGCAGTATTCACCCCTGCCGATCGGATATTCGATGCCGGGGAGCCGGTTGCTGCCACTGAATTCGCAGGGTCAGCCCGTCAAGGGGGGAGAGCGAGGCGAGTTGGTAATCGTCGGACCGAACGTGAGCCCGGGTTATCTCAACCGGCCCGACCTCACCTCAGCGGCATTCTTCACCTATCGAGGGACAACCGGCCTATCGCACCGGCGACTGGGGTTATGTGGAGAATGGGCTGGTCTTTTTCCTGGGACGAATGGATGGCCAGATCAAACTCCATGGCTATCGGCTCGAGCTGGGCGACGTAGAGGCCCACATCGCGGCATTGCCCGGAGTTCGTTCTGCCGTGGTTCTGCCGGTTCAGCGAGACGGCCGAATCGATTCTCTGACAGCCTTTGTGGTTCTCGGGGAGCGGCCAGCCGGGAGCGAGCGGGAGATCGGGGTTCAGCTCCGAAGCCAACTGTCGAAGCGTATCCCGGAATACATGCTCCCCCGGAAATTCCGCATTCTCGAAGGTTTCCCCATGAACGCCAACGGGAAAACCGACCGGAGGAAGCTCTCCGAATTGATTACGGTCGGCGGGTGATGTAGCCCATCAGCTCCCCGAAGCTCCAGGCAGCCAGCAGCAGAAAAACCACCGGACTGACCGCGATGAAGCGGCCGGCGTTCACCCGTTTCTGGATTTGCATCCGCAGGTGGCGAAGCAGCAGGACGAAGGGGAGCACCGGGCAAAGAGCCGCAAGAATCACGCGGCGCAACGGGCCCGTCTCTCTTGCTCGCGTGTAAGCGAAGAGCCGTCCCCATCCGATTCGCTCCGACAAGACTCCACCGAGCGTCACTCCGTCCCGCATCTGGTCCACGGCGAAAGACGGATCGAGCCACAATACCTCTCCGTCTCGTTGCAGCGCCCAATGCACGGTCGTCTCGTGATAGCGCGATGCCCAAAGTTCCCGGGTCTTCTCCAGCGCGCGGCGCTTGTAGCAGATATTCACGTCAGAGACGTAGGGCCGCGGTCCTGCCTCAAAGGGAAGCTGGTAGCGACCGAAGTCGCAGAAATAGACCGCCCAATTGAGCGGCCGGTCCCGCCCGTTCTGAATCGCCCCACCAATCACGGCATGCGAGAGTCCGGCGTGCAATTCAGAGACCCGTGCAGCCCAGTCCGAGCGTGGCACCCCACGATCCTCGAGAATGGCGATCAGCTCACCTCCGGCGATTGCCAGTCCCGCGGCTCTCCGCCGGTCGAACAGCTCATGCTGGCCCGCGGGACTCGGCTTGGGCCGGACAGTGTCGAGTCGTCCCAAGGCGAGGAAGCGAAAGCGCGGGAACCGCCGTTCCAATTCCGCGATGCCCTGCAGGCTGTCGTCCCAGGGGACGATGACTTCCAGCTCGGGTCCTCCGACCTGCTCGTTCAGCGCGCCGAGGCAGCGATCAAGGGTCGCTCCTCCATCCACGATCGTGACAACCACCGATAGGCGGCTCACAACATCGCCTCCGCGATGCGAGTTGAGTTGGCCATGAGGGGATCATCTGCCACGTAGGCTCTCACGAAGCATCGGGTCGATCGACTGCATCCTAGGAATGAACGGCTCGACCCATGGATGGGGAGCCGCCGTACCATCGTTGGCGAACAATGCGAGCTGACCCGCCGTCAAGGGAAGGGCAGGGCCCACCCACCGTTGCAAGACCGCGAGGGATGCCCGGAGGGGTTCGATGGGAACGTGCACCAGACGTCCTGATCCCCCTCTGACAATCGTGCGGATTCGTCTGATCAACTCCTCCATCGGTAGGACTTCCGGGCCTCCGACTTCGAATTCGGTGGCGTCAAGCGAATACCGCTGTGCCGTTGCGATGAGCACTCGAGCCACGTCCTGCACCGCGATCGGCTGGACCTTCACCTGACCCGAGCCGAACACCACTCCCAGCGGCGCGCCGGCCAGGCGAGCCAATCCCTCGAGCACCGGGCTGCCCGGTCCAAAGATCATCGTAGGGCGAACAATCGCGTAATCCAGTCCGCTGGAGCGCACGAGGGCCTCGGCTTCGATCTTCGATTCGGCGTAGTGATACGAAGCGCGATTGCGAAACCGTGCGGCGATGCTGCTTACCAGGATGAACCGACGGAGTCCAGCGCAACGCGACTCCTCGAGGACCCGGCGAGTACCCTCGACGTTTACCGCCCGGAACCGTGCCTCGGAAGCCTTACCAGTCGCGGCGGCAAGATGAAGCACTACCTCGTGACCGGGCAGGGCATGGACCCAGGAGGCCGTGTCATCCAGGTCGCCCTCGATGTAGCGCCAGCCGGAACGCGGGGGAATCGTCCGGGTCAGTGACTCGCGATCACGAGTGAGACAGGTAACAGGATTGAAAGCGCCGCCGGGTAGGCTGCGAAGCAACGCGCGGCCGACCAGGCCGCGGGCGCCGGTCACGAAGAGTGAGGCCATGCGTGGCGGGCGGGATTTCGAGTGGAGTTCAGGGAACGATGCGCTTGGAGACGGCGGCTGCGTGGCACGACTGAGAAAGCAGGCAGCTGCACTTGCCGCCCGACATCATCAATTCCATCGGTCGAGCCGTTGTCCACGATCACGCGCCAGCGCCAAGTCACGGCGTTGTCAAGGAATCCGCGTACTATCGCGATGCTCTTGGCCAGCACGTGGGCTTCGTTCAGTACCGGAATGACAACGTCCACCAGTAGCTCGGCGCCTGGTTCCTGGGTCAATGTGGGCTCTGGAATCGAGGAAACTCTGGTACCACTTCTCTGCCTTGAGATTCATGCCTCCGGAGGTTGGGCAGGGTCTCGAATGGTCCACACGACGGTGATGAGTACTCCCAGCAGCATGAAGAAGGGAAGGGCGTTCACCGGAGCCTCCAGCCAGGGAAGGTACTGCTTGGAAGTTTTTCCCAGAACAGTGAGCCAAGGTAGCTGGAAGCCGGCCACGAAGACCTGGATCAGATTGTCTATCACACTGCCCTGACTGCGGACCATCGAGATGGACCAGTTGATGACGAATGAGACCAAAGCGAGGGAATACCCCAGCCAGCGCGGCAGTCGCAGCAGCACCGCGGCGGCCAGCAGGAAGAGGAACGGAATGACCGGAACGAGATAGCGAAGTCCCGTCACGTATTGCACCCGGGTGTACTGGACGCATCCGAAGAAGAGGATAAAGACCACCGCATAGGCCAGGGAGAACCAGATTTCACGCGACGGCAAGAATGAAGTACCCCGCCGGCTGAGCCAGGGCGCCGCGAAGGCGAGCAGGGTGACGGGAGCGACGATAAACAGGCCGTAGCGCGGGTCGATGAGGAGAAGCCGCACCAACTCGGTCGAGAGGCCGCCCACACCCTTGTAGCCCACATCGGTCCCTTCCACCGCTGGCATCCAGTGTTGTGCCGGGTGGAACCAGTCGCCGAAGCATGCCCATTGGTAATAGAACAGCATCAGAACCGGCGGGATGGCGCCTGCGGCATACCACAAGGAGTCACGGAATCCCCGGCCGAAACCATCCTTGTCTCGCCCGACCCACAGCGCATAAAGGCCCAGCAGACCGAGGGAGAGTCCTCCGCTGTAGTCGATGAGAAGGCAGAACCCGCCCAGGAAGCCGGCCAGCAGGTATCGAGTTCGAAGCGACCAGCGGAGGTGCCCACCGGGATTCCAGATCAGCACGAACGCGAAGAGCGATGCGACACCGATGCCGAGGTTCTGATTCAGGAAGGCAGTGCGAAAGAAGACCGGCGTGCCGAAGGCGTAGAGAAACGTGAGTGCCAGAGCCACTCGACGTCCCAGGCCGAGGTGGCCTAGCAGGCCGAAGATCACCACCGCGGAATAGGCGCTGAGTGGAGCCATGCAAAGGGCCTGGGTGATCGCGCCGACCAATCCGAAACGCACATCCAGCCCCAGTCGCCGCACCTTCTGGTAGAACTCTACCCGGCGCCACCGCGGATCGTTGTACTGGGCTGTGGTATCGGCCCGTCCTCGCGCGGCGAGGGCCTTGGCGACCACGAGATCGACCGCCGGCTTGGTGAGGAAATAGGGGATGGCTCCCACGAAGGAAATTCCGGGATTGGCATCCTGATGAGCCCCGCCATGGGGTGCCGTCGGCGGGTTCTGGAAAATGTCGACGTGCATCCCCAGATACGGGTCCAGCCGGAAGGTGTGGTCCTCCACGATGCTCAATACCAGATAGTGCTCGCGCACGAAATCGGTAGCAAAGTGAAGGACGTACACCATCCAGCAGGTGAGGAAGAGTCGGATCTTCACCGAGCGGAGGGAGAGATCGGCGAGGCTCATGGCTTGGGACTCAGTGCTATGGCCCTGGACTCCGCACTGCTCTGGTAGACCGCGTTGGCGATCTCGACCGCGCGGAAGCCGGCGAATCCGTCCGCGAGCGGCACCGTCTCCCCGTTGATCATGCGAAGGAAATCGGCCAGCTCTTCCTGAAACGAGAGCAGGGCGGTCGAAGTCCAGCTCTTGAGCTTTTCCCGCACCATGATTTCCGGATAGAGTTTGCGGATCTTCCGCCGCGCGCCACCCGGCTTGTCCTGGGTAACCAGGAGATTGGACATCGGCGCGTAGTACCCCTTCACCATCCCGCGGTCGCCGTACGCTTCGACGTAAAACCGATAACCCTTCCACTCGGTCCAGGTCGCTTCGTAGGTCGCCGGAACACCGGATGGGCTGCGGAACACGGCTACCGCGTTGTCCTCCGAGCCGGGGACCTTCCAGATATGGTTGCTGGACACGCCGTAGACTTCGGCGACGTCACCCAGGATGTACCGCGCGAGGTCGGTCATGTGAATGCCGACGTCCATCATCGCGCCACCACCCGACTCCGGCGCCTTGTATTGCCAGTCGGCTCTAAAGTTGTGGAGGCCGTCGTGCCCGCCAAAGACGCGGACGTGGTCCAGCGTTCCGATCTGGCCCTCATCGATCGCCCGCTTGACAAACTTGATGGCCGGGTAGTAGCGATGATTGAATCCCGTCGCGAGCCGCTTGCCGCTCGCGCGCGCGGCATCGAGCATGCGCCTGCAGGAGTCCACGGTGTTGCCCAGCGGCTTCTCGCACAACACGTGTTTCCCCGCGCGAAGAGCGGCCACGACCGCCTGCTCGTGGAACTGGAGCGGCGACGACACGATGACCGCCTCGAGTCCCGGCAGCTCCAGCAACTGCTCGAGTGACTGGCACACCCGGGCCCCGGTGCCCGCCGCCGCCTTGGCGGCGCTGGCCTGGGCCACATCGAGCACGCCGGCCAGCTCGGTTGCGGAATTCGCACGGATCGTCTGGGCACGAAGCTGGCCGATGGTGCCGGCTCCAACAACGGCAAAGCGCATTGCGTTCAATCCTCCACTACGTGGGTGGCAAAGACCTTCCGATACTCTGTCCACTTGTCCTCGTTGAACCCGGCAGGCTCGAGACAGTCCACCGCGGCGCGTGCCATGTAGAGCGCGTGATGGGTGTTGTCATGGGCGAAGAGACCCTGCCTGCCATAGGTCAGCAGCCGCGGCAGACTCTCGGCCCAGTGATCCAGGGTTCCGAATGGTTTCTCGTAGCCCCTGGTATAGATGGGATACGCCTGCCGCAGACGCCGGGTGTGCACCGCGACCGGTGGTGCCGGGAGGGGGATGCCCGCTCGTGCCAGATCGTCGGCCACCTGGCGACCAAGGCCCGCGTCGTCCATCCGCCACACCTCATCGTCGGCCTCGCAGGGCAGCTCCGCGCATAGCGTGGTCCGCCCGCGGGGTTCCGCGACGACCGCGTAGTTCTTGGGCTCGGACAGTCGGGTGATGCTTACGTCCGCGGACGGGAAGTAGTGGGCGTCGAACTCGGTGAATTGATCCACCGGTAGCTCGAGGTAGACCAGAATCATCGCCCGATACTCGATGCCCGCGCTCGCGTCCCGCACTTCGGCAGGGACCCGCCCGCTCAAGGATCGGGCGAGGACAGTGATCGGGATGGTGGACCAGACGTAATCTGCCGTCACCTCTGTGGTCTTGCCGTTGCGATCGAGCTCGACGATCCAGGGGGCCTGCGCGCTTGACGGGCCGTGCAGCTTGGCAACACGCGAGCCCAATCGGAAATCCGCTCCATTCTTCTGCGCTGCAGCGGCGAACGCCTCCGATATCTGTCCGTAACCCTTCTTCGGATAGAAGAACCGTCCGGCTCCCGGTGGCTTGAGCCCCGGAACCTGGGACAGGACTTTTCGCACCAGCTTGCCGAACGATCCGGCCGAGACTCGACGCCGGGCCTGAATTCCCGAGAGGGTGTCCGGATCTCTACCCCAGATCTTCCGGGCGTATGGGAAATAGAAATCGCGGCAAATGGTGGGTCCCAGATTGGCCAAAAGGACACTGGCGAAGCTGTCTCCTTCGTCGCGCTTGCCACCCAGGGCTTTTCTCCCCATGTCGGTGAGCGAGCCCAGGGCGAACTGCGGATCCAGCCGCAGCATCAGATCGACCGGCTTGAGCGGGAAGTGGACGAACTTGCCCCGCAGGTGAATCCGGCCATGTCGCGGCCGGTCCAGCAGGTCGTCCCCGAGCAGCTCACGAATCTCCGCCAGAATCTCCGGGTCGCATGCCGGGTGCAGGCGGTGGCTTCCGTAGTCTAGCCGTTGACCTCCAGCCTCGAAGCTGCCGGCGTTTCCGCCAACAACCGTATTCTGCTCGACCACGGTGACCTGGGCCTTGCGGGTCTTGCGCAGCCAATGGGCCGCGCCGACCCCGGCAGGGCCGGCGCCGAGGATCACTATCCTGGGTTCAGGCATGTGACGAATGAGTCTCCACGGCGGGCCGGATTGCCGCGCCAAATGGTGCGCCGCGCCGGCGACCGAGCAGCAGCCAGACGAGGCCGCCGATGAGGCCACCCGCGATGAGTACGGTCTGCCAGAGGAGCGAACACACGACGCCGACCGCGAAGGGGACTCCGAACGGTGCCAGCAGGGCAGCGAGGGTGGTTTCCCGCACGGCGAGGCCGCCGAGGCTGATCGGCATGAGTCCGGCGATCTTGGCCAGGGGCCAGACCAGGAACCATACCGTCAGGGGTACTCGAATCCCCAGTTGCCAGCCAAGCCACGCGTTGAGGAGGACGAAACTGCCCTGAATCGTGAGCGAGAGACACAACGTCTTGGCGGCACTACGGGGATTCCGCGCGAGACGGCGCAGCGCAACCAGGGCACGACCGATTGGCCTGCGCAGACGGCGCGGCCAGCGATTGAGCCGGCGCCGCAGCATGAGCGGCAGGAAGATCAACAGCACCGCGCTGCCCAGGATCAGGGAAACCGTGATCAGGTTCCCGCCCACTCCGGGCAGCGCGTCGTGGGACAGTAATCCGCCGGCGGCAACCAGGATCGTCATGGCGATCATGTCGGTCACTCGGTCGAGCACGCCGCCCAGGAAGGCCGCTTCCGGTCGCCGGGTGAAGCGGCTCGCGAGGGCCGCCCGCAGGACATCGCCCCCAACGATGCTGGGCAGGCACAGGTTGGCGAAGAGGCCGGCGCCATAGCACAGCGCCGCGTCGGCGAAGCCGAGGTCTGAGCGGCCGGCGTTCACGAATGTCCGCCACTTCACGACGCCGAGCGTGTGCCCAAGCACGAAGCCGAGCAACACACCCACCCAGACGATTGCCGAGAGGCGCAATAGCGCATCCCGAACCTGATGCCACGGAAGCAACAGGAAGAGCGCCGTGAGCAGTCCGGCGCTGACCGCGACCTTGACCCAGAGCTTCATCGTCTCAGTCCGAGCCGCATATTCTGGTCGGCGAGGAGCCCGACGGCCCAGACGATCAAGGCACCCAGCAGCGCCAGGACGGCGCTCTCGGAGAGGTTGTCCTTGTACACGTCATAGCCGAACTTCGCCAAGCCGAGGACGGCCAGAAACGCGCCCAGCGGAATGAATACTTTCAATGGATTGAAGTAGACGATGGTCCGCAGGATGAGCAGGGTGAAGTCGTACGCGTGCCGGGGCCGGATCTTCGATTCACCCAGCCGGGCGTGGTAGTCGATCGGCAGATACTCGACCGCGTGGCCGTTGCAGATCGCCGCGAGGGTGATCGTCGTCGTGAACGAGAAGCCGGCCGGCAGCAGGTGCTCGTAGCGCAGCACCAGGCTCTTCCGCATGAGCCGCAGGCCGGAGTTGATGTCCGGGATATCCCGCTCCGACAGATAGCTCGCGAGCCAGCGCAGGAAAGCCTTCGCCGGTCGGCGGGCGAACGGAACCCGCACCGACTCGCCGGTCCGCGCCCCAACCACCATCTGCATTGCATCCCGTCGCGCGCCAGCAGCTCGGGGATCGCCTCGACCGGATAGGTGCCGTCGGCATCGGTAATCAGGATCCACTCGTGCTGGGCCCGGTGAATCCCCAGTTTGAGCGCCGCGCCGTACCCCTGGTTCTGGCGCCGCCGGAGCACCCGTGACTCCGTCGACGTCCGCCGCCTGAGCCGTGCCGTCCTCGGAGCCGTCGTCCACCACGATGATCTCGTATTTCCATCCGGAGTCGCGCATCACCGCGTCTCACCGCGCGGACCTGTTCTGCCGACGTGGGCAGCCTCGTTGTATGCCGGAATGACGACCGACACCGCACGCTCGCGGGGGCCCGACTCGTCAGCAACGATCTCTTCGATCACGCGAGGCGCCTCACGTCGGGGAATTGGAGGAACGAGACACCAGGACCACGATGGCACCGCCGCCCACGCTGCCAGGGAAGACCGCGGCGGTGTCGTACCGGCTCTCGAGCCGCGACCAGATCTCCGGCTGGACCGCCGCTAACCGGATCGGGAACGTGTACAGCACCCAGGTACGAGCGTGCTGGCCTTCCGCTGCTTCGAGAGCCGCGAGATTGTCCACCTCGTCCCAGGACTTCCCGAAGTACCGGGCGTAAGGATAGCGGGTCAGATCCAGCGTGACGATCACGTCGTCGGGCGCCCGCCGAGCCTCGACGAAGCCGGCGGCGCCGGCGTAGTCCTGCTTGGGCTGCCAGGCCCGGGGCACCGTCAAGCGCGCTGCCAACGGCGACCAGCACCATTGCGGCAGTAGCGAGCAACTCTCCCCTGGTCTTGAAAAGCAGCCGCGAGATCGTGAAAACACCTCGAACCGCGATCATCACCGCGAAGCCGGCGCTGAAGAAGAAAAACCTCGGCCAGAGGTTATGCGACATCGCCAGCACCGCAAACATCGTTATGACCCCAGGGAGAATGAAGAGCGATACCACGGTGAGACTCTGGCGTGCGTAGCTCCAGAGCCCCGCACCGGCAACGACGAGACCGCCGACGAGCGCAATCCATCCTCCCGGAAGTCCTCGCGCCAGACCGCCCAGCGTCTCGGTCAAGAGCCACAGCGGATCCTTCCACGCGGTGTCGGTCCCCGCCATCGTCGGAGTGAGCAGCGTGTCGAAGAACTGAGGCAATACCAGCGCGTAAAGCTGCAGCGAGAAAGTGCCGGAGAGGATGATCGCCGCGAGCGCTCGGCGGACCGGTGTTGTCAGGCTTCGGCCCTGGCGCCACCAAATCACCAGAGCGATGAGGGCGTGCGCCACTACGACGAACGCGGCGGTCACGTGGGTGTAGATCGCTAGGGCCATGCACGCAGCGTAGAACACCGCCGTCTTCCACCCGGCCTGAGACGATCCGGTCAGGCGCAGAAATGCCTCGGTCCCCAGCAGAGAAAACAGCAGGAGTCCGGAATAACCCCGGGCATTCTGAGAGAACCAGACGTGATGGTAGGAGAACGTGAGCAGGAGAGTCGCGAGCAAGGCCTCACGCTCGGAGGTCAACCGCGACGCGAGGCGATACGTCGCCCAGAGACTCGCGGTCCCCATCAGAGCTGCCGGCAGGCGAAGACTCCAGCCGCTGTCGCCGAAGAGATCAACCGATACACGCGCTAGGACCGAATAGAGCATGTGCTGGTTCTGGCTGTCGTAGGTCGTCAGGATCTGACCCAGCGGCAACCGGACGTAGTCCACCATGGTCTGGATCTCGTCGAACCAGAGTCCGACACCGAGATCGTGTAGCCGCAACGCCAGACCGGTGATCAACAGGCCCGCCAGTACCATCCGGGTCCCTAAGCTCGGTTTTACGCGAGGGGACTGGGCGGCGGCCCCGTCAGTTCCAAGCGGAAGTCGCGGGGCCAGGGCAAGAATTACCACGTGAAGTGCCAGTGTCGCCTTGAATATCCAGACCCCTATTTGAACCGAGGCCAGGTGGGGCGAGCTTCCAGCCAAGGCCGCGGCCATCCAGTGTGGGGGCAGCAGGACAGCGACGACCAACAGCAGAAGGGCGGTGGCCTTGCTTCGTTCCATTATGGAACTTTTGGGCTAGGGCGAGGGGCTAACATTCGGCGCCGTGACGGGAGCAATGTCCGTTCCAGATCGTAGTTTAGCACCGCTCCGAGGGATGGGCATCCCAGCCATTCTCCTCGTGGGGTCCGACTCAACACTTTCGATCAGCGGAAAGCGGAGGTGACGGCATTAGCACCGATCCTGCACCAAGTCCCCGGTCCATGGCCGCCCCTCTGAAAACCTCCGAGCCACATCCTGCTCCCCGTCGTTTTTGGGTCGGACTTCTGGTCGCGACCGCGGGATGGCTCGCTTATATCCTGTCGCTCGAGCTGCTGAATCCGCGATTGGTCCCGTCCTGGCACGGGTTTCTGCACACCGCGATCGTTCGGCGTTTCCCCTCTCCAGGCTTGATTCCTGAAAATCCGTTCTTCGCCGGTGAACCGCTCAAGTACTACTGGTTCTTCCACTGGATGGGCTCTGGAGTATCACGGATGCTTGGGGTGGATCCACTCACGGCACTCCGTTTCCTGGCGCTGGCCGGCCTCGTGTTGCTGACTCTCGCGGCGGGGCTGGTGGGCCGCAGAGTCTACGGCTCACTCGGAGCAGGACTTCTCATCGGTGTCTTCGCCCTTGCGGGGGCCAATCCCCTGGGGCCGGCCATCGCTGTCGGGCGTCATCTGGTCCAACACCGTCAGCTCCTCGAGCGCACCGTGCATTCGGCCGAGCTTGAGACCGTCCACGTGAGCGACGATCTCGCCGATAGCCTCATGAGTCGGCCCCTGCTCCCTGCGATGTATCTCTCGGCGGACTGGCGGAACGGGCAGAACATCGTCTGGTTCGTAGACATCTCGTCCCGAGGGCTTGCTCTCGGCGTCATGATGCTGATGCTTTATTTCCTTCTCGACCCCCGCGCGGGACCCCTCTCGCTTGCCGGGACGGCAGCCACTGGCGCCCTGCTTACCTCTCTCAATCCGATCGTCGGCCTCGCTGCCTGCTTCCTCCTTGCCGGCAGCGTGGCGGCGGTGTGGCTCCTGCATCGATGGAAGGGAGGAGATCCGGGCCCCATCGCGCCAGCTATCGCGCGGAGTGCCGCGCTCGTGATCGGCGCGGTCGCGGCTCTGCCTACGTACTACCACCTGTTCGGGCAAGGCGGCTCCGGACGGATTTCACCAGTAGATCTCCTGGTGCTCAAGCTCGTCGTGATTGCGGCCAATTTCCTGATTCTGCTGCCACTCACGGCCCTCGGCATTAGATCAGTGCGAGGCACGGCCGCGCTGGGGCTCCAGGCCGTCGCTCTCGCCGGTGTCCTCCTCTTAGGGCTGGTTCCCCTGATTCGGCTGGAGAAGGGCAACGAGCACAATCTCGCCAATGCGGCGTACGTGCTGCTCGCGGTGCCGGCCGTCGCATGGCTGGTCAGAGAGATCAACGGTTCCCTGCGATCCCCGCAAACCCAGCGTTCCCGACTTCTCGTCGCGGCGCTGGTCTGCCTCCCGATGACGGTGGGAACCTGGATCGCCTTCCACGGACGATCTCCGCTGCCATTCCTGGCCCAGGCGGGCGTGCTTCAACGCACCCCCGAGACCGATCCGGTTGCGCAACTCTATCGCTGGATCGGAAGCAATACCGATCGCGACGCCGTGTTTGTGGTGGATCCTTCGGATGTGGTCAAGATGTCGGGCAACGTCTCGGAGCTGCCGGCATTCACCGGTCGCGCGATCTTCACCGATCAGCCCAGTTACATGACGACGCCCTATCCTGATGCGGATCGGAGAACCACGATCTCGGGGAAGCTGGTCAGAGGAGAGGAACTGACGGCTGACGAGGCGGGGTACGTCCGCGGGCTGGGGCGTCCGGTGTACGTCATTACCTGGCACGCCGATGACTCGGGTCTACTGGAGCGGCTCAAGAGCCGCTACGGATCGCCCTCGTTCAGTGCGGGATTCGTGGCGGTGTTCGGACTGCGTCCCTGAAACTGCTCAGCCTTTGCGGTAGCGCCAGAACGTCTTGGTGCCGATGAACCAGTCCCGCAGCCCGATCTTTTTTCCTTCGGCCTTGGTCCGGGGGAAATAGCGGATCGGCACCTCTCTGATGTTTTTCTTCCGAGCCAGGAGGCGCGAGGTGATCTCGTGATCCAATTCGAACCCCGTGGTTTCCAGGGGGAGCGACTGGATCAGCGGGGTAGGGAAGAGCTTTAACGCGGTCACGGTGTCGGTGAGGTAGCGGCCAGTGCAGAGCAGCGCCACGAAACTGAGACTCTGCCCGCCAAGGTATGCCATCCAGCCCTGACCGGGATGCTTAGCCGCGAGAAGGTTCACCAGCCAGCCATCGTTCGGGCGTTTGAGATACCGGCTGCCGTACACCGCGTCCACGCCAGCTTCCTGCAGCTTGCGAAACATGGGGATGTAGTCGGCCGGTTCATATTCCAGATCCGCGTCCTGAATGATGAGATACTGGCCGGTGGCGAGCCCGATACCGGTACGAACTGCCGTCCCTTTCCCGCCATTCTTCGGCTGATTGTGCAAACGCACCGCGGGGAATGACGCGACGATCTCCGCGGTGCGATCCTTCGAGCAGTCGTTCACGACGATGACTTCCTTGTCCAGCCCAAGGATGCCAAGGTCGAGTGCCAGGATCCGCTCGAGCAAAGTGCCGATGAATCGCTCCTCGTTGTAGGCCGGGACCACTACCGACAGGACGGCGCGAGTTGTCACCGGTCAGGCTCCCCGGCCGAGAAAGGCCGCCACTCGGCCCAGATCCTCTACCGTGTTGATGCCGATCGCTTCCATCGGATCGGATGCGGGGAAAGTCTCAATCAGCGCCTGAGCCGCGAGCCAGGGAATGAAGGGAAGGAAATTCCGCTCACGAGTGCTTGTCCCAACGGGCGCAGTTTCAGCGAACCGAGGCAGCAGCTCCCGGTAGGCCATTCCGCTCAGTCCGAACAGTCCTATGTCGCTCTCTCCGACCGCAGGCATCGCGTCGCCCTCACGTCGCTGGAGCACCCGGAGGATTCGTCCTTCCGCATCCCGCTCGAAATGGATGTAGGGATTTTCCCCTTTGAGCGTGGGCATAGCCAGATCCGCGGACGACTGGTCGAGTGTCCTGGCCAGCCGGTCTGCCGTTGCGCGGGAGACGGCGATCTGATCGCACCAGGTGATCCAGACCTGATCGGCCGACCGGAGGACCTGAGAGCGCGCCGGGACCAGGATGGCGTCGAGCATCCCGGTGGGCGAGTCCTGGACCGCCAGCTCGATGGGAAATCCGGTCGCCAGGCAATGCGAGCGAACTATCGCGAGTGCCTCGGGACTCACCACGATCACGAAGCGATCAACCAGGCCGCGGTACCGCTCCAGGATGTAGTCGAGCATCGCGCGCCCGTTCACCGGCACTACCACTTTGGGCAGTGACGATCCCAACCGGGAGCCGCGGCCGGCGGCCGGAACCACCATCACCCGCCTCATCGATCAGGACTCTCGATCTTGGCCGCGAGGGAGCGCAGATCGGGGAAATTCCCGAGGAAGCGGGGGCCGGAGTAGGAGAGATTGTTGCGCACCGCTGCCGACCAGGTGCCTGCGGCGGTCGCGGCCCTGAGCCCGGAGAGGCTGTCTTCGACGACCAGAGTCCGGTCCGGATCTCCTCCCGAACGCCGTAGCGCTTCCACATAGGTATCGGGCGCCGGCTTTCCCTCTCGCACGTCGTCGCTCGTCACGAGGACGGGGATGAGGGGCAGGACTCCGATCTGCCGCAGCAGAAGCTCCGCAGTTTCGCGCGAGGCGCTGGTCCCTACCGCAATCGCAGTTCCTGACGCCTTCAATTTTTCCAGGACTTCACGGGTGTCGGGAAATGTCACGGTTTCTTTCTGAAGGTATAGGCGAGCGCGCTCCTGCTTGAATCGGATCCACTGCTCAACCTGCTCAGTGGTGGGTGCTAGATCCCTGGTAATCTCGCGGATCACCTCGCCGGTTGGCCTGCCCATGATCGAGTCATATCGTGGTCCTTCCACCCCGATCTCCTTCCAGAGGTCCTGGTAGGCGCGAGCGTGACAGGGGGAACTGTCGGCAAGGACGCCATCCATGTCGAAGATGATCAGGGAGAATCGCGCCATTCTCGCGCGCTACTTGGAGAGCGACACGGTATCCTGCGGCAGGACCATCGGGTCCGTTTCGGCTCGCGGGGGAGGCGCAGCGGGCGCGGCGGGCAGCGCCGACCAGCGGAGACGCAGGATCGTCGCCAGCGACCGCAACCCGTCACCCATGGTCGTGCGGCGCACCTTCTCCGGCGAAATGGGGAAGTAGTACACCGGCGTTTCGAAGACTTCGGCTCGCTGGCGGAGCAGGTTGGAGAGCACCACCTGGTTGAATTCCCGTTGCCGGTAGTCGAAGGGCCCGCTGCGGAGGAAGCTGGAGCGGATCACCCGCGCTCCGGAGAGTGTGTCGGAGATGAAGCGACCGTAGAGCGTGAAATAGGCGAGGCTCAGCACGTGCGACCCGATGTAGCTGACGATGCTCTTGAGCGTCTTGCTCCGGTACACCAGCTGGTAGGCCGCCTTGATGTCGTTGACCGACAAACGACGGCTGCCCCATACCGCGTCGAGCCGTCCGCCCTCGAGGTGCCGTGCCAGGCTCACGATGTCCTCGCCCTTGTACATGCCGGAGGATTCGAACAGCAGCACGTAGTCGTATCCCGGATCATTGACGACTCGGGCGAATGCGGCCTCTATGGACGAGCCCTGGGTCGCGAGATTTCGCGCCTCGAAGGGCAGGGAGTTCCCGAAGTCTCCGTCGAAGGATTCGCGGCCCTCGTAGAACAGTGTCACCACGACCGGTAGCTGATCTATTCCGGCGCGCACCATCTCGATGATGGTCTGCCCGGTCTTGTTGAGCGACTGGCCCTCGACCAGCAGCACCGCCAGCCGCAGGCGCTCGTCCCGTCGCAGGAATGACTTGATGAACGGAGTGAGGACCTTGGTCGCGTCGTGGCGCCCGGTTACTCCGTCCTCGTAGTTCCCGATGCGGACCAGTCGCGGGTCCTCGATACTGTCGAGATGGCCCAGCGGAACGTACGGCGCGCCGCTTTCGCTGCGCCCTGGGTCGTTGATGAAATAGTGGGTGATGAGACACGGGGTGGGAATGCTCAGCTGCCCCTTCTCCCGCAGGTAGAAAAGCGCTTTGTCCACCAGGTCCACGGCACTGCTGCCGGAAATCTCCGCATCCTCATGCAGGTTGGTGATCAGGACTTTGACCGCCCGGAGATTCCGAGCGATGGCCCTGCCGATGCCCGGCGTGAAGTACGAGGGGAAAAGGCTCGAGTGCTGGGTGCCCGGCGCGAAGACGATGATGTCCGCTTCGGCAATCCTGGCGAGCAGGCGCGGATTGGGAACCGGCTTGACGGAATTGGCCGCAAGGAAGCGCTGCAACCCAGCCGACCCTTCCCGCGCCAGTTGCTCTCGCTCCTCGGCGGTCGTCAGCCGGCGGAGGAGATAAATGTCCTGCAGGTACTGCGGCTTGTCGGCGGTGACTATGTCGGCCTCAGTGGCGAGCAATTTCCCGTCACCGTCCACCGCGACCAGGCAAAGATTGGCGCCGTCGGTCACGTTTTCGATCATGCCGGCGGGAATTCCCATCAGCCCGGTATAGTCCTCGACTGCGCGGTTGAAGTCGCGGCCGACCTCGAGGAAGCATCCGGCGAAAACCAGATTGCCCAGGCTGCAGTCGGCGAAGCTGAACTGGGACCCGGTGCGGGCACGCTCCTGCTCGAAGCGATCGAGACGGTTCGCCACAAGGTCGGCCGTGCGACGGTCGATCCCTCCGACCAGGTTCCGTAACGTGCGCTGGAACTCATCCGCCGCTGGCGGCCCGCTTTCACGAAGTTGAGCGAACGATGCTCTCGCCTGCTCGAACCCGTACTCATCGGGGAAGCGGAGATCGAGCAGTTTGACCAGCCGTTCTTCGCAGGTGTGCAACTCGGTCGCGAGCCTTGACGCGTTCTTCCGGAAATCCGATGGGCCAAGACAGTCGCCGAGGAACCGACGCACCTCGCCGGTGGACAGCCCGTCGTCATAGCCATTGATCGCGAGGGTGAGCGCGATGCGCTCGCTGCGAATGAGCTCCCGGGAAAGCACGCTCGACCCGCGTCCCCCGGTGAAGAGGACTACGCGCACCGGGTTCTGGGAGCTGGCCATACCCGCTCGAGTGCTGGGAGTGGAAGCTGGATCAGGCGCCATTGGGGGCCGCAAAGGGTGTGCCCGGAACCCGAGCCTGCCAGGCGAAGAGAAGGTCCTTGTACCACACCAGCCACAGGAGATACAGCAGCAGCGTGCCGCTCTTGACCAGGCTCACCGCAAGGAGGGCGGCGTTGCTTTCTATTACCACGTGGGAGCGGAAAAACATCACGAAGATCAGGTTCTGGAAGAGCGCCACGACGAAGATGGCTGCCAGCAGTCGGCGGGCGGGACGGGTCAGCTGCGGGCCAGCCGCGATGAGGCAGCCGAGCGGGAGAAACAATACCGCGAGATAGTGCTCCCACACTACCTGGGAAAGCAGCAGGCAGAAGCTCGTCGCAAGCAGAAAGTTGAAATGGCGGCGCTGCGGCGGGTTCCATTCCTGCTTCCGGCTTCGCAGCGCGAGCCAGATGAAAACGACCAGCACTGCGACTTTGAGTGCGGTGCGCAACAAGTCCGGGAGGGATCCGCCGGCCCCGGCAATCGGAGCCGATCCTTGGATTGGCCGAAATGCGTCGGCCAGGATATAGAGGGAGCTGTTGAAGAACCACGGCGAAGGCCGTTGGCTTCCCCGCAGCAGGACGTCGATGAATTCCCGGTGCAGCGGCCAACCGAACAGGAGAACCGAGAGCAGGCCCGCGGCGCCGAACACTCCGGCGGTTGCGAAAAACAGCCGCCGATCCGAGAGCAGTACCAACAGTGCGGGAGCGATCAGGAACGCCGGCTTGAACAGCACCGCGGCAAGCAGCCCCAGGGCAGTGGCGATCGGCTGGTTTCGCTGATGTGCCAGGAGCGCGAAGAGAAGAAACAGGAATACGAACGGAGTGGTCTGCCCGCCGACCCGGTACATCGTCCAGAACGGTTGATAGACCAGGGCCGCCAATGAGAAGACCGCGGCAAAGCGGGCCTGGTCGAGCGGTGCGCTCGACACCGTGCCCCGCAGGTGCCGGTAGAGGAGGACGAGACCACCCGCGTATGCGAGACTTCCGCCGAGCTTGAAGAGGATCAGAGCGACTTCGGGAGAAAACATGCTCAGCGGAGCGTAAAACCAGGCGGAGAGCGGTGCTCCCCAGAACGCCATGCCTCCTTGAGCTGCCTGACCGGCAATCGTGGTGGTCGGGTCATAGATACTCATCAACTGACCAGCCGCTGCTCGACGACCAGTATCGTAGAAGTTGGCAAAGTCCCAACCCAGACCGGCAGGAACCAGAATACCTGTGATAGCCACCAACGCCATGCCGGCACACGCGGCGACCGCGACAGCGCGCCAGATCTGTCTCTGGGCGGCTTCCGAGTCGGGCAGTGTCAGGGCACTTTGTGCGGTCATGGAATCCGGGTTCTGGTCGGCTGCGTGGTGCTGCAAATCAGGGTCCGCACGCCTCTTGCTGCAGAAGGCCGCTCCAAGGAGCTTAATAATCGACCGGATCCGGGATAGAATCCAGCTTGCAAAATATTGCTACCAAATCGGTTAGAGAACATCCCTCCGGGTCAGGAGACTTTGCCTGGCTGGCGACCGCCCGCCAGACGATTCCCCGGCTCTTCCGGCTGATCGGCTGCCTGCGGCCCACCCTCCACATCCCCGATATCCGCCAACTCGAACCAGCGACCCTCACCGACACGGGGGATCCGTGCGGTGGTATGGGACGTGGACGGCACCCTGATGAAGCATCACGGAGATCGGGTAGATCCCGAGTTGCTCCCTGCCTTCGAGCGGCTGGTTGCTGAAAAAGGGGCCCAGCACGCCATCCTCTCCAACTGCGGTGAGGAACGCTTCACCGAGTTGGGCAAGATTTTCCCCAACCTCCCGGTCCTGCGCGCCTATTCACTTTCCGGCCGCGTGGTGCGCCGCAGTCTGTTTCAGGGCCAGGACCTCTGGAGCGACCCTGCGGCGCAGGCGTTTCACCCCCATCAGCTGCAGCGCATCAGCAAACCCAGCGATACGCTCTTCCATTGTGTGATGGAGGACTTGGGGCTTACTGATCCTCGCACGCTGATGATGGTCGGCGACCAGTACTTCACCGACGTGGCAGGGGCGAATCTCTGTGGTGCCCTTTCGGTGAAGGTATCAACCTGGCGGCGGGACAGCTTTCCCCTGGCACTGCGGATGTTCCAGCGGGCGGAGCAGGTAGTCTACTCCGTCCGCTTCGGCGGCGAGGCATCCGCCTGAAACCGCTCGCTGTGGTGCACGCCGTCGCCCCCGGACGGGTGGGAGGTCTGGAGAGCGTCGTTCAATCCCTGGCGATCGGTCAACACTCCAACGGGTGTCGGGTCAGTGTCTGCTCGGTCGTGTCGCCGGGGGAAGAAGACCTCCCGCTGCATCAGGCGCTGGTGGCCGGTGGTGTCCCGGTGACTCCCGTGGTCATTCCCGGACGGCAATATCTGCGGGAGCTGCGTCAGATCGGCGAGGTGCTGCGACGGGCCGCGCCCGACATCGTGCACACCCATGGATACCGATCGGACCTGATCGCCGGCCGCGCCGCGAGGAGCCAGGGTTTGAAGACCGTCTCCACCGTGCATGGGTTCACCGGCGGCGACTGGAAGAACCGACTGTATGAACGGTTGCAATCGCGGTCCTTCCGACGGTTCGACGCGGTGGTTGCGGTATCGCGTCCCTTGGTGGCACGCCTCGCCGGACAGGGTGTGCCCCGAGAGCGGATCCACCTGATTCCCAACGGGTGGGGTGGCTCTGCTCCGCCGTTCGACCGAACCGAGGCTCGGCGGGTTCTGGGCATCCCACCGGACGAGTTCGTGGTGGGGTGGGTGGGACGGCTCAGCCGGGAAAAGGGAGCCGACGTCCTGCTCGATGCATTGCCGATGATCTCCGGTTCGACTTCTGTCTCCATTCTGGGGGAGGGGCGAGAATCCGATCGGCTTCGGACCCAGGCCGAGTCACTGGGTATCTCGCACCGAATTCGATGGCATGGCAGCGATTCCGGGAGCCAATCGCCTGTATCGGGCATTCGATGTGTTTGCTCTGAGTTCACGTACGGAGGGCACCCCCATCGCTCTGTTTGAGGCCATGGCCGCGGGCGTTCCGGTTGTGGCGACGGCCGTCGGCGGGGTGCCCGATGTCGTCGGCGATCAGGAGGCGCGATTGGTGCCGGCTGAGTCTCCCGGGGAATTGGCCCAGGCCAT
This sequence comes from uncultured Gemmatimonadales bacterium, assembly GCA_963833365.1. Taxonomy (GTDB): domain Bacteria; phylum Gemmatimonadota; class Gemmatimonadetes; order Gemmatimonadales; family GWC2-71-9; genus DATBGE01. Next base: position 77,359 of record CAWHXS010000009.1, read on the forward strand.
CGTGGGACTGCGGGAAACCCGGTCGGCGGAAGGCTCTGGCTGATGCAGCGACAGCGCGGCTGGCCGACGCCTACGGCTGCCCGGTGGGTTGCGCGATACGCGGGTCGTCTATGGCTCGCTTCTCGTCTCACGGTGATCGGATGACCGCTCTGGAATACACACTGATCGGGCTGCCCGTGGTCTTCGCGATCTATGCCTACCTCGGCTATCCCGTTCTGCTCCGCCTCGTGAGTCTCCTCCGGCCGGCCAAACCGCGACCCGCCGATCCAGAGCAGTGGCCGAGCATCAGTATCAGCGTGCCGGCCTACAACGAGGAGGCTTCGATCCGCGGGACCATCGAAAGCCTGCTCGCGCTCGACTACCCTCGTGAGCGCCGCCAGATCGTGATCATTTCGGATGCATCCACCGACCGCACCGACGAAATCGTGAGCGAGTACGCCGACCGCGGCGTCGACCTGCTGCGGTTGGGGAACCGGAGTGGCAAGACCGCTGCCGAGAATGCCGCAGCCTCGCGTCTCCGGGGCGATATCGTCGTCAACACCGATGCGACGATCCGGATTCTCCCGCAGTCTCTGAAGCCGCTGATCCGAGCCTTCCAGGACCCCACGGTCGGGGTAGCGTCGGGCCGGGATCTCAGCGTGGGAGACCTGAACGTCGTGGCGACCAGCGATGAGTCCCGTTATGTGGGCTATGAGATGTGGCTGCGATCGCTGGAGACCTCGTGCGGGTCAATCGTCGGCGCCAGCGGCTGCTTCTATGCCATTCGCCGGGAACTGCACCAGAGCCTCTTTCCCGAAGCCCTGAGCCGGGACTTCGCGTCGGCCCTGGTCGCCCGGGAGCATGGATTCCGCGCGGTCTCGGTCGATGAGGCGCGTGTGCCTCGTGCCGCGAAGCGTGTCCCTGCCACGCGAATTCCATCGCAAGGTGCGCACGATGGCCCGCGGGCTGGAGACCCTTTGGTTCAAGCGCCAGCTGCTCAATCCGTTCCGCTATGGCTCCTTCGCCTGGATGCTGGCGAGCCATAAGCTGTGCCGCTGGCTGGTGTTTCTTTTTGCTCCCCTGCTGCTGATCGGGTTGGCAATGCTCAGCTTGAGATCGCCGATCGCCGCGTTGCTCTTCCTTGCGGGACTCATGGTGCTCGTGACCGGTGCAATCGCTCTGCGGTGGCCGGAGGGGAGGCCGATGCCGCGTCTCATGGGCGTGTGCGGATTCGTTGTCGCGACCCATCTGGCGGGACTGCTGGCGTGGGGCAAGGCACTGCGAGGCGAGCGCAACCCGATCTGGGAGCCGACCCGGCGGGCGGCTTGATGAACTAGGCTGGGAGGGAACGAAAGACGGCGGGAACCAGGTCCGCAGCCAATCGGCTCGCCTGGTCGGCTGCCTGGCTCTCGGTGACCTTGTCGTTGAGGAACACCACCACGCGCACCAGCGCTTCCTCCGACCGGCCTCGAAGCGCCGCATCCCGCAGCAATTCCCATTTCACCTGATATTCGCTCGCCGCGACCCGGCCCCGCCCCTGGTACCAGTAGAACACCAGGGCCTGTTGGTTCTTGTTCTGGAGCAGGTACCGGTTGACCGTGACGGGACCGCTGGCCGTGGTCACCGCGATCGGTGCCGCCTCCAGAGCCTCCCATCCCGATCCCGGAAGACAGTTCTTGGGCGAGTGGATCGTCTTGCCCTGAGTCTGGTGATCGTAGTAGCCGACGTACACGCTGATGGGGGACGGCCCTTCCTCGAACACCCGGAAGATGTAGGACGTCATGCCCGCGGCCACGCGCTCGTCCTCCGCGATCTCCAGGTTGCTGTCCGGCCCTTCCCCCAGCGTCATCGGGATCGAGTCGAGCGGCTCGGCAAGCGGCATGTCGCGCTGCCGATCCACGCCGAGCGTGAGGAGACAACCGGTGCCCAACAGAAAGGCCGGTATCCACCGAGTCATCGCGATCACGCGGCCTTCCTTTCCGCCATCCAGCGTTCAACTCCCGCTACGACCCAGGTGAAGGCACCCAGCAGCAGGAATGCGATGACGAACAGAAGCCAGCCTTCACTCAGGTGCATGAATCCTTCGCCCAGATCCGGAGAGACGAAGTACACCAGGAAGCCGGTCAGGAAGACTCGGAAGGCGTTGACGACCATCGCCACAGGAATCGCCGCGAGGACCAGCAGGATGCGACCCGCCGGATGCTCGCAGCCAGAGGCCACCCACCAGCACGCCGAGGCTCAGCAGCGCCGTCAGGGAACGCAGGCCGCTGCACGCCTCGGTGACGAACAGCTGGCGCCCCGGAAGCTGGATGACGTTGCCGGACAGGTTCACCGGAACATGCCGGAACTCGAGCAATGCCGCTCCCCAGCGGGAGGCACGCAGCTGAAGCGGCAGCGCCAGGCTGCTGGTGACGATGTCCGGCAGCGGAATGGACAACACCAGCAGGATTACCGGGAGCCACCAGTGCAGAAGTTGTCGCCAGCCACACCAGAAGAGGACCAGCCCGGCAGCGCCCATCAGCAGCGACAGGCGCATGGTGAATAGTTCGGCGGCGAGTCCCGACAGGTACCGGAGCAGCACCGCCCCAGTGAGAATCAGGGCCCCGCTTACCCGCGCCGGCCGCGCCGCGACCAGTCCGCTACGCCACGCCAGCCAGATGGCGAGGGGAGCCAGCAACAGGCCGTGTCCCGCGTCGGGGTCGTTCCACCAGTCGCGGACGAGAAGAACTGCGGGTTTGCTGAAGAGAATGGCGAACGCGATCGCCGCCAGAACTGCTGGACTATGATCGGCGAGTCGTATCGCGGGTGTGGAGACCGGCTCTGCAGTCGCCGCCACAGGGTAGTTACCAGCCGCCCCGCTTGAAGAGCACCACCGGGAGGGTCTTGACCATGATCCGGATGTCCTCCAGCAGACTCTGGCGGCGCAGATACTCGAAGTCGTACTGGAGCTTCTTGCGCACGTCGTCCAGGCACTCGTCGTACTGCTGGCTGACCTGGGCCAGGCCGGTGATCCCGGGGCGGACCCGCTGCCGGGACTCGTAGTGCGGGATGCTCTTCCGCAGCTCGGGAAAATGCTGGGCCGCTCGGGACGCGGCCCCACGATGTTCATGTCGCCCTTCAGCACGTTGAACAGCTGGGGCAGCTCGTCGAGCCGGTAGGCCCGGAGCCAGCGGCCCACCGCGGTGACCCGCGGGTCTTCCCTCGCCGCCCACACCGCGCCCGACAAATGCTCGGCGTTCACGCACATCGTGCGGAACTTGTAGATCAGGAAGACTCTGCCGCCGAGGTCATGCGCCCGCTTGTGCTGTTCAGGTGCGGTCCGCGACCAGCGCCGGTCCAGCCCGACCCGGGTCTGGGTGTAGAACACCGGACCGCGGGAGGTGAGCTTCACCGCCAGCGCGATGAAGAACATGAGCGGCGACACGAACACAAGGGCCACCAGCGCAAGGCTGAAGTTCATCGCCCGGTTCAACGCTTCGGAGCGGGCCGCCGGCTCCACCGCCTGATCGGGTTCCCCGACGAGGCGGAGCCATCGATCTCGGGTGGTTGGAGTCTTGACGCGTGAGCCGGTCGCCGACGCCATTGAGGATCCTGGAGTCATCCGTATCTAGTTAGAAGAGCCCGAACAGCCTGCCCGAGTCCATAGAGACTGATGATGAGGGCCGGAATGATCGCGACCGTACGTAAAGTCGTGAAGCCAGTCCGTCGTGCTCTTGGTTCCGACCTCGATCTCGTCTCCCGCCCGCAGATTCAGTGCATCCAACGTCCGTCCCACGGTAATCGCTTCGTAGAACACTTCCTTGGCAACGATCTCTTCTTCTCCACGCTTGACGATTGAATTATGCAGATCGGTCGCGTTCCCGATCCCGCCGGCCGCCTGAAGAGCATCGCTCAAAAGCATGCCGGAGTCCAGTTGGTAGAAGCCCGGCTTGCTGACACCCCCGAGTACCGAGAGCCGGATCAGCGACCGGGCCTCCACCTCGGGGTTCTTGATCCATTTGGACAGCTGCTGCTTCAGGTAGTCGTTCACCTCGGAGCGCAGCACGCCGGTCATCGGGATGTCGCCGTAGTTGGCCACCGAGATAATCTTCCCGGGACCCACCGTCAACGTCCCGCTCATGCCGGAATCCCCCGCGACTTTCACGGTGATCTGATCGCCTACCTGAAAGTCCCCCTCCCGCAAACGCTCGCGAATCAGCGCCGCTTCGGCCCGTTTCTGATCGCGGAGCTCCGCACTGTATCCGTCGGATGCGGCTATCTGCTCGGCCTGGGTCAGGGCTGATTCGAGATCGGCCCGGGTGGCGATGGGCTTTCGGCCAGCATCATCGGCTGGGAGCGAATCCTGTCCGGTTAGTCTGGCCGGAGCCAAGGCCAGGAGAACCAGGAGAAAAGGCCAACGCCGCGAAGGCACCACCCTCGATCCCGAAGTCATGGACCCGCCTCCGTTGCATCCAATATGCTAGCCGTCGCGCCAATCGCGACTGGCTGGGGAAGACTTAAACTAATTTGCTGCAATACTTTTACCGAATAGTGCCCGATCTGCGCAACATCGCGTCCGCTTTCTGTGGGCCTGGCGCCGCATTCATTGCCGCGTCTACGCAACGAATAGGCCGTGGCTGAACCGCCCTGGGTAGAATTTCATCCTCGGCCTGCCGACCCTTGGAACACCCCCTTAGCATCCCCTTCGAATTTTGGCGCAACTCGTTGTGGCGGCACTGCTTCCCAGCTTCCAGCCAACTTGGTCGCATTGCGTCCTAAGGCTAAGTGCCTTATTGTCTTAAGCGCGTTGGATGCATTCGCATGAGACCTGCAGGCACCGTGAAGCGTAAGGCGCCGCCCCCCTCGAACTGCAAGAAGTCCCAGAGATGGGTTCGGCCAAGGCCCTCAGAATCGAGAGTCCATGCCCGACCGCGACATGTCGCAGCGTCCCCCGCTGGTTTTGATCGCTAACGACCAGGAGTGGTCGGCTCGCTCTCTCGAAAGCATCCTCGCTCCGAACGGCTACGCCGTGCTTCGGGCCTACACCGGTATTCAGGCCCTGGAGCGTGCCCGCACCGCACGGCCTGATCTCGTCATCCTCGATGCCCAAATGCCGGACGTTCACGGGGTGGACGTCTGCCGTGAGCTTCGCAGTGATCCGCGATTCAGCGCCACCACTCCGATCATCATTACTACCGCCGGACCTTCCGGACGCACCCAGCGTCTCGAGGCTTACCGCGCCGGCGCCTGGGAGTTCCTGGGCCAGCCGCTCGACGGGGAAGCCCTGCTCCTCAAGCTGGAGACTTTCCTCAAGTCGAAGCTTGAGGTGGACCGTATCCGCGATGAAAACCTGCTGGATCATCCGAGCGGGCTATACAACATGCGGGGACTGTCCCGCCGTGCTCGCGAGATAGGTTCGGAGGCCGTGCGCCTCCGCCAGGCGCTCGCCTGCGTCGTATTCGCGCCGGAGCCGGGAGCCGAGCCGGAAACGACCGACACTCTCGCTTTGAAAATCGCGGAACAGGTAGGGAAGATTCTGCGGGAGAGCGGTCGGGCCTCCGATGCCATCGGACGCCTGGGTCCCGCCGAATTCGCGGTGATTGCCCCGGCGACGGAAGCTCAGGGCGCGGTCAGAATGGTCGAGCGCTTGGGCGATGTGCTGGAGCGAATGCCGATCTCCAATGGGACCGGTAACCACACGCTGCGAGTTCGGGCGGGGTACTGCGCGGTTCCCGATTTTGCGGCTTCCCCGGTCGATGCCGTCGAGATGCTGCTGCGCGCTACTTCGGCGCTCCGCCATCTTCGTGCGGAAGGCAATAACGACCGGGTCCGTGCCTTCGAACAGCTCCCGCGCAACTCCCCTCCACTAGGCTCCGTTCCCGTTTTCCGCCTTCCCCGCCAGTTGCGCGGCAGCGTCCTCGTCGGCGGTGTATCCGTACAGGTAGGAGTAGTACCGGTAGATGCCCTGGGCCTGGATGTCGTTGAGCACCGCGCCCAGCACGCGAACCGGCAAACGGTCCAGCAGGCGCAGCTTGGCATCCGCCATCTGCCGGTCGGTTTCACCGGAGCGGAAGACCAGCATCATGTGGCCGGTGGCAGTGCCGAGGACGAAGGGATCGATGCCGGCGCCGAGGGGCGGGCTATCCACGATCACCACGTTGAAGCGGCTTTTCACTGCTGAAATCAGACTGACCATCGCGGCGGATCCCAAGCAGCTCGGGCCCATGATGGCGCCGCGTTCCGCAGGGGATGACTGACAGGCCCTTGTGCGGACTTGGACGGATGATTCCGTCGATAGTCGCCTGCCCGGTGAGATAGTCGAGGAGTCCGGGCCTGCGGTCTACCCCGAACATCCGGTGCAATTCGCCACGACGGATATCACCATCGATCAGGAGCGTCTTGTAGCCGGCCTCGCCGAACGAAACCGCGAGGTTGGAGGAGACGAGTGACTTGCCGTCACCGGCGCCAGGGCTCGAGACGGTGAGCAGCACCGGGCCAGCCGCACCATAGGAGTGGGCCAGGTTGAGGCGGATAGTTCGGAAGGCCTCGACTACCTGGGAAGCCTCCTCCGGCTTCAATTCGCCCCTCTTGCTCTTCCGGATTGCCGGGATTGCGCCGAGGATGCTCAAGCCGAGCTCGCGCGACACCTGCTCCGGATAGCGGAACCGCTTGTCCAGCTGGTCGAGCAGGAGAGCGAGACCCACGGCGAGGCCCAGACTGGCGGCGAAGGCCATGAAGATGATCTTCGGCGCGCTGTTGCTGGTGGGCTTCTGCGGGATGGTGGCCCGGTCGAGGATCTTGAGGTCCGGGATGGCGGAAACCTCGGAGAGTTTGGCTTCTTCATACCGCTCCTGAAGCGTCTTGAAGAGGTTCTCTGCCGCCGAAAAATCCCGCGTCAGCCTCGTTTCGGTAGTGGCCCGGGCCGGGACCTGTTCCAGTCCCTTCCCAGCCACACCAATGCGCTTCTCGAGATCCGCCTCCTGCACCTTCAGCTGATCGATCAGGGCCTGAGCCAGTGTGGGGATTGTCTGGGTCTTGAGGATCTCGAGGTTGGCGAGATTCAGCTGGATCCCGCGGTACTCATCGGTATAGCGATACCGCAGCGCCCGCGTATCCGCCTCGAGGTTGGACACCTCGGTAAGAGCGCGCACCAGATCGGGCGCCTGACGCACGGCAGCGATGGTCTGGAAAGCATCAACCGTGATGGCGCCTCCCTTGGCCCGCGCGAGCACGTCCTCGATCTGCTTCCGGTCGGTGCGCAGCGCCTCGAGCTGCGTCTTCTTGGTGAAGAAGTCGGTGGTGACTGCCTGGGAAGTCGTAGACAACCCGCCCGGGTACCGGTACGCCTTCAGTCGGCTCAGTGATGGTGCCGACCCTGAATCCCTCCAACTTTGTTTCGGCCTCCTTCAAATTGCGAGCGGCGATCACCAGCTGGGAGTCGAGTGCCAGACGCATCTCGACCAGCTTGCTGCGCTTCAGCTCGGCCGCGATGTCCACGAACTGGTCGGTAATCGCGTTGAGTTGAGGGGCCAGCCCGTAGCGCTCCTCGCCGTTCAGTGAGATGCGGAGGAAGTTGGCGTTCTCGGCCGCCATCGAGGTCTTGAGGTTCCCCATCAGATCGCTGGAGACCTCGCGCGGGTTCTTGAGCGTAAAGTCGATGGTCTTGCCCTTCCGGAGCTGCTTCGCAGTCGGTGCCCAGCGCCAGCCGAGCTTCTCACCGATCGAGTCGCCAACCGTCCCGGAGGCGATTTCCGACCCGCTGCGGGAGAGCGTCCAGCGAGACCCAGTTGGGTCCGTCTTTATGGTGAAATCGCCGGTGTGGAACTTGTCGGCGATATCGAAACCAGTGAAAGCGATACTGTCAGCCCGGTCCTTGGTCGTCAGATAGAGGCGCAGCCGGTGGACCACGGGATCGAACACGACATAGGTCTTGAGCAACTCGATCCAGGCCTGCTGCCCGAGCAGCTGACCGGGCCGGATCGGCCCGGTCTTGCCGCCTCCGTCCTCGATCCAGATGGTGGCCTTGGCGGTGTAAATCGGAGGCAGGAACCGGGTGGCAATCACGCCACCGGCCGTCCCCAGGAGAACGATCAATACCATCAGCCATTTGTAGCGCCGCAACGCCGCCGTGTATCGACCCCAGTTGACCTTATCGTCATCCACCGCTGGAGCGCCCATGGCAGCCGCCATGGTTCCCGCCTGGGGAACCATTTCGATCTCAACGTCCGGCTCTTCGGGCGATCGGTTAGCGGGGATCAGAGTATCGGCCATGCTGCTCCGGGTTGCTTAGGAATCGAGCAAGCTGTTCGTAATCAAGACGCACGACCTCACGCAAAGTCGGTACCGAACATGGCTTATTGTGCGGGCGAAATATACGGGGCGGCTGATTGCGAGGCCGTGACAAACCGGCTCGATAGGGGTGGCCATTCTGTGGCGACATGGCATCAGTGTTGCGTATCAGCAACAGCACTAATCGGGTCATACCACACGGTGTTGCTTGATTTGTGCTATAGGGTGTGGTACTAAAGATGCTGTGATTGACCCATCCCGCGGGTCTCGCGGTGACTCGCAAGCCAAAGTGTCCGAGCACGACTGCGCGCCGCAGTTGAAGGACCACACGCGCGGGCGTGTGGGTCGGGCGCATCACAGGAGCCGTGCAATGGGATCGAGCATCGCTGACGCGAATCGTCGACCGGAACCCCCGCCAGGGGAGATCGGCGGCCGCGATCCGCTCGCTATCCCCGCCGAAGTCAAAGCCAGCATCAGGATCCTCGTCGTTGACGATGAACGGACTCTGCGGGAGAGCTGCGCCAGCGTCCTTCAGATGGACGGCTATAACGTCACCCTGATCGGACGGGGGGAAGAAGCTCTCGACACCGTCAAGCGCCGCAAGTTCGACATCATTCTCGTCGATCTCTACATGTCCCAGACGTCCGGGATGGACATTCTCCGGACTGCACTGGAGCACAATCGCGATACGATCGTCGTCGTCATGACCGGAAATCCCAGCGTCGCCAGCAGCATTGAGGCGCTGCGAGCCGGTGCCTGGGACTACCTCCCCAAGCCCTTCTCGGCAACTCATCTCCAGGTGCTGATCGGCCGGGCCTCCCACGCAGTGATGGTCTCACGGGAGACGCGGGACCTGCGCCTGCAGTTGATGAAGCAGAACGGACACAGCGACAAGATTGCCCTCATCGGGATCTCTCCGCTGTTCCGCAAGGCCGTGGATCTGGCGCGCAAGGTGGCGGCGACCGATGCCTCGGTCTTCATCAGTGGTGAGAGCGGCACCGGTAAGGAAGTGATCGCCCAATTCATCCATCAGCACAGCCGCCGGGTTGGCCGCGCTTTGGTTCCGATCAACTGCGCTGCCCTGCCGGAGCCGCTGCTCGAGTCGGAGATGTTCGGCCATCGGAAGGGTGCGTTCACCGGGGCCGACCGCGACAAGCCGGGTCTGCTGGAAACCGCCAATGGCGGGACTCTCTTCCTCGACGAAATCACCGAGATGTCGATGCCGCTGCAGGCCAAACTGCTGCGGGTCATTCAGGATGGAGTGGTGCGCAGGGTGGGTAGTGAGACCCAGGACGCCCAGGTGGACGTCCGGTTCATCTCCGCCACGAACCGGGATCCCCAGGACGCGGTGAACTCGGGCGTACTGCGTGGCGACCTGTTCTATCGCCTGCGGGTCGTGCCCATCAAGCTGCCGCCGCTGCGCAAGCGGCCGGAAGACATTCCGCTGCTCGCCAATCATTTCCTGACCTACTACTGGCAACGCCACCGCCAGTTGGGCGATCGGGTGCCCAAGCTGAGCGAGGCGAGCATCGTGTTCCTCCGCTCCCGGCCCTGGCGGGGCAACGTCCGGGAGTTGCAGAACGTCATCGAGCATGTGGCGGTGCTGGCGGAACCTGATCAGGTCATCCAGCCCAACGATATTCCGATCTACGAAGACGCCAGCGAATGGCCGTCCGACGGCGTCATTTCCACCGCGGTAATGGATGACGCCTATCACCTGGCCAAGGACCGCGTCGTCGCACAATTCGAGAAAGAATACCTCACCCGACTGATCGGCCGGGCCGGCGGAAACATGTCGAAGGCGGCGCGGCTGGCCAGCATCGACCGGACGACTCTCTACCGCCTCATGGACAAGCACAACTTCCATCGCGACGAGCTGACGGGGACGCCTGAGTGACCGTATGGCGCTCACTCGACGAGGCCGTGAGCCACGTCGAGGCTGGATGGCAACAGGTCGTCGAAGACAGCCCAGCCCAGGAGGAAGTTCGCACCCATCTGGTGCAACTCGCCGGGGCGATTCGCGCCGCCGCCGACGGCGGTGAACCGCTGACGGACGAGGTTCCTCGCACCGTCCTGACCCGCCGCCTTCTCGAACTGATCCGCCGTGAGCTGCTGGAAAGAATCCGGCGGGATGCCGAGCCTCCCGACAGCAAATCCATCCTTACCGTCCTCGGCGCCATCGAACAGGTGCATGCCCGGCTGGAGCCGGACTGGGCGCAGCACTTCGCCGATCGCCTGTCGGGACCCGATGGTCTGGAACTGGTGGTGGAGGTCGCGCACGACCTCCGGTCGCCACTGACCTCGATTCTGTTCCTGGCGGAGACCCTGCAACGGGGGCGGAGCGGAAACATCAATGCGGTGCAGGAGCGCCAGCTCGGCCTGATCTACAGCGCGGCGTTTGGTCTCAGCTCTCTCGCGAGCGACGTCATCGAGCTGGCGCGGGGCGGTGACCGACTCGTGGATTTGGATCCGATTCCCTTTTCCATCAGCGACATTTTGGAATCGGTGCAGGGACATCGTGCAGCCCATCGCGGAAGAGAAGGGCCTGACGGTGCGGCTGGAAGCTCCGGAGTCGGACTTCCGGGTGGGTCACCCGGTCGCGCTATCGCGGGTCCTGCTCAACCTGACGACCAACGCACTCAAGTTCACCTCGGAAGGGTTTGTCGAGGTGGCTGGCAAACAGCTGGACGACACCCGGGTTGAGTTCTCGGTGCGGGATACCGGGCGCGGGATTCCCTCTCAGGCGATGCTGACGCTGTTCGAGCCGTTCCGCCGGCGTCAGAAGCAGGGCGAGTACGCGTTCTCCGGCGCCGGACTCGGTTTGTCGATTTGCCGGAAGCTGGTCGAGGCGATGCGCTCAACCCTTCGGGTGGAAACCGCACCCGACTTCGGGACCCGCTTCTACTTCGAGCTTGCCCTCCCTCTGGCGGACGATCACTGATGACCAGCCTGCTTCATGTTGTCGGGGCTCGGCCGAACTTCATGAAGGTCGCCCCCGTGCTCCGCGCCGCCGCTGCATTGCCTGGCACCCGGCAGTGGCTGATCCACACCGGCCAGCACTACGACGCGGCGATGAGCGACAGCTTCTTCGCCGACCTGGAGCTCCCGGAGCCCGAAGTCAACTTGGGGGTAGGGTCGGCCAGCCACGCGGTTCAGACCGGGCGGATCATGATCGAGTTCGAGCCGGTTCTCGATCGGCTCAAGCCCGATTGGGTCGTGGTCTATGGCGACGTGAACTCAACCGTGGCCTGTGCCCTCGTCGCGTCCAAGAAGAGAGTGAAGGTTGCACACGTGGAGGCTGGGCTGCGCAGCCGGGACCGAGAGATGCCGGAAGAGATCAACCGCATCCTGACCGACCAGCTGGCTGACCTCTGCCTCACACCCAGCCGCGACGGTGACGCCAATCTGGCTGAGGAAGGCATTGCTCCGGAGCGGATCCGCTTCGTCGGAAACGTGATGGTTGACACGCTACTGCACCTCCGGAGCCGAGCCCGGGAACTTCGGGCACCAGAGACGTATGGAGTGGCGGGAAAGCCCTATGCGTTCGTGACCCTCCACCGGCCATCGAACGTTGATCAACGGGAAACCCTTGCCGAACTGTTGAAGGCCCTGGATGATCTCGCGGGCCAGATGCCGGTCGTGTTCCCCATACATCCGAGGACCCGGCAGAGAATCCAGGATTTTGGCCTCAGCGACATCGCGCGGCGGGTGACTCTGCTCGAGCCGCTGGGATATCTGGAAGCCCTGTCCCTGGTGGAGAAAGCGAGCCTGGTACTCACCGACTCCGGGGGGCTTCAGGAAGAGACCACGGTCCTCGGAGTACCCTGTCTCACCGCCCGGCCCAATACCGAACGTCCGGTCACTGTCACCGAAGGGACGAACCGCCTCGTCCCCTCAACCCGTTCCGCGATCAACGCTGCCGTAGCCGACGTGCTCTCCTGCCTGGGTAACGGAAGCTTCCGGCCGGGACGTCCCGAAGGGTGGGACGGCCGGGCAGGGGAGCGCGTTGCCGCAGCACTGGTCGAGCACTCCGCCCTACCAGCAGCGGGGGCGCGTCGATAGATTGTTCCCCGCACAGACGCGAGACGCCGACTCGTGAGCCATGGGGCCCCACTTGATCCGGCCCTCGCGACTGGCACTCCCGGACCGGCCGACCCGCCCAGAGTCCGCGACAATCGGCGACCCGGCCGACCCCTCGCGCAGCCTCCATTTGGTCGAGACCATCATGTGCGGCAATGCCGTCATCCGGGGGTTCGCGCCCCGCGGCATTGTGCCGCCGTTCAGGATTCTCCAAGCGTCTCTCTGCGGCCGGCGACCTCCCGAAGTTCCGGGTCCGGGAAGATCTCCGTAGCAGCGCCAGAGACGCGAGGAAGCTGGAGTTCAACTTCTCGTGAATAAGCCACCTATCCGTAGCATCCGCGGGGGCGAACCGCCCCTGCACGCTCCCAACGCCGCCCTTCTGATCGACTTCGACAACGTCACGCTCGGCATCCGTTCGGATCTCACCAAAGAACTGAAGACGCTGGTCAGCAGCGACCTGATCAAGGGGAAGGTCGCGGTACAGCGGGCGTACGCCGACTGGCGCCGCTACCCGCAGTACATCGTACCACTCTCCGAATCGTCGATCGATCTCATCTTCGCGCCGGCTTTCGGCACCAACAAGAAGAATGCGACCGACATTCGGCTTGCGATCGACGCCATCGAGCTGGTCTTTACCCGACCGGAGATAGGCACGTTCATCCTGCTCTCGGGTGACAGCGACTTCTCGATGCTGGTGATCAAACTGAAGGAGTACGGAAAGTACGTGATCGGCGTCGGGATCCGGGAATCGGCGAGTGACCTCCTGATCCAGAACTGTGACGAGTACTACAGCTACAGCGATCTGGCCGGGCTGACCAAGGAGACCGATCTCCCCTCGGCTCAGCGAGACCCCTGGGTTCTGGTCAAGGATGCCGTCGCAATGATGGCGCAGAATCGCGACGTGATGCGCTCAGACCGGCTCAAGCAGGTCATGCAGCAGATCGACCCGAACTTCGACGAGAAGAACGCGGGCTTCAACCGGTTCAGCAAGTTCGTGGTCGAAGCCGGGCAGAAGGGCCTGCTCCGCGTGAGCAAGATGGACAACGGCCAGTATGAGGTTGCCCCGCTTGCCGAAGCAGCCTGCGCCTGTGGCGCCAGCGACGGAGGCAGCCGCTCCCAATGGCGAACGCGCTGGTCGCGGCTCGGGGACGGGGCAGGGGACGTGGTCGGGGCGGGCGGCGGGACGAGCCCAGGTCGTCGGCGGAGCCGACCGCCGTGCCCGTGCCGGTGCCTGCTCCTGCGCCCGCGGCTCGTACCAATGGTCTTACGCTGGCGAGTGCCTTCGACCTCATGCGCCGTGCCCTCGTCGGAGCTGCCGCGGCCGGTAGAGCATGAGCCTCTTCGCCTGAGGATGGCCGCGCTGAACGGCCGGATGGACCCGCTGATCGAGCCCGCGCGCTTCCACCGGTTGCTTCGTCAGGCCCACGATGCCGAAGTCGCCGACGTGAGAAAGATTGCCGATGACGAGTACGAAGTGCTCTCGCGGCCGTCCGAGGGCCAACCGCTGGTAACCGCCGAGCGTCCGATTCCCGAAGGCGCACAGGAGCAGGCCCAGCCGGCTGGCGGCCCGAGCAACGGGTCGGCCCGGGGAGGAGTTCGGTTCCGTCGGGGCTCCCGCCTTCCTGCAGCAAGCCGTGAGATCCCGATGGTTGGGGTCGTCAGTCTGGACGAGACTCCCCCGACGCAGGAGCCAGCAGCGCCAGCGGAGAAGCCCGCCCGATCCCGCCGAACAAAGTCCAAGGCAACTCCCGCAACGGAGGCGGAGGCACCTTCCCCGCCGCGCAAGAAGGCCAGCCGACCTCGAACCCGGAAGGCGGCGGAGTGAATCGGATTCGACGGGCAGCCCCGCTGCCCGTTGCCTTTTTCAGGAGGCATACGATTGACGTCGCGCGCGAGCTATTGGGTGCGCGGCTGGTTTCGAACCTCAGGGGAGTTCGTACGGTCGGACGGATCGTCGAGGTAGAGGCATATCTCGGCGCTGAGGATCCTGCTTCGCACGCCTATGCCTATCGTCGCCATCGGCAGAACGAGTCTCTCTACGGGCCCATAGGAAGCTGGTATGTGTATCTGTCCTACGGGATGCATTGGTGCGCCAATCTGGTGGCGGGACCGCCGGGCTTGGGGTCCGCGATTCTGATTCGAGCGCTGGAGCCGATCGAGGGACTGCCCGCAATGCGGCGTCGCCGAGGAGGGGTACCTGACCGGGCGCTATGCTCCGGACCCGGGCGGCTAACTCAGGCGATGGGGATCACCCGGGCGCTCGACGGCCATTCCATGCCCAAGGCCCCAATCGTGATCGTTCCGGGCGAGCCGCCTGCCGAGGAGTCGATTGCCGCAACGCCCCGAATCGGGCTCACCAAGGCTGCGGACTGGCCGCTTCGCTTTGCGATCCGCGGTTCACCATGGGTATCGGGGCGACGAATTCGCTAGTTACCAGGAAAGAAAAGCGGGGGCGATGGTTGATCGCCCCCGCTTCATTTTCAGCACTTAGGTCTGATTAGTACCCGCTGGTCACGTCCTCGCGAGCCGAGCCGAGGCTGATCCGGATACCGCCGGCGAAGGCGAAGGAAGCTCCGGTCAGCAGTTTGCCCGAGCCGGGTCCCGTCATGACCTGGGCCTGACCGAAGAGCGCAACTCCGCCAGCCTTTGCCTGCAGGCCGATGAGCCCGGTTCCGAATCCATAGCTGCCAAGAGAGTTCGCCACCGCGGTCAAGCTGTCCTTCTCGACCTGGGTGACGGTGTTCTGGGGGTACTCGTTGCCAGTCTGGAGGATCCCGAGACCCACGCCCAGGAAGGGCTGCAGATGGCCGCGAAGGGGGTAGGCGACAAGAATCGCCGAGTACTTGCGCAGATCATTGAAGGTGACGTTCCGCACTCCGCCTGGGGCGCTGGGATCAGCGAAGGAGGTCTTCTGATCCTGCGCGATGCCCTCATCGAACGAGAGCAGGAGGCCGGTCCGCCGAGCCATGATCAGGAAGTGCCCGCCGACCGAGGGGATAGCGCCCTTGGTCTGATTAGGCGTCTCGAAGATGATGGTCCCGCCCTGGGGCCCGATATACCAACTAAAGGCGTCCCCGCTCCTCTTCTCCTGGGCACCCAAGCTCGGCGACAGGGTAAGAGCAGCCAGCGCGACCACCGGGATGATGCGACTGAGCATGCGCATCACGATACCTCCTGGGATTTCGGCGGCACATGGCAAGGGGGGCAATCCGCCCCTTGCTGGCATCTGATCGGGCCCCAGAAATCGCTGATTCCTGATGCCTGACTGATGCCCTAGATTATTTCGTTGTTTCGGCTTGGGCAACTAGGTTAATAAACTACTTGAACTTTTGCCAGCCGACGATCTCTTGACACCACCGAACGAATACCGATAGCGCTCAAGTGGTGACGCCTCACACTATGGCAAGGCGTCGGCCAACCTTCCGGATGGCGTCCAAGGCCTGGTCCAGATCGGCCTTGGTGTGCGCGGCAGAGATCTGACATCGGATCCTGGCTTGGCCCTGCGGAACCACGGGATATCCGAACCCAGTTACGAAGACACCCTCCTCCAAGAGTTGACGGCTCATGTCGATCGCCCGGGCGGTTTCCCCTAGGATTACGGGGATAATGGGAGTCTCACCGGGCAGCGGCTTGAAGCCTGAGGCGAGAAGCTGTTCGCGGAAATAGCGGGAATTCTGGCGCAGATTCTCGACCAGCTCCGGGTGCTTTTCGAGGTATTGGATGCTCGCCAAGGCGCTGGCCGCGACGGTCGGGGGGAGGGCATTGGAGAAGAGCTGAGGTCTGGCGCGCTGCGTCAGATAGTCGCAGACCGCCTCGGTAGCTGCCGCGAAGCCACCAGCCGCCCCACCCAGGGCCTTCCCCAGGGTGGAGGTGATCATGTCCACTTCTCCTACCATTCCGAAATGCTCGGGGGTCCCCCTGCCGGTCTTGCCCAGGACCCCGGTCCCGTGCGAATCGTCCACCACGAGGGTGGCCCGATGGCGGCGGCAAATCTCGATGATGTCCGGCAATCGGGCGATGGCACCCTCCATCGAGAACACCCCATCGGTGATCACCATGCGGGTCCGGCGATCCTTGGCGGCGGAGAGTTTCTCTTCCAGGTCGGTCATGTCGGCGTGCTTGTAGACCGCGGTCTGACACCGGGTGATCGCCTTGGCGAGCCGCACCCCATCGATGATCGAGGCGTGGTTGAGCTGGTCGCTGATGACGATGTCTTCTTCGCCGAGGAGCGTTGCCGGCACGGCCTCATTGGCGTTCCAGCAGCTCACGAAGCTGAGGGAGGCGGCAGTCCCTACCAGCCGGGCGCAGGCGGCCTCCAATTCCCGGTGTATGGTGAACGTCCCACATATGAAGCGAACCGAGGCGGTACCGGCGCCGTAGTGGTCGAGCGCAGCCTGCCCGGCCGCCACGACCTCGGGCTCGTCGCTCAGGCCCAGATAGTTGTTGGAGGAGAGCACAATGACTTCGCCGCGTCCTTCCATTCTGACGCGGGGTGCTTGCGGGCTCTCGATGTAGTTCAGGTGCTTATAGACCCCGTCGCGACGAAACTGGTCGAGCTCCGCCTCGATGCGGGAATCGAGCGGGGATTTCATGCGCCGATCTCCAGGATCACTTTGCCGGCCTGGCCGTCTTTAATGACCTGGATTGCCTCCGCCATCCGATCCAGGCTGAAGCGATGGGTGATGACCGGGCGGGGGTCGAGCTGGCCGGACCGTACCAAACGCCGCATCACGTCCCAAGTCTCATACATGCGCCGCCCGGTCACACCGTACAGGGTGAGCCCCTTGAAGATCACGTCGCGGGCGAAATCCACTTCGGTGGTCTTGCTCGGGGTGCCCAGCAGGTTGACGCGCCCACCGAGTCGCGCAGCGGCAAAGGCCTGGGCGTGGCCCGAGGGGTGGCCGCTCATTTCGCAGACCAGGTCTACCCCGTCTCCATCGGTCAGCTCCTTAACCCGGGCCACGACATCGTCGGACCCTGGATTGAGGGTGACATGGGCGCCCATGACCCGGGCCAGCTCCAGACGACGGGAGTTGAAGTCGCTGGCGATGACCAGAGCGGCTCCTGCCGCTCGTGCGACGCCCACCGCGAAACACCCGATCGGCCCGCAGCCGAGCACCAGGACACGGCTTCCGGCCACCATTCCGCCTTCGAGGACGGTGTGCACCGCGTTTCCGGTCGGGTCCATGATGGCGCCGACCTCGGTCGGAATTCCGTCCAGCTTCATGACATTCGCGGCGGGCATCGCGATGTACTCGGCGAACGCCCCATCTCGATCTACGCCAATGATCTGGGTGCGCCGGCAGAGGTGGGCTTCACCGATTCGGCACTGGAGACAGTGTCCGCACACTATGTGGCCTTCGGCCGTCACCAGGTCGCCGGGCTTGAGCAATCCGGCTGAAGCAGCTTCTCGCCCCAGCTTGGCGACCTCCCCGGCGAACTCGTGACCGATCACGACCGGAGGCTTGAGCCTCGCGCTAGCCCAGGCGTCCCATTCCCATATGTGGAGGTCGGTCCCGCAGACACCGGCGTGGTGGACCTTGATCAGCACATCGCTCGGTCCGTACTCGGGCACGGGGACATCGCGCAGCTCCATTCCGGGGCCTGGGGCTGGCTTGACGAGGGCGCGCATTGCTTGAGGTATCAGGGGTCAGGGATCAGGTGTCAGGAATCAGGGTCCCAGTTCAGCGACTGAATCGCCTCCCAAGTGGGAGGGCAAAGTAACCCTTCCCCCGAAACCTGACACCTGACCCCTCACAGGATTGACCGCGTCATCCCGCCGTCCACCGACAGCACCGTCCCCGTGATGTAGCGGGCCGGCTCCGAGGCCAGGAACACAACGGCAGCGGCAAACTCGTCCGGAGTACCGATCCGGCGGATCGGCAAGCTTTCTCCCATGTCGGCCAGGACGCGATCGACCGGTCGGCCATCCTTCCGCCCCCGAACCTCGGCCAGCTCACGGAGGCGATCGGTCTCAAACAGGCCCGGGCAGAGGACATTGACCGTAATGCCCTCGGCGGCCACCTCGTCGGAGAGCGCTTTGGAAAAGCCGAGGACTCCGGCCCGGGCAGTAGTCGAGAGAATCAGGGCGGAGGAAGGCTGCCGAGCCGCGACGGAGGTGAGGCACAGGATTCTGCCCCAGCGTTTGGCCCGCATGTGAGGTACTGCCGAACGGCTCAAGTGCACGGCTGACAGGAGACTCGTATCCAGCGCGGCTTGCCAAGTTGCCTCGTTGTGCGCTTCGAATGCTCCCGGTGAAGGTCCGCCGGAATTGCACAGCACGATGTCGGGGCCACCCATGCCCTCGTGGACACCGTTAACGAGGGCAGAGCACTCGGAGGCACGGCTCACGTCGGCGGGATAGCTGCGTACTTCACCGAGCGAGGAGAGTTGGGAGACTGCGCGATCGAGCTTGGCCCGGTCCCGCCCGTTCAGGGCGACGCGAGCTCCTTCTCCCAGCAACCTCGCGGCGACGGCGTAGCCCAGCCCGCTCGAGCCTCCGCACACGAGAGCAACCCGTCCCCGCAGTCCCAGGTCCATCGTCAGGCTCCCACGTTGCTACAGACCGTATTCCCCCCAACGACGATCCACGAGACTCACTGTTGCCGGATCCATTTCCAGCGGCAAAGGGTAGCCCTCTTTCCACGTGGCGTCGATACCGATCGGCCCGTGATAGACCGGACGGGCACCGATGAACTCCTGAGCGGTGAAGATCATGTCCCGTCCCGGGTCGAACCGGGTGAAGATGCCCCAGAGGAGACTCCACTCTTCGGAGAGATCGACGTCCTCGCTCACCGCCACGATGAAGCGGACGGGGCCAAGCTCCTTCCAGCCGAGGAGCTTCTGGAGGACATCGCGGGGGTCCTGCTTCACGACGACGACCAGGAAACCACCCTCCAGCAGGCGGTGGTGCACGACTCGACGATCCATCGCCGAGGGATTGGAGACGTCCCGGGGCGGAGACTCGGTAGTGAGAGGCTCACCGGTGGCATCAAGCACGAGCTTGCTTCCCACATGCATCCGGTAGGAGGTGTAGTCGAGGGTATCCAGCGGGGCGATCGGCAGCAGCAGCATGCGCTCCCCCGGCTCGAAGCGATACCAAAGCTCCCGGAGCAGGTTCGTGAAGCTTCGCGGATTCACGTCCTCGCGCACCATGATCGCCACCTTGGTGAGCGAGAGCTGTCCGGTCCCCAGCAGGCCTAACGCGGTCTTCAGGACTTCCTTCGGATGACGCTCCTTCAACGAGACGCCGAGAAGGTTGTGGAAACTCGCGTTCTCGAAGGGATAGAGATCGACGATGTTGGGATTCACCAGACGGATGAGGGGACCCACCATCTCACCGACGGCGATTCCCATCGCCTTGTCCTCCTGCGGCGGCTTGCCGACGACCGTCGCGGGATAGATCGCATCGCGGCGACGGGTCACCCGCTGGACGTGGAATACGGGAAACTCGGAGGCCTCGGAGTAATGGCCGAAGTGATCGCCGAAGGGACCTTCCATCCGGCGCTCGCCAGGCGCCACGAAGCCCTCGAGGATGAATTCGGCGTTGGCCGGAACCAGTAGCTCGTTGGACTGGGCTCGAACCAGCTGAGTCGCTGCGCCGCGGAAGAAACCGGCGAAGCCCAGCTCGTCGAAGTCCTCGGGCAGCGGAAGGATCGCGGCCAACATCAGAACGGGATCGCCGCCAAGGACGACTGCAGCCGGCAAACGCTGTCCCAGTCGCTCCGCCTCATAGTGATGGGCCCTTCCACCCTTCATGCTCTGCCAATGCATCCCGGTCTGGTCGGGACTGTACACCTGGAGCCGGTACAAGCCGTAGTTCCGGCGCCTGGTCACCGGGTCCTGGGTGATCGTCGGGCCGAAAGTGATGAACGGACCGCCATCCCGGGGCCAGCTGGTAACCGCGGGGAGCAGGTCGAGTCGGGGGGCTTCGACCACCTCGTGAACTGGCGCCCGTCTCACCACGCGAGGATGAAGAAACCTGCCGCGCGACAGGACTCCTCTCGAATCCCACAGGGTCTTGAGCGACGGAGGATTCAGGCGAAGCAGGGTCTCGACGAGCTCCTGTCCGATCTGTTGCGGGTGCCGGCCCAGGGCGATCTCGATCCGCTCCATGGTGCCATACAGGTTCATGACGAGCGGGAAGGAGCTGCCTTTGGGTCGCTCGAACAACAGAGCGGGGCCTTGGCGACGAATGACCCGCTGGACGATCTCGGAGGCCTCGAGCCGAGGATCCACTTCGGCCTTGATCCGGCGAAGCAGGCCGCGACGCTCCAGCGCCCCGATGAAGGAGCGGAGATCGGGGAAGGGAGGTCGGTCGCGGTGTGTCAGACGAAGAGGCGGTGTTGCGGACTTACGCCGTGGCGCCGCGGGATTGCCGGGTTGCCACTCGGAGCGATTCGGCTTCGGCTGGCTTGCTGACCAGAAGTCCGGCGGACTTGGCTTGGCGTCGCTTCTCACCTGGCGCCGCTTCCCGATGCCAGCCGCTATAGAACGAGACGAATGCCGCCGGTGCCAGAGACCGGTTGCTGGGGAGCAGCAGGTGAGCGCCACCGGGCTCGGTGTGATCCTGCAAGGTGAGCAGGACTTCTCGCCGTTCCCGAGGCGAGAGAGGCTCCAGCGTACCGGTGTCCACCACCAGAACGTGAGTCCGCGTGATGACCTCCGTGGGCCAGCGGCCGGGCGGTGCGACGTAGGTAGTGCACCACTCGCTCAAGCCCTCCTCCGACACCCGAGATTCCACCTGATCCACGTAGGTCATGTCGCTGCCGATGTACACGACCGAGACCTCGTGTGCCGCGAGCAGGAAGGCCAGAGGTGTGGCGTCGGGGCCGATCACGACCGCCGTGTCCCCCTGCTCCATGCGGGGGAGGAACTGGAGCGGGCAGCGGCGATCGATACCCCAGTGGGTAGGCTCCCGCTGGGCGGAGCGCAGCTCCTTGAACTGGGAAACCCACCGGCGATAGGAGGGGAGCCGAAGCCGGCGATTGATGAGCCGATCCACACAGTCGGCCATGAGCACTTCAGTCAGCACGAACTGAGCTTCCTGCGTCGTGCCCATCTCGGCAAACGCCTCGTTGGCGAGGTTCAACAACTGATTCCGCCGGAGGCCGTTCTTGTAATCTTCGATGCGCTGCAGGATGTATTCGTGGTACAACTGCTTGAGCGACGGCAAGGGCCGACGGGGGCGTTGCTGCTCGAGTTGCAGGGCGCTCAGCATAGCTCGCGTTCGACCACTTTGGCAGGTGAGTGGCTACAAGCTCATTGAGTATAAGGGGATAGTCAATAAGGGGCCGCTCCCGGATCGATCAATCCACCGTCAGCAGGGCACCCTTCAGGTACCCGGTCTCGGGAATGGTGAGTATTTCGGGATGGTCTGGGGCCTGGGCCAGGAGCTGGCGCAGGGTCACCCTGCGACCGCTGTCCTCGGCGGCTCGGGCCAGCATCTCCTGAAAAGCCGGGCGAACGACGTGGTAGGAACAGGAGGCGGTAAGAAGAGTCCCGCCGGGATTCAGAACGCGAAATCCTCGCAAGTTGATCTCGTTGTATCCCCGGAGCGCCTGGGGGACCGCACTCTTCGTCTTGGCGAAGGCGGGTGGGTCGAGGACGACGAGGTCGAAGCGCCGCCGTTCTCGCTCCCAGCTTCGCAGGAAATCGAACGTGTCTCCCTCGAGAAACTGGATGTTGGTCATGCCATTGAGCCGGGCGTTCTCACGTCCGCGCTCAAGGGCATCGGCACTCGAGTCGAGGGCTATGACTCGTCCAGCCCGGCGGGCGAGATGGAGCGCGAAGCTGCCGTGGTAGGAGAAGCAATCGAGCGCCTCGCCGCCGGGCGGGCAGGATCGGGCGGCAAGCATCCGATTTTCCCGCTGGTCCAGGAAAGCACCGGTCTTCTGTCCGGTCCACGGTGCCGCGAGGTAGCGTATCTCTCCTTCCCGCACCTCGATGTTTCGGGGCACGTCGCCATGGACCAGCTCTACCCGTTCCGGCAGCCCCTCGTGCCGCCGAACCCCGACATCGTTTCGCAGCAGGATGCCTTCGGGAGACAAGACGTCGACCAGCGCGTTGACGATCATCTCTCGCTGGGTCTCCAACCCGGCCGAGAGGAACTGCGCGACGACCCAGCGATCGTAGCGGTCCACGATGAGCGAGGGGAGCCCGTCGCCCTCGGCATGCACGACGCGAAAGGCGGTTGCGTCTATGCCGGTGCGCTGTCCCGCCGCGCGGGTGAGCCGCGCACGCCACCACGCCCGATCGATCGGGTGATCCCTGGTTTCGAGCAGACGGAGGCGGATTTCCGAACGGGGAGAGCAGAGTGCAATCCCCAGGAATTTCTTCCTGGTGTCGAATACCCGGCAGAGTCCAGGGTCGCCGGGCGATTCCAGCACATCGCTGCGATAGATCCAGGGGTGACCGCGAACCCAGCGAGAGGCGCCCTTGGCGGTGACACGCGCCAGAGGTAAATCGCCGGCGGTTGGGCTCACTTCGCGGGCTGGGCCCGGTCCGGCCGCAGCACGGTGGCTCGCCGCAAGTAGCAATGCTTGATTTGATCCGGCGCGAGGCGGCTGTAGGCGTGGACCAGAACGCGGATGCAGCGAGGGAGGGATCCGGGTACCGGGATCTCGGTAGCGTGCAGGATGGCTACCTGGTCCCACCCGTAGGGCTGGGAAGCACGGGCGGGAAAGGTCGAGATCAGATCCTGAGTGACCGTAAAAACGGCGCTCACGATATCGAGAGGATCGATGCCATTGGCTTCCACCAGCGAGCGCAGGAGCTCGTCGGTTGCGCCCAGGATCTCCTCGGGACGATCCTGTTCGACGGTAGTGGCGCCACGGAACCCGCGGAGGCGAAGCGGCAGAGGCTCGGACATGGTGCAGAATCTAGCGAATCACCTGCGACTGATGCTCGTCACCGATGACCTGCTACTGGGAGAGCGTGACCCGGTGGCGGTGTGTCAGGCGGCGGAGCGTGGTGGGGTCACGGCGGTCCAGCTGCGACTCAAGCAGGCCTCGCCGCGGGCTCTGCTCGATGTGGCCCGACGGCTTCGAGCCGCACTCCGCGTGCCGGTGATCGTGAACGACCGTCCCGACGTCGCGCGTGCCGCCGGATGCTGGGTGCATCTGGGCCCCGACGACGTGCCGGTCTCGGTTGTCCGCAGACTCTTTACTCATGGCGAGGTCATCGGAGCCTCGGTGGGATCGATCGAGGAGGCGGCGAGGGGAGAAAAGGCCGACTATTGGGGGGTCGGGCCGCTAAATGGCAGCGCCACCAAGCTCGATGCGGGTTCATCCCTGGGCATCGCCGGGTTTCGGCAAATCGTTGCTCAGGCCGGAGGGCGTCCCTGTGTTGCCATTGGAAGCGTGAGGCCGGAAGACGTGAGACCGGTGCTGGAGGCTGGGGGCGCTGGTGTTGCGGTGGTGTCGGGGATTCTTGGTTCTGGAGACGTGGAGGAGGCGGCGCGAAGGTATCGGGAGAAGTTGAAGCGAATGAGGACAGAGGACTGAGGAGTACCGAGTACCGAGTACCGAGTACCGAGTTCCGAGTTTCCGGGTGCTAATCCTTTCGTCTTCGTACTTCTCGAATGGCTCGATTATGCTCGGCGAGGGTTCGGCTGAAGATGTGATAGCCATCGGGCCGGGCCACGAAGAAGAGATAGGGAACCTGGGCAGGATAGAGGGCGGCACGGATGCTGGCCAGGCCAGGTGAATTCACCGGTCCGGGAGGGAGCCCCGGATGGAGGTAGGTGTTGTAGGGTGAATTGGTTTCGTAGTCCCGAAAGTACAGTCGCGGCTTGCGCTGGCCGGTGCGGAGCTGGAGAGCGTACTGCACGGTAGGGTCGGCTTGCAGCGGCATCATCAGTCGCAAGCGATTGGCGTACACCGCGGCGATCACCGGCCTCTCCTCGTCGTGTCGAGCTTCCCCTTCCACGATCGACGCCAGGGCCAGTACCTGGTGGCGGGTCCAGCCCAGGCTATCGAGTCGCAGATCCCACGACGGATCCCACTGACGCAGAAACTCAGCTCCCATGCGATGGACCAGCTCCCGAGCGGTGACCGCGAGCGGAAGTCGATAGGTCTCGGGAAGCAGGTACCCCTCGAGTGTCGGAGCCGGGACCCCGACCGCGCGTCGAGCCGCCGGGTCGCTGGCTGCCACCAGGACTGATTCGGCGGGAATGTGCAGCTCGTCCTGTACTATCCCCGCCAGCTCCAGCAGGGTGATCCCCTCCGGAACCGTGAAGCGGACGACAACCACGCGCCCCGAAGCAAGAATCGTCAGCATCTTCCACGCACTGGAGCCCCGCGGAATCTCATAGGTGCCGGCTTGCAGGTTGCGATCGACGCGCCTGATCCTGGCGAGCAGTTGAAACCATTTGCGGGAGCCGAGAAGAGCGTGGGCCTCCAGGCTATCGGCCACCACGCCGAGGCTGGCTCCGCTGGGAATGGTGACGCGTTCGGGCGCGACCGGAGGAGCGGGAGAACCGCAACCGATGGAAAGACCGGCTACGAAGGCCAGGCAGAACAGCAGGACCCCAATCGTCAGCCTGGTCCCCGGCTCGGAGCTCACGTGGCTCCGCCTCTCCGGGCATCCAGACAATTCTGCAACAGAACGGACGCCGCCATCGCGTCTACTTCTTCCTTCCGACCGCGAGTGGATCCGCTCTGTTCGCGAATCAGCTTCAGGGTTCGCGTGGTGGTGAGACGCTCGTCGCTGAGTTCGACCGGCAGGCTGGTGCGGCGGGCGACTAGTTCGGCCAGCTCGCGGGCCGAGGCGCTCGATTCGGTTTCGCCTCCCTCGGGTGAGAGGGGGAGACCAACCACGATTCCGACCGGTTGATGCTGGCCGACGAGTTCGAGGAAGCGGGTCATCGGGAACCGCTTGCCCCGCCGGCGGGTGAGGGTTTCGAGCGGGGAGGCAAGGGTCTGGGTTTCGTCGCTCAGCGCGAGGCCGATGCGCAATTCACCCCAATCGATCGCCATCAGGCGGCCGGTCGTGGGGAGCGAAGTCATTGAAGATTGAAGATTGATGATTGATGATTGAAGATTCAGCCGGCTCGAGTTGAGGCCTTGATCAATCTGCAATCTGAAATCATCAATCTTCAATCCCTACTGGGCCATAGTCGCGAAGAATTCCTTGTTGCTCTTGGTGCGCTTCATACGCTCGAGCAGGAATTCCAGGGCCTCCACCGGGGGCATATCGGCGAGGAAGTTCCGCAGCAGGTAGACCCGGTTGAGCTCGTCCTTGTCCATGAGGAGCTCTTCTTTGCGGGTCGAGGTGCGCTGGATGTCGATGGCGGGATAAATCCGGCGATCGGCCAGACGGCGGTCGAGCACCAGCTCCATGTTGCCGGTTCCCTTGAACTCTTCGAAAATGACCTCGTCCATCCGACTGCCGGTGTCGATCAGCGCGGTGGCAATGATCGTGAGCGAGCCGCCGTTGTCGATGTTACGCGCGGCGCCGAAGAAGCGCTTGGGCTTCTGCAGGGCGTTGGCATCCACACCGCCCGAGAGGATCTTGCCGGAGTGGGGCACCACGACGTTGTGGGCCCGGGCCAGACGGGTGATTGAATCCAGCAGGATCACGACATCCCGCCCATGCTCCACCAGCCGCTTCGACTTCTCGATCACCATGTCGGCAACCTGGACGTGGCGGTCGGCGGGCTCGTCGAACGTGGAGGAGATGACCTCCGCCTTCACGTTCTCCTGCATATCGGTGACTTCCTCGGGCCGCTCGTCGATGAGCAGGACGATGAGCACGACCTCGGGATGGTTCTCGCTGATCGCGTTGGCCAGCTTTTGCATCAGGATCGTTTTACCGGCCTTGGGCGGAGAGACGATCAGTCCGCGTTGTCCTTTGCCGATGGGCGAGAGCAGGTCCACGACCCGCATCGCGAGATCGCCTGTGGTCCGTTCCAGCCGAATGCGGCGGTCGGGGTAGCGAGGCTTGAGGTTGTCGAACGCGATCCGGTGCTTGGTCTTTTCCGGTTCCTCAAAATTGACCTGCTCGACCTTGAGCAGCGCCAGGTACCGCTCGCCCTCCTTGGGCGGCCGCACCTGTCCCATGACCGTGTCGCCGGTCCGCAGGTCGAAGCGCTTGATCTGGCTGGGCGAGACGTAGATATCGTCGGGGCCGTAGAGGTAGTTCCAGTCCTGGCTCCGAAGGAATCCGTAACCCTCGGGCAGGATTTCCAGCACACCCTCCCCGCGGATTACCGTGTCCTGATCGAGCAGCGATTGCTCGATGCGGAAGATCAGGTCTTGCTTGCGAAGCCCTGAGTAGTTTGTGATGTTGAGTTGCTCGGCGAGTGCGTGCAACTCGGCGACCGACTTCTGTTTGAGTTCGGCGATATCCACGGGTGGGCCACTCCGCTGAGGAGAAGCGCTACGGTCGGCCGGTGGCCGGGTCTTGGGTGCAGGCAATGGAATTGGAAAGGCGCCAGGAAATGTTGAAACCGGACTGGGCCGGCGATGGTGTTACTGAGGGAAGAATGGGGCGAACGGGAGAGTGCTCAAGGATGACGGAAGCGCCTCATAATAGAGACACCCCCTTATCCCGTCAAGAGCGAACGTGGATCCGCTGACCAGGCATTTTCTTGCCTGGCGTGTCCTCCGGAACGCGGACCGGGAAATCATTGAATCCATCATAGCCCCGGAACACCGGGGGCCTTCCCCCAGTCTGGCCGCCTCGCTCAAGGACTGGCGTGGCGCGCATTACTGGGGTTCTCCAGATCACAGCGAATTAGTGCTGATCCGGCCCCTGCGTGCCGGGCGGCGGGAACGGTGGCTCCTGCACCTGGCCCTGTTCGCCGCGACCCTCATCTGCTCCCTAGGCGCCGGGGCCGCGCTCCAGGGACGGTTCGATCCCCCGATGGGGTACGGACCGCTCGCGTGGATCAAGGCTGGCCTCCAGTTCTTCGCCGATTTCACATCGGGGTCAACCGAGCAGATCTTGAGCGGATGGACATTCGCAATACCACTATTGGCAATTCTGCTAATCCACGAGCTGGGCCACTTCGTGGCCGCTCGCCGCTACGCCGTAGACGCATCTCCCCCGTACTTTCTCCCCGTTCCGCCGACGCTGTCGCCGATTGGGAGCCTGGGTGCATTCCTGAGGCTGCGCTCGGTGGTAGTGGACCGGCGTCAGCTTCTCGACATTGGAGCTGCCGGCCCCCTGGCAGGATTCGTGGTTGCCCTGGCCGTCCTGGTCTGGGGATACGCGACCTCCCATCCGGTTCCTTCGGGCGAGGGGCCACAGGGCCTCATCGTGCGTTTTGCGCAGGGATACTTCGTGGTTGGCGAATCGCTCCTGCTTCGGGGGCTACGCGAGCACTACTTCCCAGGGGTTACTTCGATCCAGCTGAGCCTGCCTGCGTTCGCGGGGTGGGCAGGGAGCTTTATCACCGGGCTGAACTTGCTCCCACTGAGCCAGCTGGATGGTGGGCATGTGAGCTACGGATTGGTGGGCAAGCGGCAGACACTGATCGCCTGGCTCGCCGTGCTGGGACTGCTTTACCTCTCCTGGCACACGCCCGCCTGGCTGATCTGGATTGTGCTCACTTTGCTGGTGGGAGCGGGGCGGTGGTCTCACCCATCTGTCTTATCCCCGGACAGGCCGGTACCGCGGAGCCGGGTGGTTATTGGGTGGATTTGCCTGATTGTTCTGGTCCTGACTTTTGTACCAGTACCCTTCAGTCAATGAAACATTGCGCGCGGAAGCCCATTATCTATATTGGGTTACGTACCCCTTCCCACAGCGCAAGCGGACCAGGATGCCCATGCCCATGACAGAGGCCGAGCACCTTACAAAGCTCCGGCATGACCTTGCCAATCCGCTGTCTGCGCTCTTGGCGGAAACCCAGCTTCTCCTCCTGAATGAATCCAAGCTCGATGCCGAAACCCTGACCAGCCTGAGAGAAATCGAGGCCTTGGCGGTCAGGATGCGGACGATTCTGCGGGACGGATAGTTCCCACCTCCGCATCCCGGCGCCCCTGGTTGCGGAGCCAGAGGGCCCCGTTAGCCAGGTAAAGCAGCAGGAACAGAGCGCTCACGGTGCTGACACCGACCCGGAGCGCGACCCCGCCTTCACCCGTGGAAACAAATCCTTCGATCGTCCCCGCGATCATCAGCAACACGATTACGGCACCGATCATCCGAACCGCCAACCTCCCGTTTAGCACCAGAGCATCCGCCCGGGTGAGGTCTCCGGGAGCAATCAGAGCGCGCCCCAGCAGGAAGCCGGCGGCACCGGCAACCCAGATAGCGAACAACTCCAGCACGCCGTGGCCGACGATGAAACTCCAGAGGTAGCCCAGCAGGCCCACGTTGGCGAAGTGGGCGGAGACGGCTCCGATTGAGAGGCCGTTGTACGCCAGCAGCACCAGGGAACCAACCCCGGCGAAGATCCCGCCGGCAAAGCAGTAGAAGGCGACGGTGATGTTGTTGGTGATGATGCTGGAGGCGATCATCGGCCGCTGGCGGGCTTCCACCTCGACGTACCCCTTACCCTGGCCGATCCGTGAGGCGCCCGCCTGGGCCCGCTCCAGCATCACGTCGGGGAGAAGCTCGTCCGCCAGTGCGGGGCGTTCCTTCAGCAGGAGGAAACCCGCCGCCGCAGGGACGGTGAAGGCCAGAAACGCAATCAATACATAGCGTCGAGCCTGGACCACGGCCCCGGGACATTCCCGCATGACCACCTGCCAGATCCGATTGATCGAGTTGCGCTCGTCGCGGTAGAGCGCGTTATGGCCGGAGACAACCAGCCGTTCCAACCGGGCGAGGGTAGAGGGATCGGCCCGATAGGTGCGCGCCCGAGCGAGATCGGCGGCGACCTCCCGATAGCGGGCGGCGAAGTCCGGCAGCTCCCGGGCGTTGAAGCTGTCGAGTCCTTCACGCGCCGCGCGGTCGGCCATGACCTGGAACGTTTGCCAGCGCTCCGTCTTCCGCGCCGCCATCCGTTCGGCAACGGTGGTCTGACCGCGGCGCTCCGTCGCGCGCGGCTCCCCGCGCGCCCCGAATCTCCCTCGACGGCGCGCGAGCTCTTCACGGTATAACTCGGCGAGGAAGGATTCCGGCGACGCGGCCCGACTGGGATAGCGGTCGGCGAATTTCTCGGCGAGGCGGGTGGCGAGGCGTTGCCGAACCTCCGGGGCCAGAGCCGGGGCCCGTTCGCTGAATTCCCGCAGGAGACGGAACTCCTCGTCTCCCAGTTCGGGGACTCCGACCTCGACGGATGCATCGGAGATTCCCGTGGGCCGGTCGACGACCTCGGTGGGTCGATCACGAACGACGACGGTGCCGGCCACCAGATCCCCGAGCCGCTTGGCACGGGGATGGAGCGCTACGAGTATTCCGCCGATCAGATAGGGTGGAGGGAGAAAATCAGCGGCGCGAATCAGGTTGCGAACCGCCGCGGAACCGAAGGTGACCGGATGCCCGGTATCCCGTACCACGCGGATTCCCAGGCGGCGTTTCCCTGGAGTCTGACCGTTACGAAGCCCCTCGAAGAAGGCGAAATAGCCCCAGAGAGAAGCGAAATACACCAGCGTGAAGATCGCTCCGGCCCAGTCCTCGAACTGCAACGACAGCAGCGCGAAGACGAACAGCAATGCCATGGACCACCCGATCAGGATCAGGGTGTCGATAATGGCGGCGAGGGCGCGCGACCCAAGCCCCGCGATCTCGTAGTCGAGGACTACATGCTCTGGAGTCTCGACCTCGAGGTGCTGCCGAAAGTCCAGCGGCGCCCGTGTTACCATGAACGAATGATCCGTTGAAATCCCTTCCCAAGTTCTCCCCGCTCCCGCATCTTGGAAAGTCCAGTCTCCGCTCCGCTCTCTCACCGACCTGGAGCCGTCCATGAACGCACCCGCCCTGCGGCCTTTGTCCACGGGGGAAATTCTCGACGTTTCATTCGGGCTCTACCGTCAGCGTTTCGGGCCGCTGGTGAAGGTCGCACTGCTGACCGCCGCAGTTCCGATGCTCATCGGGATTTACGTGACGACGGCGGGCGGGCAGTTTGCGAACCTGGGACTGTCTCTCGCCAACCTCCTCATCAAGACCGTGCTGGATCTGTTGGCGCTGGGGGCCACGATTTTCATCGTGTCGGAGAGCTACCTTGGGCACGACCTGAGCGCCGCGGATGCGCTGAAGCGCTCGGTCCCGTTTCTGGGCAGGCTGGTCTTTCTGAGCATCCTCCTCGGTCTCGTGATTGGTGTCGGGTTTCTGCTGTTTTTCGTTCCGGGTTGCGTGTTCCTCGCGGGGCTGATTGCCTCCGTGCCGGCTCTGGTCCTGGAGGATCATCAAAGCGCCCTCGAGGCGATGGGCCGTGGTTGGGGACTCTCGCGGGGATTCCGTCGGAAGCAGTTCGCGATCGTCACGACTGTCCTCATCCTGCAGTTGATCCCCGCAATGGCCGCGGGATTCTTCCTCCCGGAATTCTCCAGTCCCGCGGCTGCCTACGAGCTGGAAGGGGGAGCCGGAACCGCCTCGATCATTCTCGGTATCGCGGGAATCCTGCAGGTCCTGATCTCCCCCTTCGTGTACTGCACCGTCACCGTGGCCTACTACGACCTGCGGGTCCGCAAGGAAGGGTTCGACCTGGAGATCCTGGCGGCCCGGCTGCAACCCGCGTGAGCCAGGTTTCCGCCGACTCGCTGCGCGCCGTCCTCGATAGCGTCTTCGCTGCCCCGGCCTATCAGTGGGTGGAACCGCCAAGGCCATTCGCATTCCTCGGCCGGTGGTGGCGGGCGCTCGAGGATTGGCTGGCGGCATTTCGGGAAGGAAACCCGCAGTTGTTCGAGGTGTTTTTCTGGACCCTCGTGGTGATTCTGGTCATGGTGCTGGTCCACGCTTCGTACGTCATGTTCCAGACCATTCGTGCGGCGGGAGCGTCGAACGAGTCACACGTCCCACAGCCGATAGAGCAGCGAGACGCGGCCTGGTACCGGCGACGCGCGGAAGCCCTGGCCTCCGAGGGAAGGTTCCTCGAGGCGATGCCGCTGGACTTCCTCGCTCTCATGCTCGAGCTCGACGCGCGGCACGTGGTGCGCTTTCAGGGAAGCAAGACGCCGGGCGAGTATGCTGCCGAGGCTCAGTTGCCGGAGGAGCAGCGTGCCTTGTTGCGCGATGCGGTTCGCGGATTGTACGGGCATGTATTCGCCGAGATCCCGTGCGGGCCCGACGAGTATCTAGCGTGGCGGGATCTGACCGAGGGCAGGCGCTATGCGGCTGCGCACTGAGCTCGGTCTTGGGGTGGCGGTGTTGCTGGTGCTCGCCGTCCTGGCGGCTGGCCTGGGACAGAGGAGCAACCGCACTCCCTCCCAGGATTTTCGGCGATCGACCTATCTCGCGGGTCCCCATGGCGCCCGAGCCGTGGCCGACGGCCTCCGCCGGCTCGGGGTCCAGGTCAAACAATACCGGCGGCGCTCCCGGGAGCTGATCAATGTCGAGACTCCGCCCGATCGCTACGCGTTCGCGGTCCTGGACCCGAGCGAAGGGATTCGCCCGAGTGAGCTGGACGATTTTCTGGAGCTGGGGGAGCGAGTTGACCTGGTGCTGGCCGGGCCGGGCGCTGCCCGTCTGATGCGTTGCTTCGGCTATGCCTACCAGGCACAAGACGGCGACTCGGTGCAGGCTATGGAGCCGGGAACGACAGTCTCGGAGCGGTCTCCCTGGGTCGAGGCTGTGTTAGGAGCTTCCACCGTGCGAGTTGTCACCGATTCGTCCGGACTGGCCGATGCCAGTCTCGCGGCCTGTGGTGTACCGACCGTGGCATTCGCCGAGACCCTGCTGGTGACCCGAACCGGCCGGGTCGAGGCGCTCCGGCTTCATCGCGCAGACGTGGACCGTCGGGTGACGCTGATCGCCGACGGCCGTCTCTTCAGCAACAACGATTTGCGTAACACGGATGCGGGCCCCTTCGCCCTCGGCGTGTTCGCGGGCCGGTACGACGCGGTGATGTTCGAAGAATCCCATCATGGCTTCGCCGCGTCGGGATCACTCGCCTCGGCCGCGCTGCAATGGAGCAAGCGGTCGCCGTGGGGATGGGCCGCGTGGCAGCTCGCGCTGGTGGGTCTCATCGCGCTGCTCTTCGGTGCCGTGCGGTTCGGAGCGCCGCGCCCCGCGATTCCTCGCAAACGGCGCTCTCCGCTCGAGCACGTGAGGGCACTGGCCACAGCCCTGGCCGCCGCCCATGGCCACGATGTAGCAGTCGCGACGATCATCCGGGGGCTTCGCCGCCGCCTCTCTCCCGGTGGACAGTCCGACCAGCGCCCCGACCAACAGTGGTTGGAGGCCCTGGAGCAGACTGCCGAGTCTCCGAGGGCGCAGGCCGCGGTGCAAATCCTGAAGCAGGTCACCCGACCAGGACAGCCCGTCAGCGGGGTGCTGCTGGCCGCCAACGCCGTGGAGGACGTGTGGGAGGAAATAGGCCGGTGAACCCCGACGACCTTTCCGAGCATTCCCAAAGCGCACAGCGAGTCCTCGATCAGCTGCGCCGGGTGGTCCTGGGGCAGGAGGCGGTACTCCGAGAAACGGTGCTGGCGCTGATCGCGCGAGGGCACGTGCTTGCTCGAGGGCGCGCCGGGTACCGCGAAGACGTTGCTGGTGCGGGCGCTGAGTCAGATTCTTGGTCTCGAGTTCCGCCGCATCCAGTTCACGCCCGACCTGATGCCATCGGACATCACCGGCGTAAACCTGCTGACCGGCCATGGTGAATTCACCTTCCGGCCTGGCCCGCTCTTCGGCGATCTCATCCTGGGTGACGAGATCAACCGGGCGCCGGCGAAGACTCAGGCCGCGCTGCTCGAGGCAATGCAGGAGCGCAGCGTGACGGTCGATGGAGTCAGCCACCCCCTGAGCCAGAGCTTCACGGTTTTCGCGACCCAGAATCCGATCGAATTCGAAGGGACCTACCCACTCCCCGAGGCCGAGCTGGACCGGTTCCTGATCAAGAGCCTGCTCAACTACCCGATCGGAGGAGGCAGAGCAGGGGGTGCTGCGGCGAGTTCTGGACGGCTTCGAGGCAGCCGAGCCGTCGAGCTTCGGTGTGACGCGGGTGCTCGACGCGGACGGTCTCGCGCGGCTCCGTGAAGCGGCGCGGTCGATCCGGGTCGAGCCGAGCCTGCAGGCCTATATCACCTCGCTGGTGCGCGCGACCCGTGGAGCCCCCGCCCTGACTCTGGGAGCGTCGCCCCGCGCCAGCGTGGCCTGCTCAAGCTCTCCCAGGCGGCGGCCCTGCTCGACGGCAGAGACTACGTGGTACCAGATGATGTGAAGATCAACGCGCCCGCTGTGCTGCGACACCGAGTCGCGGTGGCGCCGGAGCTGGAGCTGGAGGGAGTCACCGCCGACGCCGCCTTGCGGACGCTCATCGAACGGATCGAGGCGCCCACGGGAGGGCAGCAGAGCTGATGGTCCTTCCATCCAGGCGCTGGTACCTCGTGGCGTCGGCTCTGGCCTTGATTGCGCCGTTGGCGGTGATCTGGCCTCCCGCCGCGGTGGGACTCCTGGTCCTCGATGCTCTTTGGCTCATTGCGCTTGGAATCGACGCCTCCGGGTCATGAGGTTCAGGCTGGCCGATCTGAGCGTAAACCGGATTGCTCCGCCAGCATTCTCCGTCGGGCGTCCTCTCCCGGTTTCCTACGACTGGCGCCATCCGCTTCATTCTCCATTGAAAGTGCTGGTTCGAGAGGAGATTCCTCGCTGAACTGGAAATTCAGGGAGATCCCACTCGAGTATTGGTCATTCCGCCGGGGGATGGTCTTAGAGAGACCGTCACGCTCCACCCGAGGCATCGGGGAAAGGGCGATGGAGGAGACGCTCTCGCTTCGCATGCTCGCTCCCTGGGGACTCGCCTGGCGACAGGCGACAAAGCAATCTGTCCTGGCAGCCGACCGTGTACCCCAACCTGGTGGGCGCCTCGATGCGCTCCTTGCCGACTCAGGCCCAGCGGCGGCGCGAGGCGGGATTCCGCAACGTCCGACGACTCGGCGAGGGGCGAGCGTTCGAGAGCCTGAAGGAGTGGGTCCCGGGCGAGGACACCCGCACGATCGACTGGAAGGCGACCGCGCGGCGCGGCAAGGTGATGGCCCGGCAGTACGAGGACGAGCGCAGGCAGCAGGTCTTGATCGTGATCGATGCGGGGCGCATGCTCACCGCGGAAGTCGAAGGAGAGCCGCGGCTGGAGAGCGTGGTCGCGCGCCGCCCTTCACCTCGCGCATAGCGCGGTGGACCATGACGACAACATCGGACTCATGGTCTTCGCCGACGAGGTCCAGCAATTCGTCCCGCCGGCGCGAGGGCGTCGAGCGCTCCGGGCGGTGCTCGACGGCTCTGGCCTC
The DNA here is from genome assembly GCA_963833365.1 of uncultured Gemmatimonadales bacterium. Classification (GTDB taxonomy): domain Bacteria; phylum Gemmatimonadota; class Gemmatimonadetes; order Gemmatimonadales; family GWC2-71-9; genus DATBGE01. Next base: position 112,023 of record CAWHXS010000009.1, read on the forward strand.
GATCGAGGGGAAGCTGGTGGAACCGAACTATCCCGCTGCGTTCGCCTATCTCGCCGGCCGCAACCGGAAACGGGCACTCACCGTGTTGTTCACCGACGTCATCGATCGTACCGCGAGCGAATCCCTCGTCGCCCAGATAGGTACCCTCCGTCCGCGGCATCTTCCGCTCGCCGTGGCGCTGCGAGATCCGGCGCTGGAGCAGCTCGCGGTCCGGCGTCCGGCTACCGTGGGTGTCGCCTACGAGCGAGCGGCCGCCGAGGACCTGCTTCAGGCGCGCGAGGAGGCACTGGCCGATATGCGGCGGCGAGGGGTTCTCGTGCTGGATGTCCCGCCCAACGGGGCGAGCGAGGCGGTGGTGGAGCAGTACAATCGACTGAAGCGGCGGGGAGTGTTGTAGGGAGACGGGAGACGGTAAACGGCAATTGAAGATTGATGATTTCAGATTGAAGATTGACGGCCAGATCGAGCGGAATACACAATCTGAAATCTGCAATCTCGAAATTCTCTCTTCTCCCGTCTCCCGACTACTCAGGCCACGTCGGCTTCTTTCCCAGGGACCGCACCACCTCACGGTCGAACTGCGCGGAGAGACATTCGCGCGCGGAGTAGGGTCCGGGAACGTAGGACCGCGATTCCACGCCCATGCTGGCTCTGCTCGCAGATGTGCCAGTCCTGCCGATTGGTCATGTCCCAGAACGCGATCCCGTCTTCCGGGTCGAATTTCGGGTTGTCGAGCGAATCGGGGTGGAAGAGCCAGTCGCACAGGATCCTGGTGTGCCGCTCGTCGATGGGCCACAGGGTGTGGAACATGACGTAGTCGGGGTGCAGGCTGAGCAGCGTGTTCGGGAAGACCGAGTAGTAGTACACCCGGTTCAACTCCTCATCGGGCAAATCCGCGACGTTGATCCCGCAGGACCGGCCGCTCATCGTCATGCTGCCGGTGCCCTCGTTCAGCACCATGTAGCCGCCGAGTAGCGGACCCTCGATCAGGTCGTTCTCGCCGCTGGTCGGCGGGGTCAGAGAGGCCAGCGTGGGATGCACCGGGGCGCAGTGGTAGCACTCCGAGTAGTTCTGGACCAGAAGCTTCCAGTTGCAGTTCACGTCGTACACGATCTGCCGCGCCAGCCTTGAGGTTCGGGAGGTTGTACAGTGAGGCGCGCTCGTGGATCGCTTCGAACGACTCCGTCAGCGGTGGCGCCTTGCCGGACAGGTCGATGAAGAGAAATCCCTCCCAGGTATCGACCGCGACCCGATGCAACGGGTAATTCGGCCTTATTGAAGCCCTTGATGTCGTGGGTCGAGGGAGCCCCGATGAGGCGGCCATCGAGACCGTACGCCCAGAGGTGATAGGGGCAGGTGATGGTCTCGGAGAATTGTCCGCTGGTGCTCCTCGCAGAGCCGGGTTCCCCGATGCCGGCACACGTTGTAATAGGCCCGAAAGGTTCCGCCTTCGTCCTTGAGGACGATCACGCTCTCCCGGCCGACCTCCTGGACGAAGTAATCGCCGGGATTGGGGAGCCGGTCGGTGCGACCGACACAGAGCCAGCGCCGGTAGAAGATGTTCTCCAGCTCCTCGGCGAAGAGCTCGGGCGAGGTGAAATACTCGCGCGGCAGAGTCGTCTGCCCGTCGATATTGATCTGATTGCGCTTAACGAAAGTGGCCACTGAGAACCTCGTGAGCAGTCTGATGCATAATCTGCCACTGAGGCCGGACTCTGAAAAGGGCGGCCTGGTCTTTCACCTGATTCCGCACACCCATTGGGACCGGGAGTGGTATTTGCCGCTGGGAGCACTGCGGACTCGCCTGGTCCACATGGTGGATGATCTGCTCGACCGGCTCAATCGGGAGCCGGAGTATCGCAGCTTCTTCCTCGACGGACAGGCCGTCCTGTTGGAGGATTACCTCGCGATCCGCCCCGAGCGACGAGTCGAAGTCGAAGCGGCGGTGCGGGAGGGGAGGCTCGGCACCGGTCCGTGGTACGTGCTGGCAGATGAGCTGGTGCCTTCCGGCGAGGCTCTGCTGCGGAACCTGTTGCTCGGCGGCTCGGCGGCCCGGCGGCTCGGCGGCTCGATGCCGGTCTTGTATTCACCGGATGCGTTCGGGCATCCCGCCGTCCTTCCGGCCCTTGGGTTCGAGTTCGGCATCGAGTACGGTGTAGTTTGGCGCGGGATCGCTCCCCGGAAGGCTCTCCGCGATCTGTTCTGGTGGACGGCGCCCGATGGCCGCCCGCTTCTCGTCTACCACCTTCCGGCTGCCGGATACGAAATCGGCTCGGTTCTGTCGGGTGCCTCGTCCCGGCTCGCGACCGTCTGGAAGGGGCTGCGGGAAGAACTGGTCGCCCGCGCGGCCACGCGGCACGTGGCCGTCTTCGTCGGCGCCGATCATCATCATGCCCCTCCTGATCTGGTGTCGATCCGTTCCGGCCTAGCCTCGATCGAAGCCGGCAATCAGGTCAGGATCTCGACGCTGCAGGAGTTCATGGAAGCCGCAGCGGTCGAAGCGGGAGACCTGGCCTGGGTGGCCGGCGAGTTGCGCGATTCCTACGGATATACCTGGACCTTGCAAGGAACTCACGGCAATCGTCTCCCCCTCAAGCGCTGGAACTCGGAGCTGGAAGGTCTGCTGGCTCGGCACGCGGATCCTCTGGTTGCACTCGGTGTGTGGCGGAGGCTGGATTCACAGGGTTCCCTGCTGCGACAGGCCTGGCGCGAGCTGATCCAATGCCAGTTCCACGATTCGATCTGCGGTACCTGCAGCGACGACGTGGCGAGGTCGCTCGAAGTGCGGCTCACCGACGTGGAGGCATCGGCCAACGACATTGTCCATGTGGCGTTGAATCGAGTGGTCGGCCACGACCCGGATCGAGCCCGGGAGCAACCCGAAGCACGCCGTCCCGCTCTGGTCGTGTGGAACCCGGCGGCACGCCGCCGCTCCGGTGTGACGACCGCGGAAATCACCTTCTTCCGGCGCGATGTCCTGGTTGGACCTCCAGGTCCCCGCAAACCCGCACGGGGTCCGGGCTACAAGTCATTCTCGCTCCGCAATGCGGCCGGTGAGCCAATTCCGGTACAAGCAATCGACGTACAGCAAGGGCTTGAACGAATCGACGCCCCGCGGCACTACCCCGATCAGGACCTGGTGGACGTGGCAATGGTTGCCTTCCGCTCACCGGAGCTGGGCGGAATGGAAACGGTCTTTCTGCACCCGGGTGGCCGCAGTCGTGAGGTTCCGCGAGGGGCGGTGCGGGCAAGCGCACGGGGCCTTCGCAACGAGGAGCTGGAGGTGAAGGTCTCCCCCGACGGCACCATAGCGCTGCACGGACGTCGTGCCACCAGTCGCTTCGCCGGCCTCCTCGCACTCGAGAGCGGAGGTGACCTCGGTGACACCTACACCTACTGTCCTCCGGCGCGTGACCGATTGACGCGCCCGCGCGGCAAGGCTCGTCTGGTGACGCTGGCGAAAGGGCCGTTGCTGGGAGCCCTGTTGATTCAGCAGCGGATGGAGTGCGGCAGGGGTAATACGCGCGGGAAGGGATGGGTCGAGGCCGCTACCACTCTGGAGCTTCGTTCGGACGAGCCCTTCGTGCGACTGATAGTGCACCTCGACAATCAGGCTCGCGACCAGCGGCTGCGGCTTCGGCTGCCCACGGGACTGCGGGGCGTCGAGAGCGTGGCCGGCACCCAGTTTGGAAGTATTCGCCGGCTGCCCGGGTCGGTGCGCAGCGCCAGGATCGAGGCTGTCCGGGAACGAGGAGCGCTTCGGGAGAAGCCGGGTACCACGGATCCGGCACAGCGATACGTCGCGGTGGCGCGGGGGCCTCGCGGACTTGCCTTGCTCGCTCCCGGCTTCTTCGAGTTTGAGCTCACCGAGGGCGGCGATCTGGTCCTCACATTGCTGAGATCAATCGGAGAGCTTTCCCGCTCAGACCTCGACTGCCGTCCCGGTCACGCCGCCTGGCCCATGCCTACCCCCCTCGCGCAATGCCTCGGCAGCTCGCGGCTCGAGCTGGCATTGGCCCCGATCACGGAACAGGACATCGCGGCTCCTTCACGGCTGGAGCGATTGTGGGAGGATGCCTTCGTCGGACTATCCACCCGCTGGCTCAGATACTATTGCGGGACCCAGGGTGCCAGGACGCCCGGGCTCGACACCATTGAACTCCAGGGCGACGGTCTCGTGCTTTCGACGCTCAAGCCCGCCGAAAGCGGCGAAGGCATCGTCCTCCGCTGCTTCAACGCGCTGGAGTCGGCGGTCGAAGGCGCAATCCTTCTGGGGAGTCCGGCGCGGTCGGCGGCGAGAGTTCGGGCCGACGAATCACATCCGATTCCACTTCCGCTCGAGAGGGGCGGTCGGAGCATTCCGTTCCGAGCGGAGCCTCGGGCCATCCTGTCGTTCCACCTGCAACCCGCCTGATCACGTCTAGCCCTCATCGTTCCCCCGATCTGGAGAGCAGAATGCGCGTAATAGTCCTGTTGTCTCTGAGCGCCCTGATGGCTTCGGGGTTGGCTGCTCAACAGAAGGAAGTGCTGAAGGTCCCCGGTGCGGTCGCGGGCCTCCCATTTTCACCGGCGATCCGGGTGGGAAACATCATCTATCTCTCGGGCCAACTCGGGAACAAGATGGGAACCCGGGAGCTGGTACCTGGAGGGATCGGGCCCGAAACCCGTCAAACGCTGGAGAACATCAAGACGGTTGTGGAGGCAGCGGGCAGCTCGATGGACAAGGTCTTCAAGTGCACGGTCTTCCTTGCCGACATCGCGGACTACCAGAAGATGAACGAGGTCTATGCGACCTTCTTCGCCAAGGATCCGCCGACTCGATCGACGATCGCGGGGAGTGGGTTGGCGCTGGGGGCTAGGGTCGAGATCGAATGCATGGCTATACAGTAAAGGCGTGAGAAGTGAGAGGTGAGAAGTGAGAAGGAAAAACGTGAGAAGTGAGAGGTGAGAGGGAACAGTCGAGAAGTGATTGCGGCTCGCTCACCCGCTGGAATTACGCACTCGAAGACGTCTGATGAGGCCTAGAAGCAGTCGCTGGCAATGTCGTGAGCGCTCTATCGCGACCACAGCACTGTCGTTTGGCAGTAGGCCCCGAAGCTGCAGCAACTCGATTAGCTCTGTTGTCTCAACGGCAGAACCATACGCAATCTGCAGGTGATACAGGAACGGTTTCGAGTGTTTCCGCGCATAGCCTTCGGCAATGTTCAATTGAACAGACAGCGACGCTCGTTGGAGTTGGTCAAACGCCGCTCTGGCTTGCGGTCTCCACGAACTCTCACAGAAGTCGAAGACCGAGTTTACCACGCCGTGGGCCTCAATCCACGCCTTAAGGGTCTTGTGATCGCGCATTCGGTGATGATGGGGTATCGCGACGGCGCCGGAGTACCTCAATAATTCGCTCCGGTACAATCGGACGCGTTCCGAATAGGGCCTGTTTGTCCCAATCTCAAGCCTTTCCATCTTACTTCTCACTTCTCACGCTGTTCTGTTTTCCTTCTCACCTCTCACTTCTCACCTCTCACGCTGTTCCTGTCTCGCCTTAAGGATCACATCCGGTCGATTCGTAACCATCCCATTCGCCCCATTATCCCAGAGTCGGCGGGCGAGAAAGGGGTCATCTACCGTCCACACGTGAACGGTCGCGCCGCGGCGATGGGCGGCATCCACGAAGCGTCGAGTTGGTACCGGCAGGAACTTGAAGCGATCGGGAACGGCGAAACAGCGGCAGGCAGGGTCGGGCTCTCCCCAGCGGAAATAGAGTCGGGCGATATCGCGCCGCGACGCGCCGAGGTGGAATGGCGGGGCACGAAACGCCTGGAGCGAGCGCCAGTCCGAGCCGGCGAGAACCGCCCGAGCAGTGGCGCCAGTCTCCAGAAGTACCCTCGCAATTGCCTCCTGCGCTTCCGGTTCCTTCACCTCGATAAGCAGAGGTACAGCCGGAAGGTCTTCAATGACCTGGCGCAGCCGCGGAATTCTTACGCCCTTCCCCCGCCACGGATAGAATCGGCCTCCATCCGGGCTGAACCGAAAGCCGGCATCCACGTGCTCGAGTTCTTGGAGCGTTCGCAGCCGGAGAGGACCGACCACATCAGTGGTGCGTTCCAGGGTCGGGTCATGCAGCACCACCGCCTCGCCATCCCGAGTTACTCGGACGTCGAACTCGAAAGCGTCTGCGCCCTGCTCCAAGGCCAGGTGGAATGAGGCCATGGTGTTTTCCGGCGCATACGCGGCCGCGCCTCGGTGTCCAATCACGGGGCGGGCAGCGAGATCAAGCAGTAGCGCGGCCGGGTCCATGCTGACGCAATGCGTCACCGATCAGCGCCGTTGCCAGGACCACGAGGACCAGGGCGATTCCGGGTGCCACAGCAACCCAGGGTGCGTTGACCAGGGTGTCTCGACCGGAGGCAATCATCCCGCCCCATGACGGTGTGGGAGGCTGGACTCCGAGGCCGAGGTAGGAGAGGCCTGACTCGAGCATGATGGTGTTGCCGAGACTGAGTGCTGCCGAGACGACCACGGGGCCGAGGACGTTGGGCACGACGTGACGCCACAGGATTCGTCGCTTGCCGGCGCCCAGGGCCACCGCTGAGTCGACGAACGGACGGACCACAAGAGCGCGGGTCTCGCCGTAGACCAGTCGCGCGAGCGTCATCCATCCCGTCAGGCCCAGCACCAGAACAACGAGAGTCGCGCTGGGTCGCCATAACGCGGCGAGCAATAACAACAGGACCACACGGGGCAAAGCGAGGCCAAAATCAGTCAGGCCCATGAGCAGGATGCCCACCCTTCGCTGCCAGAGGCCTGCCACCGCTCCCACCGCGACGCCAATGATGACCGACAAGAAAACCGCCAGAACGCCGGTGCCGAGTGAGATCCTCGCTCCGTACGCCAGCCGGGCCCACACATCACGCCCGAAGCGGTCGGTACCCAGGGGATGGAAGACGCCGTGAAGGTCGGTGCTGAGCGGCGGGAGGAAGCGAGTTTGCACCACGTCTCGCTGCAGGCCTGGGTCGATCGTCGTGATGAGGGGCGCGGCAAGGGCGGCCAGCACAAAAAGCACGAACACCAACACGGCAGCCTTGCCGATTGCGTCCAGTGTTCCCACCCACCGCGCGACTCTAGCCATGGCGCACCCTGGGATCGGCCCAGGACACCAGTTGATCGGCGAGCAGGTTGCCCAGGACGACCAGCGTCGCGCTCACGGCGGTCGCCGCCATGACAACGGGATAGTCCCGAGCCACGACCGCCTCGATCAAGACTCTGCCTACTCCGGGCCAGGCAAAGATTCCTTCGACGAAAACCGCTCCGGAAAAAAGAGCAGGCAGAGAGAGGCCCAGCAGTGTCACGACGGGAATCAGGGCATTTCGAAACATGTGCCGGTAGCGCACCGTGGACTCGGCGACACCCTTGGCGCGGGCAGTTGTGACGAAGGGAAGGCCTTTCACGTCGAGCATCGCCTCGCGCACATAGCGGGCGATCCCCCCGGCACCGATCGCGGTGAGGGTAATGAGTGGCAACGCGAGGTGGCGCAGGCGATCAACCAGGCGACCACCGGCGCTTAGAAACTCGGCGTCTACTCCTGCAGCACCGAATGCGGGGAGCCAGCCCAGTCGATAGGTGAAAAGCAGCACCAGCATGAGCCCCAGCCAGTAGCCCGGCATGGCGTAGAACGAAATCGTGACAGCGGAAATCGCGGCGTCGGGGCCACGCCGGAGCCGGGACTGCAAGGTCCCGAGTGCAATGCCGATGAGGTAGCTAAGCGCCAGCGACAGGACGACCAGCAACGCGGTCGCGGGCCACGCGGCGCCCAGCATCGCGCTCACCGGGCGTCCCGTCGCGATACTCGATCCCCAGTCGCCACGAACGAAGGCAATCAACCAGGTCGCGTACTGGACCAGGAGCGGTCGGTCGAGCCCTAAGCGCGGTCCTGAGGTTGGCGATCTGTTCGGGGGTCGCCGCGGGTCCAGCCAATTGCGAGGCGGGATCTCCGGGCGCCAGATGCAGCAGGAGAAACGTGAGCGTGACGACGCCGAGGAGGACGCCGAATCCGGCAAGCAGCCGGGGAAATGTTCGGGGTAACGCGCCAGGACCGATTTCAGGTCACCGTTGTGAGAAATGTCACCACGTGAGTAGAGTCACGGACGCCATGCGGGGAGCCGGGGAATTATCCGGCGCAGTCTCCTCTATCCGAGGTACTCAATGTATCGGAACCTGCCCGTGGGTCCGGCGGCCGCGATCGTCGGAGCTCTTTTCGTGCTCGGCGTTGCCGGTTGTTCGAGTGATTCAACCGGCATGAGCAACGAGACTCTGACTCAAGCCGAGGCGAACGATGTCGGTCAGGAAGTGGAAGCACAGGTCGCCAGTGTCGTTGGCGCCAGCACCATCGTCGGGATCATGAATCCGGCCGCCGCACTCCCCCCTCAGGGGGGAAATTTCGGCGCCTTGGGCCTAGGCTCCGCAGGTTGTCCGGACATCGCCCCGTTTCCCCCCGCTGATACCGACGGCGATCACGTTCCCGATAGTGTAACCGTCAGCTTCACTCTACCGGAGTGCAGCTTCACCGGCCCCAGGGGGAAAACTCTGGAGGTGAGTGGAGGCGTGACGGTCACCGATCCGTCCAGCTCCTTGGCCGGATTCCGGGTGCGGTTCGACGCCCTCAAACCCAAGATAACCTTTCCCAACGGGTCCTTCTTCGTGCAGCAGTTTGACGGGATCCGTCAATTGCTCGCATCCACCGACGGGTTCTCCGTCAGCGACAGTATTACGGCGAGCTTCGAGTCCTCCGAGCGGGGAAGCGCATCGCTGGAAAACGCCTGGCAGGTAAACTTTGCCGTGGACCAGGCTGGCTCGTTCGAGGCTCACACGCCGCTGCCGAGCGGGACAGCCGATATCATCGGGACCACGGTACGGACCCGCGGCGAGGTCAGCAAGACGTTCAGCATGACCACACCGGTTCCTTTGCACTACAATGCGTCCTGTACCGAAGACCAGAAGATCGATTCGGGCGAGGTTGACGCCATGTTCGTGAGTCCCCGGGGGACCGCGACGGTCACGGTGACGTATACCGCCTGCGGAGTTCGTCCGACCGTTACGCTGGTGTCGACGCCCGGAACTACCTGACCTTCCGGGTTTTTCGCCAGCGCAGGCCGGGCGGAAGTGCAGGGGCGGGGTCGTTGACCCCGCCCCTACACATTTCTGCTCGCGTCTCCCACCTTTGGGGCGTGTCGCCCCGGTCCTGTCTCATTGCGGGCCTGATGGCCATCGCCGGCTGCCGGGCGGCCGCGACGTCGCGCGGCTCGACGGTTGTCTTCGCGTCCGGGGCCGATCTCCAAAGCATCAATCCCCTGCTTACCGTCCATCCGCTGGCCCGCCAGGTACAGCGCTACGTCCTCCTCACGACCCTGGTGCGCTATGACAGCGCGCTCACGGTCCAACCGTATCTGGCGCGGTCCTGGACCTGGTCGCAGGATCACCGGGAGCTGCAATTTCACCTGGTCCCCGGAGTCCTCTGGCATGACGGAGCGCCTACCACGGCGCGCGATGTCCAATGGACGCTCGACGCGGCTCGAGACCCCCGCACCGGTTATCCCCGGCTCACCGACCTCGAGGCGCTCGAGAAACTCGAGGCACCGGACGACTCGACTGTCGTACTTCATTTCTCCACTCCTCAAGGATCGATTCCGGACGTCCTCACTGACCTGGCGATTCTGCCTCGTCACCTGCTCGACTCGGTCCCTCTCGACCGGATGCGTCAGGCGGCCTGGAACCAGCACCCGGTGGGGAATGGACCCTTTCGGTTCGTGGCGCACGAAGCCAATCGCAAGTGGGTCTTCGCGGCGGATTCGGCGTTCCCCGCGGCACTCGGTGGGCCACCCAAGCTCTCACGGCTCGTGATAGCCATCGTAGACGAGCCGATGACCAAGCTGGCCGCACTCACCTCGGGTGAGTTGGATTTCGCCGGCATACAGCCCGCCCACGCGCAGTTCGTGAGGAAGAACCCGCGACTGGCGGTGTATGATTACCCTTTGCTCTTCAGCTACGTCCTCGTACTGAATACGCGGATGCCTCCATTCTCCGATTTGGCGGCTCGCACCCGTGTCGCGCAGGCCGTCGATCGTCAGGAGATCGTGGACGGGTTCCTGTTTGGGTTCGGCACTCCGATTTCGAGTCCTAACGGCGTCACGACCAGAACCGTGAATGAATCTGACCAGCCGGCATCATCCCCAGATCTCAAATTCGAGTTGCTTACGGTGGGCAGCGGAGAGGCGGCACTCGAACAGCTCCTCCAGCACCAGTTCGCCAGTCGGGGCATATCGATCAGCATCCGGCAGCTCGAACTCTCTGCGTTTCTCGACCGGGTACAGGGGCCAGGTCACGAGTATCAGGCCGCGGTGATGGGAGTTCCGGGCGATCTTGCCCTCGGCTACCTCGCACCACTGCTGCGGACCGCCGGATTCACCCCGCATCGGCGATACCACAGGGCAGCTCAAGCAGCTCGCCGATTCAAGCCCGGTGGTGTTCCTGTATCAGGCCCGTGGGGTTCAGGGAATGAATCGCAGAGTTCACGACGTGCGGATGGATCAGCGCGGAGAGCTTGCGACAGTGGCACGTTGGACGGTCGTTCAGTGACGACCCAGGAACGCCGCGTGTTCCATGCATCGGCTCCCGTGCGGCTCGACTTCGCCGGGGGCTGGACCGACGTGCCACCCTTCTCGACTCGTGAGGGTGGACAGGTAGTCAATGCCGCAATCGGCCTGTCGGTTCGCGCCGAAGTCGAGCTCGGTGGCACCGGCATCCTGCTGCGCGCCGAAGATCTGGGGGAGGCGGCGGTGATCGCTCATGCGTCGCAGCTCGCAGGCCACGGGCCGCTCCCCCTGCTGCGTGCGGCGCTGCGAATGTTCCCGGCGGGGCCGTGCACCCTGCGTACCTTCTCCGAGGTCCCGGCGGGATCAGGCCTGGGTAGCTCGGGCGCGCTCGATGTGGCCCTGGTGAGTGTGCTTGCGGTGTCCCGCGGTGAGGCGCTGACCCGCGAACAGGCCGCGGCGTATGGGTGGGAACTGGAAGCGGTGGAGGCGGGACTGCCCGGTGGGCGCCAGGATCAATGCGCGGCAGCATTCGGTGGTTTTCATCGCTTGGGCTTTGACGAGCGGTGAACCGACGGTTGAACCACTGGATCTGAAGGACGATTTCCTTGCGGCGCTGGAAAAGCGGATTCTCTTGTGCTTCACCGGACGATCTCGAGTTTCGGGGGACACGATCGCGCGAGTGATGAACGCCTATGAACGGGGGGAGTCCGGTGTCGTCGAGGCGTTGCGAGGATTGAAAGAGGCGGCATCACTGATGGCCGAGGCCATGAAGCGCGGTGATTGTGAAGAGGTCGGCACCTTGACTCCAGCGCAACTGGGAGCTGCAGCAAGTGCTGGATCCATCAATGTGTACCGAGGAAATGGCTCGTCTCGAAGCAGCCATGACGGAGTTGGGAGCCCTGGGTGGAAAAGCGGCGGGTGCCGGGGCAGGCGGATGCATGTTCTTCCTGTTTCGGGACAGCGACCAGCTCGCTCGAGCCAGGGAAGCGGCCGAACGCCTCGGGGCGACCGTCCTGCCGGTGGAATGGAATGGGAATGGAGTTCGCACATGGTAGTCGCTGAAGAAATCGAAGCCCGCCGAGAGGAGATTGCCTGCTCTGCGGACCTGTCGGCTCAACTGGAACGGATGATCGGGCAGGCCCAGCGCTTTCTCGAGCAGCGTCCTCGGATTCCCCATTGGAAGGCCCAGCTTTCGAGCGACGGCGGGGTTTGCCCTAAAGACGGAGCGCCGTTGTTGTTCGACCCCTGGCATCCCGAGTCCCACCGCTGTTCCCGCTGTGGCACCGCAGTTTCGGGCGAGCGGTTTGACCGTTACGCCGCGCGCTACCAGCACCTCTGGCTCTCCGAGCGCATCGCGCATCTGGCGACCGCAGGGGTTCTTGCTGGTGAGGAGCAGCTTGTGGGCGGCGCAGGGGCGCTGCTTCGCGATTACTCCAGCAAGTATTTCGAGTTTCCCAACCGCGACAACGTCCTTGGCCCGTCCCGGCTCTTCTTCTCGACCTATCTCGAGTCGATCTGGCTCTGCAACGTGATCGCGGCGGGGCCACGTGCTTCGGGAGGGCGGCGCGCTGGACGAGGAGACCGCCGCGGCGGTCGGAGCGAATCGTGGAGGAGGCCGCCAACCTGATCGGAGAATTCGACGAGGGGCTGTCCAACCGCCAGACCTGGAACAATGCCGCACTGGTCGCCTCTGCGGTGTGGTTCGAGGACGAGGATCTGGCACGCCGCGCGATCGAGGGCCGAGACGGCCTGGTCGGCCACCTGGTGGACGGATTCGGCGAGGACGGTCTCTGGTACGAGGGAGAGAACTACCACCTCTTCGCCCTGAGAGGCCTGCTGACCGGACTGGGCTGGGCCCGACTCGCGGGGTCGATCTGTTGGAAGAAGATGAAAGCCGTGCCGCGGATCGCCGCGGCGCTACAGGTACCGGCGCTCACGGCGCTTCCGGACAGCACCTTTCCCGCTCGAAAGGATGCACGCTTCGGCGTCTCCCTGTCCCAGCCGATGTATCTCGAGTTGTGGGAGGTGGGACGCGCCCGCTTGCGGACCACCGGCGGAACGACGCACCGCGAATTCGATCGAGGCTTGGCTCAGTACTCTGTACGCGCTACCGGCTCCCGCCGCGGAGCTGTTCGACTCGTACCTGCATGAGGCGGACATCCCGGCGCCCAGCGGACGCGCCGCGATCTGTCGTGGTGGACCCTGTTGCGAGATGGAGGCGAACCCGCAGGTCCAGAGCGGAATGGAATCCGCGCGAGCACCCTTACTCGAGATCCAGGGACTGGCGGTGCTTCGGGACGGAGATCGGTACGCGAGTCTCGAGTGCGGTACCTCGGGCGGTGGACACGGGCACGCCGATCGTCTCCGCCTGACACTGCATGCGGACGGAGTGCACTGGCTGCCGGATCCGGGCACCGGTTCGTACGTCACCTCGGACCTGTTCTGGTATCGCTCCACGCTGGCTCACAATGCACCGCGGCTCGATGGTGCCGACCAGCCCCGTAGCGGACGCGCAGTGCGAGGCGTTCGCGACCGCGGATCAGTGGGCCTGGGTCAAGGGCAAGTTCGGAGGTATGGTCCGCACCCTGGTGTCGGGAAGCGGATACCTGGTGGACGTAGTGGAAATGTCCGGGGAGGAGAGTCGAACGCTGGAGCTTCCCTGGCACCCGAGAGGTCAAACGGAGCTGACGAGTTCCGGACGGTGGGAACCTGGCAAGTGGGAAGAGGAATTCATTTCCGATAGCGCCAGCCTCACCACCGGAGGGGGATCAGCCGATCTCGCTCCGGTCCCGACTTAACGATCAGGTGCTTGATCTCCACCTGCAGGGCAGTGCGGAACTGCTCAAGGCCCGGTGTCCCGCGCTTCCCGGAAGAACCGAGGAGGCCTGGGTCTATCTCGAAAAGCAGCAGGGGCGCTATGTGCGACTGGTCTCGCTAGTGGTGGCAGGAGGTACCGCGGCGACCGCATTGCGTGTCTCAGCCGATACGATCACCGTAAGCACGCCAGGTGGGGAGCACACTCATCGCGTGACGCCCGAAGGATGGGAGATTCAGTCGCCCCGGGGACGAGTGCTGCTCCGAGGGTTCCGCCGGCCCCGCGGCGAGCCGCTGCTCCGTCTCCAACTCGAGCAGGGCATCACGACCGCACGAGGGATGGCACCTCATGTTTCGCAGCCCCCAAGGCTGGACGGCACCCTGGCCGGGTTCGACCTTGCTTCACCGCTCGAGTTCGATCACGACGATCAGTTTCGGCGCAGCGAAGAACCATACGGGGGCCCGGAGGACTTTGCGGCGGAGGCGTGGGTCAACTGGGACATGGGACAGCTCTATCTCGCGGTGTCGGTCCGGAAGCCCGAGCTGATTTTCCGGTCTCCAGACGATCCGCCGCTCGAACTCGACAACGAGAACGACGCGATTCACTCCGACGGATTGCAGGTCTACTTCGACCTCGGCCCCAATGAATCGTGTCGGCTTTCTCGTCGTTCCCGATCCGCGAAACGATGGCCTAACCGTGTATCGGCTGATCCGATTGCCTCGCCTCGGTGCGCGGAGCCTGGGCGCGCACGGAATCAGGGTACACGGTGACCGCTGCCATTCCGGTTCCAGCCTGGAAGAGTGTCGCACCCCACGAAACCATCAGGTTCGATCTGCTCGTGAACCAGGCCACCTCGGGCCGGGAGCGACGGGCCGGCCAACTGGTCTGGAGCGGCGGTGGTGGTTGGGTCTACCTGCGAGGTGACCGACAGGATCGGGCCCGCTTCGGCGTTCTGGAGATGGTGTGAGAGTCCCCGGCTTCACTTCGACGGGAAGCAAACGACCGGACGCGCTGTTCGGTCCCGCGCCGATCATCGAGGGATCGCTGCCTCTCCGGATGACGCGCGCCGAGGGTTGTGCGGTGTGGGACGAGCAGGGCAGGCGATACACCGACTTTATCATGGCACTGGGAGCAGTGTCGCTCGGCTACGGACATCCCGAGGTCAACAAGGCGGCGATTGACGCGATCGAGCAGGGCGTGGTGGGCCCGCTGGCGCCGGTTCTCGAGGAGGAGCTGGCGGGCCGTTTGCACGAACTGGTGCCATGGATGAAGCAGGTCCGCTTCCTCAAGACGGGAGCGGAGGCGGCGGCAGCGGCGCTGCGAATCGCCCGAGCGGCCACCCGACGGGAACGGATTCTCACCTGCGGCTATCACGGCTGGCTCGATGGCTGGCAGGAGACCGGGACCACCGGAGTCCCGGAGGCGGTCACCTCGCTCAACGCTCCACTGCCCTTCAACGACATCGAGCGGGGAACACAGGCAATACGGAAAGTGGGAGACCAACTCGCCTGCGTCATGGTCGAGCCGGTGGTGGTGGCGGAACCGTCGATCGAATGGCTCGCATGCTGCGTCAGGAGACCGAGCAGGTCGGCGCGGTGCTGATATTCGACGAGATCAAGACCGGCTTCCGGATCGCCACGGTGGTGCAGGTGAGCGCTATGGCGTCGACGCCAGATCTGGTGGTCCTCGGCAAGGCACTCGCCAACGGGTTCCCGCTGGCGGTGGTGGGCGGCCGGGCCGAGCTGATGGGGCAGGCCACCCAGACCTGGATCTCATCGACCCTCGCCACCGAGATGGTGGGCTTCGCCGCAGCCGTGGCTACGCTCGACGTCATCGAGCGAGAAGCCGTGCCGGCCAGGCTTCACCGGAGCGGCCAACGATTCATCGCCGGACTCGAATCGGCTGGCGCGCCAGCATCCGGCGGTGATCGCGGCGGTGGCCGGCATTCCTGAGATGTGTTTTCTCCAGTTCCGGAACGAAGCCCAGGGGACGGAGCTGGCCCGGGAGACGGCCCGACGCGGACTCCTGTTCAAGCGTACGGCTTACAACTTCGTGTCGCTGGCCCACGACGACGCTACGATCGATGCCGCGCTGGAGACACTGGATGACGCGGTGACGGCGCTGGGAGCCCTTCATGCTGGTTGACGTTCACGCCCATTTCCTGCACGACCGGACACCGCGAAGCGACTGGCGGGAGCGCAATGCGAGCCGGCTTCGGGCGGGCGAGCGGATCGGGATCACGATCCATGTCGCCTCGATCCTCGGCAGTTGGGGTCTCACTTCCCCGATCTATTTCCCTTCGCCGGCCGACCTCACCTACGGCAACGACCAGCTGCTGGGGCTGCAGCGCGAGCACCCGACCCGTATCCGGGGCTACGTCGCGGTCAATCCGAACTTCGACGGACCACGCCCTGGCCGAGATAGCGCGCTGTCTTGCGGCCGGTATGATCGGGATCAAGCTCGCGGCCAGTCGTCGAGCCAACGACCCCCTATTGGATCCGATCTGTGAGGCAGCCCGGCGACATCGGGTGCCGATGCTGCATCACATCTGGCAGCATCGCCGACGGGACTGGCCCGGCCAGGAGGCCTCCGACGCGGTGGAGCTGTGTGAGTTAGCGGAGCGGCATCCGGAAGTGAGCTTCATTTTGGCGCACATCGGGGGTGGTGGAGACTGGCAACATTCGTTGAACCGGTTGCGGGATGTATCCAACGTGATGGTGGATCTGTCGGGAAGCGGTGTGGATGGCGGCATGCTGGAGCAATGCCTCGAGTCCGCCGGGCCCGAGCGCCTACTGTGGGGCTGCGATCTGACCATGGATACCGGTCTCGCCAAGCTCCGATACCTCGAGAAACTGCTCGACGCTCCGGACCTGAAACTGGTGCGATCGGGGAATGCGCTCCGGATCTTCGGTGAGCGTCTGCGATGATCATCGACGTCAACACCTTCCTTGGCAACTATCCGTTTCGACGGGTGCCCGGCACCTCTCCGGAGGCTTTGCTCACTGCGATGACGCGGGTTGGGATCACCGATGCCTGGGTATCCCACCTGCCCGGTCTCTGGTGGCGCAACCCAGCCGAAGGGAATCGCTGGCTCTACGAGACCACCGGCCGGTTTCCTCGTTTGCGGCCGGTTCCCGCGGTGCACCCGGGCATTCCAGGCTGGGAAGCCGCGCTGGAGGAGGCGGTGCGGAACGGGGTCCCGGCGATTCGGGTAGACCCGGGTCAATACGGACTGGGAGCGACCAGTCCCCTCATGGTCCAGCTGGTTCTTGCCAGTGCCGCGGCCGGCGTTCCGATCGTGCTCGCGGTGCGGCTGGAAGACGGCCGCCAGCGGCATCCCGCCGATACCGCTCCGGAGCTGGGCGCTGCCACCGTCCGCACCCTGATCCGGCTGGACCGGCGGACCCGCTTGCTGGTGACGCACGCGGAGCGCAGTTTCATAGAAGAGGTACATTTCGGCAGCACCCCGGACGAGGCCAGTCGCATCTGGTGGGATACTTCCTGGATCTGGGGACCGCCCGAGGATCATTTTCAGCAACTGCTGGCAACAATGGGTTCCGACCGGTTCGTATTCGGTACCGGTCAGCCGCTCCGTATACCTGAGGCGGCGGTCGCCAAGCTCGATCTGCTCGAGCTTGAGCTGGAAGCCCGTCGGGCCATAGAATCCGGCAACGTCCGGTCCCTGATGAAGACAAGGAGTCCCGCTTCATGAATTCACCGGCTCGACGGCAGCATTCCCGGATCTCCTTCTCGGCGTCGGGGCCGCAGCTCCAGACCAGCGGCAAGACCTACGAGATCATTGATCTTTCCTCCGGCGGGGTCCGCTTCCGCACGGCAGGGAGGGGAGCGCCGGTCAAGGAAGGTGAGTTGATCCGAGCCATCATCCAGTTCCGCCCAGACAAGGCGGTGGAGGTGCGTGGGAAAGTGCTGCGCGTGGTGAATGGCCAGGTGGCTGCGAAGCTGGATACCGGGGTCCCACTGCAGACGATTCTGGAGGAGCGGTATTACCCTCCACGTCCCCGTACGGGTATGGTGTGGTAATGCCGCGCGACGCTACACCCGGAGATTCGGCACGCGAGTTCTACCGCATCGCGTATCCGGCCAAGGCCAGGCCTCGGCTCCATGTGTCCGGGTTCGATTTCGAGGTGCTCGACCTCTCCGAACGCGGGCATTCGCTTCCGCTCGGCGAGGCGAGGCCCCGGAGGCGGGGCATCAGCTTCGCGGCACCGTGCGGTTCGTGCGCGGTGTCAGCGCCGAAGTCGGAGGCACAATCCTTCGGGTACGGGACGGTCAGGTAGCCGCAGTTCTGGAGGAGGGAGTCCCCGCCAGCGTCATCCGCGCAGAACAACGCTTCCTGCTCGAGAACGCCCGCCGCTTCACGACGTGAGCCAGCAGTTTGATGTCGCGGTCGTCGGGCTCGGCGCCATGGGAAGTGCCGCCCTGCTCGATCTCGCGCGCCGCGGCGTCCGCGCAGTCGGCTTCGACCGGTTTCACCCGCCACACACGCTCGGATCCACCCACGGGCGTTCCCGCATCATCCGTCAGGCATACTACGAGGATCCGGCTTACGTCCCGCTGGTGCGGCGGGCTTACGAACTCTGGGACTTGTTGACGAAGGAGACCGGAGTTCCGGTCTTTCAACAGACCGGAGGGCTCATGCTCGGCCCGCGCGACGGGACTACTGGTGAGTGGATCCCGCCGCAGCGCGGTGACCCATGGACTCCCATTCGAAGAACTGGATTCCGCGGCGATCACACGACGCTTTCCGGACCTCCGTCCCGGACCGGACACCGCGGCGATCCTCGAGCCTCACGCCGGGATCCTGCATCCGGAGAACGCTGTGGCTGCGACACTGGCCCGAGCGAAGACTCTTGGGGCCGAGACTCACCTGGGTACATCGGTCGAGGGATGGAGCGCGGGCAGTGCGAGCATCGTGCTGGAGACCACGACGGGTCGCTTCGAAGCCGGCTCGGTCATTCTGGCGGCGGGCCCGTGGCTGGGAGACCTGATCGGCGGTGCGCTGCCGCTCACCGTGGAACGACAGATCACCTTCTGGTTCGATCCGCTGGCGGGGATGTCGCGAGTCTCTCCTGAGCGGTTGCCGGTCTTCATCTGGGAGTGGGCGACTGACCGGCTGTTCTATTGCCTGCCGGATGTAGGCGAGGGGTTCAAGATCGCGCGGCACCACGAAGGGGCGATGACAACACCCGCCACGGTGGACCGAAGTGTAAGCCCCGAGGAGATGGCTGACGCGCGGTCTCTGCTGGAACGATTCATCCCAGCCGCTGCGGGTCCCTTTCGCTCCGCGGCCGTATGCCTCTACACCGACACACCGGACTATCACTTCGTACTCGGACCCCTGGCCTCTGACCCTCGGGTGATCCTGGTGAGTGCCTGCTCCGGGCACGGTTTCAAGTTCGCCAGCGCCATCGGTGAAGTCGCGGCCGACCTCGCGACCATCGGCTCGACTCCTTTTGACCTCTCCGTCTTCAGCCCCGACCGATTCACCCGGACATGAGCATGCCGATTCGGAATGCCCTTGGAGTCTCGCTTTGCGCTGTTGCTCTCGGCTGCGGTCAGGCACCGCGAAGGGCACCGCAGCCGGTCGCCTCGAACATCGGGGCGTACGCCGACTCGCTGTTCCGCGCCTACGGCGACAGCAACGGTCCCGGGGCCAGTGTCATCGTGCTGCAGCGGGGCCAGGTCGTCTTCCGCAAGAGCTATGGCGAGGCGAGTCTCGATGAACGGAGGGCTGCGACTCCGACGACCAACTACCGGCTCGCTTCCGTCACCAAGGAATTCACCGCCATGGCGACGTTGCTGGTCGCGCAGGATGGCGGCCTCAGCCTGGACGACTCGATATCAAAGTTCTTCCCGGAGCTGCCGCCCAAGCTGCACGCGATAACAGTTCGCAACCTGCTCACTCACACCTCCGGCCTGCTGGACTACGAAGACTTCGTTCCCGACACCCAGACGGTTCAGGTTCACGACTCGGATGTGCTGAGACTGCTCACCATTCACGATTCAGTCCTTTTCCAGCCCGGCGAGCGCTGGCAGTACTCCAACTCGGGGTACTCGATGCTCGCCTTGATCGTGCAAAAACAGTCGGGGAAGCGATTTGCCGACTTTCTCGCCGAGAGAATCTTCCGGCCGCTGGGCATGACGCACACGGTGGCGTTCGAGGAGGGGATCTCTACGGTTTCCGAGCGGGCTTACGGCTACTCACGACGCGAGGGGAGTAGCGGCTGGACCCGGACCGACCAGAGTAACACCAGCGCGGTGCTGGGAGACGGCGGGATTTACACGTCAATCGATGACATGACCCGTTGGGCCGCAGCCCTCGATGCCGGGAAACTGGTGCGGGCGGACCTTCTGCAGCAGGCCTTCACGCCGTACCGACTCAACAACGGTACCTCGGCCAAGTATGGGTTCGGCTGGTACCTGGCCCCATTCGCAGATCTCCCCTCGACCTACCACACGGGGGAAACCAGAGGCTTCCGGAACGCCATCCGGCGTCTCCCGACCGAAGGCATCACCATCATCGCGCTTACCAACCGGAACGAAGGTGAGCCGATCGAATTGGTGGATTCACTGGCTCAGCGGATGCTGGCGCGTCACTAGGTCCAGCGAAACAGCTTCAGGGCCAGCGCAAAGGAGAAGACCAGCCAGACCAGAAGCACGGCGACTTCGGGGAAAACCTCCCTCAGCCCGGCGCCTTCCAGCATGACGGCGCGAAGGGCGTCGTTGGTCGCGGTAAGCGGCAGCGCCTTGATGACCGGCTGCATGACCGCCGGAAAGTGGCTCGAAGAGAAGAACACTCCGGAGAACACCCACATCGGCAGCATCGCGAGGTTCATCAGTCCCGACGCGGCTTCCACCGAGCGGGGGCGGGCGGCGATGCAGAGGCCCAGCGCCACAAAGCTGAGGCCCGCCACACCGCAGGTGACCGCGAGGGTGACGAACGAGCCCCGGACCGGGACATCGAACACCAGCATCCCGAAGAGCAGCAGTATCCCCACCGCTAACACCAGAAGCACCAGCTGAGACAGGAGGAACGAAGCGAGGTACTCGCTCCGGGACATGGGCGTTGCCGCAAGACGCTTGAGCAGTTTTCGCTTTCGCGCATCCACGATGGTGAACCCGGTTCCCCAGATTCCGCTGCCCATCAGGTTGAATCCAATCAAACCGGGAATCAGAAAGTCGATGTAGCGCGATCCGCGCTCCCGCACGATCTGATCCGCGGTCGTTACCTGGTCGGTCCGCCCCGCCGACTGCTGCACCACGTCGTTGACCCGTTGCCGAGCCAGGCGCGCGTCGGGCCGAGTATCGTCGTAGCGATAACGCAGTCCGGTCGAGTCCGGCACGAGGAGGAGAGCGATTTGCCCGTTACGCAGTGCCCGGGCACCAGCCGCCGAGTCGGGAAATGCCTCGAGACGAATCCCCGAGTCCGCATTGAGCGCCTCGATCGCCCCGCTCGTCACACCGGGCAGGTGACCGACCACGATCCGGTCCGCCGGGCGATCGCGGAATGCCAGCCCTAGCCCCGCCGCGAGCAGGAGAGGGAAGCCATAGACCCAGAACAAGGCCTCCGGTTCGCGGAAGAAATCCCGAAACCGCACCGAGATCAGCTGCCGCAGGGAGTCGCTGATCATTTCATTCCTCCCGGAGCGACCGGCCGGTAAGAGAGACGAACACGTCCTCCAACGTTGCCGTGTGAGTTCTCAGTTCGGCGAATCCGGCGCCGAGCCGCTCCAGCATGTTCAGCAGGGGAGGAAGGGTCTCGTGGAGTTGGGAAATCTCGAGGAAGATCCGCTCACCGGCCCGTCGCACCGCATGCACTCCCCCGAGCGCACTAAGCTCATCGTCGTCCGGCGATTTGCCGTCGAGCAGGGTGAATTCGACCACATGCTCCGATCCGAGGGACGCGATCAATTCGCGCGGAGTTCCCAAGGCGATCACCCGGCCGTGATCTACGATGGCGACCCGGTCGCACAGCCGTTCCGCCTCTTCCATGTAGTGGGTGGTGAGCAGCACGGTGCGGCCCTGCGCCTTGAACTGCTCGATCAGGTCCCAGAGCTGACGGCGGGATTGGGGGTCGAGACCGGTGGTCGGCTCGTCGAGGAAGAGCAGCTCGGGGTCGCCCACCAGGGCGCAGGCCAGAGCCATCCGCTGCTTCTGCCCGCCCGAGAGCTGGCCGACTCGGCTGCGCCGCTTCTCGTTGAGCTGCACTTGACCGATGACCGTGTCTACCGTCGGCCCGCCGTGGTAGAAGCTGCGGAATAGCCGAAGGGTTTCCTCTACGGTCAGCTTCTCGGCGAGTTGGGTCTCCTGCAGCGACACGCCGATGCGAGGCCGGAGATCGGCAGCCTCGGTCGCCCACTGGCGGCCGAGTATGATTACTGTGCCGGAGTCGGGCTGGTTGAGTCCCTCGCAGATCTCGACCGTCGTGGTCTTACCGGCACCATTGGGACCGAGCAGGCCGAAGCATTCACCGGTCAGGATCTCGAGGTCGAGTCCGTCAACGGCGCGAGTCTCCCCGTAGAACTTCCGGAGCCCGTGGATGGAGACGGCGGGTTGAGCAGGCACGGTGTCGCGGGGTTGAGTCAGGGGATAAGGGTGCGGGCCTGATTCCAGAAGCGCACCAGCTCGCGAGTACTTTCGAAGACCCGTACCTCGGGATCCTGGAGCGCCTGGTCCCGTGGCGCGAGCTTGAGATCGAGGTGGGGCCGCGCCGGGTTCTTCCGGTGGAGGGCGCCGGGAGGCGCTCCCAACCGGACCCGAAACGCCTCCAGCTCCTCGAGGTCATTGGTGGTCGAGAGCACGTGAGACCACCCTGGTGCGTGGAGGTTCTCGCGGTCCATGATCAGCATCGTTATAAATTAGTCGTACCTGTGTGAGGAGGCGGTGTGGCAGCAGTCCCAGACATGTGGTCCGTCGGAATTTCCGTCCCGACCTTGGGAGGGGAGCAGGTTGTCGCACGTTGGGACGACGTGGAGGTGCTGCTCATCACCAACGCTTCGCCGCCGGAGCACCGGCAGCTGGCGCAGCGGCTGGCTCACCGAGCCAAGACCGACACGCCATTCAATACCCCTGCCTATACTGCGGCCGACACCGACCCCGACGTCCGGATCTTCGTCGCTCGGCGCGCAGGGCGGGGCATCGGGCTCGCCGTGCTGCGGCCGCGTCCCCGCTGGGGATGGTGGTCGTGGGATGACTGGGACGAGGAGCGGCGCCCCTCAACCGGAGTCGCACCGCTTACCTCGTGGACCGTGGAAATCATCTGGACCCTGGGCCAAGCCCAGCAAAAGGGTCTGGCCCATCGGCTACTGGAACAGGCCTCCAAGGTCGTAGACCAGCCAATCGCCTCATTCGGCTGGCGCCGCCCCTTCACGCCATCGGGGGAGGCCTTCGTGCGGCGGTTGTGCCCGGAGGGGTTCTGGGTGCCGGATTAGCCGTCAGCTGTCAGCCGTTAGCCGTCAGCCGTCAGCCGTCGAGCCGTTGGCCGTCAGCTGTTAGCCCCAGCCCTATTCCCGTCTCACTTCTTACTTCTCACTTCTCACGCTTTAAGGCGGGCGTGCTTCCACATCAGACTGCCTAGCTCACGGAGCGTCGCAGGCTCCGCCCCAGCCTCCACGTTGGCCGCCGCGATTTCAAACAGAATGCGCCATTGCTCGAACAGGGTGCGATACGCCGTTCCCAGGCTGTTTCGCGGATCGTAGATGCTCGTCGCCTCCGCCGTCACCCCGTTGAGCTCTACCACCTTGAAGTTCCTGCCCGCCCGAAAGTCGTCGAGATCCGGCGTCTTGATGTCGTAGCGGCCGAAGAAAAATCCCTCGTAGCTCTGGCTGATACGATCGATCGCGGCATCCAGGTCCGCAGTGCGCACCCACGACCCATCAAGGAAGAGGGCCCCTCGCGAATGGGTGCCCACATCGACCAGTTGGATAGACTCTCCTGCCGTGGGGATTGAGGTCAATTCCCCCGCGTGCCGGCGGAGATGGACCGGGGCCATGCAGACCGCGCGATCGTCGGCCAGGATCAATTCCTCGAGCGTGCGGCGCCCGTCTCCAGTCACGGTGAGAAGCCGCTTCTCCGTCACCGAGAAAATCGTCCCCTTCGGCTCTCCAGGCTTCCGGTAGTAGAAGATTCCGAACTCGAGACCGGGCAGAAATTCCTGAACCACTACGTCGCCCCTGGCGTGGGTCAGGTACTGGGCGACGTGGTATTCGTCCTTGATCATGGCTACACCTGCTCCACGCTCCCCGATGTCCGGCTTGAACACGACTGGAAATGCCAATCCGTGTCGCTGCCGGAAGG
This sequence comes from uncultured Gemmatimonadales bacterium, assembly GCA_963833365.1. Taxonomy (GTDB): domain Bacteria; phylum Gemmatimonadota; class Gemmatimonadetes; order Gemmatimonadales; family GWC2-71-9; genus DATBGE01. Next base: position 135,741 of record CAWHXS010000009.1, read on the forward strand.
TGCGGACGCGATTCAGCTTTTCTTCGTACTCGAGTCCTCCGCGGAGCCGTTTGGTGCGCGCCACGAACTCGGCCGAGTGCCGGAGACCTTCCAGGATGTCGGCCTTGGATTCTCCGACAAAACCGCCGCCCGGAATGGCCGGATTCCCTGCGGTGAAGATTGTCAGGCTGCGGTATTTGAACGCGAGGTGCAGCACGTACAAGGCGACCGGAGGATAGAACGCCCACCGAGGCCAGAACTCCCATCGGGTGATCCGCCGCCACCGGGAGAGCAGCAGACGACGGCCTCTCCAGGAGAAGAGAGGCACCACCACCTTGAGCAGCAGGAAGGTGACCAGGGCGGTGATGAGCAGCCAGGTCCAGGCTCGGCTACGTACCGCTCCCAGAACCATCTGCGCGCTCTCTCCGACTGCGGCGGAAAAGCCGACGAGGAGCGGGGTCCACAGCGCGCAGGCCAGGAAGAAGTAGCCGGTGAAGCGCCAGAAGCTGGTCTGCAGCATTCCCGCCGCGAAGTAGGTGGGAAGCCGGGTGCCGGGCAGTAATCGAGTGGCGAAGACGATCGGGGCGCCCCGCTGGCGGAACCACTCCGAGCTGCGCTCGACGTCCTCGGGCCGGAGAAACCAGCGAAGCGGCGCGCGATAAAGAATTGCGCGGCCCAGCCAGCGTCCCGTGAGATAGAGCAGCACGTCTCCCACGAAAATCCCGACGAAGCAGGCCAGGGTGCCGGGCACTGCCGCGAGTGTTCCCCGGGCGATGAGCAGGCCGGTGGCGACACAGGTCAAATCCTCGCTCACCAGCGTGGCCGCAGCGATAAGGACCAGGAGAATGACGAGGGCAAGTCCGCGCGTCGGTGGCACCCTGCGGGGATCGAAGGGCCGCGCTGCTGCCGCCAGCCGTTGAGGCTCCGCGGTGGCGCGAGTCGCCGCCTTGCCAGCCTCGACCCGCTGGATGAAGTCGGTCAGCGGTTCCTCGATCATTTCCGGGTGCTGGAAGACCATGAAATGGTCGCCGCGATACATCACCAGCTCGCTCTGCGGCACCAGACGCGCATGCTCGTGCGCGGCGGCGGGCGTCACCAGGGGATCCTTCACTCCGTGGAGGATCAGCATCGGGCCGGCATAGCGGGACAGGATCTTTCGCAACGGGCGCTGGTCGGTCTCGTAGAAATTCCGGGCATACTCGACGCTCAACATCCCGTCATCCAGGAGACCGAAATGAGGGACCAGCTCGCGAAGTCCCCAAAGCCCTGCGAGCTGCAGACCGTGGATCGCGTGGTTCAGGTGATACTCGCCGGCCAGCTCGTATTCCTGGGCACCGATCGAGGAAAGCAGCGTGAGCGAGCGGACCCGGTCGGGCGCCAGCTGGGCGATGTTGAGCGCAACCCCTCCGCCGAGGCTGAATCCGACGATGTGGGCCTGCTTTATGTGGAGGCTGTCGAGCAGCTGGAGGACGTAATGCGCGTGTGCGACGATCGAATAGTCGGGAATCTCCCGGGTGGAGCCGCCGAAACCCGGCAGGTCGGGGGCGATGACCTGGAAGTGATCGGCCAGATCCGGGCCCAGCGCCCAGAACGCGCCGTTGTCTCCCGGACTGCCATGCAGGAGCACTACCGTTGGCCAATCCCCCGCGCTGTCGGGGTGCTGATCCCGAAACGCGATATGCACTTCGTCGCGGGTCTCCTGCCCATGATCCACGACATGAAGGTTGATTGTCCGCTCGTCGCCGTCGGGAACGCCGTCCCGGGGATGTGAAGCGCGAACGATGTGTGAGGCGATCAGGAGAACGAGATAAACGCCGAGGAACCAGGCTCCACGGCGCGACGTACCATCTGGGGAGTTACTCAACGGGAGAGAGGAGAGGGTTCGCTGCTGCGAGCGATGCTGGACCTGGCTATTTCCGTGGTTACACAGGGCGGACCGAGCACATGGTGAATCTCCACCGAATCAGACGTCACGTCCACTCGGCAGAAGCTCCTGGTCTCGGCTACCTCCCGGTGCATGCAGGGAGACAGAGGGCCGCGCACCGGCAAATGGGAGCGGTGGAAAGCCTCCAGCACGTCTGGAGTGATCGGCCCTCCGGCCTGGATTTGTGACAGAGTCGCGCGTCGAGCCGCTTCCGCTTCGCTGGAAAATCCGGAGCTGGTCGCGGCCAGTCCCGGCAGCTCCACCGTCCGCTCCTCGAGGCTTTCACCGTTCCACGCCAGCAGGTATACCGGCGAGCCGTGCGCCGTGGTCGCCAAAGTGAATGGTTGGTAATCTGTGAGGGCGCTCGCGGCGAGCCGATGGCGCACCAGGTCCGGGCTTGGAGTCGTTGCCAAAGACCGGACCAGCTGGCCCCTGCTGCGTGGTGCTGTCGCGCGGATCGTCTCGGGACCATACCGATTCAGGACTGCGACGGTCACCCCGAATTCATTGGCCGCTATCCAGGTACCGCCCTGATCGCTGTCGAGGGGTGCCACGAGCGTGACGTCGTCCCACCGATGAACCGCCGCCGGCACCTCGGGACCGCGAAGCGGGCTCTCGTCCCGATTGAAAAACAGGCTGTAGCCACCGGGGACCGGCAGCCAGCTCAGCGTGCACATGCTGCCTGACGTTGCAGATGCCCCTTGGTGGATGGGGCGAGGCCGAATTCGATCCCGGCCTCGAAGCCGTGCTGACGGAGAATCTGCTTGATGAGGGCGCAGTGGTGCACGGTGTGACTCACCAGGAACTGCAGCTCACGCTGCACGGTGGACCCGCTCCAGTCCGGTTCCTCTTCGTCGGCCAGGCTCCTTGTCGAGACCTGGAGCGGCCTTGACCCGAACTCTGCCGTGATGTGGCTGAGCTGGTTTCGAAGGCCGAGTGCGACGTCAATGGCATATCCCCGTTCCCGCTCCAGTCGAGGATCGCGCCGTCGGGCGTCGTAGTCAATCCGGCCCTCGGTCAGGCCGCCGAGCAGCACCTGGTAGTGGTCGAAGACGTGGCGAAAGTGGGCTCCAACCGGGGAACCCTCGTCCGCGCCGGTCGTGGCGTAGGTTTCGTCGTCCATGCGACCCAATTCCTCGATACACTGGTCGAGGACATGACAGTTGCCGACGACTGCTTCCAGTCTCTTCACTCAAACCTCCTGAAGGTTCGTCACCACGGGCACAAAGCGCTCACGCACGGCCTGGTGTAATTGCTCGGCGAGGCGGCGCCGGTCGGATTCCTGGATTGGTTCTTCTCCGAAGACGACGGTCGCGTGGATCGTCGGTAGTGCAGCGAGGGAGACCAGGTGCGATCCGAAGGTCATGTCTCCCCACCAGCAGACTGCGAGATGCGCCGGCGGCGAACCCTCCGGCGTGCGATAGCTGAGGCTAGCGTGGTATACCGGGTGCTCATGCCTCGCGGCCCACTCCAGCAGTGCCGGACGGAACGGCAGCACATCGGAGCCGGGCGAGCTGGTCGCCTCGGCGAAGAGCACGACGCCGTCTCCCGCGGTCACGGCCGCTTCGAGCCGTCCCATGACCCGAATCGTGTCGCGCGGCGCATTCCGGTCCACGAAGATGGTGTCCATGAGGCTGGCCAGACGGCCGATCACCGGCCAGTTCGCAACCTCCTGCTTGGCCACGAAGACCGCCTCCAATCGAGCGGCCAGGATAACAACGTCGAGATAGCTGAGATGGTTCGCGACCAGGAGGAATGGCGCCTTGGGCGGCAACCCGAGCGGGTCAACCCGGACGCCGAGGATCCACTCGACGCCTCGGGCCCAGCTCCGGAACACCCGGCGACGGACCGGGCGCCGGAGTCGAGCGATGCCAATCGTGATTCCAACCGCTGCCAGATAGACCAGGAGACCAGTCGTCGTCCAGATGGTAAGCGCCGCTAGCCGGGACCAGGCACGAAGGAGTCGCATTGAAGCGATCAGCGGAAGAAGAACCGATAGCTGTGCAGGTCCAGCTCCTCGATATCCAGCACTACCAGGAAGTCGATCGTCTTGAACAGGCGGTCGAGCGCGGGACCGCCGCACACCTTGGCGCCGAGGTTGAGATAGCTCTGGAACAGGGCGGGGATGTGCACCTGCTGACTCGCGACCAGGTTGGGATCGGCGAGCGTCTCGCAGTTGAGCCCCGGGAGCGGTGCCGCTGAGAACTCCGGATGCAGCAGGTTGCGCTGCTTCAGGTATTGCAACGTCGCCATGCCCAGCGCGGGCTCCTGGCTCGTGAGCGAACAACATCCGAAGAGGTAGCGTTTGGCCGTGTGGGTCAGGTACTGCGCCAGTCCCCGCCACAGCAGATTGAGGACTCGGCCGTTCCTGTGGTCTTTCGCGACACAAGCCCTTCCAACTTCGACCGCGTTTTCAAGAAAGCCGGCCGGAAACCCCGAGAGATCGTATTCCCCGGCCGAGTAGAAGCCCCGTCCCGCCGCCGCCATCTCGGCGGTTTGCAGCCGGTAGGTGCCCACGGCTTTGCCACTGTCCCGGGACAGAATCATCAGATGGTGGAACCAGGGATCCAGTTCGTCGTGGTCCCGCCCGGTCTCGAAGGCGGAGTCCAGGCCTTCACTGAGCTCGAGGTTGAACACCTCGAAGCGGAGGCGCTCGACCGCCTCCAAGTCCTGCGGCGAGCGGGCGAACCGCATGAAATAGCGCCCGGCGATGCTCTCCTCGGTGGGCAGCAGGTCGGCACGAACCGGGTACGACGAGAGTGCAGCCCCCGGGTCGGGGGACGTGCCGCCTTGGGCGGTAGCTGGCCGTCCGGTCTTCAAGAGGCTCATCCGAGAACTCCGTTCCTGGCGTTTCACGGAGAACGTTCTGAGGCTGGGATTGGTTTCCGCCCTGAATGTGCCTCGCACTGCCGACGGCGCCAGAGGCGGTCCAGCATTCTGACCGAACCCTTGCGCGTCCTGCACGATGCTCCAATAGTTCGAGTGGCACCGGTACGCCTCTGGGCCGCAGGGCGCCTCCGGGAAGCCTCCCCTCTCCTTCACGGCATGAGGCCGCGATGCAGGCCGATATTCTCGCCATGCTGTCTGGCGTAGGGTCGTGGACCCTGCGCACCGCGCTCATCCTGTTCGTGCTGCTCAATGGAACGGCGGTGGCGCTGGTGGCCATTCGGCGGGACCGCACGATGGTGAACCGCTGGACCTCGCGCTGGCTGGCCGCCAATATCGCCCTGCTCGGCGCCGGAGCCGGAATCCCCCTGCTTACCGGCCTGCTCCGAGCCGGCCTCTCGCTCTTACCGACCTTCACGGCGGCGGCGGCGACTGGTCCGAAGTGATTTCAGCAGGTTCGCGACCGTCCCAAGGAGGTTCCCATGCCCGACGAGCCGCCACCACAGATCAAGACCGAGCAGGAGTACCGGGACGCCGTGAAGGAGATGGAGCGGCTATTCGAAGAGGATCCCGAGCCCGACACGCCGGAGGGCGAAAAGCTGGAACGGCTGAGCAAGGAAGTGGCGAGGTACGAGGACGAGCACTACCCGATGCGGGAGTGACAATTTGTCGATCTACAGCGGAGCCCCGCCGATGTACCTTGTGGCGGGGCTTTTTCCATCCTTCGAACCGGTGAGGAAGATCATGTCTATCCGTTCAGCGGCCGGCGCCGCACTGCTCCTGGCCGGTCTCGTCAGCTGCAGGTCCGAAAAACCTGTCCCGGCCACGGCTGATGCGGCAGCCGCTGCTCCGGCTCCGACGATGCTCACCATCACAGCTACTGATTACGCGTTTGAGCTTCCCGCTCAGGTCCCAGCCGGGGTCGTCACCATCCACCTCGTCAACAATGGGAAAGAAATCCACCAGGCGCAGCTGATCCGCTTCGAGGATGGAAAGACCATGGCCGATTTCACCGAGGCGATGAAGCAGCAGGGACCGCCCCCGACCTGGATCAAGTTCGTGGGAGGCCCGAATGCGGCGGTTCCCGGCGGTTCGGTCGATGGCAGTGTCGCACTCTCTCAGGGAAACTATGTCGTCCTGTGTTTCATCCCGTCGCCGGACATGAAGCCTCACATGATGAAGGGAATGATCCGTCCGTTCGAGGTCACTGCTCAGGCGGGGGCGGCGGATCACTTGTCCGGGGAGACCGACACCCTCACGGTTACCGAATATGCGTTCACCCAGACGCCGACCCTCACCCCGGGGCACCACACCATTCTCGTCCGCAATACGGGCGCTCAGGACCATGAGGTAGTGCTGGTCAAGCTGCCCCCGGGAGTAACGATCGCGGCTTTCGCCCAGTGGACCAACACGATGAAGGGTGAACCGCCGGGCATGCCGGTCGGTGGTGTGACGGCGATCAGCAGCGGGGGGAGCGCCGATTTTACCGTGGATCTGACGGCGGGAGATTACGCCTTCATCTGTTTTGTGCCGGACGCTAAAGACGAGAAGCCGCACTTCACGCACGGCATGATGACGCAGTTCAAGGTGGGGTAGCGAATCCGACGGGACCGCCTCGCTCGCCGCCGATGCAACTTCTGGTGATCAACTGCGGCAGCGCCACGCTCAAGTGGAAGCTGTTCCGTTTCACAGGGGGGCTCCAGGAGGCGATCGCCTCGGGTGCCCTGTCCGTGCAACAGAACGGCTGGCCCGAGGCGGTCGCGGCGGCGTTAGCCACGATTCCCGTTCGGCCGGATGCGATCGTCCACCGGGTGGTGCACGGCGGCGAAGTTGCCCAGGACGTAGTGTCGATCGACGGGGCGGAGTATGACCGGCTTCGGGGACTCACCTCCCTGGCTCCACTCCACAACGCGACAGCCCTCGAGGCCATCGAGGCTACCCGGGACCTCGGCGTCCCGTTGTTAGCCGCCTTTGACAGCGCCTTTCACCGAACCCTCCCAGAGCTCGCTCACCGTTACGCCATTCCTCCCACTCCGGGTGTGCGCCGCTATGGCTTTCACGGGTGGTCACACCGCTACGTGACCGAGCAGTATGCCGAGCTGAGTGGGAATGCCTCGCCTACCATCATCACGCTTCATTTGGGGAATGGATGTTCGGCTGCAGCCATCCGTCAGGGCAACGCAGTTGACACCTCCATGGGATTCTCCCCATTGGAAGGCCTTCTCATGGGTACTCGACCCGGCGATCTCGATCCCGGCGTGGTGCTGCACCTCCTACGAAAGGGGATGACGCTCGAGGAGGTGGAATGGCAACTCAATCACGATTCCGGTCTGATGGCGCTGGCCGGGACCAACGACATGCGGGAGCTCCTCTCCCGTTCCGATTCGGCGGCGGGATTTGCGGTAGAGCTTTTCTGCTACCGGGTGCGCAAGTACGTAGGAGCGTACCTCGCTGTGCTGCAGGGAGCCGAAGCCGTGGTCTTCACCGGCGGGATCGGGGAGCGCTCCCCTGAGATCCGGCGACGGATTTGCGAGCCCTTGCGGTGGGCAGGCCTCGTTCTCGACGCCGAGAGAAATCTTCGGGGCGACGAGCTGATTTCGGCGGAGGGATCCCGCCTGGCGGCCTACGCTATTCCCACCGATGAGGAGCGCATCATTGCGCGAGAGGCGGCCCGGGGGCTAGGGGCCGCCTCCTGATCGAGTCAAATCGGAAGTCCTAGCCGCTGGACGCGATTCGCGTCCCTGTTACGGAGAAAGGAGAGCCCAGAAACCGTTCGAACCAGGCCCGGGCCAGTTCCGCTGCCTGGTCCAGTGTGCCGGCCTCCTCGAAGAGATGGCTGGCGCCCGGGACGATCACCAGCTGCTTCGCCCGGGGTTGAAGCAGGTCGAGTGCCTGGCGGTTGAGAGTGATCACCTCAGTGTCACGTCCCCCGACGATGAGCAGCGTGGGAGCTTTGACTCGTGGCAGGTACATTCCCGCCAGATCGGGCCGCCCTCCGCGAGACACTACGGCCTGAACCGACTGTGGCCGTAACACCGACGCCACCAGGGCAGCGCCACCGCCGGTGCTTGCCCCGAAGTAGCCGACGGGAAGAGCTCCAACGTCCGGTTGGGTAGCCACCCAGTCGGTGGCCAAGGCCAGCCGATCCGCCAGGAGCGAAATGTTGAACCGCAGCTCGGCCGTGGCCGCGTCAAGCACTTCCTCGTCGGCGGTCAGGAGGTCGAACAGCAAGGTGGCAAGTCCGGCTCTCTGGAGATGCTCTGCTACCCGACGGTTTCTCCGGCTATGCCGGCTGCTTCCGCTGCCGTGAGCGAAGAGGACGATTCCTCGTGCCCCGGCGGGCACGACCAGATCACCGTCCAACGTTACTTGCCTGGCTCCAATCCGTATCGACCGAGCCTGACTCTTGAGCCCTTCGTCCGACATTGTCGCATCCCTCGGGACCCGGCCCGGCCTTTACAGGGCAGACGGGTAGGTCTCCAGCAACTCGGGTTCACCCCGTTCCCAGACCGGCGTACGCTCCAGCGGTTCCACCGCCCGCGTGTGGTCATAGTGCAGCACGGCATCGAATTGCCGTGGCAGGACCGCCACGAAGTAATGGCTCAGGCGCTCCGTCTCCGGACGGTAGATCACGCCGATGGCGCGTTCGAGCCGCGGCACCGCGAGAGCGGCGACGGCTTCGTTGGGTTGGCGGAGGTCAAGGAAGAAGTTGCCGATGCCACATTGGTGGAAGAGCGCCTCGTAGCTCCCCGGCAGGGCAGGCCGAACCGTCTTCCGCTCCGCCTCGGCGTTCCAATCGGACGCGGCCGTTACGGTTCCGCTGTAAGTAGTGAAACCGACCAGAAAGGCTCCTCGACCGAACCGCTCCCGAACCAGCTGCCCCACGTTCAGTTCGCCCCGCTGGGCGCCCATCTCCGTAGCCCGTGCATCTCCAAGGTGCGAGTTATGGGCCCAGACCACGATCTTGGCGCGCCGGGGATCCGTCTCGAGAAAGGCGGTCAGGGCGCCGAGTGTCTCGGCCATGTGCTGATCTCGCAGATTCCAGGAGGCGGCGTGATCCTGAAACATCGCGCGGTAGTAACGCTCGGCGTTGGCCACGATCTTGGCATTTTGTTCCGCGAAGAACAGGTCGTCCGCCGCCACCCGCCCATCGCGCTTGGCGTACTCGGCTGCGGCTGCGCGAAGTTCGACCAGCTGTTTGATGACCGCGGTCTCACACGACGGCGCTAGGCCGAGGGTTGTCGCGTAGCCGTAAGTCTGGGGGTCGCCGTTGAAATGCTCGAAGCAGGCATAGCGCTCGGCCGCCCTCACCGCCGCGTCCGGATCCACCACTTTCAAGTATTCGATTACCGCGTTCATCGAAGCGTGCAGACTGTACAGGTCGAGCCCGTAGAACCCCACCTTGAAAGCGTCCAAGTCTTGGGAGTCGTTGTGTTCCCGCAGCCAGCCCACGAAATCCAGCACATCCGCATTACGCCACATCCACTGGGGGAACCGCAGGAAGCCACTCAACGCCTCCACGGAATCGGGGTCGCCCGATCGCCCCCGGACGTACCGGTTGACCCGGTAGGCGTCAGGCCAATCGGCTTCGACTGCCACTGCACTGAAGCCCTTCTCGCGAATCAGGCGCTTGGTGATTTCGGCCCGGACCCGATAGAAGTCGTGGGTGCCATGCGACGCCTCGCCCAGGAGCACGAACCGCGCGTCTCCCACCGCGCCCAGCAGGGCATCGAAGTCGGCCGTGGTCCCCTGGAGCCCATACGCGGCCTCGCGAAGGATGGGGATGAGCGGTTCAGTTCCGCGCTGCATAGAGTCTCTCCACGTCCCCGGAGGCTCGTTGCTGGAGTGCGGCCCGGACTTCTTCATCGCTCGTCTGCTCGAAATTGTGGTACCACTCGCCGACGGCCCGGAAAGGCTCGGGCACGTGCACGGCGGCGCAGCGGTTGGCCACCTGTCCCAGAGCATGCCATGCGCTTTCCGACATCACGGGGGCTGCGGCGATGATGGCCGCAGGCTGGTGTTCCCTGAGGGCATGAACCGCGGCGAGCAAGGTGGACCCGGTGGCCGCCCCGTCATCGACGAGGAGGACCGTCATTCCTTTCAGGACCGGAAAGGGCCGGTCCATCCGATACTCCCGGTCCCCCACAGCCAGCTTCTGTAGCTCTGCTCGGGTGACGGCCTCCACTGCCTCCCTCGAGATGTTGAGGGCCTGGATCACGCCGGGATTCAGAACTCGCACACCGCCACTGGCGATGGCTCCCATGGCAAATTCTTCGTGTCCCGGTACGCCCAATTTGCGAACCAGAAACACGTCCAATGGCGCCTTCAGCGCCTCGGCCACTTCGGCCGCTACCGGCACCCCGCCGCGCGGAAGGCCAAGAACCACCAAATCGCTGCGTCCCGCGAGGTTCAGTAGTCGGTCCGCGAGTTGACGTCCCGCATCCTGACGGTTGAGAAAGGGAAATGCCATAACCCACCTCTGCGGATATCGACGGTTGGAAGATGGGATGCCGAGGATGAAACAACCGTGAGAAAACTCCGAATCGATCGCGATCTTCAGCGTGGGGTCTCAAAGCGGGGCCCTGCCCGATTCCGAAGCGCCTCGTCCAGACTGCGATCCTGACCGTAGATGTCGTCGTAGAACCAGGTCGTACCGTCGGGTCGAACTATCGTCGTGGTGTAGAAGATCGCCAGCTGAAGCGGGTGCCTGAGCCAGATCCGGCGCGTTTCAGGCCCATGGATGCCAATGGCGGTGCTGTCGGGTTGCCAGCTTGGCTCGTCCCGCATCACCCAGTTGGCAAGCGCTGACGGATCTTCCACCCGGATGCACCCGTGGCTGAAGTCACGGCGGGTCCGGCTGAACAGTTCGGGAGACGGCGTCCCATGCAGGTAGACCTGGGCCGCATTGGGAAACCCGAACTTGATGAGCCCCAGTGGGTTAGTCGGGCCTGGCAGCTGTCGAATCTCGAGTTGGCCACGCCGCAGCTGGCGCAATACCTCGGGCGTCACTCGGTCTCCGATAACCTTGCCTGCGCCGAGCAACTCCATCCGATTGGCACTCAGGTAATCAGGTTTCCGCTCTAGTTGCGGCAGGATTTCCTCGACCGCGATCCGCCGCGGGACGTTCCACCAGGGCCAAAACTCGATGTATCTGAGTTGCTCCAGCAGAACCGGGGTACGCCGGTCGATCGCGCGACCGACGATCGCCTTCATCTCCAGACTCGGCGTTCCACTCCGGCCCGCCGAGTCGAATCCGAAGAGCTCGAACGCAGGGATGTTCACCACCAGGACTCGATCTCCTTCCAACGGAGGGAGCCAGCGCAAGCGCTCGATGGCGAGTTCAATCTGCCGCACCCGCCACTGGAGTGGAGTGCGGAGACGGGCGAATGTTGCAGGGCCGAGCACGCCATCTGGCTTGAGACCGTGCCGGGTCTGAAAGCGTGTCACCGCGTCCACAATCGGTCCCAGGTACAAACTGTCCGGGGGTGTGTCGTTCACGGCGAGATCGCCGAATGCTATTAGCCGCCGAGTCAAGGCCGTGATTCCCGGATACGGATCCCCGGGGTGGACTGTGGTGGTAGCCTGGAGGGGAGGAAACACGGAGTCGGCCGCAAGTCGGCGATATCGCGCGAGGGCAGCGAGAAGGCTCCGGTACTGGACCAGTCGAGGCTGCAGTGCGGCGATGAGTGCAGGAAGGGTATCGGCCTGGATCGCCTGATTCAGGGCGGCGACGAGGTCGAGCTTCGCCGCCTCCGATCCGCGGGCTTCGAGGGGATTGGGATGGAGCCGGCCGCGGTGCAAGTCGTCGAGATAGCGCAGCAGGTCGATGCTGAGGAGCAGGTCGAGCGAATCACGGGTGAGCGGCGCCAGGGAGCGGACTGAGGACGCACCCTCCAGGCTGTCCAGCAAAGCTGAGTCGTAGTCTGCCGAGTCGAGTCCCCAGTCACCCGCGGTGCGCAGTTGGGCAATGGCGGCAGAAGCTCCAGGGGACAGTCGCGGACCATCGTGCCAGATCAGTCTGGAGCCGTTGATCTGGTAGAGCCGCGAAAGGTCGGCTGAGTACGAGCCGAAGTCGGGCCAGCGCGACCAGGCATGGTGCCCGGTTGCGATCAGCGGGCCTACGGTGCCGACCGAGTCATCCTGAGCGACCAGCGGCAGCGGTGCCAGCAGGAACGGGAGGATCAGAAGTACCGGTCTCATAGCCCTGCCGCAGAGTATGCCGCGCAAGATAAAGCAGACGTGGAGGAGAGCTGAGGACTTCTTCAGATCGTGTGAGGTTGTCGGCAAGGGGTTTGGGAAAGAATCCTCTCTTGATGTACTTTGTGGCCGGGCTTCCATTGCTCAACCTGGGGAACCGTTGGGGACATAGATGTGAGACGTTCGTTGACCACGAGGCCTCGAGATGCGGCCTCTTGAAATCCTGCTGTCGCTCGCCAATCTGCTGACCTTCCTCGCGCTGGTTGTCCCACGGCTCCGCGCGGTGCCATGGGTCCGGTTCGCCGCGCCGGCGTCAGTGCTATTCTGTGTGCTGCAGGTGGTACTGGAGGGACCGCGCTGGCAGATGGTCCCGGGCTACCTGCTCAGTGCACTGGTATTCCTCGGCTGGCCGCTGAGCCCGAGAGAGGGCGCCACGGCGAAGGCGCCGAGTCTGGCCCAGTGGTTCGCGGCTGGTGCAGGGACATTGGTTGGGCTGGTGTGGTTGTCGGCTTCCATCGCCCTGCCCTTGCTGGTTCCCATCTTCCGTTTCCCCCATCCGACCGGTCCGTTTGCGATCGGGACCATGACGTACCATTGGGTCGATTCGGCCCGCGCCGAGGTTTTCACGGCCGATCCTGCCGACCGCCGCGAAGTGATGGTGCAGATCTGGTATCCAGCGCCGGCGACTGCATCGGGACGCCACGCCCCCTACGTGGTGCACCCTCAGGTACTCGCTCCTCTGGCCAAGCTGTTTCACCTTCCTGGCTTCGCGTTCGGATACCTCAAGTACGTCAGCACCAATGCCATCTCTGGAGCGGACGCGGCGGAGGGATCGTTTCCCGTGCTGCTCTTTTCACACGGCCGCGGTGGGTTCCGCCAGCACAACACCGCGAATGTCGAGGAGCTGGTCTCCCACGGCTACGTCGTTGCGACGATCGATCATCCCTATGCGGCGAGCGGCGTCGTGTTCCCCGACGGACGACTCGCCAAATTCGACCCTCGCATGTTCGATCCTGACCATCCGGGACATCCGGCATTCATCGACAGCATCATCCCGTTCCTGGCCCAGGATGCGATCTTCACCCTGGACCGGCTCGGGAACCTCAACCGGCTGGATCCGAGGGGAATCCTGACCGGCCGGTTGGACCTGCAGCACGCCGGCATGTTCGGCGTCTCGCTGGGCGGGGCCACGACGGCCGAGGCGTGTCTGCGGGAGCTGCGGCTCAAGGCGTGTCTCATGATGGATGTCTTCATGCCGGCCAACGTGGTGAAGAGCGGCCTGACCCAACCCGCGATGTGGATCAGTCGTGATAGCGCGAGCATGCGTCTCGAAGGGTGGGGGCAAGGCGACATCGACGAGACCCAGCACACCATGCGAGCGGTGTTCGACCGGCTGCCGGGAGACGGCTACCTGGTGCTGATACCGGGCATGTTTCATCCTAACTTCTCGGATTTTCCACTCTTTTCACCGGTGACCCGGTGGCTTCATCTGGTAGGCCCGATCGATGGACGCCGTGGGCTCACTATCGTAAGCGCCTTTGAGGTGGCGTTCTTCGATCGGGAGTTGAAGGGGCAGGAGACGGTGTTGCTGGATCGTCCCGCGGAGCGATTTCCCGAGGTGGTGTTCGAAGCGCGAAGTAGTCGTGGGGCGCTGCCGACCGCCGGGTCAGCTGCGACAAGTCCGCCGAAAGTGCCGTAGCGCGTCCCGGATTTCCCGTATCGCGGGATTTGACGCCTGCGGCTGTTTCGACCCTGGCGAGCCTTGTGTACCAGTGTACTACGGCTGACTATGATTGCAGGGTACGTCCTTGAAAGGCACCCCGACGCAATGCGGAGGTCGCCATGTCTGGCAACTATCAGCGCGCCTGCGACGAGGCGATCCGCTCGCCGGAGCGATTCTGGGGCCGCGCCGCCGAGGCGATCCAGTGGTACCGGCCCTGGGAGCACGTACTGGATCCGTCCAACGCCCCTTTCTATAAGTGGTTCACCGGCGGCGAGCTCAACACCTGCTACAATGCCATCGACTTCCACGTGGAGCATGGACGCTCCGATCAGCTGGCTCTGATCTACGACAGCCCGGTAACCGGCACGCTCCGCACCTTCACCTATGGCCAGCTGCTGGAAGAGGTCGCCCGCTTCGCGGGGGTGTTAGCCTCGCTGGGGGTTGCCAAAGGCGACAGGGTGATCATCTACATGCCGATGGTGCCCGAGGCGCTCATCGCCATGTACGCCTGCGCCAGGATTGGGGCGATCCACTCGGTCGTATTCGGCGGCTTCGCGTCCCACGAGCTGGCGGTGCGGATCGAAGACGCTGCGCCGAAGGTGGTGGTTTCCGCGTCCTGCGGGATCGAGATTAAGCGGATCGTTGAGTACAAGCCGCTGCTCGACCGCGCGCTCGCGATCTCCCGGCATCAGCCGGATTACTGCGTCACCCTGCAGCGGCCGGAGCATCGCTGCGCCGTATTTCCCCCTCGCGACCTGGACTGGCACGAGCTCATGGCCTCGGCACGCCCGGCTGGTTGGGTTCCCGTGGCCGCGACCGACCCGCTCTATATCCTCTATACCTCCGGCACCACCGGCATGCCCAAGGGTGTGGTGCGCGACAACGGGGGACACGCGGTCGCGCTCAAGTGGTCGATGGAGCACGTCTATGGGGTTCGCCCCGGCGATGTGTTCTGGGCCGCGTCGGACATCGGGTGGGTCGTGGGCCATTCCTACATCGTTTACGGGCCGCTGCTCCACGGATGTACCACTGTGATGTATGAGGGCAAACCGGTCGGCACGCCGGATCCGGGAGAGTTTTGGCGGGTCATCGAGCAGCATGGCGTGCGGGTGCTGTTCACCGCGCCCACGGCCATCCGAGCGATCAAACGGGAAGATCCCAACGGCGAATTCTTCCGGAAGCACGACGTCGCCAGCCTGCGCACGCTCTTTCTCGCCGGCGAGCGACTCGACCCCGACACCTATCACTGGGCCCGTGGTCTGCTGGAGCGGCCGGTGATTGACCACTGGTGGCAGACCGAGACTGGCTGGCCGGTCGCGGCCAACTGCATGGGCCTCGAACCGCTGCCGGTCAAGCCCGGCTCGCCCACCAAGCCGGTCCCGGGGTACGTGGTCGAGATTATGGATGACGAAGGCAAGCCGGTGCCGCCGAACCGCGATGGAGCGGTGGCAATCCGGCTGCCGCTGCCACCCGGCACTATGCCGACCTTGTGGCAGAACGACGAGCGATTCCGCGACACTTATCTCACCCGGTACCCCGGCTACTATCTGACCGGCGACGGCGGCTACATCGATGAGGACGGGTATCTCTTCATTATGGGTCGGATCGACGATGTCATCATCGTGGCGGGGCACAATCTCTCGACCGGAAGCATCGAGCAGGCGCTGGCCAGCCATCCCGACGTCGCCGAGTGTGCGGTATTCGGGGTGAAGGATCCACTCAAGACCCAGCTGCCGGTCGGGTTCGTGGTGCTCAAGGCCGGCATGCGCCGCGAACCGGCGGTGATCGTCGAGGAGCTAATCCAAATCGTGCGGGAACAGGTGGGCCCGGTCGCGAGCTTTAAGCAGGTCAGCGTTGTCTCCCGGCTTCCCAAGACCCGCTCGGGCAAAGTGCTCCGCGGTACGATGCGGCAGATTGCAGACGGGGAGCCGTACCGAGTGCCGCCCACGATCGACGACCCGGCGACGCTGGAGGAAGTGAAATCCGCACTGGAGCGGCTCGGGTATGCGAGACAGTCGGCGGCAGTGATTGGGGGATGAGAGCGCGGAGCGCCTCGTGACCTCGCATCATCCTGCCCTGGTTCAGCTGCGATAGGTCCGCCGAAAGTGCCGTAGCGCGTCCCGGAGTTCCTCGGGACTCATGAGACCAAAATGCAGCTCGGATTGTGAGCCGGGCGCCGCCAGCACGAAGCTCTCGTTGCGTTCATTCTCCGCATGGCTTGCGCTGAAGTTCCCGTCTGACGTAACGACGCGGAGTTGTCGGGTGGAACGGACCTCGAGGGTGAACCCTTCATCCTCGGCGACCTTCCGAAGCGCCTCGACTACCGGCGGGTGCAACAGGATTGCCGAGCGAGCATCTCCCGCGGTACCGGGATCATCCCATGCGATGAGCGTGGGACCGACGAGGCGCACCGGGCTCTCTGCCTTACGGATGATGGCGGAGTCCACGGTCACAAAACCGGGGAGGCTCATCAGTGAATCGCGAAGGGTTATCTGGCGATCCCCGAGATCTGCGACGATTGTGGTATCGGAGTTCTTGTGTACCAACCGCTGCTGCACGAGCATCCCGCCCAGTGCCGCGATCAGCATGAGATTTCCGAACAGAACGCGCCGCAAGCCGGTTTGTGGTGACATCGTGCTCCTCCTGGCGTAACGCGGTCCCACTAGGCCATCCACCGCGCTCCTTCACCAGGAGCAACTCTCATGCTCTTAGCATCCGTGTCCACTATCAATTTTGTGACGTGTCGAGGGATTTGACACAGATAGGCGAGACCGGGGCAGCGGGACAGCAAAAAGCCCCGCCGTCTTGATGCACAGCGGGGCTTTCGGTCGGTATGGGCCCGGCGCGATTCGAACGCGCGACCTCTAGAAATCACTAGCCCCGCGTCGCAGATGCCCGCATTCTACGAGGCTGAATTATTCACCGTGAATGTGAAAGAGCTGTCCGAGACCGCGTCCGCCTCGATCCCCGACCGAATTGCATCACTAGTTGCCGGGCTGCACAAATATTAGGCTAGGTTGAGTGTCGGTAACCCGGTTAGCCCCGGACGCACGAAGGGCCGACCCCTCGGCCGGCCCTTCGTTCATATCCTCCTCAATCTACGCGGCTAGAACGTGCCGGTCTTGATCGCGAACTTCACGCTCCCGCCTTCCGTGCAGACGGTGTTGGTGATTGTGCTGCCGCTCCCCGTCGCACTCCAATTGCCGGTGCTCGCCGAGGCCGGCGGCCAGGTGTTGTCCCACCCAGCCAGCGCAGAGTAATCCGCCAGCGCGAGCGTCACGGCGCTACCGCCCAGATACCCGAACGTCGCGGTGATGGCGACCGTTCTATCCCCCGCCCCATTGGAGTATCCGAACGACGTGAAGATATGGTAGTCCGCCGGCAGCGTGTACACCGCCTGCAATCGCTTGTACGGTCCGCCCAACGTCGTGATCGTCGGCGTCGGCATCACCGCGCCCAGGTTCACGGTTCGTGCGGCCAGCGTGTGGAAGTACTCGGTGATTGACCGCAATGCGGTTGCCCCTATCGCCGAAATGGAGATGCCGTGGAAGTCGCTGACCCGTTGCTGGGCCCCGGGAATACCAGAAGCGGTGAAGGTGGCCCCTCCGATCCCGCCCGCGTACAGGAGGGCCGCCGTGCAGCTGGCGCCCACCTGGTAGGACATGCTCTGGGTTATCGTCTCACCTCCCACCAGACCGCCGACGGTGAAGGTGGCAGTGGCCGGCACAAAGGCTTCGACACCGGCAAAGTCCATGGTTCCCACCGTGCCGTTGTTCGCGATGTTCTGGTCTCGGCGGATGATAGCGGCCGCAGCCCCGCCGATGAGGCTCCGACGGAAGCCTACCAGGTCGTGGGTACCGTTTGCGACGTCCAGGATCTGGAAGTTGAGGGCGCCGAAGGTCGGGAAGGCGGACCCACCGCCCAGCGACACGGCCGTTTGATCCGTGGCAGTGATGCCTGCCGCGGTGCCGTTGACGGTCTTGCCGGCCGGCGGCGGCGGGGGACAGATGTCGAGAGTGCCCGCTGTGAACTCCGCCTGTGTCATGTATGACACCGTCGTCTGCGTATTTCCGCCGGACTGCACTACATAGGTTAGTCCGCCCTTGCCGGTGGTGATGTTGAAGCTGTAGACATCATTGACGCCGGTGACGACGATCCAGGCGCCCGCCCCGTCCTGATAGGCCACCCATATGGCGCGGTCCGCCACCGCACAGCCCGAGAAGTCCACCGTAACGTTGCCGCCACCACCTTGCGCTTCCACAGTAAGCGTGAGCGGCGTCGAGCGGTTACCGGCCGTGCCGGTGCCGTCCACGGTCAGGTTGTAGACCCCGGGAGCCACCGCGGCTCCGACGGTCACCGTGAGCGTGGAGCTGGTCCCCGTGGGGGCGGCCGGATTGAACGAGCCGGTGACCCCGGCCGGCGCGCCGCCCAGGCTCAGCGTCACCGCACCGGTGAAGTTGGTGCGGGTAATGGTGACCGTCGAGTTGTCGTTCGCCCCCTGCTCGATGCTGAGCGCCGCCGGATTGAGCGACAGCGAATAATCCGCCGTCGCGGTGACGGTCAGGGTGAGCGGCGTCGAGCGGTTACCGGCCGTGCCGGTGCCGTCCACGGTCAGGTTGTAGACCCCGGGAGCCACCGCGGCCCCGACGGTCACCGTGAGCGTGGAGGTGGTTCCGGTGGGGGCCGCCGGATTGAACGAGCCGGTGACACCGGCGGGCGCGTTGCCCAGGCTCAGCGTCACCGCGCCGGTGAAGTTGGTGCGGGTGATGGTGACCGCCGTGTTGCTGTTGGCGCCCTGGACGATCGTGAGCGCCGCCGGCGTGAGCGACAGCGCGTAGTCCGGGGCCGCGTCACGGTGAGGGTGAGCGGCGTCGAGCGGTTACCGGCCGTGCCGGTGCCGTCCACGGTCAGGTTGTAGACCCCGGGAGCCACCGCGGCCCCGACGGTCACCGTGAGCGTGGAGCTGGTCCCCGTGGGGGCCGCCGGATTGAACGAGCCGGTGACGCCCGCCGGAGCGCGCCCAGGCTCAGCGTCACCGCGCCGGTGAAGTTGCTGCGGGTGAGGGTGACCGCCGTGTTGCCGTTGGCGCCCTGGACGATCGTGAGCGCCGCTGGCGTGAGCGACAGCGCGTAGTCTGGCGGTCACGCTGACGGTGAGGGTGAGCGGCGTCGAGCGGTTACCGGCCGTGCCGGTGCCGTCCACGGTCAGGTTGTAGACCCCGGGCGCCACCGCGGCCCCGACGGTCACCGTGAGCGTGGAGCTGGTCCCGGTCGGGAGCCGCCGGATCGAACGAGCCGGTGACCCCGGCGGGCGCGCCGCCCAGGCTCAGCGTCACCGCGCCGGTGAAGTTGGTGCGGGTGATAGTGACCGCCGTGTTGCCGTTGGCGCCCGGCGCTATCGTGAACGCCGCCGGCGTGAGCGACAGCGCGTAATCCGCCGCTGCGGCGGTGACGGTCAGGGTGAGCGGCGTCGAGCGGTTACCGGCCGTGCCGGTGCCGTCCACCGTCAGGTTGTAGACCCCGGGAGCCACCGCGGCCCCGACGGTCACCGTGAGGGTGGAGCTGGTCCCGGTCGGAGCCGCCGGAGCGAACGAGCCGGTGACTCCGGCCGGGGCGCCGCCCAGGCTCAGCGTCACCGCGCCGGTGAAGTTGGTGCGGGTGATGGTGACCGCCGTGTTGCCGTTGGCACCCTGGACGATCGTGAGCGCCGCCGGATTGAGCGAGAGCGAGTAGTCCGGGGTCGCGGTCACGGTCAGGGTGAGCGGCGTCGAGCGGTCACCGGCGGTGCCGGTGCCGTCCACGGTCAGGTTGTAGTCCCCGGGAGCCACCGCGGCCTAGACGCTCACCGTGAGCGTGGAGCTGTTCCCCGTGGGGGCCGCCGGATTGAACGAGCCGGTGACCCCGGCCGGCGCGCCGCCCAGGCTCAGCGTCACCGCGCCGGTCGAAATTGGTGCGGGTGAGGGTAACCACGGTGTTGCCGTCGGCGCCCTGGACGATCGTGAGCGCCGCTGGCGTGAGCGACAGTGTGTAATCCGGCACCACTGCGGTGCCCCCGCCGCTATCGCAGCCACCGGTTACAGCAAGGCAGGCTACCAGAACCAGGCCACAGCTCCGCCAGTACTTCGAGATTCCGGAGAGGAGCGTGAGTGAACGCGGTGAATGAACTCGTTCCATGAGAGGCCTCTGACCGAATGGCGGAGATTCCGCGGTCCAACGCTCGGCGAATCAGCGTGTGAAATGCCTGCCTGTCCTGCAACCGATGTTTCTGCTAATAGATTGCGGCGAGCCTAACGCCGCGTTGGGGGCATCGGCCATCTCCAACGATGGCCGTAGGGAGCGCCCATGTGGGAAGGGGTTGGAGAAGCGGCCCGGTGCTCGAACCAGGGTTCGTTGTCATGGAAGACACGAGGTAGAATGGTCGTCTCCTCCCGGGGTCCTGCCCTCTTCGGCTACCCACCACCTCTGCCGAAAACATCCATATCCACCAAAGCATCACAAACGTGGTCTTGTCTCACGCGTCGCGGAGGAGGCGAGGACCCATGGCTTTTGCGTCGCCGGCTTTCGCCGGTCTGCCTTTGTCGAGTGGGACGTCCTGTTGGGATATGAGCTACGGTCCGAAATCCGGTGTGTCAAGCGGCCAGTTGGAAGCGGCTCCACGAATCCCGATTAAATACACCGACATTACCTGATGACTCACCGGCTTCTCGCTATGGGCCCGGCGCGATTCGAACGCGCGACCTCTTGCTCGGGAGGTAAGTACGGTTAGGTCTTGTCAGCTTCATGCGATCTGTTAGACGCCCGACGGCCATTCGCTGGGATCGATCGCAATTCCCGTTGGCGGTGCAAGAGCTTGGGCTGCGCGTTCCGCATCAGTGAACCCGAGATTACAGAGTCCATTATCAAGGCCCCTGCGAAGCCACAATGCATGGTGGTCAAGAATGTGACCCGCCGCCTTTGTGAAGTTGAGCCCTGATGTATAGCCGACTAGGTCGATGCAATTGCTGTCTCCCGGCGCGTCGTAGGCCCCACGAGCATAGACGTAGAGCAGCATCACGCCGCTGTATCCAGGCCGAAACCCACGTGGCAGATCAGTCCATATTTGACGCTGCAGCTGAGTTTGTAGGTGCCCTGCATCTTTCATAAACTCCTGCGGACTCGTGTGTTTCAGGCAATCGGTGAGATCGAAGAGCACCGCGCCAGAGACCCCGTAGTCCTCCAGCTGTTCACGTGCCTCCTCTAGTCTGTCTTTGATAGCCGAGCGTGAGTGGGGACGTTTTACTTCCACCCCGTAGACCGCGCTGCCATTCTCTACGAGGAAATCGGGTCGCTTTCCTTTGCTCGGCCCCACCGTGGGATGAGTGGTTGGAATCCCAGCTCTCGTCAGAGCCGCTCCAACAACGTGCTGAGCTTGAAGTTGAAGGTACGGTCTATCGGCTTCGGCGTGATCCAATGTGCCCTGTATCGCACGTTCCAGGTCCTTCCGAAGCGTAGCGACGCGCACAGGCGGTAGGGCTGAGGCGATGTCGATGAAGTCATGGGCGTCCAAGAGCGCATTCAGGCTTAGGCGGAGAAGAGCAGGATCACGTGCGATCTCTCCCGAGGCGCCGACCGAACGGCAATGCTCAACCGCTGCTGAAAGTCGGTTACCGCTGCTCAAGGAGACACCCCAGGCTGCCAGCTTGTTCGTGGCCAATTCGAGGTCAGAGGCCACCTGAGAGAAGACGGTCCCAATTGAATGATTCGGGGCTTTAAGAAATCGACCAGTTGAGCCCAGACGGCGTCTCCCTGAGGGGTGTTTAACGCTCGCGCTTCACCCACTGGCGATAGGTGTACGCGCTAGTGGCTGATGTACTCCGGCGCACCCAGCGTGTAGGCTCCTCGCACATGAGCCACCAAATTGTTAAATGCCGGGGTGGCGCTGCTGGTCTGGTATGTGAGATCAAACGAGCCCCGAATATGGAAGGAATCCACGCTGGCAATCGTCAGGGAGCCGTCAATTGGCAATCCCACAAAATCGTCCGTGGCCAGCGCGCCGGCGACGAAGCTGGTCGCGGCCGGCCCTCCGGGGGGGAAGTAGGTGCCGGGAATGGTGAGCGGACCAGCTACGGCTGCACCTTGAAGGCGCAAGATGAGCTCTACCGGGCGGGTGAGCGGAATCGTGGAGTTGTGATCGACCGTGTAAATCGTAAGTTCCCGCTGACCCAGGGATAGGACAAGGTGCCAGCTTGCTGAATCAGGCTGCATCGTCGCGGCTGGGAAAGTGTCCACCTCGGCCGTGTAGGAGAACGGGACGGTGCCCTTGCTCGAGTCGGTCGTCGAAGTGCAGGCTCCAGTAAGCATCGCGCAGATATGGAACCACGTGAAGCGGGTGTTAGCCACTGATCCGCTCGCTCGTGCGTTGAGAATCACGAATCTGGGTGTATACCCGACGCGCATCCTCGATCATCTCGAAGCTCGGCGGTAGATATTTCCCAGAACCGGGCCACCCTGTGCCAGCGAAGAAAGAGTAGGGACCACCAGACCCGAAGCAAATTGTCCCGCTCCCATCCTCCCTTTCCTTCAATGAGATATCGGTCAGGCCGCGGAGTGAGAGGCTCTTGACTTCCTTACGCCTCCGAATAATTGCCCGTTGGTCTGTGACACCGTAGTAAGTCTGGCTCCGCTGGTAGCTGTCGAGAAAAAATCGTCCGATCGTGATATAGATGCCCATCAGGACGAATGGAATGCCCCAAAGTGCAAAGAACGCCGGTCCGCCCTGTCGAAGGACACTCACTTCCCAGAACACGGCGAAGCCACCCCACATCAGACTGAAGGGAATCATAAGAGCGTCCACCGCGCGGAGACGGATTCCTTGACGAGGACGACCCGACCAAAGAAGACGCTCGCCGGAAGAGAGCTCGGTCTGAAGTTGCTGCTGGGATTCGAAGTCCATGGCCTCCTGGCTGGTTAGGCGTTTCAGAAAAGCCAAAGTAAAAAGCCGACCGGCACCACTCGTTGGCACCCGTCGGCTAGAACACTTGTAACTCCATGGGCCCGGCGCGATTCGAACGCGCGACCTCTTGCTCCGGAGGCAAGCGCTCTATCCAGCTGAGCTACGGACCCTGACTAAGGGAGGAAAAACTTCGCCCGGTAGCCCTCCTTATGCAACTACCGCCCCACTCCCCCGCGGCGACCAGACCGCCTCTCCATCAATCCCTTCAGGCAACGGCACATCGAGCCACTCCAGCATCGCGGGGAAGAGATCCACCGTGCGGAGCGGAGTGACTAGTCCCGGTTGGCTGGCCCACGCCGGCGTCTGCATGTGCGCCCGGAACATGCTCCCGTGCCCCGACTTGTGCTCCGGCACTTCGTAGCGCTTGCGGAAGTCGTAGCCCTCGTTGGCCACCACGAGCAGATCACCGGTGCGGGAGGCGCGGAACTGGTCGAACAAATGGAAGGGAGCGTCGGGGAACGGTGCGTCCCAACACAGCTCGAGCCATTCCCGCTCATCGGCCATCCGATCAGCGCCTAGCGCCAGGGGATCTCCGGTCAGCCGGCGATAGCCGATCTGTCCGTCTTCTTCCCGGGTGAGATCGGCCTCTCCCTCGGCACCTACGACACGCAATCCACGCTCAGTCTCGCCAGCCACGAACGCCACCGCGGGCTCGGCTGCGAGCCGAGCAACAACGTCGAAGCTCGTCTCGAATGTCTTCGGATCGCGAAGTCGAGTGAGCGGCCAGCGGTCGGCCCTGCTCTCGTTTGGTCGCGCGTAGACCATCGCCGAACCGTTGCCCGCCACCATCACCGCGGCCAGCGGGTCACGCTCCCAGATGATCGGATGTGACATCGTGCGCACGCCCTGGGCCCGGAACCAGTCAGGCAGGTCGAGATGGGTGTGCACCACGGAAGCGCCGTGATCGCTCACCACGAGAATGAGGGTGTCGTCCAGCTCGCCGCGGGCGCGGAGCCGCTCGCGCACCCGTCCCACCGTTTGATCCACCAACCGGAGTGAACGACGCACCTTCTCGCTGTCCGGCGTGGTCTGGTGGCTGTACCCGTCCACCGCGGGGAACTGGGCGAAGATGAATCGCCAGCCGCGGTCTATCCCGCGTAGCAGATGCCGAGTTACCGCGTCGTCCGATGGCTGATGCCACAGCGCGTAGTGGGCGACCGCACCCCAGAACTTCCGCTCTCCGCGAGAAGGGTCGCGCTCTTCGGTCAGGCCCTTCGCCACCGGCGTGAAGATGCCGAGGCTCTCGGGCACCAGCTCGAAGATGGAGCGTACCTGCGACGCGATGTCCTGATCCAACCTCGGCGCCTGGTAGCCGCAGTAGCTCCGCACCGCCTCACGGTCTTTCCACCAGCGACCCTGGTAGCGACTGCGGTCGAGCCAGCGAATCGAGGGGACGTTGCACTGACCGGGAGTACAGCCGGTGAGGAAGGGCAGGTAGGCGACGCTGGTGGTCGAGGGGAACGCCGTGATCGCGCGCGCCGAAGAGCCCGTGGTGAGCATGGCCTGGAGAGCAGGTAGCTCTCCCGCGCCC
The DNA here is from genome assembly GCA_963833365.1 of uncultured Gemmatimonadales bacterium. Lineage (GTDB taxonomy): Bacteria > Gemmatimonadota > Gemmatimonadetes > Gemmatimonadales > GWC2-71-9 > DATBGE01. Next base: position 159,972 of record CAWHXS010000009.1, read on the forward strand.
AGCATCGATTCGGCGAGGTCGGGCCGTAGCCCGTCTACCAGCAATAGAACGACTCGGTTCACGTCTCTTCCTTGTGTATTGAATACGAACAGCCGCCGCTGTATTGAATACGAACAGCCGTCCAGAATTCTTTCGGTCGAGGACGCACCAGATCGCTGAGACAAATTAATCATCTGAACGCGTCGTCGGGAGACTTGCCCCCGAGTGTGTATGTGTCTAACTACCGTTGCCCCCGAGAAGGCCACACGGCGGTAGCCCTGACTTGGAGACTCCGTGGACCTTCGCCCTCGGTGCCTTATTGGTTTGTTGTGCCTGTTGCCTGGCGTGCTCGCAGCCGCGGAACCCACCGGACCCGTTCCCGCGCTCAGCCTCGTGGTGGATCCGATTCGCCATGAGATTACGGTAACCATCGGGCCGTTCGATGTCCCCGCCATGCCTTCTGGAGTTGACGGCCACGCGGCGCACGAGCACGTCATGCCGCGGTACAGCGAGGAGTTTATCTGGCCGGTGAACGGATTCGGCCGCGGCTTCACGCTCCAGTTGACCGATAGCGCGGGTCACGCCGTCACTCGCCGGGCACTCCATCATATCGTGATCGAAAACAAGGGACGCCGCCAGCTCATGATGCCGGTGTCGGAGCGGCTGCTCGCCGCGGGTCGGGAGACCGGCAACCTGATGCTGCCCTCCAGCATCGGACTGCCGCTCGCGATCGGCTCGCCGATGAAGGCAGTGACAATGTGGCACAACGAGACCGGAGCGGACTTGAAGGGTGTCACGCTGCGGCTGGTGATCCGCTACATGCCGCCGAGCCAGATGCCGCGGCCGTTGCCGGTACTGCCCTTCACCTTCGACGTCGAAGACAAGATTGGTCTCCCCAACACCTTCGACATTCCGCCGGGCCCTTCGGAGCGGAGCCGGGACTTCGTGATGCCGGTTGATGGCCGTGTGCTGGGCGTGAGCGGGCACATGCACGACTATGCCGTGGCTCTCCGGCTGGAAGACGTAGCCACCGGCAAAGTGGTCATTCGCCTGCCGGTGCGGACCGATTCGGTTGGGAAGATTCTCAATGTTCCCATCAAGTACTATGGCATCATGGGAGACGGACTCCGGTTGTACGGCGGGAAGCGTTACCGCCTGGTCGCGGTGTACAACAACCCCACGGCGACGACTCAATCCGGTGCGATGGCGCATCTGGACGGTCTGCTGAGTCCCACGAAAATCAGCGCATGGCCCGCGGTGGGATCACCGGAGATGGCCTACCAGGACGCCCCCGACACGGTCAAGGCGACGGCAGAGGCCCATCATCATCACTGATGGTCGATAGTCGATGGTCGATAGTCGATGGTCGATAGTCGATAGTCGATAGTCGATAGTCGATAGTCGATAGTCGATAGTCGATAGTCGATAGTCGATAGTCGAGGGCCAAAGTTGAATGAGCGGACGGACACATCTGTCGCAAGGACTATTGACCATCGACCATTGACCTTTGTGCTCGCTTTACAGAACTGAAATGCATTAGCAACCCGACCAAAGACGAAGGGCCGCCCAACGGGACGGCCCTTTTGTCATCTTGACTCTCACCCGCCCTGACCGCCTTGTCCGCCCTGTTCCGCCCTGATTCACGACCTGTCCATTGCCTCGTCCTGTCGCTTCAGCTCCGACAAGGCACCGCGAATCCGGTCGGCCATCCGGCGTTCCTCTCGCAATGTCGTGAGCAGCGATTCGGCCTGCTTCGCTTCCAGCGACAGCGAGTTGGCCTGCTCGAGGAAGTAGTCCACCTGGGACTTTTGAGACAGCAGTATCTCCAGCGCTCCGCGCAGATCGGTCATCAGGGTGTCGGCGTGAGCGAGGCGCTCTTCGGCCCGGTCCAGCTGGCGACGCCGGTCAACCAGGGTCTTCATGACGCCATCGCTATCGTCGAGCTTGGCGAGAATCTCATCCAGCGCGATCCGAGTAGTCGCGATCTGAGGCTGCGCTTCCGCCACGGCACGCGCATCCTCCTGCACCAGTTCGATCTTCTCGTAGAGTGCCCGGATCTCCGACTGGAGTGCCGTGACGGTCAATTGGCGCGACGCGGCCTGCTCCATCGCGTGCGCCAGCTGCTGCTCGACTCCGCGCCACTCCGCGAGGCGAGCCTCGAATCCAGCGATCTTTTCCGGCACGATCTGCAGGGCGCTGGTGCGAGTCTCCAGCTCGCGGGAGAGGGCATTGAGTGCGGCGAGGCGCTCATCGGCCTGTCCCAGTGACTGATCGATCTCCCGCGCCCGCTCGCCCAGGGTGGCCGCGGCAGCGGCGGCGTCCTGCCGCAACGAGGTGGCACGGTCCAGGTGCTCAGTCGCTTTGCGGAGGGCGTTCTGTCGCTGATCCATGTCGCGGGACAGTTCGCGCATCCGCTCGGATAGCTCCCCCAGGTCTTTTACCTCTCCCTCGAGCTCACCGACCGATTCCTTCATCCCGCCAACCCGCTGTTCCACTTCCCGCAGGTCGGCGCTGAGGCTCAGGAGCTGGCTCCCGGCGCGACCCACCTCATCCAGCCGCGGGATGATGGTGCCCAGATGATTCTCGGCGGTGTCGAGCCGCTCGGTCAGGCCGCGAGCCCGCTCCTCCATCGCAGCACTCAGTCCGGCCGCTTCGCCGAGCCGTCGCTGGACATCCTCGACCAGGCCACGACGGGATTCGATGGCGTTCATGCTCGAGGTGAGCTGCTCCACTTCCTGGCGGAAGGTGTCCACCGTCGAACGCATCTTGTCGAGCCCGGCCACCTCGTTACGCAATCCGCCGACGCTGCGTTCGGTGTCGCTGAGCCAGCTTCGGGTGTTGTCGAGCCTGCCTCGCGTCTCGGTCAATTCCTCGCGAGCCTCGCGCAGCTGCTCCAGCGCCTCGCGGATCGCTTCCTGGGTAGCACTCATTGAGCCGAGGTCTTTCATGGCCCGGTCGAGCGCGGGTCGCGCTTCTTCGACGCGGCAGGTGCGCTCCGTCAGCCCGTTGATGGCCGCCTCGAGCGTCACGAGATCGTTCAGGCCGGCGTTGACCCTGGTCCCCAGCTCCGAGAGCCGGGTCAGCTCAGTGCCCAGCTGGCTCACCTGCGCGGCGAGACTGTCGGCCCGGGATGCCGCTCCGGAGATGGCCTCGGTGCCGGCGGTGAGGTCGGACAGCCGCTTCTCGTTGTCGGCCAGGGCGCGCCGGATCTCGGCGACCCGGTCGGTGACGCCGTCCACGGTTCGCGCTCTCGTACGACATCCGCTCCACGTGCTGGTCCAGCGTCTGGCGCAGCGCCGCGAGGGTCCGCTCTGCCGCTGCCACTCCGGACTCTACCCGGCCCATCCGGTCCACCGCGCCGCTGCTCTGGTCGTGAAGGGTGCGGTGACCTTCGCTCAGGCTCTCGAGCTGGGTCCGCAGCGCGGCCGCGGTCCGGAGCATCTCGGCCTGCTGCTCCAGTCCGGTATCGGCCCGCTGCATCAGGTCGCTCAGGTGCTCGAGCTTGCCGGTGGCCCGATCGATCTGCTCCCGCTGCTGCTCGAGGAGCTGCACCTTCTGGGAGATCGTGTCGGTTGCCACCTTGGCGGCGGCGAGCTGACGCCGGGTCTGCGCCATGGTCTCGGTGACCGGTGCAAGATCGCCGAGGAGCTGTTCCAGCCCCGCGATGCGGTGCTCGGTTTCCGTGATGGTACGGGTGATCCGCTGCCAGTCTCCCTCGAAGCTCTCCAGCCTCGATGCCGCCGTCCGATAGCCGCCTACCGTGGTCTCGTGCTCGTTCCGGACCTTGGCCATCTCGTTCCTGAAGTTCTGACTCTGGGTCTGGAGCTCGTCCATTTCGCGGCGCATGTCCCGGAAGGGCTGCTGCATGGCGAGGAAGCCGGACAGCTCTTCCTTGAGCTGTAACGTGGTGGTGACGGTCTCCTCGATGGACTGGGCCTGGCCGCTCACCGCCTCGATCCCCTCGGCCGTCTCGGCGAGACCCGAGGCGAGGCGATCGTAGGTTCCGGTGAGCTTGCTTACCTGGAGTTCCGCCGCGCTGATCTTGGGCGGCAGCTGTTCCAGCCCGTTCAACTGCTTCTCCAGCGCGCTCACCCGTTCTCCCAGGGTGCCGAGTCGCTGCAGCTGCGCGATCGAGCGGTCGGCGTGCTGCACCAGTCGCTCGAGATTGGTGTGCTGCGACTCCAGCCGCTCAACGAGCTGGCGCAGTTCGGGAAGCTCCTCGGTGGAACCGCTCCTGCGGAGATTACGGAGAAATGTGGCCATCAGGCTTTGCTCCTCGATGGAGAGCGCGCGCGACTGGAGAGTGCCGGATGGATCGCCGGCGTGAGTTTCCATCGTAGGGAGGGTTGAGAGCCCGCGCCAGACTGGCAGTTTGCGCGAGCGAAGGTGAGTGTGGCGCGGAAGTGTGGCGCGCCGTTGTGTTGCGGAAATGCGGCGGCGGAAAACATTCACCCCCGCGGCGATAGGATGCCGCAGGGGTGAGCAGGAAGTGGACGCTGTCAGACTTTTCGACTCTTCGGGGGCATCAGTTCACGGTGCAGCACCCCTGAGGGCAACGGACCCAGAGCTTTTCATCATCTTCGTCCCATCGCCAGCGTACCGCACCGGGTATTTCGTTGCCGTTGGGGTGCGTTCGGCGGGTCACGCAGTAGTACTTAACGTCGTGCGTTTGCCCCGATTCAATCTTCGCCCACCATTTGTGATCTGCTTCAGTGGGGCAGGGTGGCTCTGACACTCCCGTTGGTTCGCAGGCCGAGAATGCACCGAAGCAGTAATAGACCGTATTCCTTCCTTGTTCGAGGTTGAGCCTGGTCTTGTATTTCACCCCCGGGTCTCCATCGAGAACGAGGTAGGAGACCGGTTTCCACTTCCCGGCGAACATGGTTTCGTTATTCATCCGATCCAACAGCGGATGAGGGAATGCGGTGCCCCTCACACGCATTGGTTTTAGATCGCCGGTCGTTCCCTCGGCAAGATACTGTTCATCGTACCAGCCTTTGACCAGCACCACACGCGCTCTTTCAGTGGCGGTCGCTGGTGCGAGGGTCGAGCTCGGTATTGGCTCATCGGGAATGATGCCCAGGTGGTACCCCGCAGAAGTTTCAAATCCGGTTTGCCCGATCTCGCACCATTCTGCTCCGCAGCGAATGCCGATGTACTGTTGCTGGTGCACTGTATCGTAGTCCCAACGGGCGACCGCAGGGACGTCTTTTTCATCGCGCACCAATTGCTTCGCAACGACCGTAAGTGGTTTGCCGCTCTGCCTCGTCAAGCAGGCTTTCTCGTCGTTGCCTACGGACGCGATGTATGCCTCCCACACACCACTCGCCGGTTTGACGACGTAGAGACAGTTGAAGCCCTGCCTGATGTACAACGGATCGTAGGCGCCGTCGTAACTATAGATCTCCCCTGCTGCTTCCTGGTACACCCCTGCTGCGGGATCGGACTGGCCGGTGTACAGGCTGTCGAGCTGGTGATTGGCGAAGATTGCCACCAGCGGGCCATACTCCATGTTTCCACCGGTCTTGCCGATGAAGCGCTGGCAGTCATGGAACTCAGGGATGTTGGTAATGGGTCCGGCGACGGGAATATTCGTGATGTGCCGAAGCGTTGGTACTCCGTGGACCGTATCCACAACCTGAATATCCACGCTGTCCGTCGGACATTCAGGACGGGCCAGCTCGATCTTCGCTGTCGTTTTCTGGCCGGTGCTGCACGCGGCTCCGGCGATCAGTCCAACCATCACGATCGCAGATCCACCCCACCGTCCCAAAGCCATCGCTTCCATACAGCCTCCTTTTCGCCTTGCTCCATCCTGAAAAATGACTGGCGGCGACTTCCTCTTCCCGCTCCGCGTACCCTGCAGAATCACTCCGCCAAATGCCGGAGCCTCTGTACCCGTGGCTGCAGGAATCCATCGGCGCTCGACCAGAGCGTCACTACCATCTTTGCCCATTGAGCGGCCGCCGCCTTGTCCCCGAGGCGAGACGCGAGCTCAGCTCTGAGAGCCATCGTCCGCACCAGCGCGCCGGCCGGGATGGGATCTTCGAGCATTCCTGGGGCGATCCCAGGCAAGGCGCCGAGAGTTGGATCTACCCATGCCACTGCCCCATGCAGATCACCTAGCTCCACCAGGAGACAGGCCTCAGGGTAGAGAGCGTCCAACGCCCGTTCAGACGGCGGTATGGACTGCCGCGTCTTTCGCAGATCTTCGAGCATTCGGCGCACCGAGGTGGTGTCCCCGCTCTGCAACCACGCCAGGCCGTCCAGCAGGTAATCGCCACTTCCTGCAAGCTGGTGAATCGCAGTCAAGAGAAAGTCAGGAAAGGCGAGGGTTGCAGCTCTTGCCAGCCAGGTGCTTCGCTCCAACCCCCGATTTGATGCGGGCACGGCGTTCTCGATTGCCCTGGAGACCCGAGGCTCCAGCACCTTGAGGCTGTCCGGTGGCCCTCCCATCGCCGCGAAGATCAGCAGGGCAGGGGCGGCATCGGAGAGAACCGGGGTGACAGTCCATTGTTCGGCGAAGGCAGAATGCCGGCTTAGCGAGGCGGCCAGATTCGCTCGTCCGGTGAGGGCAGCCAGGCTCGAGTAGAGCAGAGAATCGGGCCCATCCGGAGGAGGCTCTCCGTTGAGTAAAGAATCGGCCAATCGTCGAGCGATGCTGAGACCAGTCGGGTTCGATGGGATCGAGAAGCGCACGCGCGCCCAAACCTCGGCCGAGGCCAGGCGAAGCCGATCCTCGTCGCTAGCTGCCAGCCTTCTCGCTGACCGGAGGGTATCGAGCGCTGCCGGGTCGCCCAGCATGGTGAGTGAAACGGCCAGGGCCTCGAGCGCCACAGCGCTTCGGGGAAAAGCTGCTGCCCATCCGGTCGCGATTTCGTGGAACAGCTCACGCTGGTGCCGCACCGCTTCTCCGGCAGTGCCGCTCCCTTCCCACGCCTCCATCATGCGAGCAAGCGGGTAGGGTCGAAACGCCAGCGAATCCCCCGCCCAAGTCGGATAAGCCACAAACGAGCCGGTATCTGGCGCGACCGCGTGACCGCCCCTCAAGTTGGTGACACTCGTCTTGAAAAGCTGTCGCACCGAGAGGAAAGACCTGTGGCTGAGAGCGCGGTGTATGGACGGCAGTAGCTGAAACGCCCGCTCATAGGCCTTCAGCGCTGAGTGGTAACTGGTGCGGAAACGCCAGCCCGATGGGCTCCGGCTGTCGCGCAACACTGCCTCATCGCTGGTCAAGCAGATCGCTGAGCCGTACCACACCACGAAATCGTCCGGTTCGCGGCGCGTGAGATTCACCCAAAGCGGGCAGGCGGTTGCCAGATCACCCCGTGCTTGGGTGAGAATGGCTCCTGCGATCGCCTGGTCACGGGCTGACAGTCTGGCGCGGCCCGCGGCTGCCTGCTCCGCGGCGTAGCGCCACCTCGCTGGTTCAGCGCCGGCCCAGGCCCGCACCAGGGCGAGGCGCAGATACGCTTGTGCGAAACGGGGATCCTCCCCGGTGGCAGCGGTGAACGCCGTATCCGCTTCGGCAAGATTCCAGGCTTGGATCGCCCGCTCACCGCGGGCATACGCCTGCCGCGCGGGAAGGGACAGTGTTCCGAAAGAAACCGAGTCATTCTCTGGCCCCGTTCCGAGCAAGAGGCGCCGACCGAGCAGGGTGAACAAGGAATCTGCCCCGGCAAGCGAAGGGGAGAGTTTGATCGTTCCCTCACGGAGCTGCTTCCCACCGGCCGCTACGTCGTACAGCGTGGCGTGGACCCGAAGCGAGTCTCCAACCCTGGACACTTCTCCTCGGACCAAACGGCCTGCGCCCAACTCAGTCGAGAGCTTGACCGCCTCCGGGCTCGTCAGCGAGGCAGTGCCGCGCCGGTCCAGTGCATCACGAACCTGGAAATGATCCACCACGCTGAGCCCGCTCCAGCGCGCCAGCGCATCGTGCAACAACTGCTCTTCATTGATGGATTGGGTTATCCCGCTCTGGTACTCCATCGGCAGAATGGCGTAACGCGTCGTGTCCGGTGGGGTGGCTCCGGTTTCCGTTGTCGTACCGGTCCCATCGACGAATGCCCTCCAGATCAGCAGCGCGACTACCAGGGCCGACACAGCCAATGCAGCGAAGCGAAAGACCCTTCTTACGGGGCTTGACCTGATGCTCGTGGAGGCGGAAGAGGCTCTTCGAGTGCCGCCGCAAACTCCGCGACATCGGTGAACCGCTGCGAGGGATCCAGCGACAAGGCTCGCTCGAGCGCTATCTCAATCGATGGTGACACGTCGGAACGACTGGCACGGAGCGCGCGACGAACCGAAATCGGACCGCTAAGGTGGGACGGCGGGGAGCCGAGCAACATCTCGTGAAGCACGCACGCGAGAGCGTACTCGTCGGCCCGGCCATCCACCGTGGAGGTGACGTGCTGTTCCGGGGCCATGTAGGCCGGGGTCCCGACTGCCAGGCCAGTGGCGGTGAGCTGGTCCTCGGTCATCTTTTGCCGCACCGCCCGCGCGATGCCGAAGTCCGCAATGAACGCGTGACCGCTCGAGAGCAGGATGTTGGCTGGCTTGATGTCGCGATGGACGACACCATGCTGGTGCGCGTAGGTGAGTCCCGCCGCCACCTGACGGGTGAGACTCAGTGCCTCGGCAAGACTGGGGATCGGAGGGTGGGCGAGCCGGTCCTTCAGCGTTCCACCCTCGACGAACGGCATCACATAAAACAGCCTCCCGACTGCCTCGTCGGAATCGTAGAGCGGGAGGATGTTGGGATGAGTGAAATGCGCGGTGACTTCGATCTCCCGCAGGAACCGCTCGGAGCCAATGACCGAGGCGATCTCCTGCCGGAGCACTTTGAGTGCGACGGAGCGGCCGTGCTTGAGTTCGTGGGCGAGATAGACTGTCGCCATCCCGCCCCGGCCGAGCTCACGCTCGATGCGGTAGCGGTGGGAGATGGCGGCCCGAAACGCCTCAAACGGGTCGTTGTTCACGAGGGCCTGCCCGGAACGGGCATTCCCTATCATGGAGGCCGGGGAAGGGGCCCGCAAGCACGAGCACTGGGGGCGGAAAAACCGTGAGGCCCGGCCGCATAGTGCGGCCGGGCCTTCACTTAGTAAATCGGGGCGCCCGGATTTGAACCGGGGACCTCCTGCCCCGAAGCAGCCGCGGTTCAGTCGTCCGAGTCTTCCCGGTCAGGCGGAGTGACTTCGACCGGTGTGCCTGCTCCGTTCCCGACCTGCACGTGCGCCTCAGCAGCCCGGTAGCGATACACAAGCTGGCCACCCGAGTGGCCCACCAGGGTCACAGCGACCAGGAGCCCAAGGGCGCCAGCGGACGTGGCAAGCCGTGCTGCCGAGCCGAGCCGGCCTGGAAGCAGACCCGCCCCGGCGAGGAGCAGAACTCCACCCGAAAGAACGAGGAACCGCTCCGCCGCCTCTTCGTGGCTCTCGAGCGGCGCCTCTCCCACCGTGCGTTCGACGCGCTCCTCGTCGGTTTCTCCCGTCTCGACGGCTAACCAGGCGCTGCCACTCAGGGCAGCGGCGGTCGCAACGGCGATGCCCCAGGCAGGACGAGTGGCCCGACCTCGACGAATGCGCCATAGTGCGGCGAGCGCGACGATGGGCAGCAGAAAGGCCAGCACGATCGGGAAGTGAACGACCGCGGGGTGCAGTGGATCGGGCAACATCACTTGCTCCAGTTTGAGGTTGTCCGCATGGTGCTGGTTGAGCCGTGCTCGCGCCATCGGATATTCGACGTAGAATGGCGTCCAAGCGGTATTTTCCAGCACATCCGGCAAATGACGGAGATCCAGTGACCGAAGACCCGCCAGCGCGGCTTCGCCTTCCGCTCACCATTCTGCTGCTCGCCATCGTGGCAGGGGGTGTCGTGGACCTGATCCTCGATGCACCGACGGATTGGCGGTCCTTTCACGTCCTTTACGAGTTGGGGCTAACCGGGGCCGCACTTGGTCTGACGGCGTGGCTCTGGCGAGGCTGGGGTCATGCCGAAGCCTCCGCTGGTGCACTGCGCCGGACTCTGACCGCGCAACAGGTTGAGCGCGACGCGTGGCGGGCACGTGCCGAACGGGCACTGCAGGGACTTGGCAGCGCCGTGGACGAGCAGTTCCGCATCTGGAGGTTGACGCCGAGCGAGCGGGAGGTGGCGGTGCTGTTGCTCAAGGGACACGGACACAAGCAGATCGCAGCCGCGACCGGTCGGAGTGAACGCACGGTGCGGCAACATGCCGTCGCGGTGTACCAGAAGTCCGGCCTTCAGGGCCGCGCCGAACTCGCTGCCTTCTTCCTCGAGGACCTCGTCGTTCCAGACTCTTCGGCGGCCAGCGTCGAGCCTGGTGCGACCGATCAAAGTCTTTAGCCGCTCCCGGCACGAACAGGGGAAAGACAAAGCGCCAGTCTCCGAGAGGAAACTGGCACTTCATCGACCAATCGGGGCGCCCGGATTTGAACCGGGGACCTCCTGCTCCCGAAGCAGGCGCGCTAACCGGACTGCGCTACGCCCCGTCAGCGGGCCCTGAGGGACTCGAACCCCCAACCTTCTGATCCGTAGTCAGATGCTCTATCCAATTGAGCTAAGGGCCCGATGGGCGGTACAAGACTCGAACTTGTGACCTCCACGATGTCAACGTGGCGCTCTAACCAACTGAGCTAACCGCCCAAAAAGCGAGGCGGTCGAGGCGGACGGGGCGGTCGGGTCGATGCAGAACCGCTCTGACCGCCCTGACCGCCTTGACCGCCGTGACCGCCCTGCGAATAGCGGGGGTGGGATTTGAACCCACGACCTCCGGGTTATGAGCCCGGCGAGCTACCAGACTGCTCCACCCCGCGACGGTTTCCTAGGTGCTGCCGGCGGCTTCAGCCGCCTCAAATCATGAGTCAGAGCTTCAGCTCTGCCGCCGAGGCCTGCTCCACCCCGCGACGGTTTCCTTATAAGAGCCCCGCGAGGGGCTCAGCAATTCAGAGCGGGAAACGGGACTCGAACCCGCGACCCCAACCTTGGCAAGGTTGTGCTCTACCAACTGAGCTATTCCCGCGGTATCGAGGGCCAGAGTTTATCGGCTGGTCCCCCGGATTGCAACACCAGGCTTAAACAGGCCCCAAGCCACAATGGAGGCGAGGGGGATCGAACCCCTGACCTCGTGAATGCCATTCACGCGCTCTCCCAACTGAGCTACGCCCCCATTATATTAGCGCGCCCGTTTCGCGCCCAACTGCGGGGGCGAGCGAGCACGGCAAGGTAGTTTCGCCTCTGAGGAGAGTCAAGCATTTCTGGCGCAAAACGCTCACGCGCCGCACGATTGGATGGCGATGACCAAGCGGAAACCTCCCGCGCCCCGCACGGCAAAGTCCAAGAGCAAAGCGACGAAGGACCCGGCACCGGGAAAACCGGTGTACCTGTCCGAAGTCCAGCAGATTCTCGCCAGCTCTCCGCCTAAGAAGGCACGCAGCCGCAAACGGGAAACCGCGAAGACCCTCGGCGTCTACGACGCCGACAAGGACATCCTCGACCAATACCTGTTCGAGGTGAGCCAGTCCGCGCTGCTCACCCCGCAGCAGGAGATTGCCATCGCGAAACTGGTCCGCGCCGGCAACCAGGAGGCGATGCAGGAGCTGGTGAAGCGCAACCTGCGCTTCGTCATCTCGGTCGCCAAGAAATACCAGAACCGCGGCCTCCCGCTCACCGATTTGATCGGCGAAGGGAACGTGGGACTCCTCACCGCCGCCCGGAAGTTCGACCCGGACCAGGGCGTCAAGTTCATTTCCTACGCGGTGTGGTGGATCCGGCAGGCAATTCTCGCTTCGCTGGCCCGCCAGGGCCGGACCGTGCGGGTGCCGCTCAACCGTACCGCGGACCTTTCCCGCATCGTGCGCACCGCGGAGACTCTGCGTCAGGAGCTTCGTCGCGAGCCTACGCCGGAGGAAATCGCCAAGTCCACCGGACTCTCGCTCGAAGTGGTTCAGTCGCTCGCTGCGCTCAACACCGCCGAGGTCCGGCTCGACGCCCCACTCGATCCCGAGGGAGATCGCTCGCTCATCGAGCGCTTCATCGCGGGCGACCAGGCCGACACCGAAGACGAGGCGATGGATCGCTTCCTGACCGACGAAATCGATGGGGCACTCACTACGCTCCCGCCCCGGGATGCCAAGGTGCTCCGCCTCTACTTCGGCCTGGACGGCGGCCGCGAGCATACCCTGGAAGAGATCGGCGGGATGCTCGGCGTCACCCGCGAGCGGGTCCGCCAGCTGCGCGACCGCGCCCTCAAGCGCCTGCGCGAGGGAGACGTGGGCCGGGCGTTGGCGAGCTTCGCGGCATAGGTGGTAGCTGTCAGCTGTTAGCTATTAGCTTGTTAGCTGTTAGCCAACAGCCAGAAGCTGTTAGTTCTGGCAGCGATCCCGCTCGAGATTCCGAATTCCGAGAGATGTTCCCTCGAATCGAGGCGACTCGCTGATGGCTAACAGCTAACAGCTAATGGCCAACAGCTAATGGCTGCTACAGCACGCCATCACCCGCATCGGACACGGCGCCATCGAGTCCGGCCGCGCACTGGCCGATGTGCGGACCTGGCTCCCGCTGCTCGCGGCCCAGCTGCGCCGGCTGGGTGTCGACTCGGTGCCCATCGCGCTCTTCATCGCCGTCTTCACTGGCATCGTCCTGTCCCTGCTTTCGAAATACATCTTCACCGGCGCGGTTCCGCTCTACTTCGTCGGTGCCCTGGTCGGGAAGACCATCATGATGGAGCTGGGTCCGGTGCTCACCGGACTGGCTCTCGCAGGCCGAGTAGGCGCCAACATCGCCGCCGAGATCGGGACGATGCGGGTAACCGAACAGGTTGATGCGCTCGAGACCCTGGCCTACAATCCCAAGAGCTATCTGGTTGTGCCCCGGGTGCTGGCGGGCGGAATCATGTTTCCCGTCGTTACCGCACTCGCGGTCGCGGTGGGCGTCACCGCGGGCTGGCTGACCGCGATCAATCTGCTCGACCTCTCCACTCTCGAATTCGTGAAGGGCCTCCGGCTCTTCTATCAGTGGAAGGACATCTGGTTCGGTCTGGTGAAGGCCGCGAGCTTCGGCATCGCCGTCACCCTTGCCGGCAGCATCATGGGCCTTTCCACCCGGGGCGGGGCAGAAGGTGTCGGCCGCAACACGACCCGTGCCGTCGTCCTCGGTTGCGAGGCGATCCTGGTGCTGGACGCATTCTGGGCGTTGGTGCTTTTGTGAGAGGGCACGGCGATCAGGGCGGTCAGGTCGGTCAGGACGGGAGCGGCCTAATCGCCGCGCTGATCCCGCCGTGCCTTAACAACTTCGTCCGCCCTGTCCGTCCGTCCGCCCGTCCGCCGCGCATGATCCAATTCCAAGATGTCCACAAGTCTTTTGGCGCAAAGACTGTCCTCGACGGCTTCTCGCTTTCCATTCCGGATCGCGAGACGACCGTCATCATCGGCTACTCCGGGAGCGGGAAGAGTGTCGCGCTCAAGCACATTGTGGGTCTTATCGTGCCCGAATCCGGCCAAGTCGAAGTGGACGGCCAGACGGTGGGCCAGCTGGGCAAGGATGAATTGACCGAGCTGCGACGGAAGGTCGGGTACGTATTCCAGTTCGCCGCTCTCTTCGACTCGATGACGGTCGCGGAAAACATCGGGCTCGGTCTGGCGCGGCGTGGGCTCTCCGAGAGTGAGATCGAACGACGGATCGGCGACAGTCTCGCGCTGGTGGATCTGCCAGACACCCAGGCCCGCTATCCTGCCGAGCTGTCCGGCGGCATGCGCAAGCGGGTGGGCATCGCCCGAGCGATCGCTCTCCAGCCGAGCTACATTCTCTACGACGAACCCACCTCGGGCCTCGATCCCGTGACCTCCGCGGTGATCGACGAGCTCATGGTTCGCACCCGGAAGGAACTGGGGGTGACCGGGGTGGTCGTTACCCATGACATGCGCAGCGCCTATACCGTGGGAGACCGCATCGCGATGCTCTACCAGGGTAAAGTCCGCCAGGACGGAACCATCGCCGAGATCAAGGCCACTCGAGACCCGATAGTGCGGCAGTTTATCGAGGGGCGCCCTCGGGAAGCGGCGCCCGACTCCAGCGCCACGGTCGGGGCATGAAGCGAAGCAACGAATTCCTGGTGGGTCTCGTGCTGCTGGTAGCGCTCGGCATCACCATCGCCGGCGCTCTCTGGCTCGGCGAGACCAACGTGGGGCGGCGCGAGCAGGTGCACGTGGCCCGCTTCCGCACAGTGGGAGGCCTCACCCCCGGCGCACCGGTCACCCTGCGCGGTGTGAAGGTGGGCCGGATCGATGCGGTGCGTCTCGGCGAGGGAGACTGGGTCGACGCCGATCTCAGGGTCTACCAGGGTGTCGAGCTCCCCGCCCATCCTGCCGTAATTGCCGCCTCCCAAAGTCTGTTCGGAGAATGGTCCGCCACGATCGTCTCCGGCGACGAGCCGCAGGATGACCCCAACGTCCGGCAAATGCTTGCCGAAGCCGCGAAGAACGACGGTGAGGCCTGGCCCGGTGCCACACTCCCCGATGTCGGGCAGCTCACCGCACAGGCGGGCCGGATCGCCACCGACATTGCTGCCGTCGCGGAGCGGGTGCAGACCACCTTCGACTCGAGTGCCGTGTTCGAGCTACGGAAGGGAGTGAAGGACTTCGCCGCCATTACCGACCAGCTGGCCCGGTTCACCCAGAGCCAGACCAGCCGGCTCAACACCGTCACCGGGAACATCGATACGACGGCGTTTGCGGTGCGGCATGCCAGTGAAGATCTGCGCCAGGTTCTCGCCCGGATCGACGCAGCGACCGACAGCAACCAGCTCCAGGGGATTGTGCGGAATACGGAGACCGGAACCGCCAGCCTTAGCCAGGCGGCGGCGGACATCCGGACTCTCACCGAGGCAGCCCGGGTCCATCAGGCCAACCTGATTAGCGTTCTCCTCGCCGCGGACTCCATATTGGGACGAATCCAGACCGGGGAGGGGACTCTTGGCATGCTCTCCCGGGACAGCGCACTGTATAATGAAACAACCGAGACCATGCGGGAATTCCGCAAGCTGATCGCCGACATTCAGGCCAATCCGCGGAAGTACTTCAAGTTCAGCGTCTTCTAAAAGCGTGAGAAGTGAGAAGTAAGAAGTGAGAAGGGCGGACAGGGGCGTCCGGCGGATATTGGAGAACGATCTTGCTATGCTGACAATCGGCAGTTCCTTCTCACTTCTCACCTCTCACTTCTCACGCAGTTGGGGTAGACGGGATGGGTAAGCGTCGCCCTGAACGGGAAGTGTCGGCAGGGGGGATCGTGTTCCGGAGAGAGTCGGACCGAACCGCCCGGTTCCTGCTCATTCGCGATTCCTATCGCAACTGGGGTTTTCCCAAGGGCCATCTCGAGGGCGAGGAATCTCCCGCCGAGGCCGCCGGCCGGGAAACCAGCGAGGAGACCGGTCTCTCCGACCTGGTCATGCACGGTCCCATCCGAATCATCGACTGGCATTTCCGCTTTCGCGGCCGCTACATCCACAAATTCTGCCACTTCTTCCTGTTCGAGAGCCCGGCCGGCGAGGTGAGACCTCAGGCCGACGAGGGCATCACCGATTATCGCTGGTGTACGCTCGATGAAGCGCTCGAGACCCTGAGCTACGACAATGCCCGGGGTGTGTTGAAGCGGGCGGGAGACATGGCGAGAACCCTAGTGGCCATGGGAAGCGGCCGTTCGCAACCCACCACCGCACCGCTGGTCGAGAGCTGAAGTGCCTGTCGTCGCCGCGCTCCTCGAGAGCCGCGACGCCGCGCAGGCGCTTCGCCGCTCACTTCCCCGCAGCAACTGGTCGCTCGCCCGCTGCCGCAACCCCAAAGGGTTGCGGAAGGTCCTCGCGAGCCGCCTGGTAGATGCCATCGTATTGACTCCCCAGGCGCCTCGCTCAGCCGCAGATTCAGGAAGTTCGGGCCGCGTTCCCCGGAGTTCCCATGGTGGCGTTCGGGCCCTTCCGTCCCGACGACGGGGAGATGATGCTGGCCTGCCATGAGGCAAAGGTCGCGGCGCTTTTGGTCGAAGGGGTAGACAACGCGGTCTCCGGCGAGGTGGTGCTTCGCGTCTCCGCCGCCGAGGAGCGCCGCCGCACTCTGGCCGACGCGCCCCGTGCGCTCCGTCTCACCGATCCGGTACAACGCGACGTGTGGAACTATCTGCTGGAGCGGGTGGATCAGACGGTGAGAACCGGCGCGCTGGCTCAACGGCTCAAGATCAGCCGGGAACACCTGAGCCGGCAATTCGGAGCCGGTGGCGCCCCCAATCTCAAGCGGGTCATCGATCTCACCAGGATCGCATGTGCCGCGCAGTTGCTCCGCAATCCCGGCTACGACGCCGGAACCACCGCGCGACTCCTCCGCTTTGCGACCTCCAGCCACCTCACCATCACCGCCCGGCGCATCGCGGGAGCCTCGGCCAGCGGGCTGGCGAGCATGGGACCCCGAGGCGTTCTGGCCGCGTTTGCCCGCGGGAACACCCGAAGCAGGATTCGGTAGCTCGAACCCTCAGCGGGCGCGGTCCGCCGGTGCGCTCCACCAGCGCTCCCGCGGCACCACCACCGAATGGTCCGGCTGACTCATGAAGTGGGGTGAAAGAATCTGCACCCCGTTCTCGTTGAATGCGTCCTGGATGTTGGTGTGCAGCTCGGAGAGGATGAAAACGCGCTGAGCCGGTTCCTCGGGTTGGAAGTTGAGGATGTATTCGACGTAGAAATCGGAGAGCGAGCTTTGCAAGACGAAGGGTGGCGGCGCCCGCCGAATCCCTTGAGTCCGTTCCGCCGCCTGGCAAAGCATCGCGTGAACCTGTCGCCACGGAGCGTCATATCCGATGGTGACCGAGGTGCGATACCAGAGTGTGTCGGCTCGGTCCATTCTGGAGTAATTCGTCGTCGCCGCGCCCAGCACTACGGCATTCGGTATCGTCACCAGCTCCTGCCATGGCGTGCGGATCCTGGTTGCAACCAGCCCGACTCCAGCCACCGTTCCCTCGTACTCGCCGACCCTTACGTAGTCTCCAAGCCGGAGCGCCCGGGCATAAACCAGGATGAGCCCACTCACGATCTGGTTGATGCTGCCGCTCGAACCAATGGTGACCAGTAGCCCGAGCAGGACGCTCACTCCCTTGAAGGCGTCGCTTTCGCTTCCGGGTAGATGCGGGTAACAGAGAACGAGACCGAATACCCAAAGCAGCGCCACCGCGATCCGTTCGGTGGGGGCGACCGTATCCGGATGAAGCCACGTCACCGATACCCTGCCCGATTGGACAGCCCCGAAAAATCCGCGAGTCAACCGCACCAGGAATCGAATGAAGAGCAGGATGACGACGGCAGTGAAAAGCCCTGGGATGGTCCTCAGCGCCCCCAGGGCAAGGTCCCCAAGCGTCGTGAGCAGGAAATGCCTGAGGGCCCGTCCCCAGGGGGCGGTATAGGGAAACCGGCCGAGCGAGAAGCTCAGCCAGATCTCTGCAAGCACCAACCCCGCGACCCAGGCGAGCGCGGTAGTGAGGTACTTCAGGCCCTGGCGGACCTGCTCGCGATCGAGCAGCTGGAATCCGCCCAGCTTCCCGGAGCGGACGTCTATCACCGCTCGCCTCTGGAGCCATCCGAGGAGAACCAGCCGGAGTTTGATGATGATCTGGAGAACCACGACGAGGAGTGTCGTGGCGAGCAGCACCCAAAGCGCGCCGCGAAGCAGTACCCCCGGACTTCGCGCCGCGCGCTCGGCATCAATCGCATCACGGAGCCGCGCCGCTGCCGAGTCGGCGAGTACACCGAGCTCCTCGCCGGCCAGGCTGTCGGCATCGCCGGGACCCAGCACCAGAACTACCGTGCCAGATGCGGTGACGGTAATGGCACCCAGGAGGTGCTCGACTCCGACGCTATCGCCTGTAGCGGGACCCTCTAGTACCTTGGCGAGGCGTTCGCGGGCCAGCGCCGCCCGCTCCGCGGGGGAGTAGGAGCCCAGCGGTCGGCGAAAGACGAAGATCAGCCGGTTCTGAAGGACGAGAGTTGCGGAGTCTGCTGCTGCCTGGAGGGGCTGGGACGGCCCGTCGGCCCGGGCGGCCAAGGGGTGAACCAGCAACAAAAGCCCCAGCCCGGCGAGGGCTGGTCCGCATGGCGGCTTCCATCTGCCAAGTTTTGGCCGCATGGCCGATTATATCGCCCGCTTCAGGACCCGGCGAGCGGACAGGCATTGGACCTTCGGGCAAACTTGCCCGAAGGGTCTCCATGTGATAATTTTCACAAGCTAAGTTCTGACCGCATTTCCACTCACAGATCGAAGGCTTATGGCGACGGAAACGACCCTCCGCCCCGGCGAACTCAAGGAAGTTCTTCTTAAGGAAATTCAGAGCGCCGATTTGGCGTCGGTGGACGTCAATGAAGTCGGGACCGTCCTTGAAGTGCGGGATGGTGTGGCGCGCATTTACGGACTCAGCTCGGCTCAGGCCGGCGAGATGCTGGAGTTCACCGCCACCGAAAGCGGCGATGTGATCACCGGCATGGCGTTGAACCTCGAAGAGGACAACGTCGGCGCGGTCATCCTGGGCGACTACCTCAAGCTCAAAGAGGGCGACGAAGTCCGCTGCACCGGCCGCCTGCTCGAAGTGCCGGTTGGACCTGCCATGGCCGGCCGGGTCGTCGATGCACTGGGACGGCCGATGGACGGACTTGGCCCGATCAAGACCAACGCCTTCCGGGACGTGGAGATGGTTGCGCCGGGCATCATCGTCCGGCAGCCGGTGAAGGAGCCGCTCCAGACCGGCATCAAGGCCATTGACGCGATGATCCCGATCGGCCGCGGCCAGCGCGAACTGATCATCGGCGACCGGGGCACCGGGAAGACCGCCATCGCGATTGATACGATCATTAATCAGAAGGGCACCGGGGTCATCTGCGTGTACATCGCGATCGGTCAGAAGCGCTCGACCGTGGCGACGGTGGTGGAGAAGCTCAAGGAGCACGGCGCGATGGAATACACCATCGTGGTCATAGCCAGCGCTTCGGATCCTGCGC
The DNA here is from genome assembly GCA_963833365.1 of uncultured Gemmatimonadales bacterium. Classification (GTDB taxonomy): domain Bacteria; phylum Gemmatimonadota; class Gemmatimonadetes; order Gemmatimonadales; family GWC2-71-9; genus DATBGE01. The sequence goes on from CAWHXS010000009.1 coordinate 178,990, forward strand.
CGCTGCAGTACATCGCGCCCTACTCGGGCTGTGCCATCGCCGAGTACTTCATGTACGAAGAAGGCAAGGCGACGCTTTGTGTTTACGACGATCTCTCGAAGCAGGCCGCGGCCTATCGCCAGCTGTCGCTGATTCTCCGCCGTCCCCCGGGACGTGAAGCGTATCCGGGAGACGTCTTCTATCTCCACAGCCGCCTCCTCGAGCGGGCCGCGAAGCTCTCGGAGAACCCGGATGTGGTGAAGCTCGATGCCCGGATCAAGAAGCCGGGTGGCTCGCTCACCGCGCTCCCCATCATCGAAACCCAGGCCGGCGACGTTTCGGCGTATATCCCGACCAACGTCATCTCGATTACCGACGGCCAGATCTTCCTTACCACGGACCTCTTCTTCTCCAACGTCCGCCCCGCGGTGGACGCCGGCATCAGCGTGAGCCGGGTGGGTGGGAACGCGCAGATCAAGGCGATGAAGCAGGTGGCCGGTCCGCTGCGGCTTTCGCTCGCCCAATACCGCGAGCTCGAGGCGTTTGCCCAGTTCGGCTCCGAGCTGGACGCCGCCACGCAGCGTGAACTGGCCCGCGGCGCCCGCACGGTCGAGGTCCTCAAGCAGCCCCAGTACTCGCCGGTCCCGGTCGAGCGGCAGGTGGCGATCATCTTTGCCGCCACGAACGGCTTCCTCGATGACGTCGAGGTCAAGTCGATTCGGAAATGGGAAGCCGATTTCCTCTCGTACCTCGAGGCGCAGCATCCCGCCGTGCTGCAGGGAATCCGTACCAAGAGGACGCTGGACGAGGACCTGACGGGAAAGCTCAAGGCCGCGATTACCGCCTTCAAGCCGCTGTTCCGGGCCGAGTAAATGGCCAAGTCTTCGCGTGCGCTCCGGGGACGGATGCGCTCCGTGCAGAACACCCGCAAGATCACGCGGACGATGGAATTGGTCTCCACGTCCAAGCTCAAGCGGGCCCAGGATCGCGTCGTGTCGGCTCGACCCTATGCCCAGGCGCTGGCCGAAGTCATCGGCGATCTGGTGACGCCGGAGCTGCAGGCCCGATTCCCTTTGCTCCGGAAGCCGGCAGCCCTCTCAGCGGGCGGTCCCAAGCGCGCCGCGATCCTTCTGATCACCTCGAATCGCGGGCTGGCTGGCGGATTCAATTCCAACCTCATCAAGGAAGCCCGCAATCGCATCGAGGCACTCGAGGGTGCGGGCTATCAGGTCGATCTGCACGGCGTGGGTAAGAAGGGCATCGGCTACTTCAGGTACATCGGGCGCGCCCTGGCTACGCAGCGGATCGATATCGGTGACAAGCCGACTGCCGATCACGCCTCGGAAGTGATCACTCCGCTCATCGAGGAGTTTGCGGCGGGACGGCTCGCCAGCCTCGATATCGTCTACGCCAAGTTCAACAGTCCGCTTTCTACACCGCCGACCCTGCTGACCATTCTCCCGGTGCAGACGCCGGAGCGGCCGAAGGGCGGGGTGCGGCCCGACTACATCCTGAAGCCCGGGGCGGACGAAATCCTGGAGCAGCTGTTGCCGCTCTACGTCCGGAACCTGGTGTACCGCGGGCTGGTCGAGACCGCCGCGTCGGAGCACGGCGCCCGTCGCACCGCGATGAAGAACGCGACCGACAATGCCGGTGAGATTTACGATCTGCTGAAGCGCACCTATAACCGCCAGCGCCAGGCCGCGATCACCCAGGAAATCGCGGAAATCGTCGGGGGAGCTGCGGCGCTCGAGGGCTAGGAGAGATGCGGTCGATTTCAGATGAGATTTCAGATTGAGAGCATTGAACGGCTACAGCTAACAGCTAACGGCTAAGCAATGCTGAGGGTGACAGCTGACGGCTTGAAGTCCAACACTCAAGCGCGGAACGACGAGCACCCATGGCAACTGCAGCCCCAACCAAGAACATCGGCAAGGTCGTCCAGATCATCGGCCCGGTGCTCGATGTCGAGTTCGAGCCGGAGAACCTTCCCGAGATCTACAACGCGCTGCTGCTCGAGGATAACAGCGGCCCGCGGCCCATCCGGGTCGTGGCCGAGGTGCAGCAGCACATCGGACAGAACCAGGTGCGTGCGGTCGCCATGTCCAGCACCGACGGCGTGGTGCGAGGCACCAAGGTCGTTGACACCGGCGCGGCGATCACGGTTCCGGTCGGGGATGCCGCGCTGGGACGGATCCTCAACGTGCTGGGCGAGCCGGTGGACGGCGGCGCCCCGATTCCCGCGAGCAACGAGCGGTGGCCGATCCACCGGGAGACGCCCAAGTTCACCGACCTCGAGCCCAAGACCCAGATCTTCGAGACCGGCATCAAGGTCATCGACCTGATCGCGCCGTTCGTGAAGGGCGGAAAGATCGGCTTGTTCGGCGGCGCCGGCGTGGGGAAGACCGTCGTCATCATGGAGCTGATCAACAACGTGGCCAAGGGTCACGGCGGCAAGTCGGTTTTCTGCGGCGTGGGTGAGCGGACCCGTGAGGGCAACGACCTCTACCTCGAGATGGAGGAGTCGGGGGTCATCAAGAGCTGCGCCCTCATCTACGGCCAGATGAACGAGCCGCCCGGCGCCCGGCTTCGGGTCGGACTCTCCGGCCTCACCGTCGCGGAGTATTTCCGTGATGTCGAAGGCCAGGACGTGCTGCTCTTCATCGACAACATCTTCCGGTTCACCCAGGCCGGCTCCGAGGTGTCGGCGTTGCTGGGCCGGATGCCCAGCGCGGTGGGCTATCAGCCCACGCTCGCGACCGAGATGGGCGACCTGCAGGAGCGGATCACCTCGACCAAGAAGGGCTCGATCACCTCGGTGCAGGCGATCTACGTGCCGGCCGACGACCTGACCGACCCGGCTCCGGCGACCGCGTTCGCGCACCTGGACGCGACGGTCGTGCTGTCCCGCGCAATCTCCGAGCTCGGCATCTATCCCGCGGTGGATCCGCTCGACAGCTCCAGCCGGATCCTGGATCCCGCAGTACCTCGGCCAGCGGCACTACAATGTCGCCATCGGCGTGCAGCGTACCCTGCAGAAGTACAAGAGCCTGCAGGACATCATCGCGATCCTCGGCATGGACGAGCTGTCGGAAGACGACAAGCTGGTCGTGGCGCGGGCCCGCCGGATTCAGCGCTTCCTGTCGCAGCCCTTCTTCGTGGCGCAGCAGTTCACCGGGTTCGAAGGCAAGTACGTGAAACTGGAGGACACGATCGAGAGCTTCGAGCGGGTGCTCTCCGGTGAGTTCGATGATTTGCCGGAACAGGCGTTCTACATGGTGGGCGCCATCGACGAAGCGGTGGCGAAGGCCAAGAAACTCGCGAGCGCGTGATGCACGTCACGGTTATCAGCCCCGAGGCCTCGGTATTCAACGGCGAGGCGGATTCGGTCATCGCCCCGGCGTATGATGGCGAGGTCGGAATTCTGCCACGGCACGCTCCTTTCATGACGCTACTGGGGCGGGGTACCTTGCAGGTGCGCCGCGGCGCGGAGACGCTGCGGTTCGCAGTGCAGGGAGGATTTCTGCAAACGGTGAACAACACCGTCCGGGTGGTGGCCGAACACGTTCAAGGAGACTCGCATGCGTCGTGAGCTTCTGCTGCTCTTAGTAGCGGCAGGACTGGCGTCAACGGCGGGAACGCTGTCGGCGCAGACGCTCGGCACGCCGATTTTCATGGCGCCGACCCGCGCGTTTCAGAAGTCAGGAGTTGGGTGGTTACATCTCGGATCCCGGGCGAAGGGGTCAGCCTCGCGATCGAGGGCGAGTACCGGCGCTTCCATAAGACCTTCGACTGGGGTATCCAGGGCGGCTACGTCGATGCGGAACGGCAACGGCGACAACCTCGGCGCGATCGGTATCGATGCGCGCGCCGTCCTCGCCACATCACAGCCAGGATTTCCCGCTCGACGCTGCGGTGACCGGCGGCTTCGGGGTGCTGTTTTCCGGCGGAAACACCGGATTCCTGATCCCGCTCGGCGTTTCGCTCGGGCGCCAGATCCTGCTGGAAGAGTCCAAGATCAGCTTCACCCCCTAGGTTCATCCCGTCATCGCGCCGGCCTTCGGCGACCTGTTCGATGATGTGCAGTTTGGCCTCGGCCTCGGCGTCGACATTACGCTCACTAAGACGTTCGATGTTCGGGTGAGCGGCGCGGTGGGCGACTACGAAGGAGTCGGGATCGGCGTCGCGTGGCATAAGTGAGTCGTCCGCTGTCGGCTGTTTCTATGCAGCCGTTCCCGTATCGGCACGACCCTCCTCGGCGTGGAGCCGAGGAGGGTTGTGCTTTGCCGACCAGCATTGACTAACCCCTCGCGACGCCGCTACCTTGCGCGCCGATTCGACCGATTGCCCGGAGGTATGATGAATGCAGCGGTACCCGACAGTGCTTGCGCTGGTGTGCATGTTGCTCGCCGGTCCGCTCGCAGGCGCAGGTCACCGGCCTACCCACTCGCAATGCCGGCATTCCCAGCGGTCTCAGCGTCGGCGCCGAAGTCGGCTTCCCCAACTCCGACTACGGCGACGGAACCGCCTACGGAGCACGCGCCGCGCTCGGGTTCGGCACCATCGGACTCTCGGCGCTCGTCTCCACTTCGATCCTGACGGGCGCGGCCGATGGCTACACCGCCCTCGGTGGCGCCCTCAATCTGAAGGTCTTCGGTGGTCCACTGATCCCGCTCTCCGTGACCTTGCAGGCCGGGTGCCGAATACGCCGACCCGCCGGGTCCGGGAACCGTCGTCCACGCGCCGATCGGTCTGGGCATCGCGCTCCGATTCCCAATCCCGATGCTCGCCATCAGGCCCTGGATCGCGCCGCGGGTCGATGTCACCCGGTGCTCCGGCGGACAACGTCGCGAGACGCAAACCAATTTCGGACTCTCGGGCGGCATCGATTTGAACCTGATTTTCGGGCTCGGCCTGACGTGCTCGTACGACCGGGTCTGGGGCGACAACGGCGTCAAACCCTCGGTCTTCGGCGTCGGCGCGGGCTGGACTTTCATATCCCCGGACTCTGATCGCGTGGCTTCGCTGTTTCGGCTTCGCGCCCGGGCTGTTCTCGCCGCCGGGCTGGCATGCCTCGCTGTCGGGTTGTGCCACTGACGTTCGACGCGACCACGGCTCGGCGTACCGGTGACCATGGCCTCGGCGGCCGATGCGCCGGCTACAGGGCACGTCCTTCAAGGTGACCAGCCACGCGGTCTACGGATTCTGGGGTGTGGTCAAGTTCTCCGAACCGTCGCTCAGGAAGACGCTCGCGACGCAGCTGGTGGGCGGAACAGGTGTCGCCGATCTCAAGATCAAGGTGCGCAGCAGCTTCTTCGACGTGCTCATCACCGGGCTTACCCTGGGGCTCATCGTGCCGCGCTCGGTGACGTTTGAAGGCGTGGTGGTCCAGCCGAAGTAACCAGCCGCTCCACCAGTCGCGGCGCTGCGTTCCGCGGCACCGCGCCCCTGATCCACCACCGCGCGCGCGCCGCCGCCCCGCCGCAGTCCGCGGCCAGTCTCGTCCGCCATGCCAGCGTTCCCAGTGCCGACCAGAGCGGCGGCTCCGCATCGGCCCACCGAACGGGTAGCCCCCGCTCTCGCACCAGTAGCCCGGCGTCCACGGCTCTCGCGCCCGGGGCCGAAGTTACCGGACACTCCCCACGCCGCGGGCTCCAGCACCGAGTGCAGGCCCGCGCGTGCCAAATCCGCCGCCGACATACGCCACCTTACCGGCGCCATACAACGTGGCGAGTTCCCGAGGCGATCCTCGACCAGAGGGGTCCGAGTCACTGGCGCCTCGCCGACCTGGCAGCGGAGCCAGGCAGGCCCAGCCGGGCGGGATGCGCCTCGATCCGTGGAGCGACGGAGGGGCCGTGCGGGACCAGCATGAGCCGGGCGTCGGGCGCTGGCTCGGAGCAGTCCGCGAATGCCTCGAGGAGCAGCGATCGTCGCCGGCCAGGTAGAACCGGCGACAATGGTCCACGCGTCCGCTCCCAGCCGGAGCAGGGGATCGTCCCGGGACACACGCGGCGACGCTCGCCGCGACGCTGTCGTAGCGCGGGATCGCCCAGAACCTGGATGCGGTCCGGTCTGGGTTCCGAGCCGAACCAGACGGCCGCGTCGTCCTCGTCGATGCCGCCCCGACGGCATCCAGCGCGGCAGTAGCCCGGTCGAGCAATCGGCGGACCGGCCAACGGAGCCGACCGCTCTTGGGTCGCACCGTCCCTGCGATCAGTCCGACCGGGACGCCGCGCTCAGGCGGCGGGTGGCCAGCTCGGGCCAGAGGTCGAGCTTGGTGAAGACCAGCGACGGTGGGCGCAGGAGCTCGAGAAACGTGGCCGACGTCGCGGGGCCGGTCATAGGGCAGGTACCCGGTCACGTCCGCAGGAAGTGCCGTCGGCAACCGATTCGGCCGACGGACTGAAGTAGGTGAACGCCAGCTGCCAATCCGGGTGCCGGCGGCGCAGCGCACCCGATCACCGGCTTCTGCCTGTCGCGCTTCTCCGACCGATGGCGCGTGAAACCAGACCAGCGGGCGTGCGACGAGTCGCGCTCGCTCGCGGCCCAGGCGGAACTCTCCCAGACTCGCTGCGCGTCCCTCGTGGCCGCGCGCGGATCTTCCGATTCCAGGCGCCCGCGACTGCAGCGAGTGCGGTGCCAGCGTGATCGCGGCGCGATAGAACGGGTGTGGTCACGGTCAAGGAATGCCGGGCGTCATGTGCGTGCGTGGAGGGAGCGCATCCTGCGACTTGGCCCGAGCGCACCGGACTGCTGCTACACTAAATCCGTCCGCCCTATGTTCCACCCTGTGAGAGGAGGTGATCCATTGTCTAGTGAGAGTTGCATCCGTAGCTCGAGCAGGGCAAGCGATCGCCTGAGCCGAGTAACGGCGTCGAAGTGACGCCGGCAGCCCGAGGCCGATCGTCTCGAGCTCGATGACAACCGACCGCGCCACTGTGAGGTTTCACCGGGGTGGCGCGGTTTGCGTCGAGGCCGCCGAGTCCATTCCCCATTAGCTTTCTCGCATGCCCTCCTACTGGTCCGACCACCCGCGCACCCCGCTACAGCCTCACCTTCGCGCTGCCGCTGCTCGATCGCTCTACGAGCTCATGGCGCGGGGCCTCTCCGGCCCGGACGGCTCCGGGATTCGCAACGGCGCCGATGTGCTGCTCAAGAGCCTCTTCGTCCTGCTGGGCGGACGACATGGGCTGACGATCTTCGCGGTGGTGCTGCTGGGAACCGGCGTTGTGCTGGTATGGCGCGACCGGCGGAAGAACGGGCCCATCGAGGGCCGGTACTTCCTCGGCATGGCTGGTGGAGTCCGTGCTGTACGCGGTCCTCTTCGGTGTGGTGACGAGCCTGCTCACGACGCTGGTGCTGCAGCGGGCCGTCGGCGCTGGCGCTCGGTCCGATCGAGGAGCAGGAGCTACCCACCCAGGTCATGGTTTCCCTTGGTGCGGGAATCTACGAGGAACTGCTGTTCCGGGTCTGATCGTGGGGGCGCTGGCTCGGCTGGCGATCGGTGGGGTTCGGCTGGAAACCGTTTCCAGCGGGAGTCGTTCGCGACCCTGCTCGGCGCGCTCATCTTTTCGGCGTTTCACTACATCGGCCCGCTGGGCGACAGCCTCGAGCTGACCTCGTTCACCTTCCGCACCATCGCCGGAGTGCTGCTGAGCGCGCTGTTTCTCGCTCCGGGGCTTCGGCATCGCGGCCTGGACCCACGCGTTGTACGATGTCGTGCTGACGGTGGCGCGGTAGTCGAGAGTCTGGAGTCAGGAGTCGGGGTCGAGAGTCAAGGATCGTGAACCTCACGACTCTCTGACTATCTGACTATTGACTATCGACTTTTGCGCCGTCCTCTCCTTCCACAACGAATCCAGAATCTGCCGGTAGGTCTCGAGCGGTGCGGCACCCTTGAGCAGGCCCGCCCCCTCGATGTAGACCGTCGGCGTGCTGGCCACTCCGGAGCGGGCCGCGCCGATTGGCCTCGCTCTGGATGAGCGCCCGGGTTTCCTGTTTCTGGAGACAGGACACAATCGAGTCTCGCGGGGCGCCGACCGAGTCGGCCAGGGTGATGCAGGAACGGCGCCGGATCCTTGAGCGGGGCCCACTTGTACTGGTACTGGAAGAGGAGGTCGTGGATCGGCCAGAACTGATCCTGCCTTGGCGGCGCACATCGCGAACTCGGCTGCCGCACCCGCGTTGGGATGGAGATCTGGGTGATCGGGAAGTTCACGAAGATCCAGCGCACCTTCCCGGTCGCGATGAACTCCTCTCTCGAGTAGCGGCAGCACTTCGAGGGCCTGCTTGCGGCACCAGGGGCACTGGAAGTCCGACATCTCGTAGACCGTCACCGGCGCCGTCGGGCGACCCCTTGGTGCGCGCGGCGACCAGACTCGGATCCTTGAGCTGCGCCGCCACGGAATGGTGTGGCCGCGAGCGAGAGGAAGAGCGCCGAGCAGTCGATGGCTCGCATGTCAGATACCTCGCCTGCCGCTTGCCCGAGTGCGGTCGAGCACCACCTGTGCCGCCACGGATCGGGACATTCCAGTACCACTCGGCGTTGGGATCGTCGGCGTCCCAGGAACGCGCGTATACCCACCAGTCTCCATTCGGCAACTTGAATGGTGACCGTGCCGTCGGCTCCCGTCGTGTCCGGAATCGGCTGCCGTCCGATCACGTTGTTCAGCCGGTCCACGATACTCTCGTAGCCCCGGTAGGTGCTATCTTGCCAGCGGCTCATCAGGCCGCGCAGGCTGTCGATCGGGCTCGCCAGCGTGTCGCGCGCGCGGCTTGAGCTGCCGCCTGGGCCGGTCGCGCCGCTTGGTGCGACGCGCGAAGCGTAGTCGGAGAGCGCGCTGAAGCGTCCGTAGAGCCAGGCGTAGTCCGGTGCCGAGCGCGGCAGTGGAGTCGAGACGGCTCTTGAGGCGGCGAGCGAATCCTGGGCCCTCGTGACGGCGAGCGACGTCGCGTACGTACGCGTGGAACGGCACCTGGAAGGCGCGAAACAGCGTGTCCAGTCGCTGCGTAATCGGGGCCGGTGAGGGCGCGGTCGGTCTCGAGCAGGGCGATGATGCTGTCGCGGTCGTAGGAAAAGCACTTGCCCTGGCAGAAAGTGCAGGCTTTCGAGGTGATAGGCCACTTCGATCATGGCAAAGAGATCGGCCAGGGCGACTTTGGGCTGGAGGACCAAGGTGAGAGTTGCGCGTCAATGGGGATGAAGCCGGCCCAGCCTTGGGCGGTGAGTTGCCAATGGTTGCCGGTGCGAAAGGAGGGTGGCTCGATCTCGACCTGGGCGCGGTAGCGACGCCAGAGCAGGGCGGCGGCCTCTTCGTCCAGGGCATCGGCGGGCAGTGGATAGGTTGGTATTCGACCAGGGTATAGTGCGTGGCTGGGCGGGGCGGAGTCAAAAGCCAAGCCTCGCTTTCACCGCGGCCCAACGCAAGGGGGTGATCAGCTCCGGCTGGTCGATGAAGAATTCTTCGAGATAGGGCTCGATCTCGACTTGCCAGATCGAGGGCAATTCGGTCGTCAGGTCGTCGTGCAGAAAGTAGCTGATGCCCAGCGCAAAGTTGGGGTCGCCAATGGTGCGGTTGATCTCTTGGAGCAACGAAATCAGTGGCTCGAGCGGATAGGGCGTGCCGATGCGCTCGTGATAGTGGCGCAAGGCGTTGAAGTCGGGCGCGACGCGCAAAAAGGCAAAGCGGCGGCGCAAGGCATTGTCCACCAGCGCAATCGAGCGGTCGGCGGTGTTCATGGTGCCGAGGATGCGGACGTTGGCAGGGATGCTAAAGAGGGTGTCGCTGCCCGCCAGTCTGATCTGCGCTTCGCGATATTCCAGGAGATAGAGCAATTCTCCCAAGACTTGGGCAAGGTTGGCGCGGTTGATCTCATCGATGATGAGGACACAGACACCCATGCGTCCTGCCGCCTCGCGGCAAAAGGTGAGGAAGCGCCCTGGTTGCAGGGTAAAGGCGAAGGCCATTGGCAGCGGGTTGGGGACGCAGCCCTTGGATAAATTCCTCGTAGCTATAGGCAGGATGAAATTGGAGCAGTTGGCGTAAAGCCATCGCCGCCGCTGATCAGATGGCGGGCAAGATGATGGGCGACAAAGGTTTTGCCGGTGCCGGGCGGGCCATAGAGGATCGCCTGTCCCTTGCGCTCGATGGCATGTACCCACGCTTCGAGCGTGCGCTCGTCGATGCCGGTGGCGTCAGCACATTCTTCAAGGGTGTAGTTGGGCTGGATGGGCTGCGGCTACGCCATAGGGGGTGTTGCTCTCGTGCGGGGCGATGGTTGCGGAGTGGGTGCAGCGATAGCGGGTTTCTCGCGCCGGTGCGCTTCGTGCTCATCGTCAGCGGTGCGTATCAGCAATGGGCGGCGCTTCGGTGGCGCGGCGAAGGGAGCGGCTTGTACTTTGATCAGCCCGCGGCCATCGGGCAGGTCGGCTTGACGCGGGGTAAGGTCATCCCATTCCATTGGGCGACGATGGCCCAAGCCGACTTCGGAGACAAAATAATAGGGGCCGGCGACCGTGCCATAGCCCAATAGGCGATTTTGCGCGCCTGTCACCAGCACCTTGTCACCTTCGTGGAGTTGATGGGCAAAGCGCCAGAGTTGGTTGAGATCGCCCTTGCGCCAGGATCGGATATTGGTCGAGCAGGCTGTCGCGGCGCTGATTGAACTCGTTTTGCCCGATCTCAGCCACATCGCCCATTTCATCCCAACCGAGCCCCACATAGCCCCCCTCTTGCCATTCGAGCCATAAAGCCGGGTCGTCGTCCAGGGTGAGCCGCCAATAGGAGGTCGGGTGAAAGGCAAAGTGGTGGATGCTGACCAGCCAATGGCTGAAGAGGTCAAAGAGATCGCCGGGCGCATTTCCAGGGCAGCGGCAAGCTGTTGCAAGTTGGCTTGCTCGTCGATGAAATGCTGGAGGGCGGCGTTGGCGGCGGGGTAGTCGAGCATGGTGTGACCAAAGTCGGCGCCGGTGAAATAGTTGAGGGTGGTGCGGCTCTTGCGGCTGAGCAGGAGAAAGTGGTCGGGCTGAAGGGCATTGAGGATGGGCGTGACGATGCCGGTCTGGAAGCCCTTGGTGGCGGGCTCGGCGGCAAAGGCGTGGCAGGCTTCTTCCAAGTGCGCCGGGTCAGCCAGGCAGCTTTGGATCAGTTGCCAGAGGGCGCGGGCGATGGTGGGCCAAGCGTTGGGCCGTGTCATGCCCGATGCCTCGTACCAGCGGCGCAGATCGCCGCTGATAAAGGCGGCGCTGTGCAGCCATGCGCCCTGTGTGCGGTGAAGTTCGGTATCGGTGTGGGGCAGCAGCTTGAAGAGGACAGCATCGGTGATGTCGATGCCCTGGGTCTCGAGTTGGGCAACGGCGGCGTAGTTGTGTTGGGCGCTTACACGGGCGCGCAGATAGCCAAGCCGTTCTTCTTCTCCCTCCGGGGTGGTCAGAAAGGTGCGGCTACATTCGGCCAGCAGTTCGCTAAATTGATCTTGACGCTCGCTTAGGTTCACGGCTTATTGCGCCGAATGCAGGGACGAGCTCCTGCGTACTCAATCGGCTCAAATGACGCTTGCATCTGATCAATCTAAACCACGTGGAAATGCTCGAACAAAGCTGCGTATGCCTTCGACACGGATTGTGCCGTCGTCGACGCGTGTTGAAAGGTGATGCGTCTACGTTCCACTTTGTAAAATGGTCATCAGGTCGGCGAGTAACCAGAAGGTCTATCTCATAACCAGGATCGGTCAAACATAGACTGACATCCTCCCGGTGTGAGGATAAGCCAAAAGGTCAGCTTGCTTTTTTCATGAAAAGTCAAACTGCACGACAACAAGCGCATTCTGGCAATAGCTCGACATTGGCCTGACCACGCAGCCACCACATCAAGAGGACTGGATCAAGTTCCTCCGAGATAGGGTCGCAAAGGCCCACGTCTTCTCCCCACATTTTCAAGGAGAGGACGACAGCGAGAAGTTCTTGCCCAGCCTGCGTCAAGATGATATTCGGTGGCGTTGCGACCGCCGCCATTGATGCGCTTTTCGATGACGCTTGCGTGCTGTAATAGTTTCAGACGCGCTGCGGCGCCCTTGAGATTCCAGGTAAGCCACGCTCTAAGTCGTTGAAGTGCTTTGTCCCCGTCAGCATGTCACGAATGATTAGGAGCGTCCAGCGATCTCCGATGATTTCCAGCGATCTTGCAACCGGACAATATTGTCCATATTTCGTCATTCTCCGACCTCCCGTAGCTGATCGCAGTTTAGAAATAGTACTGGTCTTCCACTGCGCGACAGCCTATTGTGAACGTGGAGTCATAAACCTCTCTTTGCAAGGGCGAGGTTAACGTAACTCTGTCCATGTTATCACGGTTCATAGTATCAGGAGCAAATGGAGACGCAAAATGTCATGGTTTGAAGATGGCGCAGCACAAATTTACTTTGAGGTAGCTGGTGGTGGTGATGCAGTGTTACTGCTGCCTGGGTTATTCGGTAGTATTGAGGAATTTATACCGTTGCGAGCGCGTTGGTTGCTGCCGGTTACAAAATCATCGCTGCGGTTCTTAGGTTTGCTGCATCTACCCCTGCGGACACGCCATACGCGTCTTACTAGGGGGATGTTGCATGGTCAAGCGCTACTCGAACAAGAAGAGGTCAAGTCGGCCCCATCGATGGGCTTTAGCGACGGCGGGGAGATAAGCTTGTTGATGGCGGCGATGCGACCCGAAATCGCGGTGTTCTGTGGTCACTTGGGGGGCCGCTGCTCAGATTAGTGATCCTGGAGGCCATTTGATCGAGGCAATGGCTAATTTGATTGACAATCCGATCCGCCCATGCAAGGCTACCGCCACTACCTAATTGAAACCTATGGGGAGGCCAACGCGCGCCATGACGCAGAGTGCGGCAAGCGCCTTCAACGACATTGTCAGCGCCGGGCGGTGATATCAGCTTGTCAATGCTTGACAAGGTCACGTGCCCGGTGCCGTCCATGAGGGGCGAGGACGACTTTCTGGTCGCCCCCGCCCTCCTCAGCGAAGCTGCCACACGCATTCAATCTGTAGAGGTGCTGACCGTGCAGAATGCGGGACATAATGTTCACCTGACCCATGCCGATTGGCTGGAAACAAACTATCCTAGCGCGGCAGGGGGACAGTAGACGGCTTCTGGCGGCTTGTTCGATGGCGGCGGGGCGCTTCTGGACGGCGTGGATGCGGGCCATGTCGAACTTCTCGCTGCGGTCGAAGAAGTAGATCCCGTTTTGCTCCTGATAGACATCGGTCAACTGGGTGTAGCAGTAACCGAACATGGCGGGGTCATCCAGCAGGATGGCGCACAGGTCCTCGAAGCGCTCGTAGCACTCATCGATATTCGTGGGCGTTCGCCGTAGCCCCATGAATATTCGTCGGGCGGCCTTGGGGTTCCACCAGATGCCGCCGAATTCGCTGACAAAGAAGGGTTGCCCGCGATAGGGGATGGACCAGGTTTCTTTGTCGTGGTGGTTGTAATAGGGCTTGCCCTCGGCGACGTGGGCATGGCTGGCGGAAAGTTTTTCGGGGTCTTGGGTATAGTCGTGGCAATCGTAGATGTCGGTTTCGGGCACACGGTGCGAATAGCCCGAGGTATCCAGGACCGGGCGGGTGGTGTCCATGGCCTTGGTCGCCAGGAACATGCCGCAGGTGACATCGTCCAGGACGGTGGTGCGGTCGGTCATGGCCTGCCAGGTTTCGTTGAGCGGACACCAGCCGACGATGGCAGGATGGGAGTAGTCGCGGGCGAGCGCTTCCAGCCATTGGGTGATGTAGGTGGCGCTGGGCCGCTGGTGGTCGTGGCGCGGGCCAAAGCCGCCGCCGCCCCAATCGCCAAATTCGCCCCAAACCAGATAGCCCAGGCGGTCGGCGTGGTAGAGGAAGCGTTCTTCAAAGACCTTTTGGTGCAGGCGCGCGCCGTTGAAGCCGCTGGCTATGCTCAGCTCGATGTCGTGGATCAGGGCTTCGTCGCTGGGCGCGGTCATGATGCCATCCGGGTAGTAGCCCTGGTCCAGCACCAGGCGCTGGAAGATGACCTCACCGTTGATCTTCACCGCTTTGCCGTCCAGGGTGACGCTGCGCAGCCCGGCATAGCTTTGGGCGTGGTCAATGACCTCGCCGGCGGCGTTGACAGAGTTCGATTTCAAGGTCATAGAGGAAGGGGTCTTGGGGCGACCAGAAGCGGCGGCGCTCGGCAGGGATGGTCAAGTCGAGGTGGGGCGTGAAATCGGCGCTGGCAGCAGATTCGGCGCTGGCAACGGTTTCGCCCCCTGCCAAAACCCGGATGCGGGGACGCTTTGGCCCGGCGCTGGGCATTGCGAAGAGGTTGTGCGTATGCGACCGTGCGCGGGCTGCAAATCATAAATCGGATTCGAACCAAGTTCATCACCGTCAGGGTCCAGAGAGAGCTGGTTGCGTGCGGTCTTGCAACGCTCGACGAAGGCTGGCTGGTCATCACTGCGCGCGGCAGGACGGTGCCGCGCATCGTTCGGGCTGCCTAGGACGCCATAGCCGCAGACGACGAATTATTCGCAAGTTTCTCCAGCTCCGACAGGAGCTTCACGCCTCGATCGGGCGTCGCGGCTGGCTTTGCCTCAGGCGAGAAATCCGCGCAAATTTTATCTGACCGGTCGAAAATTGGATGTGCCACCCGATCGCCAACGGCAATTCCGAAAATTCAGCGGAGCCACCGGCACCTCCAGGACTCCACGCGTAGCCCCGTTCGAGTAGATTTGACGGCTCGACAGCGGTTCGACGTTTTCGGCAATCTTATGGATGCTCCCGTCGGAGCGGATGAAGATCATGTCGAGCGGGATGAGAGTATCCTTGGTGTTCATGACCGACTGCACCTCGCCGCGAAAGTCGAACAACATGCCGCTGCCCGCCGGCAACTCCTTGCGGCCGCTCAAGCCCTTCTTGACCTGTTCGTCGCTTACGACAACCTCCACGTTAAAGACGCGGATGCCGCTCCGGGTGACGATCTCAATCGTCTGCGACGGCTGGGCGCGCGACGGGGTTGGGGATACGGAAATCGAAACCGCGGCCAGAATATGGAGCAGCACGCGATAGCAGTTCATCGCAACAGCGGTCATTGCGCGAGCCTCCGTATACTTCATGGGTGAGACTATCATCTTCTGCATCTTCCCGACACGTCCTGGGCCGGCGGCCCGACGGCCTTCGAATTCAGAACGGAACGAGCAATGTCATCTGCAGCAGCCAGCAGAGCCAATCGCCGGTGCGAGAAACAGACCGAAAGGCAGCATGCCGCGGCGCGCATCGGCCGCTTGCGCACGAAATTCCGCAGAACGTAGATCGAAAGCGCGGCGAATGCCGCGATCTCGATGGCGACCGGAATCATCGGCCAGTCGAGCCAGGCGCCGGCGACGGCGGCAAGCTTGACGTCGCCTAGACCGAGACCCTCGCGATCGCGCAGACGCGCATAAAGGGCGCGCAATCCGAGGAAAAGGAGCGCTAGCACGGCGCCGCGTAAGCACGCGAAGACGATCGCTTCCGCGATCGCCCGGGCTCGCCGACCGCTGCCTCCAGCAACGCCAGAGCAAATGCGGCGGCATTCAAGCCATCCGGGATGACGAAACGCCGTGCGTCGACGACCGCGATCGCCAGCATCAGGAGCGCAAGGCCGGCGCCCAGCGCTCCACGCATGCTTGGCACCATGACCATGCTCACGGTCACGGCGGCGAATCCGAAGAGGGCAATGATCGCGTATGCGTGAATGCTTCGTCGTGTCAAAGCCGGCCACTCCGGGTGGCTGAAAGCGCGAGCGCGGCCATATTCCTGCTGACGAGAAGGGTTACGAAGGCTTTGACACGCGAGCGCCGGCGAGCGCGTGTCGCTTGCATCAATTGCCGAAACGGACCTGCCCGCGTTGTGCCGAAGCACGGACTCTGCCCCCCCCCATCTTGGCTCGCAATTCTTCCGCAATGCGCTGAGCATCGACACCGTCGCGAATGATCTGCGGCCGAATGAAGATGATAATCTCGGTGCGCGTCGTGGTCTTGTTGTTGCGCGACAGGATGTCATCGAGGGCGCGGATCTGGTCAAGGAGCGGTAAACCCGTGCGGTGGCGATCCTCTGCTCGCCGATCAGGCCGCCGAGCACCACGGTCTGGCCGCTTGCGATGGAAATCGAGCTTTTGATTTTGCGCTGAGATACCGTTGGGGTCAGCGTCGTGGCATTGGCGTTGCTGGCGACGTTGCTGGCTTCCTGCTCGATATCGAGCAATACGTTTCCGTTGGCGTTGACACGAGGCGCGACGCGCAGAATGACGCCGGTGTTGCGATAGTCGATGGTGTTGACCACCGGCGCGCCGGTGCCGGTCAACACGGTCGCGGTGGCA
>CAWHXS010000010.1:0-452014 GCA_963833365.1 uncultured Gemmatimonadales bacterium
AGCCTCGGACGCAATTCAGCGCTCGCCGCCGCAGTTGGGACCGATTGGAAGGGGAAGCTCTCGCCCGTGTTCTATTTGGCAGCGATCCCGCTAGCGTTCGTCAGCCCGTGGATCTCGAATGCGTTGTACACGCTCGTCGCGTTGATATGGATCGTCCCCGACCGCCGCATCGAGCGTATCGTGGCCCAGCGCGCTGACTAGGCCGGGAAGGTCCGCAGGTACTCGCGGATTTCGTCGCGGACTCGGCGGAACATCGGTGAGCCGCTCTTGCTTCGGCCCCCTGCACCGCCGCCGGATCGTCGAAGCTGTGATGAACCGGAGTCGTCGCGGCCGGAAAGACCGGGCAACTTTCTTTGGCGTTGTCGCAGACGGTGAGCACGTAGTCGAAGCTTGACCCGCGAACTCGTCCACGTGTTTGGAGCGGTGCCCGGAGATGTCGATTCCCAGCTCCGCATCACGCGCGATCGCTTCCGGGCGGACCTGGCTCGGGCTCGTGCCGGCGCTTACACTTCGAAGCGGTCGCCCGCGTCGTGGCGCAGCAGTCCCTCGGCCATCTGGCTGCGGGCGGAGTTGCCGGTGCAGAGAATCAGGACGCGTTTCTTGTCGAGGGAGCCATCGGAATAGTAAGGTGGCGGCCGCTGCGCCGCAATCTGAGCGGCGACGAATGCCGGCGCATCGACCGGCCGGATTCCCGCGAACGTATCGGAGGCGCGCGCGGGCCAGCGTGACGGCGGGATTGGCGAACGATGTCGACGCGGTGAACCAGTAGGCGCCGGTGATGTAGGCTCCCACCGCGAACGGCACAGCGGAGGACGCGCTCTCGAGCATCCCCAGATGACGGAGAGCAGTCCAAAGGTCGCGACGAATTCGCTGAAAAGCTGCGCGCCTCCCGCGCGCACGTGCTGCGAGGCGAAGAACAGCGGCTGCTCGAACATCCAGTGCGCGACGGCGACTCCCGCGAAGGCTCCCGCGATCTGCGCGCACAGATGTAGCCCGGGACTTCCCTCCAGGGAAGCCCGCCCTGCCATAGCGGCGGCGAGCGTCACGGCCGGGTTGAAGTGCGCTCCCGAGATCGGCCCAAGCGTCAGGATCAGCGCGACCAGCGCGGCTCCCGTGGCCAGGGTGTTGGCGAGCAGCGCGATCGCGACGTTGCCGCCCGCGAGCCGCTCGCCCATGATGCCGGATCCGACCACGGCGGCAAGCAGGAACGCCGTGCCGAGCGCCTCACTTGCAGCACGACGGACCACAGCAGCCTTTCGCGCGGCGCCGGCTTCACGGCGCGGATGAACGCGCTCATGAACTTGCCTTCCACCTGCGGGGCGATCGCATCGCACGTCGATGCCTTCGCCGGTCGAGGAACTGCGCGCGCGTCCTCGACGCGGTAGATGCGGGTCGGCTCGACGTCGATCTCTTCGAAGCCCGCCTTGGCCAGCTTGCGCGATGTAGTCGGACTCCTTCAGCGCGCCGGCGATGCAGCCGACCCACAGCTCCATGCTGCGCCGCATCTCGGCCGGAACGTCGCCGCGGACGACCACGTCGGAGACGGCGAAGCGGCCGCCCGGCTTGAGCACGCGGAACGCTTCGCGCAGCACCCGGTCCTTGTCGGCGGAGAGATTGATGACGCAGTTGGAGATGATGACGTCGACCGAGTTGTCCGGCAGCGGAATGCTTCTCGATCTCGCCCTTCGAGAAACTCGACGTTCGTCGACGCCGGCCTTGCGCTGGTTCTCGCGGGCCAGCGCCAGCATCTCGTCCGTCATGTCGAGCCCGTAGGCCTTGCCGGTCGGGCCGACGCGCCTGGCCGAGAGCAGCACGTCGATGCCGCCGCCCGAGCCGAGGTCGAGCACGATTTCGCCGGGATTCAGCTCCGCCAGCGCCGTCGGATTGCCGCAGCCGAGCGACGCCAGCACGCCTCTTCCGGCACGCCCGGCTTCTGCTGCGTCGTCGTAGAGATTCGAGGTGATCGGATCGCACCGACCCGGTCGAGCGCGGACCCGGCGCCGCAGCAGCGCTGGCTGCCGTCCGGTCAGACGCGCAGCGCGGCCTCGCCGTACTTCTCTTTCACGACTTCTTTGATGTTCGGTATCCATGATGTCTCCTATTTGCAGATCTGCACGATCGATCTTGCGGGTTCGACCGCCTTGTTGCGCGTGCAGCATTCGGCATAGAGGAATGCCAAGCAGCTCCTGCAGCGCGTCGGTGTTCGCCGTGTAGCGCAGGAAGGTGCTCTCGCGCTGGACGTTGCACCAGGTCTTCGTTCTTCAGCTTGTCCAGATGGTGCGAGAGGGTCGAGCTGGGAATGCCCAGCTCGCTCTGGATTTCGCCCACCACCATCCCGTCCGGATGCGCCGAGAGCAGCAGCTGCATGATCCGCAGCCGCGGCTCGGTGCCCATCGCCGAGAACATGTCCGCGTAGCGGGCCACGTTACGCGCTTTGGCTGCTTCCATATTTCTACTATACGCGGAAATACAGAATCGGTCAAGCTCTAGAGTTGATGCGCTTTGATGCGAATCTAGATGCGATAATGAATCATGAGCGTCCAGAAACAGTTCGCACAACCATCTCCCTTCCGGCCGCATCTCTCGCGGCTGCAAAACGGGCGGCCAAATCGCGCAACGTAAACGTGAGCCAGGTGGTGGCTGAGGCGTTGGAGGAATCCAACAAACAGCGGCAGACGCGCGAGCGGGCGGGGGCGATTTGGGCGCGCTATCAACAGATGTACGCCGGGTTTTCGGACGAGGAAATGATGATCCTGAACGGCATCATTCCGGAGAAGCAGCGCTGAAATGCTGGACGCGGCATCCGGCCCTTTTCTGTTCGATACCAGCGCGGACGCCTGGTTCGCCAGGCACGCGTCCCCGCCGCCGGGCAATGGATGCTTGGTTACCTAGCACAACACCCGGTGCACATATCCGCGATCACAGTGTTCGAACGGGTTCGCGGCTTCGCGTTACTGAGACAGCGCTCGCCGGAGGATCTGGCTCGGATCGAGTGCGCGCAGCAGTTGTTCCTCGCAGATCCCGGGCAGGTATGGCCAATGGATGCTGGTCGCCGTCTCGCCGGCGAATGTGCGCATTGGTGCCCGACCGCCACGCCTCCCAGGAAAGTCCATCGGTTCTTGGAATCCCGGCAACAGCGTCTCGCCCGGTGGCGCGCGGATACGATGATCGCCGCGACGGCCCTCGCGAACGATATGCTCCTGCTGCACAACAACGCCGCCGACTACGAAACCATTCGCGCCGCGGTCGAACTAGCGCCAGACCGGTTCCCCGGCCTCGGCCCGCTAAAGTTGATGCGCTGTGCTTCGGTTCTGTGAATCCTATGGCGCGGAATCGAGACCGGCGATGTTCTCTCAATCCATGTTTTCTCAATCATGGTCAGGTAGGCTCGCGGTCAGCAAGCTGGTCGTGGCTTGTGAACACTTCGCAGGTTTCCAAGCTACTGCCGGCACTCCGCCATGACCCGCCGGTAGAACTCGACGTACTTGCCGACGCTCGCCTCGGCCGAGAAGCATTCCTCCGCCCGGGCCTTCGCGGCCGCGCCCAGCCGGGCGCACAACTCCGGATCGTTGGCCAGCTTCCGGACCGCCGCGGCCATCGACTTCACGTCGCCCAGCCGTTTCAGGAATCCGGTCTCGCCGTCGCGCATGATCTCCGTCACGCCGCCGACGCGCGTCGCCACCACCGGCTTGCCGAAGCTCATCGTTTCCAGCACGCCCATGCCGAAACTCTCGCGCTCGCTCGCGTACATGCCCGCGTCGGACGCGGCGATGTAGTTCTCGATATCCAGGACGTCGCTTTCACGACCACCCGCTTTTCGATCCCCAGCTTCTTCACCAGCGGCTTGAACGGATCGAAAGGACCGCCCGCCAGGATCAGGAGCTTGATGCGCTCATCGTCTTTCACCTCCGCCAGCACCTTCAGCATGTCCTGCGCGCGCTTCACCGGCCGCAGATTGGACAGGTGAATCAGCACGAAGTCGTCCTGACGAAGCCCGAGCGCCTTGCGAATCTCCTTGCGGCTCTTGCGCGGCGCGCGCGGCCGGTAGAAGTTGTGGATCACCTCGATCGGCTTCTTCGTCTTCAGCACCTGAATGGTTTCCTCCCGCAGACTGTGCGACACGGCCGTGACGCCGCAGGAGCTCTCGATCGAGTACTTGATGATCGGCCCCAGGTTCGGATCGCGAGCCAGCAGCGTGATATCGGTCCCATGCAGCGTCGTGATCACGCGAGCCGGATGCAGGCCTCTCGTCCCGCGCGATCTGGCGAGCCAGCAGCGCCGCCGTTGCGTGCGGCACCGCGTAGTGCACGTGCATGATGTCGAGCTTGAACTTGTTCGCGACCTCGACCATCTTCACCGCCAGCGGCAGCGTGTAGTCGGGATACTTGAACAGCCGGTATTCGTTCAGCTCCACCTGGTGGAAGAAGATGTTGGGCTGCTTCCGCTCCAGACGGAACGGCGGCTCATAGCTGATGAAGTGGATCTTGTGGCCCAGCCGCGCCAGCTCGCTGCCGAGCTGCGAGGCGACGATGCCGCTCCCGCCGACGGAGGGGTAGCAGGTGATTCCAATGCGACAGCCGTCAGTGCGTTGCATTCGTTCAGCGTTAGAAGTATCCTCGACGAAAGGGCCAGCTCAGCCAACGAGCCCACCCGGACCGGGTCATTCAACCACAAACCGACGGCGTACTCGACGCCGATGGCCGCGCCCCACGCTCGGGCCCGCGCCATCACCAACTCAGGATAAGTTCGCGTCTTCATCTGGCTCTCGTGGCACTGGATCGCCGCCTGCCACTCGGCGAAGACGGCGCTGACGTCCACGACCAGCTGCGGAGGGTCCACATAGACCTGAGTGATGGCATAGAAGTACAGACTGGCTATTGGATGACTTGGTAACCCCAGAAGTTGCGACAATCCGCCGTAGCGCGCCAAACGGGCGGCGTCGCGAACCAATTTCCCGACCGCCGCATGGTCCGGGTGCTGGTTTTCGCCCAGGTGCGGGGCCAGAACGACGTCCGGCCGGAACTGCCGGATCTCCCGGGCGAGCTGGCACCGCGTTGGCCGGCGTGTGCTCGATGTTGCAGTCGCCGCCCAGATCCAGGAACTCGATCTCGGCCCCGATGATCCGGGCAGCCTCGCGAGCCTCCTGGGCGCGCTCCTCCGGCGTCCCGGCGCTGGCGGCTTCGCCTTTGGAGGTCACCAGGATCCGGACTTCGTGCCCGGCCCGCGCCTCCTGAATCAGGATGGGCGCACAGCCGAATTCGACGTCGTCGGGATGCGCCCCGACCGCCAGATATGCGCACGAAGGCCTACGCCTCGGTGATGGTGACGCTTTCGATCTTGTCGCCCTGCTTCACCGCGTCGACCACGTCCTGGCCCTTGGTCACCTTGCCGAAGACGGTGTGCTTGCCGTCGAGGTAGCTGCAGTCGACGTGGGTGATGAAGAACTGGCTGCCGTTGGTGTCCGGGCCGGCGTTGGCCATCGAGATGACGCCCGGCTTGTGGCTCTGGTTGGCGGTTGCCGGTGACTTCGTCCTCGAAGCGGTAGCCGGGGCCGCCGCGGCCGGTGCCTTCGGGGTCGCCGCCCTGGACCATGAAGTCGTCGATGACGCGGTGGAAGTTCAGGCCGTCGTAGAACTTGTCGTGGGCGAGGAAGACGAAGTTGTTCACCGTCTTGGGCGCGTCCTTGGCGAACAGTTCCAGACGATCTCGCCTCGGGAGGTTTGAAAGTGGCCGTGTACGTCTTGTTGGGGTCGATCGCCATCGCGGGCGGAGCGGAGTATTGTTTCGGCATCGCTTTTAGTGTAGCGCGAGATGTTGGCGATGCTGACCCGCCATGCACCCTTTTGCGCCGCACCACTTTGATGTCACCCTCCACCCACTGCATCACCAGGTGCGTTGTCGAATCGCCCTGTACCTCGAACTCGATCCCTGTGCCGCTGAGAGCGAAGGCCGCCTCGAGAAGGCCAGAAGTCGTTGCTTACCGGCGCGTCCTGGATCCCAGTAGAGCGTCCCGCGCGACGCGGTAATTTCGACCGCGTGCGATTTGCCGTTCTCTTCGTAGTCGTCAAACCCCACGTACTTGGCGCAGCGTTGCATCCGGTAACAGCGCTTCGGTGATCTCCGGGCCCTTCGCGTCCATGTCGACCGTGCCCTCTCGTTCTCATTGCAGACGAATTCCAGCATTTCGGTGTCGACCTTCAACTCTTGCCGCGTCGTTACCGTCCAAGGTCTGACATAAACCTTGCGGATCGTCGAGCGTCATGCGAATCTCCATGTGCCCAACGTCGATGCGCCGGAATCGCTCGGTGATGCGCAAGGTGCTCGGAAGTGCGATGGCCGTCGGTGGTCCAGCCAGACCCGGGGCGTGTGCCCGGTGCTTCCACCACAGACGTCTCCCCTCCCAATGTCCCACTGAGTACCCCATCCAACTGGGGACTGGATCCTTTTAGTTGCCGGCCGTCCAGAAAGATCTGCCGGTGGGTCAGATCATGAACAGAACCACGATTAAAGCCGGAGTTTGTATGATCTTGAAATCGCGAAAGGGTCCGGTCATGGCTTGCGGGCCCCCAAGGAGAACAGGAGCCTCCATGCTGCTCCTTGCTAAAGTCCCCGCATCCGCTGGCGATAGAGGGCGTCAGCCCAAGGCATCACGTGTTCGGGTAGGGGACCGCTGCGATGTTGTTGTAGTACCGGTCCGCCGGGGTCGACCACGTTCCGGAGAGGTCGGGTCTTACCGTCCGGCGGCTTTGGGGAACGGCGGCGGTCAGGTTCGGCTTTCCGTCCGCGGTTCTGGGAATGCCCGCAGTTGGCTGTTTTCACCGTGGCCGTTGCTCGCCGAGGCAAGATGCCAAATCAACAGGAACGACCACATTGGCAGTTCCTAGCACCGCGAAAACTCAAGGGCAAAGGCCGGCGAGTCGACCGGTCGAAGCGCATCAGGCCGAAGCTTTTTTTTGACGCTGCGGTCAGTCTTGTAATGATCTGCCGTGCGCGGATCTCGGCGCGGCGTCGACGTGGATTCCGACCATGGGTGCGCCGGGGAAGCGCGCCATGTTCGCGTGCTGCGCCTCGATCACGGCGCGGTCCTCGTCGAAGGTGAAGGCGGTCGCGTGGTGGATCTTCTCGGCCATATCCGGGTCGCCGGATTGCGGTTGGAGGAGATGGTCCAGAAGTAGAAGCTGGTGGACTCCGTCTCGGGCGTGATGCCGTGGAAGCCTCGCATGTGAAAGCCGGCGCGCGCGGGATCGTCGAGGTCGCCGGTACCCGCGTCCATGCCGCCGGTCCAGATGAGGAAGTAGCTCACGCGGAACTCGATGTCCTGCCAGCGGTCGATGCGGCCTTCGAACGGCCACGCTTCCCGGTACGTCGGAGGCGGCTCGGAGTCGCGCATGTGGCGGACCACGCGAACCCAGTCCGGCCCGTTCGTGACCGTCATCTCCGCTTGCACGTGGATCTTGGCGTTGCCGCCGATGGTCCGGGTGTGGACGTAGCCGAGATGGCTCAGGTCGAGCAGATTGTCGTGGATCAACTGGTACGGCGCCTTGTAGTGATAGACGTCGCCCGTGAACTGGTAGCGCGGATCGTCGTGCCAGGGATGCTCGGGGGCGGCGCTCGTGGGTTGCGATCCGGCGTGCGGCCCATCCAGATCCAGACGATCTGGTTGCGTTCCTCCAGCGGGTAGGCTCGGACGCAAGCCGTCTTCGGGATGTGCGCCTGGCCGGGAATTTCGAGTGCACTGGCCGTCGGGGGCGAAGAGCAGGCCGTGGTAGCCGCAGCGGATCGCCGGTCCCTCGACGGTTCCGCAGGAGAGCGGCAGATGCCGGTGGCAGCAGCGATCCTCGAGCGCGGCCACTTTGCCCTCCGCGCGGAACAGCACCACCGGCTGGCCGAGTAAGCGTCCGTGCGACTGGCTTCTCCTGAAACTCCCACGAGAAGCCGGCAACGTACCACTGATCGAGCGGAAACATTCCGGTAGTATATCTGCCGTCATCCAAACGGCGAGGCGGATTCGTACCTCAATAAACGTGGTTCTAGATTTCGGCACACGGAGTCGATGAGTGGGAATACTGCAGCGGCTCAAAAAATGGACCCTGACGTGCAGAGATCGAAAGGGACGGGAGAAATGAGGCTGGACATGATTATCGGAGCAGCAGTTGCAGGATTACTGATCGTTTCGTTGTTTTTCGAGATGGTTTCTTCGACGCCTAAGCCGGCCCGGGAACGCGAGCGACGCATGCCGCACGCAGGCGATGGAAAAGTTTGTAGAGAACGACGCAGTACTGAGTCAAATGTGCCTTGTGTCAATTTTGCGCGATCTGGATCGTCCGTTGAGCGTTTCGAAGCGATGCTCGGGGCCACCGACCCGGATCCGCTTACTTGAACTCCCGGTTGCGGCGAGACGCGGTCGGGGATGTCGTCGTAAAGTCCGTGAACACTTCCCCCTGAAATGTCTTAAAGCTCAGCGTGGCATTCATGGTTCCGGGAACGCCGCCTCGATCTTCACCGTTCACCGTCTTCGCCTCGATCGATCCCGTCGGCACTCTCGCGAACGTTAACTTGACTTTCACCGTTGACGGCGCGGGCCGAACGAGCCTTCCATCTCCGTCAGTGTCACTCTCCCGTTCACAGTGCTCACGCGGAACGAACCCTGAATTCCAGTAGCTTCCACGCTCCCGTTCACACCTCGCAGGTCGACAGCAGTTCGCGCTGGGACCTGCAGCTCTAGGTCGAATCTCGCTTCGTAGTCGCGGCAGCGCCGGTCACCCTCCGTCGCCGGTCTCCGTTTTCCTGACAATCTTCCCAAGGGTGAATCACGCAAATTCGCAGTCGGCCGCCGGATTCCTGGATGTCGAGCCGCACCTCACTGCGCGCTTGCGCAAGCGCCGTCTGATCATCGGCCTGGAGTCGCTTGGTAGCCGACCAACTGGATATTCGGCGTACCGCTGCCGTCACGCGAATTGCTCCGTTGAAATTTTGGACCTCGAGCTGCGCCGGAGTGCCGAAGGATTGACGGATGGTCTCGGTATCCTCGACGGCGAATGCCGAGACCGCGCCGGTGAGCAGGCCAATGATCAGGGCGGGAGTGCGCCGCATAAGTTGTTCCTCTGGGGAGGTATCCAGCGCCCGATGTTCAAGGTTACCCCTGAATAACCGATTAGCGCCTGCCAGAACATCCAGTGCCTCGGTATACTTCGGTTTTATGCAGGTCGAGACGCGTAGCCCCGTTCGGCCGCCGGTCCAGCCCCGGATCGACGATACCGACCCGCTCGCTCCCCAGCGGGAGGCGGCGCTGTTCTACGGGTTGTTCCTGCGGGGGCACTCGGCGAACACGCTGCGGCGGGATATCGACGTCCCCAAAAAGCTGCTGGAAAAGCTGCTGAAGCGCCATCCGCACGAGGTTCGGGTGCGGGAAAATCTGGAGCGGTCCTACCATTACCGCAAGCAGGTTCTGGCGATTTTCGACGAATTGGTGACCCGCCAGGGCATCCACCACCGCGTCCAGTAATTTTCCTGCACGAACCCCGATTCCCAAGCGTCTAAAATTGTTAGATATGGAACGCACTCGCCGAAATTCGTCGCCAGCCGGGGCTTCTCGCTCATCGAACTTCTGATCGTGGTGGCGATCATCCTGATTATCGCCATGGTGGCGATCCCGAAGATGAACGTGCAGCTGATGTCGGCGCGGGAAATGGGCGCCATCCGCGAGATCAACGCCATCCATCAGGCGGAGACCCAGTATTACTCGCAGTTTGGCCACTACGCGCAGAACCTGGCCGAGCTAGGTCCCCCTGCCAGCGGTGCCGCCGGACCCGCAGCCGCCGACCTGCTACCGTCTTCATTGTCCTCGGGCAAGAAGGGCGGCCACATCTTCACCGTGGCAGCGACGCAGACCGGCTAGTCGGTGAGCGTCGTCCCCGAGCAGTTCGGCAGTTCCGGCCGGCGCACGTTCTATTCCGACCAGACCCTGGAAGTCCACGAAAATTGGTCTGCGGAACCCGCCACAGCCCAAAGTCCCACCTAGGCGCATCCCAGACCACAGCAGCGCCCGAAGCGAAGTAGTCACCTGGGTGGGGCAGCCAATCCTGGCTGCAGCCGCCTTCCAGGGGCCTCCCTCAAGCGCTCTGCGCTTGGACCGACATCTCGGCCTCCAGCGCAGCCACAGTCTCCCGCAGCCAACTGGCTTCCTTGGACTTCCGCAACTGTTCGAGCAAATCCGCCCGGTAGTTCAAGTTGCGGATCAATTCGAGGTCGCGGCTGGGACCGCATTTTTCCCACACCTTGGCGGCCAGTTCCAGTTCCTTGATGGCACCATGAAACCGGCCGGAACGTTCTTCGATCTGCGCCAGCATTTCGTACGCCACGGCCTGCCGGGGTCCACCGTCGCGGCGGAACGCGCCGATGCAATCCGTCATCAGCTCACGGGCGCGGGGCAGGTTGCCCCAGCCGGTGTGCAGATTCGCCAGACTGTACTGCGTCAGGGCGACTTCTTCGATGTTCTTCACACCCAGCTTGCGGAGCTTCAACATGAGGCAGCGTTCGTATTGCTCGGCAGCGCCGTCCAGATCGCCGGAATCTTCATAGCAGCCGGCTAACTTCTGGAGGACGTCCAAGGCCTCGTGTGAATCCGGGCCGAACTGGTTCTCGTGAATCCGTAAGCTGCGCTTCAGACAGTCCTTGGCGCGCTCGTAGTCACCCTGGTCGCGGTAGATGCAGCCGATTTCAAACAGCAACGTCGCCATCTCCAGGCTGTCCGCACCGCAGGTTTGTTCGTGCAGGGCGATCGATTTTTCGAGCGCCGGCACGGCGTCCTCTGGTGTATCCGATTCTTGTGCCGAGCCACGGCCAGGCGATGCACGCGCTTGGCCATTCGCAGGGGGTCGGGGTGGGGCAGGGCAGCGCCCATGCGGATGGCTTGCTCTTCCACTTTCTCGAGCGCGGCGAAATTCTTCTGATC
The DNA here is from genome assembly GCA_963833365.1 of uncultured Gemmatimonadales bacterium. Taxonomy (GTDB): domain Bacteria; phylum Gemmatimonadota; class Gemmatimonadetes; order Gemmatimonadales; family GWC2-71-9; genus DATBGE01. Next base: position 10,955 of record CAWHXS010000010.1, read on the forward strand.
GGTGAACACGTCGGCCAGCGCGTCCAGGCAGTTGACGTATTCTTCGCTGTCGGATGCCTTGGCGGCGATGTCGATGGCGGCGCGGACGGTGGCTTCCGCTGCCGCCAGTTGCGGGCTGTTCTCCAAACTTCGGCGGGCGCAGTGCGCCGCTGCGCGTCGGCCAGTTCCAAGCGGAAGCGGACGCGTTGTTTCGGCGGCGCCTTGCGGCGATCGGCATCTTCCACCGCGACGGCCAAGTGGCGCAGGGCCTCGGTGAAGTTGCGCGCCTTCAGGTGCCGCTCGGCTTCGGAACGATGCCAGTTGCGGTCCAGCGTCCACGCAGCCGGCTTTTTGCCGGTCGTCCCCACGCGGGCAAAGTTCCACTGTGTGGATTTCAAGAACTCAAACATGACGCGGGCCTCAAAGCTACTTGAGCTAGTGAGATCGGCGGTCTAAGGCTCGGCTTTAGTCCCACGGGACGATTAGGCCCAAGGCCTTACTGGCGCTGGTACCAGAAGACCGTGTCGCCGGTGCGGGGTTCTTCGGAGTAGACGACCGTGGTGTGGCCGACGAGCCGCATCGGGACGGAGGGCACGTCCGGAAGTTGTCATTCGTGAGGAGAAAGCCGCCTGGTTTCAGCATCGCGGCGATGTTGGCCAGCGCCAGGGCTTGCTCAAACGGGTCGTAGTAGACCAGGATATTCGTGGCTACGACCAGGTCGAACTTTTCGGCCGCGTTCAGGTCGAGCCGCTGGCTGACGATGTTGAGGTCGGCCGAATCCAGGGCGCGAACGGCCGGGGCAGCGAATCGGACCGCGCGAGTTTCGACGTTCGTGAGGCTGGCCGGAGTAGGAATGGGGTCGACGGGTGCGGGTCCAAACGTCCGCCAGTATTCGAGCGCCGCCGGGGTCCATGGCGCGGAGGCGTTGCGCGGCAGTTGGATCGTGTAGCTGTCACGCGTCCGCAAGGATGCGATGTGGCTAAGCACGCGCGGGCTAATGTCGAGAATCGTGATGCGCGGATTCGTGGAGAGTTCCAGCCGTGTGAGCGAATCGTGCACCGCGAACGGTTGCAGAGTCTGCAGCGGATAGTAGTCGAACCCCGATTCTTTGTCGATGAAGTCGAGCCCCGGCCCCACAATGGCAGCCCGGGTAACACTGCGGAGGAGTCCGTCCGTCTTGAGATCGCGCAGCGCCGCGTCGATGGCGTAGTTCGGCAGAATGGTCGTATCGAGCGAGACGCCGCGGGTGCTGAAGGCGTTGGCGGAGGAGTCCTGCTCAGCGATGCGTCCGTTGATCTCGATCTTTTCCTTGAGCACGCGCTGCAGATGTTCGAGGATGAACGGACCGTGCGCGACGAGCTCGGCGGTTAGCCCTTGTAGCCAGCAAGGTGCGTAGGAAGACCAACCGCTCATTGCTCCCCGGATCCGCGAGTCCCTTGAGCAAGTCGTCGAGTCGTGCCCGCAGCAATCCGGCCCGGGTCTCGGCTCCCAGGTTGTCAAGGGTCATGCGCGGCTGAGTGGTGAAGGCGGTTCCGAAGAGCAGCAGATTGACCATGGAATCGAGGTCGCCCTGTTCCAGGCGCGCGCGGATGGCCAGGTCCTTTTCGCGCGACCAGGAGTCAAACGCCCGCGCGTTGGCGGACTTCAACTCGGGTGGTGCGAGTTGTTGGAGTACGCCTCGGATGGATGCGTAGGGCGTGGCGACGCGATCCGCTCCAGAGGCGAGCAGAGGCAACAGCAGCAATAAGGGCGAGACAAAATCTCACGCGATCATTGTAGCGGACGTATGGTAGGGTTCCTTATGATGTCTCCCTTCGATCAGTTTCGGAGAGGGGATGACTGCCCCTCTGCGCGCCGCGGCCCGATTCAAAACGAGCATTGGGATCTAGTGGTGAAATTCCAGATTTCGGCGCGTCTGTTCAGCTCCAGCCAGACCTATCGCGGGCAGTGTCAACTGGGTAGTTCGATGCAGAGGCATGCGTCGCGCCAGACCAGCTCTCGGCAGAAGGAATGGTGCGTGGTTCTGTGCGGCTTTGTCGGACGCAAGCGGCATGTGGTGCGGACGGTGAAGCCGGATCACGTGAATATCGAGTCACTCGGCAATGTGGTGCCACATCTGCACTGGCACATCGTGCCCCGCTACGGAACGATCCGCGTTGGGGTTCGCCGATTTGGTTGACGTCGCTCTCGGACATGCTGGAGGTGAGGCTGCTCCCCAAATGAAAGAAGCGCGCTTTTGGGCGCGCTTCGATCTGAGCTGAAGTAGTGTGGGGCGGGGATTACCCGTTCATCGCCGACAGGAACTGCGTATTGCTCGCCGTCTTCGACAGCTTGTCGATCAGCAGCTCCATGCTCTCGCCCGGCGACAGCGGGTTGAGCACCTTGCGCAGCACCCACACGCGGTTGAGCTCTTCCTTCGGCAGGAGGAGCTCTTCCTTGCGCGTGCCGGACTTCGTGATATCGATGGCCGGGAACACGCGCTTGTCCATCAGCTTGCGGTCCAGATGGATTTCCATGTTGCCGGTGCCTTTGAATTCTTCAAAGATCACGTCGTCCATGCGGCTGCCGGTATCGACCAGCGCCGAGGCGACGATGGTCAGCGAGCCGCCCTCTTCGATGTTGCGCGCCGCGCCGAAGAAGCGCTTCGGACGCTGCAGGGCGTTGGAATCGACGCCGCCGGAGAGCACCTTGCCCGACGGCGGAACGACGGTGTTGTAGGCGCGCGCCAGACGCGTGATGGAATCGAGCAGGATGACGACGTCCTTCTTGTGCTCGACCAGGCGCTTGGCCTTTTCGATCACCATCTCGGCCACCTGCACGTGGCGCGAGGCGGGTTCGTCGAAGGTGGAGCTGATGACTTCGCCGCGCACGGAGCGCTGCATGTCGGTGACTTCTTCCGGACGCTCGTCGATCAGCAGCACGATCAGGGTGACTTCCGGATGATTGGCCGTGATGGAGTTGGCGATGTTCTGCAGCAGCATCGTCTTGCCGGTGCGCGGCGCGGCGACGATCAGACCGCGCTGGCCCTTGCCGATGGGCGTCAGCAGATCCATCACGCGGCCGGAGTAGTTGTCCTTCGCCGTCTCCATCTTCAGCCGCGGCTGCGGATAGAGCGGCGTCAGGTTGTCGAAGAAGATCTTGTTGCGGGCTTCCTCGGGCGGCTCAAAGTTGATCGCGTCGACTTTGATCAGCGCGAAGTAGCGCTCGCCTTCCTTGGGCGGGCGGATCTGGCCGCTGACGGTGTCGCCGGTGCGCAGATCGAAGCGGCGGATCTGGGAGGGCGAGACGTAGACGTCGTCGGGACCGGGCAGGTAGTTGTACTCGGGCGCGCGCAGGAAGCCGAAGCCGTCGGGCAGGCATTCGAGCACGCCTTCGGAGAAGATCAGGCCGCTCTTTTCGGCCTGGGCCTGCAGGATCTTGAAGATCAGTTCCTGCTTGCGCAGGCCGGCGAAGCTCTGCACGCCCAGATCCTTGGCGATCTCGTTGAGCTTCTGGATGCTCATGTCCTTGAGCTCGACCAGGTCGAGGGCTCCAGCGTTCTTGCCCAGGTTGCCCTGGGCGCGGCGGCGTCCACCGCCGAACATGCGTCCCATAGGCGCGGCAGCGCCGGCAGCAGGTGTCGTGGCGGAAGCGGCCGGAGCAACAGCTACCGGAGTTTCGACCGCAACAGCAGCCACTTCAGGCTTCGGCTCGGGCTTCACTTCGGCGGGTGGTGGCGGCGCCGCCTCGGCCTTCGGCTTGTGAGCCTTCTGCCTCACTTCTTTTTTCGACCTTGGGAGCCGGAGCCGTTTCTTCCGGAGACTGTCCGGCGTCTACGCCATCTTTGTCACAATACGTTTTTTTTTTTTTTTGTTTTTGTTTTTTTTTTTTTTTTTTTTATATTACTTGGCTAGACGTATTGCTCCACCCGCGCGCGGTACAAGGACATCCGTGTCCGGACCCGGTGATACGACTCCTGGCGAGACGCCAGTCGACTTTTCTTCCACGAGGTGATGGCCATGACCAAGACATAGGGCAAACGACACCCGCTACCCGTCGCGGCTTTCGCCGCGGGGCTGGTGGGTGCGGCCGACTCGCCGGAGGACTGTTCCTGGCGGGTATCGCTCCGCCGCTGGCTGCGGTCGCGGGCCTGGCGTTGGGAGTGCTGCTCACTGCCTCGATCAAGTACACCGACCAGTGGGAGAAGGCGGTCCTCCTGCGGCTCGGCCGCTACCGGGGCCTGCGAGGTCCCGGGACTTCGCCGTCGTACCAATCCTCGACCGGGTGGCGTACACGATCGACCAGCGGATCCGGACCACTGCCTTCGGCGCCGAGTCCTGCCTGACCCGCGACACCGTGCCGGTGAACGTGGATGCGATCTCGTTCTGGATCGTGCGCGACGCCGAACGGGCCGCGCTGGAGGTGCAGGACTACGACGAGGCGGTCGTCCTCTCGGCACAGACCGCGCTGCGGGACGACCATCGGGAAGCACGATCTCGCGGAGCTGATCCAGTCCAGAGTGGAGCTGGGACACGGGCTCAAGCTGGCATTGGAACAGAAGATGGCGAATTGGGGAATCCAGGTGCAGTCAGTCGAGATCCGCGACGTCATCATTCCGGCTGCACTCGAAGACGCCATGTCGCGGCAGGCCCAGGCCGAGCGGGAACGCCAGGCGCGCATCATCCTGGGCACCGCGGAAACCGAGATCGCCCACAAGTTCGTCGAGGCCGCGGGCGCCTATCGCGACCACCCCGAAGCCATGAACCTGCGCGCGATGAACATGCTCTATGACGAGCATCGTCAAGCGCGGCTCGCTCATGGTGGGTACCCTCAGGGCTGGCCGACTCGTTGAACGTGCCGTCGCTGATGGGAGTGATGGGTGCCACCGGATTGGTGCGGCAGGATGGCGAGGCCAAGGCACCGGTGATGGATGCTGAGGCGGCCAGGGTCGCGCCTGAGGCGCCTGCCCGCACCGTGGCGGAGACCGGGAAGGCGCACTAGCAAATCTTCCAACTGCGTCTGACTGCTACGGGATCGCATTCCCGTGGCACGCGGCGCAGGTCTGCGGGTTCTTGCGCTTCATCCGCTCGGCATCGAACCCCGGCCCGTGCGGATTGAACCTGCGGCCGCTCTGGGCCGAGTGGCACGCCAGGCAGTCCCGCTCGGAGTGGCAGGCGACGCAGGTCTCGATGTTCTGCCGCGCGGCGGTGCCGTGATTGAGGAGGAAGACACCGCTGGCGTCATGGTATCCCTTCTGCAATTTGCCGGGTGACACGAAGCCCGCCTGCTGATGGCAGGTGACACAGAATGCGGCCTGATTGTGGCACTCAGCGCACTCGGCCTCCCGATTGAAGGCGGCGGCGGGATGCCGGGTCAGGAATCCAGCCGGGTGGTAGTTGCCCGCTGCCCCCGGGTTCGGACGGTGGCATTCCAGGCACTCGGCGCGCTGGTGGCAGGCGCTGCAGGTGCCCGGCGATGAGCCGGCGAGCGGGCCATGCTTGTCCACGAAATCGGCCGAGTGAGAGGCAGGCCGGCCCCGTTCGATGCGCGCACCGATCCCTCGTCCCGGTCCGCTGGCCGGAAGCAGCAGGACCACGTTGGGCGGGGCGCGATGGCAGGCCATGCAGCTCTCCTGCGTGTGGCAAAAGGCGCAACTTCCCGGGTCCTTTGCATTTCCCCCATGCTGCGAGAGAAACCGGCCCTCCTGGTGGAGGCTGGCGCCTTGAGCTCGGCCTTGATCGCCAGCGAGCGGGGATCAACTGCCAGAGCCTGGGATCTCCTTGACCTCGGGCGCGTTGACGTGGCACTGAACGCAGAAGTCCCGCGCGTGGCAGATTGAACAGCTCAGGGTGCTGCTCTTCGCCTGCTCGCCATGACCCTTTGAGGAGAGGAACGCCTCGTCGATCGTGCGATGCGGGCTTCTTGAACTTCGCCACCCGCTCCTCCGGGAGTGCCGTCGCCTCGGCCAGCGGGAAATGGCAGGTGCCGCAAGCGGTGTCGGGGGCGGAGAGATGTGTGGTTCGGGACGCCATGGCAGTCGAGACACTGGCCGGAAATGGTGCGCCGAACTGTCAACCACGCTGCCCCCGAGGGGATGTGACAAGCGGGGCACTGAGGGTGGAATCGGCCGGAAGCTTCTCCCCGGACTTCCGCATATGCTCCGCGTGGGTGAAACGGAAGTTCGAAGGGCGGGCCGGCGGTGGTGACCAGTCCACCTTCTTCTCGATCGAACCGTCATGGCAGACGGCGCAGGACTCCGCAGAGGGGTACACCGGGCGTCCAGTTTCGGTGATGCCGGCGTGGCATCCCTGGCATTCCGGAAAGACCTTGCGATGCTTCTCATGATCGAAGACGTCGCGCTCTTTGCGGAGCACTGCGCTGCCGAAAGCGCCGAGCAGGATCACGAGGCCCGCGGCAAGGGGGATACCGGGGAGCCTCATCGCCGCCCTTCTCGCCGGACTGCGGGCGGGAGGGGCAGCCGGTCGGCGCTCGAGCCGAAAAGCCAGGAGAGGGTCGCGCTTACCCGGGTCTGGGACCAGTTGATGGTGGAGGCATCGGGCCGCTTGCGATCCTCATCGTATCGGGTTGCCCCGATGCCGAGTCGGAGTCGTTCGGTCGCTCGGAGATCGATGGAAAGTCCATACCAGGTCAGCGCGGGGTCCTCGACCCGGTACTCGAGCGGCCGAACCAGGTGGCCGGCTTGCGCTGTGAGAGTCATGGCGTTGGTCGGCCGCACGCTGAGGCTTCCATCCACGCCTTGGGAGGCAGCGCCGGGTCCGAATTCGGCCTGATAACCCCCGTCAATACTTACGGTTGAAGAGATGCTGTACCCCGCCCCCGCGTTCCAGCGCCAGCCTTCGGTTTCCTCTGTGAGCAGCGGTGTTTCCGCTTCGGCGTCCGCGTACCAGTAACGCTCCCCGCCGCCGCGGAGCGTCAGGCCGCGCACCGGTGACACCCACAGCGAGCCGTTTACGGCGGAGTACGGTGCCGGACTAAACACGCCCCAGAGGCTCCAGAGGTCGAAGTAGGGACGGTAGCGCCGGATGCCTACTGCGCCGCCGAACCGCGTCTGGCTGTGGCGAAGGGTCAGGTCCGCGTTGCCCCACCAGCCCCAGGCGATATCGTAGTCGGCACCGCCGGTAAGGCTCCAGCCGGTGAGGGGACGAATGGTCGCGGAAAGGGCCATCCGTTCCGAAACGAAGTTCCGAGTGTCCCGGTCGACCTCGCGCTCATAGTCCAACCGCGCGTCCACCGCGCGGCTCTGCCATTCGACGGCGCCCCCGGCAAGCAGCTGCCGTGACGGGGGCTGGAAGTCGTCCAGCGGGTTGAGCACGTCACTGGTCACGGGCAGGGAGCTGCCCCTCGCCAATCCGAGACCCACATACCCGATCGCGGTCAGCCCTTGCTTCGGGAAGCGATAGGCGAGGCGACCTCCGTCGTAACCGTAGTACCCGAGGCGCCCGCGCTCGATCTGCCGTCCGAGTCGTGCTGTGAAGCGCTCCGCGGCGTACTCGCCGTACCCCTCCACCAACTGCACCGCGGGATCGGTCCCCGGCCAGACGTTAGAGCTGCTGAGATCCGCGCCGACCCGGGCATTGGCGTGCAGGCTGAGGCCGTGCACGCCGAAACCCCAGGCAGTGAGGTCGGCACTGGTCATGAACGGGCCGCCATGGAGGATCGGGCCCGCGCGGAAGAAGTAGCAGTAGGTTAGCCCGCTGCAGCTGGCAGCGTAGCCGTCCGGAGTCTCGGGGCCGCCGCTGGGGCCGGTCACGACCTGACTGGCCAGGAGGCTGTCTTTCTGGACGCCCCGGTACGAAACGCTTTGAACTCGCGAATCGAGACGGACCAGGTATTCTTGCGCCCTCCCTGCGGCAGGGGCCGCGAGCAGCAGCAGGACCCATCCCAGCCCGGCTTTCATCCCGCCTTCGCTGGCTTGAGGAGCCGTGACCGGTACTGACCGGGCTCGGCCTGCAGGTGACAGGTTGTGCACTCCCGCTCGGGATGGTGATCCACGTCGGCGTCGTGGCAAGCGAGGCAGAAGGACCGGGTGGGCGACAGGGGTGCGATGGCGGCGGTCGCATGGCAGGCGTTGCAGGCGATGTGCACCCGCACCGGCTGGGCGTGGGGCTCCCGGATCGTCGCGGTCCGGTGGCACCACGCACAGTCGCGCCCCTCGGCATGGTGCTTGTCGTGGCAGCCCTCACAGGTGGTGACCGAGTCCGCCGGATGGAGAGTTACCGGCTCGGTATGGCAGCCTGTGCACCTGAGGTCGGAGTGCTTCTCGTGCGGGAAGCCGACAGGCCGGTGACGCGCCGGCTTGCCGGCGGCCGCGATGGAGACATCCACCTCGATTGTCGAAGGCATCTCGCCCGCGTTATGGCAGGAGGTGCAGTCGCTACGCTGGGGGGCCTGGTGGTGGCAGATCTGGCAGCCACGCGGCGGTTCGAAGGTGAGCTTTTGCCCTGACTTGCTGAGGTGGCAGGTGAGGCACGGCAGCTTCTGATGTATGGGATGTGAAAATGTATCGCTCTGCGAGGCGGGGAGGGCGTTGAGCGCCTGCCTCGGGGGATCATCCCCAGGCAGCGCATCACCTTTCCCCTTGCTGGGTCGCTCTGGCTCCACCGCGGGGGTCTTCGGGGCCAGCGAGTGTTGGAGCGCCTTCAGGGTATCGAAGGGAAGCGGAGGCTGAATCTTGCCGCCCGGGTTGCGGGCCCGCACGGCCTCATGGCATCCGGTGCAGTCACTGGCGTCCACCCGGGCCGCGTGCGGCTGGTGGCACAGGATACACTGTTCGACCTTCTTGCGGTGCGCGGCCCCGGTGTGGAACGGATTCTTGCGCCAGTCGGCATGGCAGGCCGCGTCGGTACAGGATTTCTTCGTCTCACCCTTGTTGAGCTGACTATGCGGGTTATGGCACATGCCGCAGGTGCCGCGGTGTGGATCCTCACCCACCGAGAAGTTCGGCAGCAGCCCCTCCATCTGGTGGCAAGACAAGCACTGCTTGATGTTGGGCCGAAGGGCACCTGCCGCGGAGTCGCGGGTCGCGAGGGCCGCTACTTGCGTGGTGAACTTGTGGCAGACGATGCAGTGGAGATCCGTCTGATCAGCCATCTTGCCGAGCTTGATCCTGCTGTCCTCGGTGAGGTGGCACCCCTTCTGCACGCAGGTGCTGTCGGCCGGCATGAATCGGTGTGCCGTCCGGGCGTGACAGGTGAGACACTCCACCTTTCCCTTGAGCGCCGAGGAGTCCGACTCGAGGTGGGTCCGATGCCCCGCCGTAGCCGCTATCGCCTGCCAGGTCTCCTTTGCTGCACCCTGCACGTGGCATCCTTCGCAGGTCGTCCGCGGTACCTTGGCGTGGGGCGGGATCTCCTTGCCGCGTATGCCCGACATCCAGAAGATGAGCTTGACGGCCTCCTTCGTGGGATTGAGCGGGTGGCAGGTATGGCAGCTGATGCTATCGTGCTTGCCTTCCAGCTTGGGGACGATGCTATAGAAGCCGGTGTCGGGGTGGGCGACCGTCTGACCGCTAGGCACGAAGATGTGACAACCGTTGCAGAACCGCTTGTCGGTTTCGACGAACTGGTAGCTCTGGTACCCCATGCCAGCCGCCACCATGACGGCGACCACCGCGCCCCCTGCCAGGGCGAGCTTGATACCGCCACTCCGGGTCCGAAGCCAAGTGAAGAACGCGACCCGGCGGGGCCAGAACCAGCGCAGGAAAAGGAAGGCCAACCCACCCGCCAGGACCACGCCCCCCCACATGACCCACGGCGAGCGCTGGAACAGCCATTGGATGATGGGCGTCAGTCGGTCGCTGGACGGCGCTTGTTGGCTGTCGATCGGCAAGGTCAGGAGGGGAAGGTTGTGGAGCATGTCGGTAAAGAAAATACCCGCCCCGGCAAATTGAACCTTGCCGGGGCGGGCGAGACCACGCGTCACGACGGGGGCACCGCAATCAGCGCAAGGAAGTTCTCATGACGGCCCTTTCCGTGGCCGCTGGTACCCGGAGCCGTCCACTCCGGATCGCGGCCTGGATTTTCATCTGCACCGCCGCGGGCGGAGCGGGCAGGAAGGCCCCGTATGTCAGCTCCAGATCTGCAATCGACGACTGCAGCAGTGCCCGGTACAGGAACGGGTTGTGTACTCCATGCGACCCGTCCGGATGGCTGGCCAGCTCCTCGCCGAGGAGCTGGGCGTTGAACAGTGCTCCCTTGGCCGAGGTGAGCCGGCGGTTGTTGGCCGTGTCGTCCGCAGTCAGGCAGAGGCCTGAGGTGGCCGTGGGATCCTCGTTGCAGAACAGGAGACTCTCCGGGTAAGTGGCCTTGATCTTTGCCAGGTACCCGGTGTCGGCCGGATAGCCATCCAGAGCGTGGTTGGCGTTGAGATCAACCCACAGCACGTCCGTGTAGCCATCCCGCTCGATGCGAATCCCCGTCAGCCGCGAGACCGCAACCGCCTCCGTCCCATGGCATGCCCCTCCAGTGCAGCCTGCCCACGAGCGACTCGGCTCGTCGTACAGACACGCGTTGGTGTACGTGGGATCCACTAGGGTGTCGGTAGCGGTCTTCGACGCCAGGCAGGGCAGCGGATGGAAGGTGTGCCCGCTGAACTGGAATTTGTTTCCGTCCGCGTCCTTGTTGGTGAGCTTGTTTACGTGGCACCCGGCACAGATCCTGGGGTTGGCCGTGGAGCCGTGCGATGTGAGGATTGAGGTGGTATCGTAGATAGTCCCCGGCGGGAAATACCCAGCGGTTCCGAACAGCACTGGTCCTTGGGCGCCATGCGGGCCGCGCGCGTTCGTTGGGGTTGCTTCCGACCGGTCGACCCGGCCATGACACTTGGTGCAGAGGTTCTCCGCGAGGACTGGCGTGCTGATCGAGAACCGCAGCTGCCCCGGCCAGGGCAGGCCCGTGGCAGGATCCTTGGCGGTGCCGTGCGGATCGTGGCAGACCGCGCAGTTCTGCGGCATATCGGGGGTGCCCGTCTCTGACTCCTTATAAATCGAGTTGACGCCCCATGCCCTCAGGGCTCCCTTTGCCTCATGGCAGGGCTGGCAATCCGGCTCGGCAGCCTGCGACGCGCGGAGCTGGCCATGCCGGGATGCCTTCCATTCACTCAGGTAATCCTGGTGTCGGTCCGGGCCTGCCCCGGCCCTGTGGCAGCCGCTGCAACTGCTGCTCGAAAGCAGCGGATCGTCGGTCACGTTGATGCTCGCCAAGGGGCGGTTGGCCTTCACCGAGGGATTCGTCACGTGGTCGAACCCCGGCCCGTGGCAGCTCTCACACTGCACGTCGTAGTAGGTCGCGGTCTGCACTGACTCGTAGCCCACCTTGGCAGAGTCCTGGTTGCCACGCCAGTTGACCGTGTGGCACTTGGCGCCCTCACAGGTCGCGTTGTTGTCCGGGCTCGCCTGCAGAATATCCCAAGCCTCCCCGTGTCCCGTCTGGATCCAGTCGGCCTGCTGCCCGACGTGGCAGTTGCCGCAGGTGGTTTGCTTAGTGTCCACCGTGAAGAAGCCGAGGAAACCACTGGCTTCCCCATCGGGCGGCGGATTGAAAGGCGGTCGATCCTTGTAGACCGTGTCGGTACACCCGGTGGCCACAAGCACCAAGAACCCCAGCAGGACATAAATCCGCTGTGGCGACCTGATGGGAGAGAAGAAGCCCGTCATAGGGCCACCCCTTCTGTAACGCGTTGATCCGTAGAAATACGGGTGAGACTCTAGGCTAAGATACGGATGATGGGATTGGCGGCAAGGGGGCGAGTGTAACCGTGAAGGAACTTTAAGCCGAAGTTTAAGCCGACCTCATGCAAACCCTTCGAACCTGCATATAGGAAATGCGACCAATCGTTCAGACTGATCGGGTTGGCAGCGCGGTCACCTTCCGCTTCCTTCGTTTGAGCCGGGCTAGTCGGGCGTGTTCTTCCCGTTCCCGCTCCTCAAGTACGGCCCGGATACGGTTCACATCGGTTCGCAGGGCCGGAGCCAGGCGACGTTCCAGGGTGTTCACCTGGCGCGAGGTCTGAGCCAGTGCCAGCCCCAGGCGTTGGAGCAGCAATTCGCGAGGAGCGGCGTCCAGCAGCAGGTCGGTCAGCCGCTCGAACCACTCGGCGGCTCGTGATTGCCGATCCGGTAGTGCTCCCCGGCCCGAGGCCGCGAGCGCTTTGCGAGCGCGGCACTCTGGGACGATCTATGAGTTCCGATACCGCGATACCCCAGACCACACCGCGGCCGGATGCCGACTCGAAGCTCCCGGGTGGGCCAGCCAAGGGCTCGCACCCCGTCGTATCCCTCATCGCCGAGAACATCGAGAAGGGTACGGGTAGGCCCGCGCGGCAGCCTCCGCGATCAGGGCACGGGCGTCGGCGGCGGGTCGGGCCAGGCGGAACAGTTCGCTGACCAGCGCTTCCCGCTTGCGCCGCAGCAGGTCGCGTCCCCGGCCCAGCTGCTGGAGCCGTCGCTGGGTGTTCAGCAGGTTGAGACGCGTCGCCGCGGTCGCGCTCATGGCTGGATCGCCTTACCATGTCGGGCTGCCCAGGTCCGCTCCCGGATTCGGGTGAGATCCTCTCGCGGCAGAGTATCGAGCAGTTTCCATCCCACTGCGAGGGTCTCGGCGATGGTGCGCCGCGTCGTTCCCTGACCAACGAACTCCCGCTCGAAGGCGGCGGCAAACTCGAGCGCGCGACGGTCGGCCGGTCCCAGTCCCGCCTCGCCCACAATCGCCGCCAGCAGCCGGGCCTCGTTGCCCCGGGCGTAGACCGCGTACAACTGATCGGCCCATTCCCGATGTTCCGCCGAGGTCCTCCCGGCCCCGATTCCGGCGTTCATCAGCCGGGACAGAGAGGGAAGCACGTCTATCGGAGGCTGGATGCCGCGCCGGGCCAGGTCATGCCGCAGGACGATCTGTCCCTCCGTGATGTAGCCGGTGAGGTCGGGGATGGGATGGGTGATGTCGTTGTCCGGCATGGTGACGATCGGAATCTGGGTGAGGGATCCCGGCCGGTCCTGGAGAATCCCCGCCCGTTCGAACAGGGCCGCCAAGTCGGTATACATATAGCCCGGGTACCCGCGCCGGCCGGAGATTTCCTCCCGGGCGGTGCCGATTTCGCGCAGTGCTTCGCAGTAGTGGGTGATGTCCGCCATCACGACCAGCACGTGCAGGCCCGCGACGAAGGCGAGGAACTCGGCCTGGGCCAGCGCGACCCGGGGAGCCAGCAGACGTTCAATGGTGGGATCCCGAGCCTGATTGAGATAGAGCACGCTCCGTTCGATCGCTCCGCTGCGCTCCAGGCGATCGAGGAAAGTGCGCGTCTCCCGACTGGTGATCCCGATGCCGACAAAGATCACCGCGAAGGCCTCGCCCCGGGGCGCGCGGGCGCCTTCTACGATTTGCATGGCCAGTTCCAGGCCGGGCAAGCCCGGGCCGGAGAAAACCGGGAGCTTTTGTCCGCGAACCAGCGTGTTCATGCCATCGATGGCGGAGATGCCGGTTTCTATGAAGTCGGCCGGCCGGCTCCGGCGCACCGGGTTGATCGGGCTTCCCCAGATCGGCACTCGGGCTTCGCCCACCGGAGCGGGCAATCCATCGATGGGAACCCCGACTCCGGTGAACGCCCTCCCAAGCAGCTCGCGTCCCACGGTCGCAGAGGCGATCTCTCCCGTCAGGGTGACTTCGCTCGCCCGGGCCGAAAGGCCAAGGGTGTCCTCCAGAACCTGAATGACGGTCAATTCGGTTCCTGCATCGATGACCTGCCCCCGGCGGGGCGGTTGATCAGGAAGCCGGATCGTGACCCATTCGCCCAGCGCCACTGCGGGGGTGCGCTCGAGAAACAGCAGCGGGCCAGCGGCTCCAGCGGCGCCGCGATAGGTGCGAGAGATCGCGGTCATGAGGCCACCGCTCCGGTTCCCAGTGCGGCGAGAGCGGTTTCCACCGTGTCGACCCGCGGTTCGAGCTGGTTGGGCGCACAGTCCCGCAGCGCGAAGAGCGCTTGGCGAGTGGGTTCAAGATCGAGGGTGACGACTGGGGCGCCGCCTTCCAGGAGGGTCCCGGCTTTCCGGTGAAGTGCCACCAGCAACCGTATCAATTGATAGGTCTTCGGAATCGGCGAACTCGCATCGTTCGGGTCGTAGGCGCTTTGACCCAGCACCGCCTCCCGGGCCAGCCGGGCGAGATCGAGCAGCACCCGATCCGAATCCTGCAGTGCTTCCGGCCCGACCAGCGCGGCGATCTCGCGCAACTCCTGTCCGCGCTGCAACAGGGTGAGCAGGGCCTGCCGCAGCTCGGCCCAATCCGCACCACCGTGCTCCGCGAACCAGGGCGCCGTGGACTCGACGTAATGGCTGTAGCTGGTTTCCCAGTCGACGGCCGGGAACTGACGCTGATGCGCCAGAGCCGGATCCAGCGCCCAGAGCGCGCCGGTGATTCGCAGCGAGGCCTGGGTCACCGGCTCGGAGAGATCTCCTCCCGGTGGAGAAATCGCGCTGATCAGAGTCAAGGCACCCGAGCGTTCGGGGACGCCGAGTGCCCGGACATAACCGGCCCGTTCGTAGAATTGCCCCAGGCGATTCGCGAGGTAGGTCGGGTAGCCTTCCTCGCCGGGCATCTCCTCCAGTCGCGCACTGATTTCCCGCAACGCCTCGGCCCAGCGCGATAGGCTGTCCGCCATCAGTGCCACCCGAAAGCCCATGTCCCGGTAATACTCCGCGATGGTGATGCCGAGATAGATCGAAGCCTCCCGCGCCGCGACCGGCATGTTCGAGGTATTCACGACCATGACGGTGCGATCCATGATGGAGCGCCCGGTCTGAGGATCGATGAGTTGGGGGAATTCATGCAGGACCTCAGACATCTCATTGCCCCGCTCGCCGCACCCGATGTACACGACGATGTCCGCCTCGGCATAACGGGCCAGGCTCTGCTCGATCACGGTCTTTCCAGTGCCAAAGCCACCTGGCACCGCGACCGTGCCACCTTCGGCGACGGGATAGAGCAGGTCGAAGATCCGCTGGCCGGTGATCATGGGCCGCTGATCCGGCAACCGCTCCCCCACCGGTCGCGGAATGCGCACCGGCCAGCGGTGGGCGAGGTGCAGTAGGGTTCCATCCTCCAATTGGCCCAGCGGCTCCGACGGCATGACCGCGCCACTCCGCAGTTCCTTCAAGGTGCCCTGCACCCCGGGTGGCACCAGCACCCGATGCATGAGGCCGGGTCGCTCTTCGACCTCCCCCAGCACATCGCCCGAGGCCACTGCCGTTCCCGCGCGGAGTCGGGCCACGAAATTCCAGCTCCGCTTTGGATCGAGAGTGGGACAGTCGATGCCTGGCGCGATGAAATCGCCGCTCAATCCCGCCACGGTCCCGAGCGGGCGCCCCAACCCATCGAGCACCGATCCCAGCAGTCCGGGTCCCAGGGTGATCGAGAGCGAGGTGCCGGTGAGGGTAACCGGCTCGCCGATCCGGAGTCCGGCCGTCTCTTCATAGACCTGTATTGTCGCCGTGTCGTGTGAGAGGCGGATGACCTCCCCCAGTAGGCCGAGCTCACCCACCCGCGCGAGCTCATAGAGTCCGGCTAAACCTGCCGGGGAAACCTCGACCAGCGTGCCGGTGATCCGGCGAATCCGAGGCGTGTTCACCGGAGCCTCACCCGATAGCCGATCGCACGACGCAGCAATTCCACGATGTACTGGTCGGATTCGACCCCGGCTCTCACCCAGGAGGGACCGGGAAACGGCACCACCATCGGTAGCGGTCGTCGCGCCAGGTCGCGCCGGGAATCCTCGCTGAGCGACTGATGGATGCTGTCCTCCACGAGAACCAGTCCGACTTCCGGTCGCTCCGCCAATCGCGAGAGCAAAGCTGCGCCTTCCGCCGGGCTTTCCACCTCCACCGGCCGCAAGCCGGCGAGCATAAAACCGGCTGCCACCTGTGGACGACAGAGCACGACCACGTCGTGTGTCATGCGACCTTCTCGCCGGTCCGGTCCGGGCTCGGAGCCCCCATCGCGCGACCCCAGATTAACCGCTGGAGCTGGACTAACTCGGCTCGCACCGAGAGGACGTACTGGAGAGTTGGCATCGGTCCCAGAGGGTCCAGGCGTGCGAGTCGGCGCGCTTCGGCCCGACGCCACGAGAAAACGGCGCGGTCGAGCGCGGGGAGATGAGGGCCCTCGCGTTGGAGGATGGCGGCGAGCGGAGAGGGAGCGAGCACTTCTGATCAAATACTCGATCCGATCCTGCGGATTTGCCCGCTTGGTACTGGAAATAAAGTGCGCTCGACTCAGCGCCTGCCCACCCGGGATCCAGCAGTCGGTCGGGCGAAGCTCGCTCGAGTCGGTGAGTACCAGCGCCGAGCGCACGTTCTCGAAGTCGATCATCAGCTGGAGATCGGGCAGCAGTCGCGGCTCCGTGCGAGAGACCTGAGCGGTAGCTCGGTCGGCGAAGGCGCGCGCCAACCCCAAGTCGAGAGCCAGGAGATCGGGACGTTCCTGTCCCACGACATCGCGGAACGGCGCTGCGAGTCCGTGACCCCAGATCGCGAGGGTGGTGCCGATGGCCCCGGGCGTGGAGAGTCGGGCCAGCTCTTCGAGCATTCGCGAGGGGAGGGTCGGCGTGGGCAGCAGTCCCCGAAGGCGTGCCTCGGGAGCAGCGCCTTCTACCGCCCCGCGCGCCAGGGCTCGAAGACTGCGGCGATCTTCTGCCTCATATACGACGGCTAGGGCGGCTACGCGGGGGCCTCCGCACCAGCGGGCGAGCAGGGCAAGTCGGTTCCCCTCTACTCGACGAACTGCCGCTTCCAATTTCGCGGCGGTGACGGATCCGGATCCTGCTGGCACCCGAATGCCTTTGGCCTCGAGTACCGTTGCCAGTGCGGGAAGGTCGATGGCAGCGGCAACCGCGGCCAACTCCACCGGCCCGAGCAAGTGCAGGCCGAGGCCCCGAATCCGTGCGTTCACATCGTCCCAATTCATAGGCTCTCCGGTCGCTCGAGCCAGGCAAGCAGCTTCATGCTCAGCTCGGGCCAGCTCTGCCTGAGCCGGCTGGCGAGGGTTGCATCGATGACCACCGAACCGTCCACCGTGGTGACCGTCAGACCGCTGGCAATCGCAGGATCGGCCTGCACCGTAATCCCGGAACGGCCATCGAGCGCGTCACGCGCCCAGCCCACCAGATCTGGCGGAGCGTGTACCACGGCCGGGATCCCATTCAAGTAGGTGAGGGCGCGATTAAGGTCGCGGCCCAGCCCAGAACGGTTCGCGGGATCCAGTGTTGCGGCAGGGAGTTTCGCCTCGACCGTCGCCAGCACCTCATCGAGCAACGCCTGGCGGTGGCGGAGCATCTCGGCGCGGAGCCGACGTCGCTCGACGAGCAGCAGCCGATCGATCTCCTCGCGGAGCCGTTTCTCCTCCGCCTGAACCCTGCCGGCTCGCAAGGCGTCGGCCTTGGCCCGGGCGGCGCTGCGCAGTCGCGTCGCCTCAGCCTCGGCTGCCTCGATGCGCTGCTCGGCGGTGCGAGTCGCATCGCGTTCCAGCGCGGCGAGGAGGTGGTCAAGTGCCATGAGGCTCAGAGCCCGCCGCGTAGGATGATCAACACCGCCACCACGAAGCCCAGAATCGTCATGGTCTCGGGAATAGCGAGCAGGATGATCGCGGTCGTGCTCAGCTCCGGCTTTTCAGCCAGGCTGGCCGCCGCTGCGGGCCCGATCCGCGATTGCGCCCACGCGGTTGCCAAGGCTGGGATACCCACCGCGATGGCGGCGCTCAAGGTGACCAGGACCGGATTCATGATTCAGCTCCTTTCTAGAGCCGGATGATCGGCCGGAGGACGCCAGTGGCCGAGGGGTTGGTAACGGACGCCGCCGGGACTGTAGAAGCGCCCGAAGAACTCCACATAGTGCAACCGCAGGGCGTGAATGGTCGGACTGAACAGACCCAGCGCGAAGTTCACGAGATGGAAGAGCAGTGCGAAGACCACGCCCACGGCGACGCTCCCGAGAGCGCCGGACATCTGGTTCGCTACGATGGCGAGCATTACCGAGGCCGTCCCCAGTGCCATGATGCGGGCGTAGGAGAGAATGTTCCCCAGGGTCGAGACCAACTCGACTGGCGCCACCAGTCCCTCGACCACGACCAGGATCGGAAATGCGATGATTAGCGCGGTGACTGTCGGGGTGAGGAGCTGGTGCGGGAGCACCTCGGTTACCGCAAGAAGCGCGATCACGATGAGCGAGACCATCACGGCCGAAAGGCCTTTCCCGATGGCTTGGCGCTTGTTCCCCTTGAATGCTCCCGCCACCCCGAGACAAAGGCCGAGCAGGATGTGCACCACGCCCAGTGCCAGAACCAGGGCGAGGAATGGCACGATTGCCTCCGCGCGGTCGAACAGCAGAGGCCGCAGCCCGAACCAGCGACGGCCCAGGTCTCCGAAGAACTCGCCGAAGGCCAGGCCGAAAATGACGGTGAAGGCAGCGCAGGCGCCTGCGATCTCCGACACTGCTCGCCGCGTGGTGCCGGGGCTCGAGCGGTGCCTAAGGATCAGGCTCAGCGCTGCCAGCATGATTCCGTATCCCAGGTCGCCGAGCATGAGGCCGAAGAACATGGGAAAGAAGACCGCCAGATAGGGGGTGGGGTCTATGGTCCCGTATCGGGGCAGGGGGAACAGCTGGATGAGCAGCTCGAACGGGCGAAATAGGCGGGGATTCCGCAGCACGACCGGTACCGCCTCACCGGCCCAGTCGGCGGCCTCGACCCGCTCTACGGCAATCAGGTCGCCGACCTCGCGGGCGAGCCGATCTTCGACCTGCGGCACCGCTGCTCGGGGGACCCAGCCCTCGAGCACGAAGGCTCGTTCGGTCACCGCCGACAGCGGGATCGCTTCCAGCCGCTGAGAGAGATCGTGGAAGACCGCCTGTGCCTTGAGTAATTCCGGGCTCGCCGTCCGAACCAGCCGGCTGCGTTCCGCCGTGAGGGCCGCGACCTCGGCCGGGATCGCCTCCAGACGCTCCAGCATCTGCGGCATCGCCTCGGTCAGGGTTGCTCCCTGGTAGCGGCTGGGAACCGGGATATCCTGAACCCTGCTCTCGGCCAGGAGACGGTCGACTCGTTCGGCGCTTTCAGCCGGGACCAGGATCAGCATTGCGCTCTCGCCACTGGGTAGGCGATGGGTGCGCAGCTCGAATTCGGTTCCGATCACCTTGGTGAGGTGTTCGCGCAGCCGTCCGATGACCTCCTCCTGCCCTGCCTGGAGCAGCACGTGATAGGCTCGGCACAGTTCCCAGCGCGCGGCCGGGGTGGCAAGATCCTGGAACGTGGCGAACAAGCCACGATACTTGACGATGAGCGCCCGCTCTTCTTCCCCAGCCGCGATCCTCGCATCCAGCCGTTCGGCCTCCCGCCGGGTTCTCCGGGCCAGTCGGCACCAACGAGCGATCTGCCCGTCGCTGACACTCTGGGACGCGGTCGTCGGGCGGTGCGGTTTTCCCAGCTTGGTCTGCAGCACCTCGATGTCATCCAGGCCGCGACGAAGGTAACGGCGTAACCGCAGTTGCTTCGGAGTGGAACCCACCGGAGTGAGGTGGGCGCCCGGTGTTGCGGGGGCAACATGGAACAGGCCCGTGTCTTGAACCACGTTCAGGACATCGGGCAGGAGCTGCCTCGGGCCCATGATGCGAAGCTTCGCCATGGCAAGGATCATCGTGGCGCCTCGCGGGCAGCGAGCAGCTCGAGGACCAGGCGGTCGGCCAAGGCGTTGAGCTCATCCGGCCCCATCGTCCAATCCTTCATGTCGGCTTCGGCCGCCAGGCGACGCAATGCTGCAGCCCGCTCGGTGGCCAGATCCCCCTTGAGACGGTCGACCTCGGCTTCCGACTCCTGGGCGGCTTTCGCCGCAATCTCGGCGGCGTCGGCCTTGGCCTTCTCAATCACCGACGCCGCGCGCACCGCGACGTCGCGCAGCATTGTGGTGAGCCGCGCCTCGGCTGAAATCAGCCGCTCCAGTTCCTTCGCCGGCGCCGGGGGTGCCTTCCCCGATTTGAACCCGAACATCGTGACCCTCCGTCACATGAGCCTCATCCTGGAATCCCCGAGCCGCGGCCGTTCCTCGGGGAGACCGTATGAAGGTCGCTTCCCCTTCCCCAACGAATCATTAACTCCGGGTTAAGACTCCCTTCATATGTCTATTGTGATACTTGCAATGGTTCGGCGAATTCCGTAGATCTGGGGCGCCACGCTATACCGATTTCCACCGACTGCTGTTCGCACCCACCTCGGGGTCGGAGGATTCTTCATGCACGGACCACTCGCCCATCCATGGACCGAGGGAGATACCCTCGCCCAACACCTGGAGCGCACCGGCATAACCCGTCGGGAATTCCTGGCTTTCTGCCGCGATCTCTCCATCGTGCTCGGGCTGGGCACCGTCGCAGGCAAGCAGGTGGCGGCCGCGCTTCAACAGGTGAAACGCCCCAGCGTGATCTGGCTGCAGCTCCAGGAGTGCACCGGCTGCGTCGAGAGCGTGCTCCGCACCGCCGAGCCGACGATCGGCGACCTGGTCCTCGATCTGGTCTCGCTGGACTACCAGCATACCCTCATGGCCGGCGGCGGGGCACGCGGTGGAATCGGCGCAGGAAGCTCGATGAAGGCCAACTTCGGGCAAGTACATCCTGCTCGTGACCGGCTCGATCCCCACCAAGGACGGGGGCATCTACGCACGGTCGGGCGGCCGAACCGCCCAGGATATCCTGGAGGAGGCCGCCAAGGGTGCGGCCGCGATCGTGGCGATCGGGGCCTGCGCCCACTGGGGCAGCGTCCAGGCCGCGCGCCCCAATCCGACCGGCGCGGTCGGCGTTCGGGACATCATCAAGGACAAGCCGGTGGTCAACATCGCCGGCTGCCCGCCGATCGGCGACGTGGTCACCGCCACCGTGGTGCACTTCCTCACCTTCAACCGGCTCCCCGACCTCGATCCGGAGGGCCGGCCGATGTTCGCCTACGGCGCGCGGATTCACGACCAGTGCCCGCGCCGCGCCAACTTCGATGCCGGCCAGTTCGTCGAGGTGTTCGACGACGAGGCGGCGCGCAAGGGCTGGTGCCTGTACCACGTCGGCTGCAAGGGACCCGGCGACGTTCTCGCCCTGCCCGATCTTCCAGTGGAACACCCGCACCAGCTGGCCGATCGGCGCCGGGCCATCCGTGCATCGGCTGCACCGAGCCCAACTTCTGGGACACGATGACGCCCGTTCTACGACCGGCTGCCCGACGTCGGCGGGTTCGGGGTCGAACAGCGGGTGGACATCCTCGGCGCGGCCCTGGCGATCGGCGCCACCGCCGGGGTCGCTGGCCCACGCCGCCGCCACCGGCGTCCACCAGATGCGGGAACGCAAGCGCCAGCTGCCCGTCGTCGAGCCGCCAGCCCGGCGGATCCCGGGCCCTCGAACGCCGTGACCGGAGGCACCACCATGGCTGCCACCAAAGTCGTCGTTGATCCCATCACGCGGATCGAAGGACATCTCCGGATCGAGGTGCAGGCCGACAAGGGACGGATCACCGACTCCTGGGCCTCCTCGACCCAGTTCCGCGGCATCGAGATCATCATGGAGGGCCGGGATCCGCGGGATGCCTGGGCCTTCACCCAGCGGATCTGCGGCGTCTGCACCGTGGTCCACGCGGTGGCCAGCTGCCGGGCGGTGGAGGATGCGCTGGGAATCACGATTCCGCCCAACGCCAACCTGATCCGCAACCTGATCCACGGCATGCAGTTCATCCAGGACCACGTGATCCACTTCTACCACCTGCACGCGCTCGACTGGGTGGACGTGGTCAGCGCGCTCAAGGCCGACCCCGAGGGCACCGCCCGGATCGCGCAAGTCGATCTCGCCCTGGCCCAACAACTCCGCGACCTATTTCGCGCGAGGTGCAGAACCGGCTCAAGACGTTCGTCGGCCGGCGGCCAGCTCGGGATCTTCACCAACGGCTACTGGGGCCACCCGGCCTACAAGCTGCCGCCCGAGGTGAACCTGCTCGCGGTGGCGCACTATCTCGAGGCGCTCGACTGGCAGCGCGACGTCATCCGGCTGCACACGATCTTCGGCGGCAAGAACCCCCATCCGAACTTCCTGGTGGGCGGCATGGCCTCGGCCATCAACCTCGACGACACCGCCACGATCAACGCGGTGCGGCTGACCGAGATCCAGGACATGATCACCCGGGCCCAGCGGTTCGTGGAGCAGGTGTACTGGCCCGACCTGGTCGCGATTGCCGGCTTCTACAAGGAGTGGGGTGCCATCGGCGGCGGGGTCCCGAATTTCATGTCGCTACGGGGAGTTCCCGGACGGGGACATCACCGACCTCGACAAGCTGTATTTCCCGCGCGGCATCATCCTCGACAAGGACCTGAGCCGGGTCCATCCCTTCGATCCCGCGAACAGGTACAGGAATTCATCAACAGCTCGTGGTACGAATACGCGGACGGGGACGACGGCCGGCCTGCATCCGTTCGACGGCGAGACCAAGGCCAAGTACACCGGCCCGCCAACGCCGTGGACCTACCTGCAGGGCGAGACGAAGTACACCTGGATGAAGGCGCCCCGGTACGACGGCCTGCCGATGCAGGTCGGGCCGCTCGCGCGGATGCTGGTCGGCTACGCCAGTGGCCACCCGGAGATCCAGGAGATGGTGAAAGAGGTGCTGGACAAGCTGCAGGTCGGCCCCGCGGTCCTGTTCTCGACCCTGGGCCGGACTGCCGCCCGCGGAATCGAGACCCGTGCTGCTGGCCGCGGCAGATGAACCATTGGTACGGACAGCTGATCGACCGGATCAAGAGCGGCGACACCCAGACCTTCAACAAGGACAAGTGGGAGCCCTCGACCTGGCCGACCACGGAAGCGAAGGGCTTCGGCTTCCTGGACGCGCCGCGCGGCGGCTCTGGGCCACTGGGTGCGCATCAAGGACGGCAAGATCACCAAGTACCAGTGCGTGGTGCCGAGCACCTGGAACTGCTCGCCCGCGCGACGGGAAGGGCCAGATGGGTCCCTACGAGGCGGCGCTGGTCGACAACCATCCGCTGGTCCGGCCCGACCAGCCGCTCGAGATCCTGCGGACGATCCACTCGTTCGACCCGTGCATGGCCTGCGGCGTCCACGTCCTGGACACCGACGGCAACCTGGTCACGGAGGTCAAGGTGCAATGACCGACGCCCACCCCCCGGCCGGCGCCACGCGAAGCGTGGGTTCAGCCTGGCCCACAAGGTCCCGCCGCCGAGCGGCGACTACCACTGGGTCTACCTGTGGGATTGGCCGATCCGGGCGATGCACTGGATCGCCGGCGGTCTGCATCCTGACCCTGGTGGTGACCGGACTCTACATCGGGATGCCGTACTTCGTCCTGGGAGGAGATACGGCCGACCACTTCCTGATGGGATCGGATGCGCTTCATCCACTTCGCCGCGGCGGCGTTCTTCGTCGCCACCGGCATCGTCCGGGTCTACTGGCTCTTCGCCGGCAACAAGTTCGAGCGCTTGCCGGCGCTGTTCCCGCTCCGGGGCCGCGACTGGGGCAACATGTGGAAGCAGGTCAAGTTCTACCTCATGATCCAGCCGGAAAAGGCACCCCACTACCTCGGCCACAATCCGCTGCAGCAGCTGAGCTACACCGGGATTTACCTGCTGACGCTGACGATGGTGGTGACCGGCTTCGCGATGTATGGCCAGTCCAATCCGGGTGGCTTCTTCTACTCGGCCTTCAACTGGGTCGGCATCGTGCTCGGGCGGCATGCCGGTGGTCCGGTTCGTCCACCACGTGCTGACCTGGGTTTTCCTGATCTTCATCCCGATCCACATCTACCTGGCGATCCGGGCCGACCACCTCGAACGGACCGGGGTGATCTCCTCCATCATCAGCGGCGGCCGGTTCGTGACCAGCGGACGAGAAGTTCATGGAGCGGTGATCCAGGCCTGATCCGGACTCCACCGCTCGTGCTCGGACTGGGCAATCCGCTCATGGGTGATGATGGGCTGGGCCTCGCGGTGCTTGAGCGGCTGCGCGAGGAGTGGGAGATGCCCGTGACGGTGGAACTGGTGGATGGCGGAACCTGGGGAATGAACCTGCTCCCTCTGATCGAGGATCCGCGGCGTCTGCTCCTGATCGATGCAATCCGACTCGGGCGTCGAGCCGGGCGACGGTGCACGTGCTGACCCGGGACCAGCTGCCCCGATATCTCGCGTCACAAGCTCTCGCCGCATCAGATCGATCTGAAGGAAGTGCTGGCGCTGGCCGAACTGCGCGGCACCCTGCCCGAGATGGATCGTGGCGATCGGTGCCGAGCCGGCGGATGTCGTACTCTCCACGGCGCTGACGCGCGCCGGTGGAAGCCGTGTCGAGGAGCTCGGATCTGGCGCTGTCGCACAGCTGGCGGGTGGGGTCATTCATGCCGCCGCAGGGCTCTTCGGGTCTATGCATGAGATGAGCGTCGCCCTCGAGGTCGGTCGTCTGGTGGAAGAGCGCTTGAAGCCGAGTGCCCGGGCCGGCTGCTTCGGGTCGCCCTGCAAGTCGGCAATGACTCCGGGGTGGAGCCGGGCAGCCTGGAGTTCTGTCTCGAGGCAGTGCTCGCCCATCCGCCGTTCACCGGCCTGTGTCAACATGGCTCAGGTGGACGGAGATGTACTCCGGCTCGACTATCTGGAGGTGGACGATGGCCGTCCGGACAATTGAGGTTCGCGAGCGGGTGATGGCCCGCAACGACGAGCTGGCCGCCCAGGTCCGCCAGCGTCTCGCCGAGGCCGGTGTCGTGCGTTCAACCTGGTGTCTTCGCCGGGTTCGGGAAAGACGAGCGCTGCTCGAGCGCACTCTGGATGAACTGGGAGAGGAACTGGACATCGCCGTGGTCACCGGCGATGTCCAGACCCAGAACGACGCCGACCGGCTGGCCCGTCGTACGACCCGACTGGTCCAGGCCGTCGTGACCGGTGGCGCCTGCCATCTCGACGCCAGGCAGGTACTCACCGCGCTGGACGCCATCGATCTCCAACGCACCCGACTGCTCTTCGTGGAGAACGTCGGCAACCTGGTTTGTCCCGCGAGCTGGGACCTGGGCGAAGCGGCGAAGATCGTGGTCTTCTCGGTCACCGAAGGCGAGGACAAGCCGCTCAAGTATCCCAAGATGTTCCGCGAGGCGCGCTACGCGGTGCTGAACAAGATCGACCTGCTGCCACACGTCCCGTTCGACCTGGATTCGGCGGTGGCCGCGGCTCGCAGCGTGAACCCGGATCTCACCTTCTTCTTCACCTCCGCGCTCCAAGGCGAGGGGCTCGCGACATGGTTCGATTTCCTGCGGAGCCGGATCCGGCAAACCGCTCCGGTCTGACCGACGGCGCGGAGCCTCGCTCGGCGCTCATGGTCAGAGTATCGGGCGTCGTGCAGGGAGTGGGCTTTCGCCCCTTCGTGCACCGGCTGGCGGAGCGCCATGCGCTCGCCGGCTGGGTCCGGAATGGCGCCGGCGACGTGCACATCGAGGTCGAGGGCCTTCCCGCGGAGCTGGATGCGTTCGTCCTGGAGCTGAGCGGGATGGCGCCGCCGCTCTCCCGCATCGACCGGGTATCAGCCGTCCCCACAGCGCCGCGTGGACGGGAAGGATTTTCGATTCTCCGGAGCGAGGAGGCACCGGAGGGGGGACGCCGCCAGCCGGTTCCGCCCGATGTGGCGTTGTGTGCCAACTGTGAGTCAGAGCTACGCGCTCCCTCCAATCGGCGCCACGACTACCCGTTCATCACCTGTACGGACTGTGGACCGCGTTTCACGGTCATTGAGGCGATGCCGTATGACCGTGAACGCACCACCCTGTGGGCATTCCCCCAATGCCCGGCGTGCCTGACGGAATACCGAACTCCGGGTGACCGAAGACACCACTCCGAGAGCAATAGTTGCCCCGTATGCGGACCTTCGGTGTGGACGGAGCTCCCTGGCCAGACGGCCCGGGTCGTTGATGGCTCGGGGCCGGCGCTCGAGTGGGCCGCCGGGATGTTGCTCGAGGGTCGGATCCTCGGTCTGCGCGGGATGGGGGGATTTCATCTCGCGGCAGACGCGACCAGCGAGGCGGCAGTGGCGGAGCTGCGCCGCCGTAAGGCGCGTCCCGCGAAACCCTTCGCGGTGATGGTTTCGTCGCTCGATGAAGCGCGCGTGCTGGCCGAGATCGATGCCGTCGAGGCACGTCTCCTGCTTTCCCGCGAACGGCCCGTGGTCCTGCTCCGCGCCCGATTCCCCAGCCAGCTTGCTCCGAGTGTGGCCCCCCATCTGAATACCATCGGGGTCATGCTGCCCTCGACTCCACTCCATGTCCTGCTCCTCGACCAGGTGCGCCGCCCACTGGTGATGACCAGTGGGAACCGCAGCGAAGAGCCGATAGCGGCCGCCAATGCCGAAGCGCGCGCCCGGTTGGGAAGCATCGTCGACGGATTCCTGCTCCACGACCGGGAAATCGCCTTCCGGTGTGACGACTCGGTGCTTCGGGTGAGCGAAGGCCTGCCGGTCTTTCTCCGTCGGGCTCGAGGGTACGCGCCGCTTCCGATCGCGCTTCCTGTGCCGAGTCCCGTGCCGCTCCTCGCGGTTGGACCGCATCTGAAAAACACCTTCACCCTGGTGCATGGCGGGCAGGCCTTCGTGAGTCCCCACGTCGGCGATCTTGAGGGGCTCGAGACGCTGGAGCAGTTCCACCGTTTCCTGGATCACCTGTCCCGGCTCTTTCAGATCGTGCCGCGCGCGGTGGCTCGTGATCTTCATCCGGGATATCTCTCCACCCGGATTGCCGAAGAGATGGAGCTCCCCCGCATCATCCCGGTCCAACACCACCATGCCCACATCGCGGCCGTACTCGCCGAAAACGGAGAAGTGGGACCGGTGCTGGGTGTGGCCTTCGACGGGACGGGTTACGGGGACGATGGCGCAGTATGGGGCGGTGAGCTACTTCTGGCAGACTTGCTTGGCTATCGTCGCATGGGTCATCTCCGCTACGTCCCCTTACCCGGCGGCGACCGGGCGGCCCGGGCGCCGTGGCGTGTTGCAGCCGGCTATGCCGCGCTCGAGCCTCACCTGGCGCCGGCATTCGAGTGCGCCTTCGAGGGATTGGACCCTCGTAAGCGAGCAGCTACCGAGTGGCAAATCGCGGCGGGTGTCAACACGCCTCACGCATCTTCGATGGGCCGCCTGTTCGATGCAGCGGCGGCCATACTGGGGGTGCGGAGGGTGGCTGACTACGAAGGACAGGCAGCGATGGAGCTCGAAGCGCTCGCCGGAAACCGGATCGCCTCGGAGTACCGCTGTGGCCTGGAGGAAGGGACCGACGGGTTACTCATCCTCGACCCGGTCCCACTCCTCGTGCGTCTTGGGTTGAGCAAGCTGCGCGGGAGCGATACCGCCGACTTGGCGGCCGATTTCCATGCCAGCCTTGCCTGGATGACCACTCACTGGGTCCGCCGCGCCGCCGAACGAGCGGGAGTCGACACCGTCGCTCTCGGAGGGGGCACCTTCCAGAATGCGCGTCTCTTCGCCTCGCTCCGGCATCGGCTTCACGCGGCCGGACTTCGGGTGCTCACGCCCCGGGTCCTCAGTCCCAATGACGGTGCGGTGAGTTACGGCCAAGCCGCGGTGGCCGCAGCTCGTCTCGCTCGCGAAGCAACTTGATCAGGAGTTAACGCCCATGTGCCTCGGGATTCCCGGCCGCATCGTCGAGATTCATCAAGACGAGGGGCTTGCGATGGGCCTGGTGGACTTTGGGGGGGTTCGGCGCGAAGTCTGTCTGGCGTATGTTGAGGACCAGGTGCAGCCCGGCGACTACGCGCTGGTGCACGTGGGTTTCGCGATCGCAAAGGTGGATGAGGACGAGGCACGCCGGACCTTCGAGGCGCTGCGCCAGATGAGCCAGCTAGAGGAGCTCGACTGGATGCGTGAAGTGGCCGACCGGAGTCTGGATGCGATGTCTGGAGGTCCTGCATGAAGTACCTCAGCGAATACCGCGACCCCGCCCTCGCCCGAGCGTTGATCGGCCAGATCCGGCAGACGGCCAGTCGTCGCTGGACATTGATGGAGGTATGCGGCGGCCAGACCCACACAATCGTCAAGCAGGGGCTCGATGAGCTGCTGGGAGAGTCGGTAGAGATGATTCATGGTCCCGGCTGTCCGGTGTGTGTCACGCCGCTCGAGCAGATAGACCGAGCTCTCGCGCTCGCCGCCATGCCGAATGTCATCTTCACAAGTTTCGGAGACATGCTTCGGGTACCGGGCAGCGAGTGCGATCTGCTCCAGGTCCGCGCCCGTGGTGGTCAGGTCAGAGTGGTGTACTCGCCGCTCGACGCGGTGGCCCTCGCCCGAAAGAACCCTGAGCATGAGGTGGTCTTTTTCGCGGTCGGCTTCGAGACGACGGCCCCAGCCAACGCCATGGCTGTCTGGCGTGCTGCGCAGCTCGGAATCCGAAATTTCAGCATGCTGGTCTCCCACGTGACGGTGCCACCCGCCATGACGGCCATCCTCGACGCGCCGGACAATCGGGTTCAGGGCTTCCTCGCGGCGGGCCATGTCTGCACGGTGATGGGGTGGACCGAATACGAGCCGATCGCGGCGCGTTACCGAGTGCCGATCATCGTGACCGGATTCGAGCCGCTCGACATCCTGGAGGGGATTTACCTTGGGGTACGACAGCTGGAAGCGGGACGGTACGAGGTCGAGAACCAATACGTGCGCTCGGTGCGACGGGAGGGAACCGTTCCGGCGCGAACCCTCGTCGAGCGGGTGTTCCACCTGGTGGATCGGCAGTGGCGCGGCCTGGGCACCATCCCCATGAGTGGATTGGCCCTGCGCGAAGAGTTCGCGGACTTCGATGCCGAGCTTCGCTTCGGGCTCAGTGAAATCAGAGCATCGGAGCCGACCGAGTGCCGGGCGGGCGAGGTGCTTCGCGGGCTCCTGAAGCCGCCCGATTGTCCGATGTTTGGCAATCGGTGCACACCGGAGCACCCACTCGGCGCACCCATGGTTTCTTCCGAGGGCGCCTGCGCCGCGTATTTCAACTACGGGCGCATCCGCCAACCCCAGCACGCTGAGGTCTGAGAGGTGGCTACTACTCCACTGATCGACGGCTTGACCTGCCCGGTCCCGTTGACCTCGACCGACCGGGTCCAGCTGGGCCATGGCTCCGGTGGGAAGATGAGCGCCAGCCTGTTTCGGGAGCGGATTCTGCCTCACTTCGACAATCCTGCGCTCGCCGTGTTGGGCGACGCGGCG
The DNA here is from genome assembly GCA_963833365.1 of uncultured Gemmatimonadales bacterium. Lineage (GTDB taxonomy): Bacteria > Gemmatimonadota > Gemmatimonadetes > Gemmatimonadales > GWC2-71-9 > DATBGE01. The sequence goes on from CAWHXS010000010.1 coordinate 40,173, forward strand.
GTATTCCGGGTTCCGGCAAGCGAATTGGCCATCTCCACCGACAGCTTTGTGGTAAGCCCGCTCGAGTTCCCGGGCGGGAACATCGGCTCGCTGGCCGTCCACGGTACCTTGAATGACCTGGCCATGATGGGTGCCCGGCCGTTTTGTCTCACGGCAGGATTCGTCCTCGAGGAGGGGTTGCCGTTCGACCAGTTGGATCGGATCGTTGCGGCGATGGCTGCAGCGGCTCGCCGGGCGGATGTTCCGATCGTGGCCGGAGACACCAAGGTCGTAGAGCGGGGCAAGGCCGATGGGCTCTACATCAATACGACTGGCGTGGGGGTTCTTCACGTTGGGGCGAGGCCGGGACCCCGCGGGGCCCGTACGGGAGACGCCATACTGGTAAGCGGTCCGATCGGCCGCCATGGCATGGCAATCATGGCGACTCGGGAGGGCATCGGGTTCGAGACCGGAATCGAGAGCGATAGCGCCTCTCTGTGGCCAGTGGTAGCGCCGCTCCTTCATCGGTTCGGCCCAGCGATTCACGTCCTGCGTGACCCCACCCGCGGCGGTCTTGCAAGTGCGCTGAACGAGATTGCCCAAGCCTCCGGTGTGGGCATTGAGCTGGACGAATCGAGTCTGCCAATCCCAGGAGCGGTGCAGGCCGGTTGTGAGATGCTCGGTCTCGATCCAATTTACGTCGCCAATGAAGGGATTCTCGTGGCGATGGTTCCCGAGGCGAGTGCGACCGCTGCGCTCCAGTGCATGAGGGCCGATCCGCTTGGTGCGGAAGCAGCCATCATCGGCCGGGTGGTGGCCGCCCACCCGGGCTTCGTCGTACTCCATACGGCCTTGGGCGGCACCCGGATCGTTGACTTGCTCCCGGGCGACCAATTGCCCCGAATCTGCTAGATTCCTTTCGATTCGCCCCTCTATTCCTCTTGAGCTCACGCCATCCAATGCCTGGGGTTGCGACCAACGTCTGTCCATCCTGCGGCGCTCCCGCCTCGGGAAAGTTCTGCGGTAGTTGCGGAGCGAGCCTGGTAGCCCGCACCTGCGCCGGCTGTGGTGCGCCGCTGGGTGCCGGCGCCCAGTTCTGCTCGAGCTGTGGCCGGGTCACGGTAGCTGGCCCGAGCCGAGCCGGGGATCGAGTGCGCTGGGTGCTCACCGGCGCCTTGGGGAGTGCCCTAATCGCGGGTCTGTTGATTTTCCTCACCCGCGGGGCTCCGGCCCCTGCGGCCGAAGTGGCGGCAAGCGCGCCATTTGCCGGCGGTGCCGCCGCTGGCGGCGGGCCGCCACCCGACATCAGCAACATGTCTCCCCGCGAGCGGTTCGATCGTCTGTACAACCGGATCATGACGGCCGCCGAGAGCGGGGATGAGGCCACGGTGACCAAGTTCTCGCCCATGGCGCTCTCGGCGTATGGCATGCTCGATACGGTCGACGCCGACGCGCGCTACCACGCCGCGCTGATCAGGCTGCACACCGGGGACATCGACGGCGCCACCGCGCTGGGCGACACCATCCTCGCCAACAACCCGGGCCATCTCTTCGGCTATATCGTGCTCGGCACCGTGGCGCGGTTCCGCAAGGACGACGCGGGTTTGAGCAAGGCGTACTCCGGATTCCTTAATCACTATCGACGCCGAGATGAAGGCCGGCCGCGCGGAGTACTCCGACCACGCGCGGTCGATCACCGACTTCAAGAAAGCCGCGGAAGCAGCGAGGTCACCCGCATGACATTGCTCGGTCAATTCGCCTCTGGATCGCGCTCCTGATTGGGACATGGGGAGCGATTGTTGGCTTCTCGGGCCGCTGGCAAGGCCGGCCGGCCCTGGCCGAGGCGGTGATCCGCTCGGTCTACGCCGTGTTCGGGTTGCTGGTTGTGGCGGCGATTTGTCTGTGGCAGGGGTTGATCAGCCACGACTTCAACATCGAGTACGTGGCGGCGATATACCTCGCGCAATCTGCCGTCCTATTTCATCGTCTCGGCCTTGTGGGCGGGTCAGAAGGGTTCGCTGCTGTTCTGGGCGGTCGTTCTCTCCCTCTTCTCCAGCCTGGCGCAATGGCTCACCTCGGCGCGCTACCGCGCGATGATGCCGTACGTGGCGGCCACCACCCTGAGTGTGGTGACCTTCTTCGTCACGGTGATGGTCTTCGCCGCCAATCCGTTCGAGCGACTCCCCTTCACGCCGCCTGACGGGCGGGGACTCAATCCCCAGCTGCAGAACATCGGCATGGTGATCCACCCGCCGATGCTCTACCTGGGCTACATCAGCATCGCCATTCCCGTTCGCCTTTGCGATCGCGGCACTGCTTTCCAACCGGCTGGATACCGGCTGGATTCACGCCATCCGCAAGTGGACCCTGATGTGCTGGCTGTTCCTCTCGATCGGCATCACCCTCGGCATGTGGTGGGCCTACGTCGAGCTGGGCTGGGGCGGCTACTGGGCGTGGGACCCGGTGGAGAACGCGAGCCTGCTGCCCTGGCTCACGATGTCGGCGTTCCTGCACTCGGTGATGATCCAGGAAAAGCGGGGGATGCTCAAGCGCTGGAACATGATGCTGATCATCGGCTCGTTCCTGCTCAGCATCTTCGGCACCTTCATCACCCGGTCCGGGGTGATCGCCAGCGTGCACAGCTTCACCCAGTCGAACGTCGGGTACTTCTTCCTGGCGTTCCTGGTTGGCAGCGGCGGTCCTCTCCTTCACCCTGCTCTATACCCGGTGGGACCGGCTCGAGGCGGAGGTGAATCTGGAATCCATGGTGAGCCGGGAGGCGGCGTTCCTCTTCAATAATCTGCTCTTCGTCGGCGATCGCCTTCTCGGTGTTGTGGGGGACGCTGTTCCCCATTCTCTCCGAGGCGGTGCGGGGCACCAAGATCACGGTGGGACCGCCCTTCTTCAACAAGGTCAATGTCCCGCTGGGCCTGTTGCTGCTCGCCCTGACCGGAATCGGGCCGCTCATCGCCTGGCGCAAGGCGTCCACCGCGAATCTCAAGCGCCAGTTCACCTGGCCGGTCGTCACCGGCGTCGTCGTGCTGGGAATCACCCTCGCCTCCGGCATGCGGGACTTCTATTCCATCATGGCGCTCGCCCTGGGTGGCTTCGTGGCGGGAACGCTGTTCCAGGAGTTTGCTCGCGGCACCCGCGCTCGGCATCGGATGTACAACGAGAGCTACCCGCGTGCGCTCGCGCACCTGGTGGCGCGCAACCGGCGGCGGTACGGCGGCTACCTGGTGCACGCCGGCATGCTGATCTATTTCGTCGCCTTCACCGGCATGGCCTTCAAACGCGACATGGAGGCCACTCTCAAGCCGGGCGACTCGATCACCATGACGAGCCCGTTCGGTCACCAGTACCAGTTCACCCACGTCGGCGTCTCGCAGTACGAATCGCTCAACCGGGTGGTCACCGCGGCGTCGGTCGAGGTGAAGAAGGACGGCAAGGCGGTCGGCATCATGACCTCGGAGAAGCGCCAGCACGTGGACAGCTTCGGCCGTCCAACATTCGAGCCGTCCACCGAGGTCGCCATCCGGAGCAATCTCCAGGAAGATCTATACATCGTGTACGCCGGTTCGGTGCAGGGCAGTGAAGAGGCGGTGTACCGCTTCACCATCAATCCGCTGGTGCTCTGGGTCTGGTTCGGGGGCATGGTCCTGGTGGTCGGCGGGTTGATCACGATGTGGCCGGGCGGACCAACTGCGCATGGTGCGCCGCGTCGCGCGCAGGCGGGTTACGGCGTGCAGCTCACTACCGCGGCCAGCAAATGAGCGTTGTGACTCGACGGTCTTTTCTCGCGGGTCTCTCGGTCGCGCTCGGCGGCTTGGCTGCTCCTGGCCGCCCGGTCCGTTCTCAGCAGCAGCCGGAGTCGGGGCAGGGAGAGGTGGGGACGCTGCGGGATCCCGCCGCGGCCGGTCCGCCCAAGGCACCAGCCACCGCGCGAGACAACGAGCCCTTCATCCAGTCGGTCGAGCATCGAATCCGCTGCACCTGCGGCTGCAACCTCGATGTCTACACCTGCCGTACGACCGACTTCACCTGCAGCACGTCGCCCCGCATGCATCGCGAGGTCCTGGCGCTCCAGGATCAGGGGAAGAACGCCGATCAAATCGTTGCCGCGTTCGTGGCGCAGTATGGGGAGCAGGTCCTGATGGCGCCCAAGCCCGAAGGGTTCAACCTCGCTGGCTATCTGGTTCCAGGAGCCCTGCTGCTGATGGGTGGCGGGTTGCTGACTGTTCTCTTGCGGCGCCGGATGCGGGTCGCTGCCGCCGAACGGGTGACCGCGGCGGCAGACTCGATGCCTGATGCCACGCCCGAGGAAATGGCTCGGCTCAACCGCGAGCTGGCCGACTTGGAGCGCGAATGACTCTCGAAGTCATCGCAGCAATTCTGGTCGGGCTCGCGGTGCTCGCAGTTGTACTGGATCCGCTCCTTCGAAATGCGGCACCCCAGGCCCAACCCGTGATCGAACCCGAGGACCTGGAGGAGACCCCCAAGGGCATTGCGCTCGCCGCCCTCAGGGAAATCGAGTTCGACCGCGCGACCGGCAAACTCTCCGATGAGGATTATGCCGCATTGAAGGCGAAGTACTCGGAGGAGGCCTTGGCGTTGATCCGGGCCGAAGAGAATGCTCAAACCAGTGAGGCGGCTCCGGATCGCATCGAAGCCATGGTCGAGGCGCGTGTCCGCGCGCTTCGCGGAGCGGGACCTTCAGCATGCCCCCGATGCGGTCCTCGACCCGAAGCAGACGCCCTCTTCTGCTCGAACTGCGGCGACCGCTTGGATGGAGGCAGCCGGTGTGTGGCCTGCGGCGCGGCACTCAATCCCGACGGCCGGTTCTGCGAATCCTGTGGAGCGGCCGTAGCGGCCTGACTCAGCGCCGGGCGGCTCGCTATGGGCTGACCACCACGGTCCCGGTGAAACCCGGATACATCGCGGGCGGGTGAATCGAGCAGTGATACCCGTACGTGCCCGCGGTGTGGAACGTCATCTGGAACGCAGCGCCCGGCATGCCTCCCCCTCCCCCGTAACCCCCTCCCCCACTAACTGGCGGGTTGAGCTGGCTGCTGGCCCAGACGGATTGGTCGCTGGTCGTCGTATGCGGTGATGGGCCCTGATTGGTCCACCGCACCGTGCCACCGACCTTGATGCTGAGGTTGGCCGGAGAGAAGGAAAAATTCTCGATGGTCACATTGGATGTAGCGGGCCCGCCTGGATTGCCAGGACCGGTCGGATTCGAGCCACTGTTGCTGCTGCTGCAGCTCAGCGAGCCGGCCAAGGCCGCGATACCCAAGAGTTGGATGCGTTTCATATGTCCTCCGGCGAATTGGACCGCTCTCGTGCAGAGCAGTCCGGCAGCGTACTAACCTAAGGCGACGACGCGTGGGGACGCCAAGGCACACGTCACCTTTCATGTAGGGAAACGGCTCTCAAGATCGTAAGCGGCACGCCGATCTGGAATTTTCCCGCGCAGACCGAGTCAGAGGGGAAGCCGGAGCCCGGCACCCACCGCGAAGGTGGTAAACGTCTTCCCTTTGGCTCCGGCAGGAATATCGTTCTCGCTGAACGGGCTGGACGATATCCCGAAGCTCACGTTGTTCTCCAGAATCATCCCTCCCAACGGCATCAGCAGGCTCAATCCGATCCGGCCGCCCACGCTCCCGCGCTCGCTGAGAGTCTCCGTATCCCAGTAGTCGAAGGTCGGGCCGGCTTCGAGCTGGAGCCGGCTCTCCTCGAAGCTGACGATGCGGCGGGCAATCGTGAATGCGGCGCGCAACCGGCTGCTGTGCGTGGTCTTGTCTTTGATCGCCAGGTTATCGCTCTCGCCCCAAAAGTTCCCCTGCGCATAGCCCAGATCGACTCGGCCTTCCCAATCGTCCCAGCGGCGCGCGAGGCCCAGCTCGAAGCCGATGCTGTTGCTGGGCCGAAGCTCGACGTCGACCGGGCCCGTGGTGTCTTCCGCTCCACCATTGAAATCCTGCCATCCCGCGGTGAGTCGCAGCTGCCAGGGACGATCCACGGAGCTCTTTTCCTGTGCCTGAGCCGTTGCAGCGACGAGGCCGAGTGTCAGGGCGAGGATGGGTGCGGCGCGCATTCGCGTCTCCTTCCGGTCGGGGTCTCGAGGCCAGCCAGGGACCCCTGGCTGGCCTCGTGCGCTTTACTTCATCTGGAGTAGTAGCCAACCCGTGGTGGTGCTGCCGTCCTTGAGCACCCAGTTGTACGGCGCCTGGGTCTGGAGGGCAACTTTGTCCTCGATGGCATTGCCGATCAGGTCGTCATTGCTCTTGATCCAGCTGGCGACCGCGGCCAGCAGGTTGTAGAGGCTCTTCGCCGCCTTGATCTTCTTTGCCACCGTGCCGCTGTCGATGGCGCCGGTGAAATCCTTATATGTCGTTGTGAACCCGGCGATCATGTTGTTCCAGCGGCCTTGGTCGATCTTGATCTGGCAGGCTGTGTCATCGTCCTCCAGCGCCACGAGCCGCAACGCTGCGCCGGGATGGGCGGCCTTGTAGCTGTTGATTTGCGACTGGCTGAAGAGGAGCACGTTCCCGTTCCACACCGTTCCGTTCTGGTCGTAGGCGTAGGGGTCGCCGGCGTGCTCCCCCGCACACTGGTAGTCGGTGAGCGAGTCGGAGGTGCCCAGCTGGCCCATTACATGGATCTCATATTCGGGACCTCCCTTCAACCAACCCTCAAAATCACCGGGTATCCAAGCCTGGGTCATCCACAATCCGGGGGGCGCCTGGACCGATCCGCCGCCCCCGCCGCTGCCGCAGTTGGGCGGAACGCAGGTAGCCCCGGCCGGACCGGGCGGATGGTCGAAATCGGTCTCCACCGGAACGACCGCGAGCACCGGTGTCACCGGCGGCTTCCCTGGATCGAGGAAGTGGCGGCCGCCGTTCAGGTCGAAGGCGACCGGGATCTCGCCATCCCGAGCCTGGGTGGCGACGAGAAGATGGGTATCTCCGGTCCAGCGGCGGCGGTGGTCTGGCACCGGCAGGTAGACTTCCAGTTGCCTGGTGGCCCGGGCGACCGAATCGGTGCGTTCCTCGCTCTCCCCACTCTCCCGGGCCACGACCTTGGTTGCCGCTCGGCTCTTTTCCGAGAGAAAGCGCTGGAGATGGATCTTCCCTTCAGGGTAGGGCGAGGCATCGAGCCGGGCTTTGACCTCCGCCCGGAAACCAGGATTCTTGAGCGCGAGTGCGAACCGGCGGGCGAGCCCCTCGAGCTTGCGGGTGTCCGGCGAGATGTCGGCCGCCGCGGAAACGGTCGGCTCCGGTGGTGCGGTGGGCGGAGACTCACGATCGTTACAGGCCGCGGAGCAGAGTACCGTGAGCAGCACGGCCGTTTGAGGGACGCGGGACATGGCCGACCTCCATCGTTGGGGTAACGCCGACTCGGCGGAATGCCGGCGGCGTGGCCAACGTAGGAAGCGGCTCTACTGAGCCCGGGATCCGGGAAACGCGGTTGGTGGTAGAACTACGCGATGAGGGAGGAGCACCGAACGATGGAAGCAAAACGCGACGACTACACTATCTCGACCGACTCGGCCCGGTTCGATCTCGACGTCATTCACGGTTACTTGTCGCGATCCTACTGGGCCGAGGGGATCTCGCGCGAACTCGTCGCCCGCTCCATCGCCAACTCGCTTTGTTTCGGGATCTACCACGGTACCAAACAGGTCGGATTCGCCCGGGTGATCACCGATACGGCGACGTTCGGGTACCTGGCCGACGTGTTCGTGCTGGAGGAGTACCGGGGCAGGGGACTATCCAAATGGCTCATGGAAGTGATCATGGCCCATCCGGATCTGCAGGGCTTCAGGCGCTGGCTGCTCGCGACCCGGGGCGCCCATGGTCTCTACCAGAAATTCGGCTTCGATCGCCTCGCGCATCCCGAGAACATGATGGAGATCGTGCGAGCCGGGATGTATGCGGACCGGCGGAGGGTGAAGCCGGCGGACGAAAGGCGGCGGACGAAAAGCGGTGGACCGGCGGAAGGGGCGGACGAAAAGCGGCGGACGAAAGGCGGCGGACCGGCGGACGGGGCGGACGAAAAGCGGCGGACGAAAGGCGGCGGACGAAAAGCGCGGACGAAAGGCGGCGGACCGGCGGACGGTGACTCCTAAGGTCCGTCAGACTGGCTTCATCGATGAATACAGCTTCCATGTAACTCTGCTGGCTATTGTTCGGGTAATCTCAAGTTTCGCGGCAGCCTCGTCGCTTGAGTACCCCAGTTCCCTGGCCAGACGGAGCAGATAGCTGACCTCTGAGAGGGATCCGAGTGAAATGTCGAGATACCGGCGGAACTCGCGTGGTCCTCGTTTCGCCGCACCCTCGGCGATGTTGGTTGCCGCGGATACTGCCGCCCGCCGCACTTGTGAGGTGAGACCATACAACTCGGAACGCGGCCAAGCCTGGGTTGCGGCGTACACGGCCCAGGACCAGCTCGTGGCATCGCTTCCAAGCATCCCGCTTTTCGTAAGGCATCATACCGGAGAAGATTCCACAGGACGCTCAACCAACCATCAACGGTCCGCCGGTCCGCTGCCTTTCGTCCGCCGGGCCGCCGCTTTTTGTCCGCCGGTCCGTCGCCGTCCTCACTGTCCCGACAGCACCGCCACGATCCTGAGCGGGCCACCGCTGCCTCCCTTGATCTTCATCGGCAGCGCGATCACGAATGCTCCGGTGTCCGGCACCTGGTCCAGGTGTGCTACGTTCTCGAAGCCGGGGATGTTCGCGGCGAAAAGTATCTGGTGAGTGTCGAAGGTCTTCGACTGCCCGTAGTCGATGCTCGGCGTGTCGATTCCAACCGCGTCCACCTTGCGCTCCACAAATAGCCGAGCCGCCTCCGGGTCGATTCCCGGGAAATGCAGCTCGGGTACAGCCTCAGGTCCGGTCTTGCTGGTACCCAGGTACTTGAGCCGATCCGGCCAGCGGGATCCCCACCCGGTCCGCACCAGCACGATGGTTCCAGCCGGAATCCGTCCGTGTTGCTTCTCCCATTCGGAGATATCCGCCGGCTCAAACCGGTAATCCGGCGACGCTGCCGCCTTGGTCGAGACGTCGATAACCACCGCCGGACCGACCAGCTGATCCAGGGGGATCTGGTCGGTGGTATGGTGTCCCGCCGCGAAGTGAATCGGGGCATCGAGATGAGTGCCGCCATGTTCCGCGGCCGAGAAGTTGTTCGCCGCGTAGTAGTAGCCGCCTGGGGTTACCTCGTCGGAGACCACTTCCAGGGTGAAGGGCTTCGCGGTGGGCCAGTAGATCGTCTCACTGGAGAAATCCCAGCTCAAGTCCACCCAGCGGCCGGTCGTGAGCCGGTCCGGGGTCGGACGGGTTTGACAGGCGAGCATCCCCAGTCCGAGAACTGAGAGGCAGAGTATCGGCGAGCGCATGGGATCTCCTGCAGGCGAGAGGACGGAAGTAGATTGCCTCCCTATGACATTCTCCACAAGCGGACTCGCCCGACCCGACCTCGAGTCGGCCGCTCGACTGGTTCGCGCTACCCTGGTGCCGACGCCGCAGATCTGCTGGCCGCTCCTCTCCGAGCGGGTCGGCGCCGAAGTGTGGGTCAAGCACGAGAACCATCTCCCCACGGGGGCATTCAAGGTTCGGGGAGGGGTGGTCTACCTCGATCACCTGCGAAGAAACCATCCTCATGTGCGCGGCGTGATCGCGGCGACGCGTGGCAATCACGGCCAAAGCATTGCCTTTGCCGCCAGGCGAACTGGTGTGGAGGCCACGATCGTGGTCCCCCACGGCAATGGCAGGGAGAAGAACATCGCGATGCGCGCACTCGGCGTCACCCTGATCGAACACGGTGATGACTTCCAGGCGGCGCGGGAGCACTCGATCGAACTGGCCGAACGGAGCGGCCTTCACCTGGTCCCGGCCTGGGATCCCATTCTGGTGCGCGGTGTCGCGAGCTATGCGCTGGAATTGTTTCGCGCGGTCGCCGATCTGGACACGGTATATGTGCCGATCGGGATGGGATCAGGTATCTGCGGCGTGATCGCGGCGCGTGATGCCCTGGGACTGAGCACCACGGTCGTTGGAGTAGTGGCCGAGCTGGCGCCTGCGTATGCCCTGTCCTTCGCAAAGCGCACTGTGGTGAGCACGGAGACCTGCAACACGCTCGCCGATGGCATCGCCACACGAGTGCCACACCCGGATGCCCTCGCCATCATTCTCGAGGGCGCCGATCGGATCGTGACAGTGTCGGAAGAGGAGATCATGGACGCGATGCGCTGGTATTTCAGCGATACGCACAATATCGCGGAAGGTGCCGGCGCAGCCGGCCTCGCGGCTCTCATGCAAGAGCGTGAGGCCATGAAGGGAAAGCGGGTGGGTCTCGTACTTTCCGGCGGTAACGTTGACTCGGAGGCCTACGCAGCGATTCTGGGAGCCAAACCGGAAGCTTAGGAGGGCGGCTGAAGCTGCGGGATGGGTCGGCAGAATGATCCGGTCCGCGTTTTCCTGGTTACCACTACCGCGCGAATCGGAACGATCTTCTTTAATCGGGGGGGACCCCCGGCGGGGGCCTTACCGAAGATCCCCACTGCAGCATCCGGTCAGTGCAGCGTAATTCCCAGGCCGAGCTGAATGACGTTGAAGCTGGCGCCGTCGGCGGTCTTGACCCCGTCGGCGGTCAGGTCGCCGAGGCTGCCGTAGTTGAAGTTGAGCACCGGAGTCAGAGAAATCGTCGCCGAGACCGGGAAGTCATACCCCACGCCGATGGTTGCTCCGACGCCGTAGCCTTCCACCGTCGGTAGCGGTCCAGAAGTCCGGAGCCCCCCCGCGCCAATGCCTCCCCTGACGAAGAACCCTTCCTTCTTGGGATACCAGTAGAGCGCCACCGAGAGATTGCCCAACGCCTCGTCGGTATCGAGGTTGCTGTCGTGTTTGAACCAGCTGCTCCCTTCGACACCGAGCAGCAGATCGGGCCGCAGAACCCCACCCAGCTTGAAGTAGCCGGAGAAGCCGCCTTCCCGGTCGCTGGAACTGCATCCGTCACAGCTCACGTCCGCCGAGCCGTAGCCGCCGCCAAATCCGAACCAGAATCCCTTGTGGCGAGTCTCCTCTTCCTGCGCGAGGGTGATCCGGCTCGCCGCAAGCGCGAGCAGGAGCGTGAGGCAGAGAATCCGTGGCAGCGACCGCATATGATCTCCGGAGATGTGAGCAGAATCCAATAGTAATAGTACCTAGTACCTAGTACCGAGTACCTAGTACAGAGGGTGCTCCGTGCTAGGTACTGGTATCGGTACTCGGTACTAGATAATAGATCAGTATGCGGAAATGCTAAGTGCAAACTGAACCAAGGTCTGCTTCCATTTGGCCGGGACGCTTTGGCCCTCGAAGCTCAGGTCGCCGACATCACCGTAGGTCAACGTTACCACCGGGGTGATTGCCGTGTGGCTCCCTATCGGGATGTCGTATCCCGCCCCGCCCATGAGGCCAAGACCATAACCCTCCAGCTTGTTACTTCCTTCGCTGGCCTCGTATCCGGCGACACCCACACCCCCCTTGAGGAACACCCCCGTCTTCCGGCTGGGATAGACGTAGATCGCCGCAGAGAAATTGCCAACGGTGTTGTCGACGCCCTCCATGTTCTTGAACCAGCCGTTTGACTCAACGCCGAGCAGCACTTGTTCACTCAGGGTCCCGCCCAGTCGAAGGAGGCCGCTGACGCCACCTTCGGAGGTTGTACTTCCGCAGCCGTCGCAGCTTGGATGTACCGAGCCATAACCCAGGCCACCGCCGATCCAGAAACCCTGGTGCACCCGGTGTTCCTGTGGGGCCTGGGCTTCGTCCTGGGCCCAGCCCCCCGTTGCACTGGCGAAGAGCGCGGCCAGCGCGAAATACGTGATACGCATGGTTCGTCCTCCCTGACGGCCACTGGTATTCGGGGCCTGCCGTCCGGGCCGAGGGACAGCGAGGCGACCGAACCATGCCGGGGGAGGGTCAAGCAGGAATCAAGGGGGGGGTACTGCCAGTACCGAACCGAGTACCTAGACCGAGTGCCGAGCGCCCCCTCTGTGCTAGGTACTCGGTACTCGGTACTGTATTCAGTAGAACGTGAGCGAGAGCCCGAACTCGACCACCGTGTAGTTGAGCCCGCTCGCCGGCGGTACACCACCGGCTCCCGATGTCACTTTGAGCTGGCCGGGAGCGCCCCACCACACGCCAGCTATTGGTGCGAGCGCGGTTCGTTTGCCCACCATCAAATCATACCCCGTCGAGGCGGTGAGCCCTGGGCCGGCGCCCTTGAGGGTGGTTCCACTCTGCCGGTACTGGTAGACGGAGAAGCCGACACCGCCCTTCAGGAAGAATCCTTTGCCATAGATCGGGAACCAGCGTGCGCTGATCGAGCCGTTGCCGATCAGCGTCTTGATACCGTCGGCGTCGCGGTACCAGCCTCCGAATTCGCCGCCGATGAGCAAGCTCCGGTTGACGGTCCCTCCTCCAGCCAGCGTGAGCGCAGGACCCCAGGTGTTGAGCGGGATACTGCACTGGTCACAATTCCGATGAGCCTGGGCGTACGTCGCCGAGGCGCTGAACCAGAATCCTTCATGGAGGTGGGAGCCGTAATAACCCTGTGCCCGCACTGAGCTGGGCAGCAGGAGGAGTCCCACGGCGAGACCGCATGTGCGGGCGAGTCTCAGGAGTTAGAACTCCATCCGTTCCATCCGCCGCAGTCCAACCCGGAGCGGGACCAGCGTGGTCACGATGCAGATCACCGCGACCGCGACCAGGGCGCCTACCATCGTCGGTGTGACGGCAACCGTCTCTCCCGCGAGTTGCGCCCGAAGATAGGACATCACCGGCACCGCCTCGATCACGATCACGACGCCCAGCAGGACAATCGCTGACATCATGAATATCAGTCCGCCGAATCCGGTCGGGATCTGTGCCGCGTTCTCGGTGTCGAACTGGGGATAGAGCGCGCCGAGTCCGAGGGCGAGTGAGCTGATCGCGAGCGTGAGCAGCACCATGGTGCCCAGACTCACCATCATCATGAACTGCGACGCCTGGAGCAGCAGGTTGGTGGTGAACGTGATGGCAACGGCGAGGATCGAGCAGCGGCACGGTGCCCGTCCAGTACTTGCTCCACAGCAACGCGGAAAGGTCGAGCGGGCTCGAGCGTAGCAGCCACATCTGTTTGCCCTCGAGCGACACCGCCGGGAAGACGAACCGCGCCGCGACCGCGGCGAGCACGAATCCGGCGAGGCCCAGGTTGAGGAAAACCACCAGGCTCACCAGGAAGAATGGCACCTCGCTCGCCGGAGAAGAGCGGCAGCGACTTGATGTTGAAGACGTAGACGATGAGCAGCACGCCAAGCAGGATCAGCTGGCTCCACTGGGTCGGTATCCCGGAAGAAGACCCGGAGATCCTTGAGATGAACTCCCGCCGGGCCGGCGGCATCGCTCCAGCAATCGGCACAGCACGCTCGGCCACCGGCGGTCCGCGCACGAATCGCTCGGCGCTCTCCTGCGCCTTCGAGAACCCGTGGGAGTACAGTTTCCAGTGCAGGAGGGCTCCCAGCACCACGAACGCCGGCGCGGTGGTCCACAGCAGCACGACCGGCAGCGGATCGGCCACCCGGGTGAGCCAGTTCATGATGGTCGCCGTGGCCCATTCGCTCGGGCAGGAACGGACTGGTCGGAGTGCGCAGGGCGCCCAGATAGTCGAGCAGGTTGCTCATTCCCTCGGGACGCGCCAGCTGCTCGGGTCGGACCAGCCGGAGGAGCAGCACCAGCCCTCCCGCGGCGCCGATCGCGACCAGGCTCAGCAGGTCGCGGGCGCGGCGCGCGGGGAAGACGTTGACCAGGACGAGGGTCACCGCGGTTCCAACCACGCAGGGCAGCACGAAGTACGGCACCAGCGCCGCCAGGACGACCAGCGGGAAGAGCGGCCCGCCCTTGATACACGATCCCGTAGGCGGTGAAGATCGGCACCGCCATCAGCACCACCATCCAGGAAGAGTGCAGCAGCGTCTCGCCCAGCTTGGCGAGGTAGAGACGCAGCCAGTCCACCGGCGCCGCCACCAGCATGTCGAGGTCCTGGGCCAGGAAGAAGCTGGACAGCGCGGTGATGAGATTCGACAGCAGCAGCAGCGACGCGAAGGAGAGCAGGGTGACGCCGAGCAGCTTGGCGGCCAGGATGGTGCCGATTTCCTGCTCGGAGTGGATGTAGCGCAGCACCCGGTAGAACACGCCGAAGACGGCGCTCCAGAAGCCGAGTCCGAGCAGGACCAGGAGCACGATCTTTCCGGTCCCTTCCGACTTCTGTTCCCGGAGCCGCGCGAAGGTGCGCTCTGCCACTTCGGGGCGGAGGACCGTCCGGAGCGTCGGCTGCACCGGCGCCGGTTTCGTCGTGCTCACTCGATCGAGGATGGCATCCAGCTCGCGCTCGTGAATGCCGCCGGTCAGCTTGAGGAACAGCTCCTCGAGGCTCACGTCGCCCGAGGCGGTCTGCTGCCGCAGCTCCGCCATCGTTCCGCAGGCGACGATCTTGCCCTGCTGGATGATCCCGATCCGGTCGCACATCGCCTCGGCGATCTCCAGCGTGTGGGTGCTCATCAGCACGGTGCCGCCCCGGTCGACGAAGGCGCGGAAGAGATCCTTGAGGAAGCGCGCGCCCTTGGGATCGAGCCCGACCATCGGTTCGTCCACCACGATGACCTCGGGGCGGTGCAGCAGGGCGCTCGAGATGATCAGCTTCTGCCGCATGCCGTGGCTGTACGACTCGACCAGCTCGTCCTTCCAGTCGGTCAGCTCGAACAGCTCGAGCAGCTCGTCCATCCGCCGCTCGATCGCCTCGCCGCTCTGTCCGTACAGCGCCGCCACGAACCGCAGGAACTCGGCGCCGGTCAGCTTGTCGTAGACGTAGGGACGGTCGGGGATGAAGCCGAGCCGGTGCTTGGCCTTGATCGGATGTTCGGCGAGATCGTCGCCACCGATTTCGATCGTCCCCTCGGTCGGCTGGAGGATCCCGGCGATCATCCGCATCGTCGTGGTCTTGCCCGCGCCGTTGGGACCGAGGAAACCGAAGAGTTCGCCCGCGGGACACTTCGAGGGTCACGTCGTCCACCGCGGTGAACGAGCCGTAGCGTTTGGTCAGGTGGGTGAGTCGAATCATCCGCCGTAAGTCGGGTTCAAGGTTGTACCGCGGCCGTGTCCAGGACGGATAACTCGGTACTCCCGGCCAGTAGCATGAGGTCGAGGGGCCGGGCTGGGCGCTCGATCAGCAGTCGGAGCCGAGAAGCGTCTGCAGGCACTGTGCCGTTTTCGGGGTCGACCGGGATCCAGTCCCCGTCGAAGAACTCCACCCAGCCATTCGGGTAGAAACGACCCGATTCTTCCCTCAGGCCCGCCGCCAGCCGGGCCGGAACGCCCTGGGCCCGGAGCATGGAAACGAGCAGGAGGAGCTTGTCGTCCCGGGTCCCGGTTCGCCGAGCCAGGGTGCGCACTGCACTCTGGGAACCGGGACGGCGCTCGACTCTCACGGCACGACTCACCCACTGCCCCAGCAGTCGTGCCTTTCGGGCGGAGCTTGGTGCATCCCGGACAATGTCCGCCGCGCGCTGTTTTACTCGAGGATCATCGGAGCGGATCAAAGGAGTTGCGCGGAGCCACGGAGCCAGGGCCGCGGAATCTCCGACCTGGGCTCCGCGGTTCGCAGTGTCGGCACGAATCACGGTGATCGTATCCGCTTCCCGCTGCTGGGTCCCGCCGTCAACGCCAGGAGCGAATCCCGACAGATCGGCTCCAAGCAGTGCGATGCGCATCCGATCGGTTTGGGTGCTCGTTTCGATGGGCGGGGCAGTCTCGGTAACTCTGACGGTGCCAGTCGTGTCCCACCCTAAGGTTCCGCCATGGGCACGGTAATTGGTGCTCACGACTTCAAAGGCGTCCTGCTCCACCAGCAGCCCGATCGGCCGCTCGATGCGCACGGTGATCCCGTGGGCATCCACCCAGCGTCGCGAGGGTAGCCCGCCTTCAAGGCCGTCGAGCCGCCATGCCGGAGTCGTGTCTGCGTGTACCGCCACCCAGCGCGCCGTGGTCGAGTCGAACTCCGCGCTGTCCGGCACGATGAAGGTTGATTCCGCCGCGACCCGGAACCGCGTGGAGGAAATCTCCGTCGTCGCCGGGTCGAACACCGTGGGAGTCAGGATCCGGCCGATCGTGCGGTTCTCCGCGTTGGCGAGCAGAAAAGGTACCGCCCCCGGCAGCAGCAAGGGCTCCGCGGGGGAAGCGACCGTGAGCGTCTCTACCGGGCCTCGAAGACCGTTGTAGATGGTGATGACACCGTCCTCGCCCAGGACGCCCTGGACCACACTTCTCCCATCGTCGGTGAGAAGGTTGGTCTCCCAGCGCAACAGCCGCAGCGATTTCGAGTAGAGTGCTTCGGTCCGAAGGGTAGACCGGCGTACTAAATGGCTTTGGTGAGGCAGGTCGAGGGTGACGATCTCGTCGGTGCGGAGCCCTTCAATGAGCGTGTCGATGGAGAGCGTGGCGATTCCCACTTGCTTATCACCGCGATACACTCCGAAGAAGGCGGCACCCGGAGACACCGGCCAGGTGCGGACGATGACGCCGGAGTGGATTCCAACCGTCCGGCGCTGAGCCAGCCACCCGAGGGCGCCGAACCAGACCAGCAGGATCAATATCGCGACTGCTTTGCGACTCATGAGGCCTTTCCTACGACTGCCTCGACTAGGGGAACCTCATCGGCCCGCTCGACCACGATCTGAAGCTCCGCCGGATAGAGCGGAGCCGCCGGCCGGTCCCGGAAAGTTTCGGCGAGGAGGGCCGCTGCCTCTTCGATCGTCAGCGCTCCCGCGCTTGCGCCCACGAGGGGAGTGGCCACCCGGCCCAGCTGCCAGTCGCCCGCCCGCTGCCAGGCGGACACCAGCGCGCGTCGCACCGTGTCCCGTTCCACCGCGCGCTCCTCGCTCTGAATCACCACGTGGAGTACGAATTCGGCAGCAAGGTCTCCCGCCCCGGTGACAACAGCCGCACCCACATCCAGCGGAGCCTGGACCCGGCGCAATGAGGAGAACCGCTCTCCGGCACGTTCATCGAGCTTGCCGGTGGCGGGTGTTATCGGGTCGAGAAGCTCGTTGGCGGGGCGGACGACAGCATCCACCGAAACGGCGGCGAGATCAGCAACGACGACCCGGATCACTGGTCACGGGCCTCACGGGCGCGGCTGTACATCTCCTTCGCCTCGTCCGGGCGGCCCAGCCGATCCAGCACACGGCCGAGCAGACGGTAGGTCTTTGCTGAATCGGAATCCAGTCCGGCCGACTGCTCGAGCGCTGTCCTGGCTCCCGCGTAGTCTCCCGCCTGATTGAGCGCTTCCCCGAGATAGTAGTGCGCCTCGGCGTCAGCGGGCTCGAGGTCGATCGCCCGCCGAAGCGACAACGCGGCATCGCCGGGGAGGCCTTTCCGCCAGAGGACGAGTCCCAGCGTGAGATGCGCCGTGAAGTGTCCCGGCTGAAGCTTGATGGCGCGACGCAGGTCGGTCTCCGCTTCGGGGTAACGCTTGAGCCGGCCGAGGATGGCACCGCGAGAGACCAAGAGCGCAGGCTCGTCAGGGCGGGCGCGAAGTGCCGCGGTCAGCTGCTCGAACGCCTCGTCCGGGTTGCCGGAGGACTCAAGCAACAAAGAGAGGTTATTGCGCGCGGCGAGATGCTCCGGCTCCAGCGACAGAATTTCCCGGTAACGCTGGATCGCCTCGGCCACCCGGCCCTTGGTGGCTGCATCCGCCGCTCGACGGTACAGCCGGTCGGTCGTCGGCTCGTTGGATTCCGGCTCGGTGTTGACCAGATCGTCCTGGGGAACCGCCGCGGCGAAGGGCCGCAGCGAGAACTGCTGGTCCGCACCCTCGGGAATGGGATCGGCCTCCAGTCCCCGGGTGCTGAATAGATCGTCAACCACCTGTTCCCGGCCGGATGCACGGGATCGGCGAGTGCGGCGCATGGCGGACTCGAATAGAAAGATTGCGGATTCAGCAGCCGTCAGCCGTCAGCCTTCAGCCGTCAGCCTTCAGCCGTTGGCCGTCAGTCATCAGTAGATCGAAGCCATCTCCAAGGTCACTCAGTCGCCACTTAAGGCATAGGGTCACGGCTCGCGCCCTCAAGGCTGACGGCTGACGGCTGACGGCTGACGGCTGCTCTTATGATAAGTACCCCGCCCGCAGACTGGCATCCCGGCCTTCCCGTGCCGTCGAGGCGGAGTACCTTGGAGTCTCCCTCCCGATGCTGCTTGCTGGCAGGCCCCCTGTCTAACGGTTCACGACGAACCAGGAAGCGTCCGCGGTGACCCAGGCGCCCGTCTCGCACCTCGCCCGTCGTTCGTCCGTTCGGTGGGTCATTCTAGCCCTGCTGTTCCTCGCCAGCTTCGTGGCCTACGTGCTGCGCACCAATATGTCGGTCGCAGGCGAGACCATGATGAAGGATCTGGGCTTCTCCCAGATCCAGCTGGGATTTGTGCTGGCCGCCTTCGCCTGGGGCTACGCGATCTTCCAGTTCCCGGGCGGCGTCTTCGGCGACCGGATCGGCGGGCGACGGGCGCTCACCATCATCGCGATTGCCTGGAGCGTCCTGAACATCCTGATTGGGCTGGTTCCGGGACGAGAGTTCCTCGGCGTCACGGCCATCCTCAGCATCCTGATGGTGCTGCGTTTCCTCATGGGTGCGGCTCAGGCGCCGGTCTATCCGGTGACTGGCGGCGGGACGACCTGCAACTGGTTCCCGGTCAACGGCTGGGCCTTTCCGAATGGACTGAGCAACACCGGACTGACGCTCGGCGCCGCTGCGACTGGTCCGTTGATTGTCTGGCTGATCCAATGGGGAGGATGGCGCGCTTCGTTCCTGCTCACCGCCCCGCTGGGCTTCCTCATTGCGGCGGTCTGGTGGTGGTATGCGAGAGATCGCCCTTCCGAACACCCCAAGGTGAGCGACGGCGAGCTCGAGCTGATCAACGCCGGGCGCACGGCGGATCAGACCTGCGTGATCCGTCCCGGTGCATGGAAACAGGTAATACGGCATCGCGAAGTCCTGCTGCTCACGGCGAGCTATTTCTCCAGCAACTATGTGTTCTACTTCTTCTTCAACTGGCTGTTCATCTATCTGGTGGACAGTCGGGGGTTCAAGATTCTCGAAGGGGGATTCTACGCCGCGGCACCGTGGATCACCGGTGCGGTGGGAGCGACCGCTGGAGGTATCCTTGCCGACGTCTGGTCCAAACGCTGGGGAATCCGGCGGGGCACTCGGACAGCAGCCATCCTGGGACTGCTACTCTCCGCAGTGCTGATCGTGGCGGCGGCCATGGCGCGGGATCCGGTTACCGCCGTGGTTTTCCTTTCCTTATGTCTGGCCGGCCAGCAGTTCGCCGAAGGCGCCTTCTGGGCGGCTACGATTTCTGCGTCGGGACCTCATGCGTCGGCCGGGTGCGGGGTGTTGAATACCGGGGGGAACGTCGTCGGGGGCATCGGTGCGCTCATGGTGCCATTTACCGTCAAGTACCTGGGGTGGCCCATCGCGCTTGCTACCGGATCGATATTCGCGATAGTTGCGGCACTGCTCTGGCTCTTCATCAAGCCCGAAAACGCTCTCAAGGCGTGAGGAGACTGCCCGCACTGAAGGGTCCGTCTTGAAGCAAGCCGCCTGCCCGGATACGTTCCGAGGCTTATGGCAGAAGAGTTCCTCGTCGTCCGCGGCGCCCGCGAGCACAATCTCAAAGACATCACGGTCACGATCCCCCGAAACCGGCTTACGGTCGTAACCGGCCTCTCCGGATCGGGCAAATCCTCCCTCGCCTTCGACACGATCTACGCCGAGGGCCAGCGCCGTTACGTCGAATCCCTGTCGGCCTATGCCCGGCAGTTCCTCGGCCTGATGGAGAAGCCGGACGTCGACGCGATCGAAGGTCTCTCCCCCGCCATCGCGATCGAGCAGAAGTCGGCCGGACACAACCCGCGATCAACTGTAGGGACCGTCACCGAGGTTTACGACTACCTGAGGCTCCTCTGGGCCCGGGTCGGTGTGCCGCATTGTCCCAACGATGGCAGCCCCGTAGAACGATCGAGTGCCGCACAGATCGTTGAATCGGTACTGGGCTGGCCCGAAGACACCAAGATCGAGATCCTGGCGCCATTGGTTCGTGGTCGCAAAGGCGAGTTCAAGGAACTCTTCGACGATATTCGCAAGCAGGGATTCGTACGGGTCCGGGTCGACGGAGAAGTCTACGACCTGAATCAGGTGCCGACGCTTAATCGCCGCCAGAATCACGACATCGCGGTGGTGGTTGATCGTCTCGTCGTTCGGCCGGCCGACCGGACCCGTCTCAACGATTCGATCGAGACAGCGCTGAAAGCGGCCGAGGGCGTGGTCGAGGTGAGCCGAGCCGCCGACCCGGCGAGCCGCCGAGCCGCCGAGTCTGTCCTCTTCAGCGAGCGCTTCGCCTGCCCGGTCTGCGGCCTCTCACTGCCCGAGCTCGAACCTCGCCAGTTCTCCTTCAACTCGCCGTTCGGCGCCTGCCCCGAGTGTCACGGGGTCGGGACCCGGCGCGAGGTGAACGCCGATCTGGTCCTTGGCGATCCCAGCATCTCGATTCTCGAAGGAGTCGTGCTGCCCTGGGGAGAGCCTTCGGGGTATCTCCGCAAGATCGTGCTCCCGACTCTGGCCAAGGCATTCAAATTCGATCTCGCCGCACCGTGGCGGTCTCACAGCGAGGCTGCCAGGCACGCCCTGCTGTACGGCGCCGCAGGCCGGAAGATCAAATACTCTGTCGAGGCGGGGCGCAGCCGGGACGACTACGAGAGCGAATGGGAAGGCATTCTCGTCAACGTCGCCCGGCGCTATCGCGAGAGCACCAGCGATTCGGTACGGGTGCAGCTCGAGGAGTACATGATCGAGCAGCCCTGCGGAGCCTGCAAAGGGAGGCGACTCAAGCCCGAGAGCCTCTCGGTGCTGGTAGCGGGGAAGAGCATTGGAGAGGTGGTAGAGCTCTCCATCGTGCACGCGCTGGAGTTCTTCCAGGCGCTTCCGATCAAGAGCGGTCCCGGCAGTCAGGGGCTGGATCCGGAGGTGGCAGGACCGATTCTAAAGGAAGTGTGCGACCGGCTTCGATTCCTGCGTGACGTGGGGCTCGACTATCTCACCCTCAACCGCTCCGCGGGAACTCTTTCCGGCGGCGAAGCCCAGCGGATCCGGCTCGCAACGCAGATCGGCTCTCGTCTGGTGGGTGTTCTCTACATCCTGGACGAGCCGAGCATCGGCTTGCACCAGCGGGACAACGAGCGCCTCCTGAGCACGCTCCGGGAACTCCGGGACCTCGGCAACACCGTGATCGTCGTCGAGCACGACGAGGATACCATCCGCGCGGCCGATCATCTGATCGATCTGGGCCCCCGCGCGGGGCGCTTTGGTGGCGAGGTGGTGGCTGAAGGTTCTGTCGCCGACGTGCTGAAGCATCCCACTTCGCTTACGGCGCGCTATCTCCGTCGCGAACTCCGGATTCCTGTGCCGTTGAGCCGTCGCGCCGCCGAGCCGAAGAAAACTCTCCGGGTCGTCGGAGCCAAGGCCAACAATCTCCGCAACCTGACGGTGGACTTTCCGCTCGGGTTGTTCGTGGCCGTGACCGGTGTTTCGGGCTCCGGGAAATCGAGTCTCATCACCGACATCCTCTATCGCGGCCTGGCTCGGCACTTCTACCGCGCGAAGGTGATTCCCGGTCAGCACACCCGGATCGAGGGCTTGTCTCACATCGACAAGGTCATCGATATCGACCAGAGCCCGATCGGGCGGACCCCGCGGTCGAATCCCGCTACTTACACCGGGCTGTTCACACCGATTCGTGAGCTGTTCACTCAGCTGCCCGAGGCCAAGATGCGGGGCTACGGGCCCGGTCGCTTCTCCTTCAACGTGAAGGGGGGACGCTGCGAGGCCTGCGAGGGCGATGGGCTGGTGAAAATCGAAATGCACTTCCTGCCCGACGTGTACGTGCCCTGCGAGGTGTGCAAGGGGCGGCGCTACAACCGGGAAACCCTCGAGGTGCGTTACAAGGGCAAGAGCATCGCCGACGTGCTGGATCTGACGGTTGCGGATGGACTCGACTTCTTCGAGGCCCAGCGCAGGATCGCCGAGAAGCTCGATCTGCTGAATGACGTGGGACTGGGATATATCCACCTTGGTCAGGCGGCGACGACCCTGTCTGGCGGCGAAGCTCAACGGGTCAAGCTGGCCACCGAGTTGGCCAAACGTGACACCGGCCGGACGCTCTACATTCTCGACGAACCCACGACGGGACTCCATTTCGAGGACGTCCGCCTGCTGCTCGAAGTGCTCCACCGCCTGGTCGACAAAGGCAACAGCGTCATCGTCATCGAGCACAACCTCGACGTCATCAAGACGGCCGACTGGATCATCGATCTGGGACCGGAGGGCGGGGAAGCGGGCGGGACCGTCGTGGCCCAGGGCCCGCCGGAGGATGTGATCAGGAAAGCGGCGAGTTATACTGGCGAATTCCTCAAGAAGGTCATCGCCTAGCCGGCCTGGGCAGGGGCGGTGACACCAGCTACCCCGGACTCCGTAGTAGCCCTATCTTCTGCTCCGGCTTTTTCTCTTCACCCGATCCGGAAGGTTCCACAGTGCGTCGAATCGCTCTTCTTCGGGCAGGGACAATCCACGCGGTCACCCTGCTCGCTCTCGTTGCGCGTCCAGGCTTTTCCCAGACTGACGACCCATCACTCCTCTCGGTTCGGCGCATCTACGGTTCGCCCGAATTCAAGCCGGAGCTCTTCGGCCCGGCTCGGTGGCTGGCCGGCGGTACCTCCTACACCATCCAGGAGGACTCGAAAGAGGGCGCGGGCCAGGACATCGTACGGTACAACACCGAGACCGGCGCGCGTGATGTCCTTGTCGCGGCTGCCAAGCTGGTCCCGGCTGGGGATACGGCCTCACTCGATATCGAAGACTACTCCTGGTCCCCGGACCAGAAGCAGCTCCTGATCTTCACCAACTCCCAGCCGGTGTGGCGGCAGAACACCCGGGGCGACTACTGGGTTCTGGATCTCACCAGCGGAAAGCTGCGGAAGCTCGGCGGCGCGGCGGCTAAGCCGTCCACTCTCATGTTCGCCAAGTTCTCCCCCGATGGGCGACGGGTCGGATACGTGCGGGAGTTCAATCTCTACGTCGAAGACCTGGCGAGCGGCAAGATCACCCAGCTCACGAGCGACGGATCCCGGACGGTCATCAACGGCACCTTCGACTGGGTCTACGAAGAGGAATTGGACGACCGGGACGGGTGGCGCTGGAGTCCGGACGGCAAGAGCATCGCGTTCTGGCAGCTGGTGGCCGACAGCGTGCGCGACTTCAACCTGATCGACTA
The DNA here is from genome assembly GCA_963833365.1 of uncultured Gemmatimonadales bacterium. Lineage (GTDB taxonomy): Bacteria > Gemmatimonadota > Gemmatimonadetes > Gemmatimonadales > GWC2-71-9 > DATBGE01. The sequence continues at coordinate 63,557 of CAWHXS010000010.1, forward strand.
CACCGACTCGCTCTATTCGAAGGTCGTTCCCATCCAGTATCCCAAGGCCGGTGAGTCGAACTCGGCGGCCCGGGTTGCGGTGGTGGGCGCCGATGGCGGCCCGATCCACTGGCTCGAGGTGCCCGGCGATCCGCGCAATAACTATCTCGCCCGCATGGACTGGGCGGCGAACTCGAGCGAGGTCGTCATCCAGCAGCTCGACCGGCTGCAGAACTCGAACACGGTCTGGCTCGGCAGCGCGCTAACCGGGAAGGTGCGTCAGATAATCGTCGACACCGACAGCGCCTGGGTTTACGTCAACGACAACCAGGCCTGGCTCAAGGGTGGAAAGAGTTTTCTCTGGACCAGTGAAAAGGACGGCTGGGAACACGTCTACGCGGTCTCGCGGGACGGAAAGAGCGAGCGTCTGCTCACGCCTGGCTCCTTCGACGTGCTGGGTGACGGCGAGGTGGCGGTTGATACCACGGGAGGGTGGCTCTACTACATCGCGTCGCCCGAGAATCCCACTCAGAGTTACCTCTACCGGGTGAGCCTGGACGGCAAGGGTAAGGCGGAACGGGTGACTCCGCCTGGCCAGTCCGGCACTCACCGCTACGACATCAGTCCCAACGCTCGCTATGCCTTTCATTACTACACGAAATTTGGCACTCCGACGACGGTAGACCTGGTCAGACTGCCGACCCATCAGTCGGTGCGGGTTCTGGTGGCGAACCAGGCGCTCAAGGAGAAAGTCGCAGCCCTCCGCAAAGGTCCTCAGGAGTTCTTCCAGGTGGATGTGGGAGACGGCGTGAAGCTGAACGGCTGGATCATCAAGCCGCCCGACTTCAATCCCAGCCGCAAGTATCCAATTCTCTTCACGGTGTACGGCGGTCCGGGGTCACAGACCGTGCTCGACCTGTGGGGAGGCTCGACCTACCTGTGGCACCTGATGCTTGCGCAGAAGGGATACCTGGTCGCGAGCGTCGACAACCGCGGCACCGGAGCCCGCGGCCGCGATTGGCGGAAGATCATCTACCGCCGGATGGGCGTGATCGAAACCCAGGATCAGGCCAACGCGGCCCGCGCCATCGGCCGATGGTCCTACGTGGATTCGACCCGTATGGGAATCTGGGGTTGGAGCTACGGCGGGTTCATGAGTCTGAACGGACTGTTCCAGGCACCGGACGTCTACTCGATGGCGATCGCGGTCGCTCCGGTGACCCACTGGAAGTTCTACGACAACATCTACACCGAGCGGTACAACGGCCTGCCCAAGGACAATAAGGAAGGGTACGACGCCGGGTCTCCGCTCACCTACGTGAACCAGATGAAAGGGCGGTTGCTCCTGGTCCACGGCACCGGGGACGATAACGTGCATTACCAGAACACCGAGTCTCTGGTGAACGCGTTGGTTGCGGCAAACAAGCAGTTTGAGTTCATGAGCTACCCCAACCGCAACCACGGCATCTTCGGCGGCAATACGACGGTTCACCTCCGCGATCTGCTGACTCATTTTGTGGATGAGACCCTCGGCACCCCGCGGATGGTGCCCCATGCGGCGGAGGCGTTGACGAACTGAGGCGGTAGGCGGTAGGGCGATAAGGCGGTCGGTACTTCGACGGTTAGACGGTTAGACGGATAAGGCGCCTGGGTGTCGATCGCCCCAAGCGCCTTTGCCGTCTAGCCGTCTAGCCGTCTAACCGTCTCGTCCGCCCTGTCCGCCCTGTCCGTCTCGTCCGCCTCCCGCCTTCCCGCCATTCCGCTACATTTTCACCATCCCCCTGCTGCGAGGTCCTCTATGACCTACGAGCAAATCGTCTCTGTGCTGGGCTACGCCAACGACCACGATATGGCTGTGCGGATCCTGACCACGACCGCAATGGAGGTCACGGGCATCCCGACCAGCGTGGACACCGACATCGCCGCTCATGAGGTCTATTTGCGGCCGGTTGGCGAGGACGAGACGGAAATCGCACTGAGCCTGGGGGCCATTCAAAGCGTGGAGCTGGTCTAATGGTTTCTCTGCTGGACATCATCGGGCCGGTCATGGTGGGGCCGTCGTCCTCCCACACGGCCGGCGCCTGCCGGATCGGCCTTTTCGCCCGCGGCCTCGTAGGCGGTCAGCCGGATAGCGCGAAGGTGGAGCTCCACGGATCCTTCGCCCGCACCGGCCAGGGCCACGGGACCGACCGCGCCATCGCGGGCGGACTCATGGGATTTTTCCCCGATGACGAGCGGCTCCGCCACAGTCTCGAGCTGGCCGAGCAAGCCGGTCTCGCCATCACCTTCAGCAACACCAAGCTCCGGGGCGACCCTCATCCCAACACCGCGCGAATCACCGTCACCCGCGACAAGCAGGAAGCGGTCGTGGTCGGTTCCTCATTGGGTGCGGGACGCGTCCTCATCACCAGCATCGATGGATTTCCAGTCGAAGTGACCGGAGCCTATCCCACTCTCGTATTCGTCGCCCACGATGAGCCCGGTATCGTCGCTGCGGTGAGCACCCTCCTGGCCCGGGAGGGCGACAACATCGCCACCATGCGGGTGTCACGCCGTGCCAAGGGCGGGCAGGCGATTCATATCTACGAGCTCGACGCCCCGGCCAGCGCAGGCGCGCTGGATGCCATGCGTGCCGTCGCCGCCATTGTGATGTTGCGCTCCATTCAGCGAGTCGCCTGATGTACGATTCGCTCAACGAGGCGGTAACCCAGGCGCAAGCGGACGGAGTCTCTCTGGGCGAGCTTGCTCTCCGCGCCGAAGTGGCAGAAGGGCTCCGTAGCCGCGAGGAGGTGCAGTCGGCTCTTCAGCGAGCACTGGACGTGATGCGCGGCGCGGTCGCGCGAGGCCTCCCCGGAGACCTCCGCAGCGTGAGCGGCCTGGTCGGTGGCGACGCCGCGAAGATGAGCAGACCAGTCGGCCCTCTCGCCGGCACCGTGTTCACCGAGGTTCTCGCGGCTGCGCTCGCCGTGCAGGAAGTCAACGCGGCCATGGGAGTGATCGTGGCCGCCCCTACGGCCGGAGGTGCCGGGGTTCTGCCCGGTGTCCTCCTCGGCCTCTCCAAGCGCAATTCGATCAGTGACGAGAAGCTGATCCACGGTCTCGCCGCAGCTGGACTGGTTGGGGCCGTCGTTGCGGTGAGAGCCTCGTTGAGTGGCGCCGAGGGAGGATGTCAGGCGGAGACCGGCGCCGCGGCGGGGATGGCAGCAGCCGCCGGGATCGAAATCCTGGGCGGGACGCCGGAGGAAGCCTCCCACGCCGTCGCCCTCACCATGCAAGGCACGCTGGGTCTGGTCTGCGATCCGCTCGGTGGCCTGGTCGAAATTCCCTGCGTCTTCCGCAACGCCACCGGCGGGGCGCTGGCCCTGGCCGGGATCGAGATGGCATTGGCCGGGATCCGATTCCCGATCCCCGTGGACGAGGTGATCGACACCATGGGTGAGATCGGCCGGACGATGGACGTCCGTTATCGGGAGACCGCCGGTGGGGGACTGGCCGCGACCCCCACTGGCCGGCGTTTGGCCAAGGAAAGACTGGTCCAAATCCGCAAGAAATAGCGTCTGAAGGCGATGAAACAACCTGAAACGTCCCGCCGTAGGTCGCTGTGCCGCATGGAGACCGCCGGTCTCCCTCTGCCTTATAAAAACTCGAGATCTGGGCTGGGCCGGTCCCTGGCTCCGGGGGTGAAATGACGGTTGCCGACGCATTGGTTCCGATGACCTTTTTCATCTCGGTCGCCGCGATTTTCATATCGCGCAGCGAGATCGGAAAGGCCTTTGCGCAGCGGATTCGTGGCGGGACCGATCGCGACACCCAACTCCAGCTCGAAGATCTGAGGCATGAGGTCGCCGTGCTCCGGCAGGAGTTGGGTGAGACTCAAGAACGGCTCGACTTTGCGGAGCGCCTGCTGGCCAAGGGCGGCGCTGCAGGCCAGCTGTCATGACTGAATACTGATGACTCAGGGTCCCGGTCCCGACACGCTGGTTCCGATCTTCGGGATGATCACCGGGGTCATCACGACCGGGTTGTTCTTCCTGGGTATCGTCAAGCTGGCGCAGAGCCAGGTAGGATCGGCGCTGGCCCGGCGCATTCAGGGGCATTCAGGTGCCGCCGAGGCCGATTTCGCCGCCGAGTTGAATTATCTGAGAGATCAGGTGGACGGTCTGCGACATGAGCTGACCGAAACGCAGGAACGGCTGGACTTCGCCGAACGGATGCTGGCGAAGGGACGCACACCCGAACGCTTGCCGGGAAACTGAGCCAGAGGTGAACGGTGGAAGACATTCTCGCACTTCTGCTCATCTTCGGCGGCGGAACGCTGGTAGCGATCTCGTTCAGCCCGGTGGGTCGCGCCTTTGCCGAGCGGATCCGAGGCGGGCATTCGTCGAACGAGCCCGATCCGGCGGTACTCGAGGAGCTGGATCGGATTCGTACCGAGCTCGGCGAGCTGCAGGAGCGGGTCGACTTCACGGAGCGCCTGCTGGCCAAGACCCGGGAGCAGGAGCGGATCGGCGGAGGAGATAACTGATGGAAGGTGTGCTTTTCATTATCATCGTATTCGGTGGCGGCATGGTCATGCTGCTGTCGAAAAGTGAAATTGGCCGCGCCCTGGCGGAGCGGATTCGCGGATTGAGTCCCCACTCTTCCGCAGATCCGGCCATGCAGGAGGAGGTGGAGCGGCTGCGCCATGAGGTCAGCGAACTGCAGGAGCGGATGGATTTCGCTGAACGGATGCTGGCCCAGCAACGAGAGCAGGAGCGGTTACCGGGAGGTCCTTGATGATTCAGGTCACGGTGCAAGTACCCGACATTCCGGTTCCACCGATTCCGCCCGATCCGTTCTTCGTGCCGCCGCCATGGGTTACGCTGCCTCCGCAGGTCGTGCTGCTGATCTCTATAGCGTTTATTGCCGGGGTCACGATCGTGCTGTGGCCGCTGATGAGGGCATTCGCCCGGCGGATCGAAGGCCGGGGGGTGAATCCTGCCCTTCAGGGCGAGATAGACCAACTTCGGGCTCGGGTGGCCGACGTGGAGGTCTTGCAGCACCGAGTGACGGAGTTGGAGGAACGAGTCGATTTCGCCGAACGTATGCTCGCCCAGAAGCGTGAGCCCGAGCGGCTCGGCCGGGGCGGCGTGTGAGGACAAGATGGATTTCGAATCGATTGTCAAAATCATCGTCGTGGCGATCACCGTCGTGGGGATTCCGGTGGCGGCGTACGCGGCGATTGTCGCGACTAGAGCGATCTGGGTGAAGCCCGGCCAGCAGGGAGACAAGGTCGAGGAGCTCGGTCAGGAAGTGGAGGCACTTCGCTCCCGGCTGAATGAGGTGGAGGCGCAGCAGAACCATATCGCGGAGCTCGAGGAACGACTCGACTTTGCCGAGCGGTTGCTGGCTCAGTCCCGCGAGCCTGACCGGCTTCCGAGAGCCTGAGGACAAAGAATGGGTGATGGCCTGGGAGACTTGGCGTTCTGGGGTGCCATCGGCGTTATCGGATTGGCCCTGCTGAACGGTCCCATCGGACGTGCCGTGGCAGCTCGGCTTCAGGGTCGCAAAGCGGCCCCACCCGATGAAGGCAAGGTGCGCGAGCTCGAGGCGCGAGTGGCGGATCTGGAGCAGTCCCAGGCCAGGTTGGCCGAAGTTGAAGAGCGGCTCGACTTCAATGAGCGCATGCTGGCCAGCCAGCGAGACGCGGCGCGGCTCGGAGAGCAAAGCCAATGAGGGACGACTTGGTCAAGGTCGCGGTCGTGCTGTTCATGGTCATCGGCGTGCCGATGCTCTCGATCTTCGTGCTGCCGCCCATTGCCAAGGCGTGGGCGAGGAAACTGGAAGGCCGTTCCGGCAGGCCGGACGACGAAACGGCCGAGGAGCTGGCCGACCTCCATGCCCGGGTCGGTGAGCTCGCCGATCTGCAGGCCAGGATGGCGGAGCTCGAAGAACGGCTGGAATTCGCCGAGCGGCTCCTGGCGACTCGCCGCGAGGCGGATCAACTCCCGGGTGGGCGATGATCAAGAAGTGGCTGGGCCTCGATGCATTCGACACGATCATCCACGTTGGCGTGACGGTCGCGCTCATGGTTGTAGTAGACAGCGCCTCCATGGGTCCCGAAAGCGATGGAGTCATGGCACTGGTGGTGGCGGCATCGCTGGTCGCCCTGGCCTACCGGAGGACTCGAGCGATGCGGCGCAGGATGGCCGAGGACCAGGGTGACCGGGAACACGTGCAGGAGCTGGAGTCGCGGGTTGCGGACTTGGAGGCGGGACAATCGAGGATGCTGGAGCTCGAAGAACGGGTCGACTTCGCCGAGCGGATGTTGAGTCAGCAGCGGGAGCCGGTGAAGCTCCAGAAGGAATAACTGCAGCGGGGCTTTGACCTTGAAAGTGCGATTAGATTTCGACGGATCGACGCTTAGCCAGAGGCGGGGCTCACCCGCCCTCACGGAAGGCGGTAAGTGATGGTTACGAAAGAGGATATCGAGAGTTTCCTGGACCGGATCGACAGCGGGACGGCGAACGTCGGCGAGGTCAAGCCGGGCACCTGGGTGGTGAAGACCGTAGGGGGCGCGGAAGTTGTAGTACACTTTGCCCCACCGGTCGTGATTTTGCGCGTGACGGTGATGACCCTGCCGGCCGCAACACCTCGGCGCTCCGAGTTGCTCCGGGAGCTGCTCGAGTTGAACGCCCGGGATCTGGTGCACGGCGCGTACGGCCTCGAAGGAGACAAGGTGGTTCTCACCGACACGCTGGAACTGGAGAACCTCGATTTCAACGAGTTCGAGGCGAGCTTCGATTCGATCACGCTCGCGCTCGCACAGCACCTCGGCGCCCTCGCGCCCTACCGGGAGTAACCGTCGTCATGGGGATCTTCGACCGTCTGTCCACAATGATCCGGTCCAATATCAACGACCTTATCTCCCGGGCCGAAAACCCCGAGAAGATGCTGGACCAGCTCGTCATCGACATGAAAAGCCAGCTGGCCAAGGCGAAGCAGCAGGTCGCCTCGGCCATCGCCGATGAGAAGAAATTGCTGGCCGATGCGAGAGTCGATGAAGAAGCAGGCGGACGACTGGGAGCGCCGCGCCATGCTCGCGGTTCAGGAAAACCGGGACGACCTCGCGAAGCAGGCTCTGGTCCGCTACAACGAGTCGCTGCAGGGTGCCCAGCAGCTGCACGAGACCTGGGTCCGCCACAAGGCCGAGACCGAAAGCCTCAAGAACTCGCTGCGCCAGCTCAACGACAAGATCGAAGAGGCCAAGCGCAAGAAGAACATCCTGGTTGCCCGCGCGCGCCGCGCCGAAGCGCAGCAGCGGATCCAGGAGACGATGTCGGGCCTCTCCGACAAGAGCGCCTTCGAGTCGTTCGAGCGGATGGCCGAGCGGATCGAGCACCAAGAGCGGAAGGCAATCGCCGCGGCCGAGATCCAGGAAGAGTTCTCGGGAGACAGCCTGGCGCAGCAGTTCCAGTCGCTGGAGTACAAGGGCAGCAGCGACCAGCAGCTCCTCGAGCTCAAGGCCAAGATGGGAATGCTGGGCACCGGGCGGCGATCAGGGCACCAGGCAGATCGGCAAGGGCGGCGAAACGGTCGAAGCCGAGCTGGTGGACGACCACGATGAAGGCGGGACGAAGCCGTAAGCGGGAGACGGAAGACGGAAGACGGGAGACGGGGGCCAAAAGGATGGCCCCCTCTTTATTCCCCCTTCAACTTCCGGCTTGATGGCTTACTTTCTTCCCGACTCCTGTCTCCCGTCTCCCACTGAACGACCATGCAAGGCTCCCGCTTCCTGATCCTCGCCGACGGCGAATTCGGCCCGCTCACTTCCAAGACCGCCAACTCCGTCATCCGCTATCTGCCCGACCGGGTCGTGGGTGTGGTGGACGGTGTCCATGCCGGGAAAACCTGCCCAGGACGTCCTCGGGTTCGGCGGGGCCGATTCCGGTGGTCGCGAACGATGCGGGAGGGGCTGGCCTACAAGCCGGACGCGGTCCTGATCGGCATCGCGCCGGTTGGCGGCAAGCTGCCCGATCAGTGGCGGCACGTGGCTGGCGGAGGCGATCGATGCCGGCTGCGCGATCTGGAGCGGGCTGCACACCTTCATCTCCGACGACACCGATGCTGGCCGAGCGGGCCAAGGCCCGCGGCGTGAAGATCCACGACCTGCGCCGCCCGCCTGCCGACCTGCCGGTGGCGTCGGGCAAGGCGAAGGAGGTCGATCCGTTCGTGATCCTGACGGTGGGGACCGACTGCAACGTCGGGAAGATGACCGCCCAGCTGCAGATCACGCAGCAGCTGAACGACCGCGGTATCCGCACCCGCTTCGTCGCGACCGGGCAGACCGGCATCATGATCGAAGGATGGGGAATCGCAGTGGACGCGGTGGTGGCGGACTTCATTGCCGGCGCCGCCGAGTGGCTGGTGCTCGAGGGCAGCAAGGATGCCGACATCGTTCTGGTCGAGGGGCAGGGGAGCCTCAATCATCCGGGCTACTCGGGTGTCACCTGCGGTCTGCTGCACGGTTCCTGCCCCGATGCCCTGATTCTCTGCCACCAGGCCACCCGGACGTACATCGGAGACTATCGCCAGGCTGCGTGGCTCAAGATGCCCGCCGCTCAAGGACTACGTCCGGCTCTACGAGTCCGTGGCCGCGCTACGTCCATCCGACGCAAGCACCGTCGCCATCGCGCTCAACACCTTCGATCTCTCCGAGGCGGAGGCGCGCGCCGCCTGCGAAGCCGCGACCCGAGAAACCGGACTGCCCTGTACCGATCCGGTGCGGTTCGATCCCTCGGTGCTGGTGGATGCCGTGGCGGCTGCGCGGGAAGCGTATCTGAAGGCGAAGGGCCGGCAGCCGTCGGGGGTGAGATAGGTGCTAGGTGTCAGGTGCTAGGTGTCAGGGGCGCGGCCTTTAGATAGTGCGTAGACCCCAATCATGATTCGTTTGATTGCGAACCATCAGCACAAATCGCAGACCCCTGACCCCTGACCCCTGACCCCTGGCACCTGACCCCTGACACCTGACACCTTCTCCCCCTTTGCATCCCCTCTCCATCTCACCCTCACCAAGACCTATCCCGGCCCCAAGCCGGTGACGGCGCTCGATGGCGTGGATCTGGAGGTCCGAAGCAGGTGAGATCTTCGGGTTGCTCGGTCCCAATGGCGCCGGCAAGACCACGACCGTCGGCGTCTGTACTACGCGCGTACGGCCGACCGCCGGTCGGGTCCTGGTCGAGGGTAAGGATGTCACTGATCGACCCGGCGGGGTGAAGCGCTCGATCGGTGTGGTCACCCAGCAGAATACGCTCGACCGCTCCTGCACGGTCCGGGAAAATCTCTACTACCACTGCCGCTTCTTCGGGATGGGCGGGCGCGAGGCGGCGCAACGGACCGACGAGGTGCTGCAGCAGCTCCGCGCTGACCGATCGCGCGGACGCGATTCCTACGACAGCTCTCCGGCGGGCTGGCTCAACGAGTCCAGATCGCCCGGGCCATCGCCCACCGGCCGAGGATGCTCTTTCTCGACGAGCCGACGCGCGGGGCTCGATCCGCAGAGCCGGCTGGCGTTCTGGGAGCTGGTGGCTGACCTGCGGACGGGAGGGATGACGGTGCTGCTCACCACCCACTACATGGAAGAGGCCGACCGTCTGAGCGACCGGCGTGGCCATCATCGACCACGGCAAGGTGCTGGTCATCGACACGCCCGCCGCGTCTCAAGCGCCAGGCTGGGTGCGGGCACGGTGGTCGAGCTCCACCTGGATCGGCCGGAAGACAAGCCTGCGAACGGCGATTCCCGGCTTTGTTGGAGGTCGCCGAAGTAATTCGAGCCGATTCGGGTTACGCCTCCTGGCGCGGGGCAGGGAAGGCCTGCTCCCGCGCGCTGGTGGAACTGGCCTTGCCCTACGGTCTCCACGATCTGGCGGTCACCGAGCCGACCCTCGAAACGGTTTTCATCAAACTCACCGGCCGAGACCTCCGTGAGTGAACTCGCGAGCCGAGCCGCCGAGCCGAGCCGTGAGCCGCCGAGCCGCCGAGCCGCCGAGGTACCTGGACCGCTGCCTCTGGGGCATGATCCTCCGCGACCTCACCGTCCTGCGCCGGGGCCTCGCCCCGTTCATCACCCGCACGGTGATGAACCCGCTGCTGTTCGTCTTCATCTTCACCTATGTCTTGCCGCACATCGGGCAGCAGATCCAGACCGGGGCCTGGCCGGTGTGAGCTATGCCACCATCGTGGTGCCCGGGCTGGTCGCGGTGGGGATGGTGTTTCAGGGCATCTCCGCGGTGGCGCTTGCCGCTCTCCATGGAGCTGGGCGCGACCCGGGAGATCGAAGACCGGGTCCTGGCGCCGCTGCCCGGTGGAGCTGGTGGCGATCGAAAAGCTGGTCTTCGGAGCGGCGCAGGGCGTTCTGGCGGGCGCCGTTGTCTTCCCGCTGGTGCTACCTCATTCCCGGCCACTTCGGTATCGATCCACGTGGCGAGCTGGCCGCTGCTGATCGTCGTGGTCCTGCTCGCCAGCCTGACCTCCGGCGCCCTGGGCCTGGCCCTCGGCACCATCGTGCGCCCGCCGCAGATCGGACTGATGTTCGCCCTCGTGGTGGTGCCGATCACCTTTCTCGGTTGCGTGTACTATCCCTGGGCGATGCTCCACCCGGTGCGCTGGCTGCAGATCCTGGTCCTGGTCAATCCGCTGGTCTACATGAGCGAGGGACTCCGCGCCGCGCTGACGCCTGACCTCCCCCACATGCCGGTCTGGGGCTTTCTCGGCGCTTTGACCGCCGCAACCCTGATCCTGGGTACCGTCGGAGTCCGCGCCTTCGTGCGGCGGACGATCGCCTGACCAAGGCAGTTCCCGGGGGAAGGCTGAACGTCGCCGGTCGAAACGGCCCCCAGTTGCGCCGGAGCGCACCGTTCCACACTGTAGAAGCGGTGGCTTTCCGGGGCTGCCCCGTGACTTTCCATTTCTGGACCCAGCCGGTTTCTCCTCGAGCAACGGTGTTGGCGAGCCTCGCCAGCGCCGCGGTTCATGCATTTGTGGTCACGGTGGTTGTCCCGACCGGCCTCCAACCGGCCAAGGAAGACCTGGATCGGCTGCTCCCCGCCTTATACCTGATTGCCCCGAATCGACAGCCGCAGGCCCCGCGGGAAATGCAGCTGATCGCCGTCCCGCTCGGTAACCTTCCGTTCGCGCAGCCCGAGAAACAGCTGGCGGATGACGGGGAAGGGATTCTTCCGAGGCGGCCGATCCTCGAGGGAATGCTGCCAGATGGGGTGCCCGAGGTGGCGCTCGACTCGGTATTCAGCATTCTCGACGTGGACTCACAGGTAGTCCGATACGCATCGAGCGCGGCGCCAGACTATCCGCCGAGTCTGCTCAAGGCGGGAATCGAGGGAGCGGTGGAGTCTGAGTTCGTGGTTGATACCACCGGAATCGTGGACCTGACGTCGGTGAGAATTCTGTTCGCGACGGACCCCGCCTTTACCCGCTCGGTGCAGGATGCTCTCTATGAGATGCGGTTCCGTCCTGCGATCCGCGGGACTCAGAAGGTCCGGCAACTGGTCCACCAGCGATTCACCTTCCAGATCCAGTTGCCGCCGCGCCAGGGAAGTCCGGCGTCCTGAGGCTCAAAGAGCTGCGCCGGTTTTCGTCACCGCACTCAGCAGGGTTTCAAAGTCTTCCCACCTGCTTCGGTGGTTGGTAATCGCCACTCGAATCGCATAGTGCCCATCGAGGACTGTTCCAGACGGTACGGCAATTCCCGCCTCCTGAATTCGGAGAAGGATCTCCTCGTTGGCTCTGTTGAGTTGATCTTCTGATCGTCCCTTCGGCGCATACCGGAAGCACACGATGTTGAGCGACACCGGGGTCAACAACTCCAGGTCCGCATGCTTGGCGACCAGCTCGCCGAAGCGCCGGGCGTGTTCCACGTTCTGCTCGATGATGCTGACGAACTGCCGGAGCCCGTGGGCCTTGAGCGAGAGCCACACCTTGAGGGCCCGGAATGACCGGGTAAGCTCGATGCCGCGGTCCGCGAAGGGCATTCCCCCCGCGACAACCCCGCGACTCGTGCGGGAGAGATACGCGGCCTGTACCGCGAAGGTCTGCCTGTGCATCTCCGGATCCCGCACCAGAACACAGGCAATCTCGAACGGCAGGTACATCCACTTGTGCAGATCGAAGGCGAGCGAATCCGCCCGTTCCATGCCCGCTACCAGTGGAGCCAGACGGGGCGAGAGCCGGGCCAGAGCGCCGAAGGCTCCATCGACGTGAAACCACAACTGCTGGTCCCGACAGAGATCCGCGAGGGCGGTAAGATCGTCAATCGCCCCGGTGTTGACGGTGCCGGCGTTCCCGATCACGCAGAACGGGCGAAGCCCGGCCTGCCGGTCGGCCGCGACGGCCTCTTCCAGCTTGGGAAGTGAGATCCGGTAGCTGCTGTCTACCGGAATCAGCCGCAATGCCTCGCTGCCCAGCCCCAGGAGCTCCGCCCCCTTCCGGGCCCAGCTATGACTTTCCGCGGAGCCATAGAACACGAGCTTCTGGTGTTTGCCTCCCTGTAGTCCCTCCCGGTGAACGTCGAAGCCTGCCTTGGCATGGCGTGCGACGGTGAGGCCGAGGATATTCGCCATCGTGCCGCCCGTGGCGAGGACGCCGCTCGTTTCGGGTGGCATCCCCATCAGCTCGGTGAACCAGCGCAGCACCTGGTGCTCGACCTCGGCTGGTGCCTGGTTGAACCCCGCCAGGTGCGCGTTGAGTCCCGAAGCGAGCATGTCTGCCATCATGCCCAACGGGGTGCCGGTTCCCTGGACCCAGCCCCAGAAGCGAGGATGGTGGTTGCCGTTGGTATACGGAAGCACGTCGCGCAGGAACTGCTCATACGCCGCTTCGGCGCCCTCGGCTTCAAACGGGACGCCGGAGGCAAACGATGCTCTGGCGTCGGGCGGCATGGACTGCCATGCTGGAGACTCGTGCAGCGAGGCAAAGTGGGCGATCATGTCGTCCACCATGCGGTGGCTGAGGATCCGGAAGGCTTCCCAATCGGAGGGATCGAGGGTTTGTTCGCTCATGCCGTAGTATGCTTAGAGGAGGACGGCGAGGCTATCCGGATTTGGTTGGGAAGTTGGAAGGACTGAGGACTAGGATTTGAATCAACCTGATACCAAGCTCCATCCCGAGACCCGCCCCGGCCCCGTCGCACTGACGGTGCCGAACCTGCGTCGTTCACTGGACTTCTACACCTACAGCCTTGGCCTCCAGGTCCACAAGCATCATGACTCGGTCGCCAGCCTCGGCGCCGGCGAAGAGGATTTGCTTGTCTTGCATGAAATGCCCGGCGCACGCCAGACCCGAGGTACCACGGGCCTCTATCACTTTGCCCTGTTACTCCCCTCGCGGGCCCACCTCGGCAGGGCGTTGGCTAATCTCGCGGAGAACAACACGGCGCTTCAGGGAGCGGCGGATCATCTCGTCAGCGAGGCGTTATACCTCGCGGACCCCGATGGTAACGGAATAGAGCTATATCGGGACCGTCCCCGCGAGGACTGGACCTTCGACGCCGACGGCCTCAGGATGGCTACCGACCCCCTCGACGTCGAAGGACTGTTCGCGGAGGGTGCTCGAACTGGCGAGACGTGGTCGGGAATGCCGAGTGGGACCGTCATGGGCCACGTCCACCTTCGGGTCTCGGACATTCCCGCCACCGAACACTTCTATCGCGATCTCCTCGGTCTCGATCTCACCACCCGGTTCGGTGCCTCGGCGTCGTTTCTTTCGGCAGGGGGTTATCACCATCACCTGGCGGCGAACACCTGGGGAGGAGTGGGCGTGCCGCCTCAGCCGGCCGACGCCGCGGGTCTGCGCGAATGGACCCTGGTGGTGCCCGATGAGAATGAGGTAAACCGAGCGGACGAGCGGCTGCGCGCCGGTGGAGTGAAGACCGAGCGTCTGAAGCACGGGCTGTGGACTCGGGATCCCGCCGGCAACGCACTCGTGATAAGGACTCCTGCCGGGACGAACAAGTAGCGCCGAACACGGCCGGCACCAGCCCCGACGATCATCGTCGTGGCGAACGCAAGCGACGTTCGGGATTCCACAGGATACTATCGCAGGCTTCGCGACAACACGTCGAACAGATTGAGCCCCACAAACCAGTAGGTGCCCTGCGTGTCGCGGCTCAGGTTGTAGCCATATCCTCCAGACAGGAGGCCGTGCCATAGCGTCAGGTTGAGACCCAGGCCGAATTCTATGTTGTCCTCGGTCTGGTCGAGGTTTGCGAGGTGAAGCCCGATCGCGGGGTCGAGCGCGTTCCAGCTGCGGCGGATCCCCGATTGGGGATTGCGAAAGTAATGATGCCAGCTCACCATCGCGGCGACATTTGGCTTCCATTTTCGCTGCTCCGCACTGCCGTTCACCGCCCGCACGAAGATCACCGCCGAAGAGAATTCCCGATGCCCACCCATCAGGCGCGCGTCCAGCCGGTAGGTCGTCTCGTGCAGGGCAGGACCGGCGCCGCCGGCTTTCGCCAGCTGGGAGAACCGCACTACGACCGTTACCCGGTCTCCTAGCGTCCATCCAGCCCGTTCCAGCTCCACAATCGCCACCGGGAGGTCGTCGAGACGGTGGAAAGTGACCTTCGAGACATCCTCCAGGGTGTTGGCTGAGGGGATTGCCCGTTCCACCGCCAGGCCCAGCACCCCGCCGATCGCGTTCAGCGCGTCGGCCGTAACGGGCAGGTCCGCCTTCAGTGTTTGGGCCACGGCGTCCAGGCCCTCGAGGTTAAGAGCGTCCTTCACCTCGGCAGCGAGAGTGGCAGGCAGGGTTGCCAGGGTAGCCGAGGCACGATCCAGATGCGCCTGCACCAGCTCTAACCGGCGCGGGATCTCCGACAAGTTGTTCTGTATGCTCCCTAGGAGCGACACGATGCCGCCTTGACCGGCCACGAGGTTGGCAAAATCGGTCGAACTGGGCGCCGTCACTATGGTCCGAAGCTGCCGGACCTGCGATACGGTCGAGTCGACAGGTGAGAGATCGTCGCGAATGCTGTCGATCTGAGATCGAAGGGTTTCCAGACCACGGACGACGGCGCCTGCTGGGTGTTCAGAGCTCAGCCTGTCCAGCGTGACGCGGGCGTCGGCCAGCTTGGACAGCCACTCGGATGGTGCCGACAAGGCCTGAAGTACGCTGTCGAGCTGAGCGGCAATCCGGCTCGCGGTGGCGTGGATTTCCCGCCGGAGTGAGTCGGCATTCGTGGTGATGCGGTCGATGGCCCGAGCGATCTGCTGGTTGCCCTCGATTTCGGTGCGCAGCCGCTCCTGCTCGGCGGGGGTGAGGTTCATTCCGTACCGGTCGATCGGCCGCAGTTCCCCCAGCGGCAGTTCGTCGTAGTTCTGCACGTGCAGCTGAGCCCGCTTGCTGTTGACGGGATCCTTGTATGCCATGACCTGGACCACGACGCTGTCGCGGCTGCGGATGAACTCGGCCGTCGCCCGCTGTTCGGCAGCGATGTGATCCCGCAGCCACCCAGCGAGGTTCACGTAGCCGTCTCCCGGCTGGGTGACAATAGCGATGCTCTCGTCGTTGGTCAGGCCGGCGGCGCGAAGTGCAACCACTAGGTCCTTCGCTCGGGTGGTCGCGGCCGAGACCTCCGCCTGGAATGACGCGACCGCAGAGGTATCGTTGAGATCAATCACCTTCGCATTGAGGCGAGCGACCTCCTTGCCCGCCTGCTCGACGAGTTCGAGCAGGTCGAGCAGCCGCTTCTGCTCGGCGGTGGCCGCCGCGGAATCCTTGATGGCCGGCGGAGTGAAGGTCAGGACAAGGTCGGCGTTCGCATCGACCTGGGTGCGGACATCGGGACAGACTTGGAACTTTCCGTCGCGAGCCCTCTCCTCCAGGCGATAGGCGACCCCCGCAAAGGCCGTGTCAACGTCGGGGGGGCAGACAGGTTTCTGGCCCCAGGCCGAGGCTGGCAGGGTCAGCACCAGCATTGACCCGAGCGAAAGGAGCCGACCGACGCGCCCCGCCATCACCGCCGGGATCTCGCCTGATCGATGGCATCAATCACCGCAAGCAGGTCATTGGCTTCGGTTCGCAGCAAAGAAGACTGGGGTTTGGGTCCAAACCCCCAAACGATTGCCAGAGCCGTACCGTCGTCGTCCCACTCTGCCACCAAATTTCGTTGCGGTGCCCGGTAGATACGGAGCGCGGGCACCAACTTGAACGCAGCCTGGGCGACAGCCCATCCCTTGTCGCTCTCTTTGCCGATGAAGAGGTACACCGTGAACAGCGGGTTCTTGAGGGCCTCTCGAAACAGCGGCATCGTTTCCGGTGTGAGCACCTCGGCCATGATGTAGCCTCCCTCCGCTTTCGCGTACGCATTCAGTCCCGATCACCGATTGGTACAGCGCCTCTCAAAGCATCTCCTCAGATTCTCCCACCGGTCGGCACTGCTGTGTGACATCACCAGATCGGCAGACTCATCCCGATCAGTCCACCGAAGTTGTCCTTCTGCAGGAAGCCGAAGACTCGAACCGACCTGATCCCGAACCCCGCCAGGATCGCGGGCTCCGTGTCGCTCCCCGACGCCCCCAATGCGGCCTCGAAGGTCAGGGTACGTCCCATGTTGCTCAGGCGTTTGTAACCGCTCGCCAACTCCCGGTAACGATTCACCTGCAACTCGAGTTCAGAGGCATAGGCGTTCAGGTGCTCGCGGTATGCAACCTCCGCGGAATCACTCTGGCGCTGCAGGGTCAGCATCGAATCCCGGATCCGGAGCTGTTGCACGAGGAGGCTCAGGCTGTCGTCCAGGATCCGGATCCTCTTCGCCAGCTCGTTCGGTAATGCCAGAAAGCCCGCCCCATCGATGGTGAGGGTCCACGACCCGTTGGCCTGCTTTTCCTTGAGTATGACCTGCTGAGCCGGGGCCGTCCGTAGACCGCCGCCCAGCACGACCAAGGCAACTACCAATCCGGCGAAGCGACGCGGCATGGCACTCCTCCCTATCTCGGGGGGCGCGGTCCGCCCAGAATCGCATCGACCGCGGCCGCGGTCTCGGTGTCCGACGCGGCGGCGATTGCCGTCGCGGTGGTCTGATGGTTCTGACGGAGTTCCTCTTCCTCTCGCCGCAGCGACTCGATGTTCTTCTGTTTCTCCGCTTCGATCCGCTGCAGGTCGATATTGTCCGCGCCCAACTGCTTCTTCATCGCAGCCAGCTCCTTGTCCTTCGCTTTTGCCTGCTTCTCCTGCTGCTCCAACTCCGCCTTGAGCCCTGCGGCCCTCTTCATCCGCCAAATAGAGAGACCGGCGATCCCCGCGATCGAGGCGACCACCCAGGGGAGGCTCTTCCGGGGCAAGGCGCCGATCCGTAACGCCAGGAAGATCGCGATGGCGGCGCCGGCCAGAATCAGCGCGACATAGATATCCGTGAAATTCGGCATGATCGTTGTCCTTTCAGGAGCTCGGCACGGCCGTCGAGACGCCGAGTTTTTCGTCGCGTTTGCGCTCGATCGTGGTGATGATCTTGTGGACCGGTCCCGAACCTAGGCCGATGGTGACGCCGGTGAGGATCCTGCCCAGCTCGGGGCGCCAGTTCAGCGGGATCCGGTCGAGACCCCATAGGACCATGTCACCGGCCACGTCGTGATAGATCTTCAGCAGATCGAGCTGCTGCGTGTGAGCCAGCGTGATCCCGATAGTGATCCCCAGTATTTTGGCGGCGACGCGGACGTGCACCACTCGCACCAGGTCACCGCTCACCACCGGAATCGGACCACACCCTCCTCCGGGCCTTTGCAGCAGCATTTCGCTCATGCGGGACAGAAACGCGGCCTGGGCCAGGGGAGGGATCAGCTGAAACAGCCGGCGGCGGTGCTCGACGAACGCCTTGACCCCGTAGGCCCGGCGGGTCCACAGGTGATACCAGTCGAAATGACTGTCGAGCCAGTCGTAGAAGGACTTCAAGACCTCGAGCAGGCGCTCGATCAGCAGGCTGAAAGCGAGGACCAGCGTGAAAATGGCCGTGGCCTGGAGCACACCATTGGCACCGTTCATGGGTTCCCCCCGGTGACGAGGAGGTAGCGTTTGAGCTTGAAGGCATCGATGCGCGCCGTCGCGAGGGCCGACGCTTTCCAGTTCGTAGTGAAGCGCTCAACCCGACGCTGGAAATCATCGGCCGGGAAGCGGGACCCGGGACAGGCCTTGTCGGGATTGAGCTGTCGGTGGGGAACGATCGCCTGTTTGAAGTCCAGCGGGATTCCGTAGACCGCCGACCACAGCGCCACGATCCGAGCCCCCGCGTCCAGCTGCGCCTCGGTCGGTCGACTCGGTCCGTATCGCCCATCGGCGTTGGAGAAGGGCACCGCGGGGTCGGTCTCGAAATTTCCATTGAAGGAGATGCCCAGCGAGCGCAGGTTGTATCCCGCGACGTGATTGCCGAAGCGGTCCCAGCGGCAGAAGGTGTGAATACCCCCGTCGCCGGTGATGACACAGTGGTACCCGGTTATCCAGGCGACGCCCCCGGTCTTCCGCTGATGGATCACCCGGACCACGTCCTCGAATGTCGAGTCCATGGGCATCGCGGTGTGATGGTAGACGATGAGGTTGGGCTTCCCCGGCCTTAGGTGGGCCGACTCGAGTTTGTCGACGTCGACTCCGCCGTCGTATGGGATCTCTACCCAGTCTCCCATATCGGGGGCCGCCGCCGGCGCGACCGCCGCGCCCCCCGGCGCGATCGTCACCGCCGTCGCGACGAGGGTAACCGGCGCCTCGCTGGCCTCCTCCACCTCGGACGGGAATCGTCGCTCGCTGATCATCTTGATCAGGACGTGAACCGGCTGACTTCCCCCGCCGATGAAGAGCCCGGTGAGCAGGAAGTCCTGCCAGTCAACCAGGTTCTGGCCCATCAACGCCGAGAACATGTGCACGCCCGCGATCCGGGCGGCCAGGATTCCGGTCACCAACCCAGTGAGCTGAAGAACGCAGGTCCGCAGCGTCCCACCCTCATCGGGGTCGCTCGCGTCCTCCACCAGGACCAACTCGGTCGGAATGGACTCGTCCGGTTCCCGCTGGCGCTCCATATCCACCAGCTTCGCCGCTTGCGTACGCCGCTCCTCCGCAGTGCCGGCCTGGCGAACCGCATCTACCTGCTCATCCAGCGCCCGCCGACTCCCGAGATCCTGAATGGCTTGTTGCGCCACATCCGTCGCATCGGAGGCTCGTGAGAGCGGACGGCCGGGAAAGAGGTCGAGCAGGTTCTTGCCGAACTCGATGACCCGTTCTGTTACCAGGGACAGGCCGAGCGCGGCGGAGAGGGTGACAGCAGCAGCATCGAGATCAATCACAGGCGCCTCCTTGCAAGTACCGCGGATAGCCGGCAGGCGACGCGAACACAGCGACTGCAACCGGCGGCTGCGGACTCATTCGTACCGGCTCGGTGTGACTCTCCAATCGGGCGCGAACCGAGCGCGATCGCGAATGGCATCCGGCCGTCCATCAATGACAAACTCAGGATGTACCCGAAGCCGCTCGCGACGAGGGCGCGAGCACGTTCTATGCGATGACGATGAAGTCCTTGCCGTCGTACCCGCGGGTTCGGCGGCAGACTTCGTATCCCTCTCGGTCTCCGGAATCGTTGGTATTGCCCTCGATGGTTTCAAATGCGGAGGGGGCGATCGAGAGCGCCAACCCGGTGTGTACCCAATCAAGCGGGGTTCGGCGCACCAGAAACAGCGATCCCGGCGAGAGCTGACCCGGGGAAACTCCCGAGCGGCCGTCCAGAAAGATGCCCGCCTCCTTCGCCGAGGCGGCGAGCGAGTCGCAGGAGAACGTGTAGGGAAGGGGTACGCTGACGCCCAGCGTCTTCGCTGCCTGCCGGAGCATGTGCCCCACGAATCCCGCGCACCAGGCCCACTCGGCGCCCTCGTTGCCCTTCATGTACAGCCGCACCCAGGGGCCCATGTTCTCGCCACCCACTTCCCGCGGCGACTGGGCCAGGTGTTGCTTGGCGTAGGCCAGAGTCAGCGCGCCCAGGCTGCGGGACCCGGGATTGATCGGGGCGAGGGCAGCAACCATGGGTGCCACCAGGGCGGCGAAAGTCGTCCCGTTGACCACGCCCCCCGTCTGTAGCCCGCGCGCCTTCTGAAACGCTCGCACCGCCACTTCGGTGGCGGGCCCGAACTGACCGTCGACCGAGACCTTGAATCCCTGCAGCGAGAGCCACTCCTGGACTAGCCGTGCCTGACGGCCTGTCGCACCACTCGCGATGTTGCCTGCGAAGTCCCACTCGCTCATTGGCGTTCTCCGGGATCTTGAGGCTTTGTCTGACACCAAAGGCTGGATCGGGGCAGTCTTTTTGCCCCACCCCCGAATTGGCCGAAGTGCATCGAGGCGTCAAGAATCAAGAGGGATCTAGATCCTTTTCGAGGGGCCAGAAATCCGTATACGTCCTGACAACGAGGCCCCCCTCGGTCGGGGCGTTTCCCGATCGGAGGGGGTAGGCATGGGCCTTACGCCGCGGCCGCAATCGGAATTCCGTCGCCAAACGAGATTCCTTTGGTCCATGTGTAGTTCTTCGACGTGCGCTCGGAAACCACTTCCCCCGCGCACTTGAGCGTCCCGGTCACCCGAGCCCTGCCAGCTTCCAGCCGTTTGAACTGGCCATCCTGGATGATCAAGTTTGCCGCTTCGATCGTCAGATCCAGTTCCAGTTCAAACGGGATCCGGCCGGCGGGCATGCCATCCAGGGACAGCTCGATATAGGGCTCGTGTTTCGACTTGATGTGATGGGTCGCCAGGGGAACCACACTGGTGGTTCCGTGCGGAAACTGTTTGGTATCCGTGTATTTCTCGAATTTGCGATGCAGCTTCCACGCACCCACGAGCACGTCGGCGAGTGGGATGTCGACCAGCTGTTTTGCCTGGTCCACGCACGCCTTTGCAGCAGAGAGCCAGAACGCGGCCGACGTGCCGGCGCGCGCCACCTCCAGCGCCGAGATGGCGAGAATGGTCTTGCGGGCCCGCTCGATCAGCTCGGGCACCTTGAGATCGCCCGGATCGAGCCGGAAATGAAGATCGAGTGTGTCGCTCATGTCTGGTCCTCCTCAGAACCGATCGCTTCGATCACCTGCTCACCGGACCTCGCCAGAAGGCTCACGTCGTGCGAGGCCAACGGCTCATCGCTGTCGGGCATGGTCTGTCGGCCGCGGTCAAAACGCGGCTCATAGTGCAGTCGTCTGCGCCACCGGAAGTCCCGAAGTTTGCGAATGGTGGACGGTGTGAGGCCCGCGCCACTCAGGGTGGCAGCGATCGCGACCACGAGCCAGAGTCGGGAGACTCCCACCCAGACACTGACGAGCATGTCGCCGGAAATGAGGGTGCCGGCGACCGGAGTCTGTCGCAGGACCACTCCGCCGGACCCGAGACCCACGGAACTGTCGATACGCTCAACCCGAAGCCGCGCGCCCTGAAGCAGCGATTCGGCGGTGGCGACGCGCACTCCCACCACGTTGGGAACCCTGGGCCGACGCGCGATCGCCAGCTCGAGCGCAACCGGGGTTCCCCGCCGAACCTTGGTGCCCGCCTTCGGATCCTGAGTGAGGACCGCATCCGGCGTACCGTCGGACTCAGTCGACTACCTCGCGTCCTACGCTGAGGCCTGCCGCCTTGAGCGCACCTTTGGCGCCCGGAGGAGCTCTGGCCTACGACGTCGGGCACCGTCACTGGTACCACTCGAGTAGCGACTTGGAGCCGCACCCGCGCGCCGCGAGGCACGCTCGATCCCGCCGAGGGCTGCTGAGCGAACACCGTATCCTCCCCGTCCTCCCGCTCGACCCGGTCGATGGGCCCGGCCGAGAGTCCGGCGGCCTGCAACGCCGTTGTTGCCTCCGCCGCAGTCCTGCCAATGACATTGGGAACCACGACTGGTGGGATTGGGATCGAAATCTCGATTGAGACAGCTGTCCCTCGCAGTACCGGGGTCCCGGCCGCGGGCTGTTGGTTGATTACCAGGCCGTGACCATCCTTACGCTGGGTCGTGCCCACTGGGCCGAGCACCAAACCTGTGGCTTGGAGTGTTCCAGCTGCGTCCGTTGCCGTGCCGCCGACCAGGTTTGGTACGTTGATTTGTCGCGGGGCTGCGACTTGGAGCGCAACTGGGGTCCCTTCGGCTACGCTGCTTCCCGCGCCTGGATTCTGAGTAATCACGGTTCCCACGCTCGAATCCGACGGGATGGACTCGGGTGGGGCAGCCGTGAGTCGGCTCCTCTCCAGCAAGGCTACGGCGTCAGCCAACGGCCGCCCGACGACGGGAGGCACCTTTACAGGGCGGGGGTCGCTTATCGTGACCTTGACCTTAGTTCCCAGCGCCACGACGGACTTCGCATGTGGATTCTGAGAAATGACCAGACCCGTCCCTCCGGCTGTGTGCTTGTGATCGACTTTGCCGAGCTTGAGGCCGACGGCCTGAAGCGCCGCGGTGGCATCTGGGACCGAGCTACCGCTCAAGTCCGGAACGGTCACCTGGGTGTGGATTCCGATCCAGATATTGACCGGCGTGCCCAGCGACACCTGATCTCCGGCTGACGGGTCCTGCCTGATCACCTTGCCGGCCCTCTCGTCGTCAGTGATCTCCCCAATGGAGCCGTCCTTGAGCTTGGCGATCGCCAGCAGGATCGCGGCGCTCACCTGGCTCTCACCCACCAGATTCGGCACCGTGGTCAACCCCGGCATGAGGACCAGGTCGATCTTCCTCCCCGCGTCCACGACGGTCTCGGCCGGGACTGACTGCGCGATGACCGTCCCAGGGGCGGCGCTTCCAGTACCAGTGGTCACCTGACCCACCCTCAGATTGCGCCCGTTCAGCAGTTTTTTGGCTTGATCCAGCGACTGGCCCACGAGATCAGGAACGTGGACCTCCTGCTGATTGGCGCCCACGTCATCTTTGGCGGGCGCGGAGCCGGCGATCACCACATCGATCACGCTCCCGACGGGCACCAAAGTGTTCGCCGGAATCGATTGTCGGATCACCGTCCCGGGTGTCACCGGGGAGGTAGCGGTGTCCACACGGCCGAGCTGGAGGTTGGCTTTCTGCAGGAGGGTCCTGGCTTGCGCCAGGGGGTGATCCACGACCGTTGGGACCTTGGTCTGTACCACGGCAGTTTGCGGCGAAACCTGCGCCCGGCCGAGGCCGTGAGCCTTGCCGGCGACGATCGTCGTCAGCGCAAGCGCAGTGCAACACTGCCACAGGGTTTTCATCGGTCACCACTCAGTCGCTAGCGATGATCCAGTCTCCCATGGCTGGGTCAAGGAATCGTCAAGCAGCTTCCGCCCTCGGGGATCGCGCGAAGCTCGCACCCGGTACGGGGAATAGCTAGGGCATGGCTCGCGGAATGATCTCCGTGCTCGGTGGGGAATGCGGTAGTGCTGAGGACTTCTGCCGGAACGAAGAAGTAGACTCTGGTGGGATAGAGATCAGGCAGGCTGATGCTTTGCCCACCAATCACGCGCCTTATCCTCAGTCCATGGTTCGGTCTCCACCGCGAGCAGCGCCTTCCCAAGGTCGGCCGCACTCTGGGGTCGCTCCGCGGGTCTCTTGGCGAGGCAGGAGAGAACCAGCTTTTCCAGCGATTGCGGAATCGGCAGCTCGGTGCGTTGCGATGGAGGCACCGGGATGTCGTTTAGATGCCGGTTGATCATCTGCAAAGCCGTGTCGGCGTCGAACACCTTCTGTCCGGTGAGCGTGAAATAAGCGACACAGCCCAGGGCGTAAATATCCACGCGGTGGTCCACCTTCTCCCCCATGGCCTGCTCCGGCGCCATATAGGCGGGTGTCCCCGGCGTGAATCCCGTCATCGTCCCCACCGTGTCCTCGGAATTGGTGGAGACCGACTTCACCAGCCCGAAATCGAGCACCTTCACATAATCGTGGCGGAGCCCCATCCGTCCGATATGGATGTTGGCGGGCTTGATGTCGCGATGGACCAGCCCGCGTGAATGTGCCTCCTCCAGCGACTCGCAGACTTGGGTGAGCAGATAGACAACTCGACCGGCCGGCAGAGGTCCGGTCTTCCGCACCATGGCCTCGAGGTCCATTCCATCCAGCAACTCCATCACGAAGTAGACTGTCTGGTCCTCCATGACTCCGAAATCATAGAGCTCGACCGTGTGCTGCGATCGCAGGCTGGCGGCGGCCTCGGCCTCACGCCAGAATCGCTTCACCGCGAGTTGTACCGCCGCCTCATTCCCTTTGGTCTGGACACCGGGTCGAAGCAGCTTGATCGCAGCCGGCCGTGCCAGCATTCGGTGAGTCGCTCGGTAGACCTCGCCCATCCCTCCGGATCCGATGAGGTCACCCAACTTGTAGCTCCCCATCTCCCTCGCCTTGGCGACCTGCAGACTGAGCCGCGTCATCACATACGAGATCACTACCGCCACGCCGACCAGGATGTAGTCCGGGTAGTGCATGACGATGACATTCTCCCACGACCCGTAGTCCCAGACTCCGCGGGCCTTTGCCGTGACCATCCCGATCGGGTTCATGGAGACCGCGAACAGTCCGGCCGCCAGGGTCTTCCCGGGCGTGCTCGGCACAATGGCAGCGAAAATGAGGACGATCGCCCCGATCCAGCTGATTACCGGGAAGACATGGAGGCCATTGGGCACCTTCTCCCAATGGATCATGAGGCCGAGGGCGACCGCGGTGTATACCATGTAGAGCAGTCCGAGATCCAGGGCAAATCTCGGATCGCGCTCATGACGCCGGGTGTAGTAGTAGAGTCCGAGAGAAACCACGATGCTGAGCCCGGCGAAGAAATCTTCCGCTGCGAGGCTCCAGTATCGAGGGTCGCGGCCGCTCATCGACCAGGTTGCGAAGTGGCCGAGAAAATCTCCCACGACCCAGAGGGCGGCGCCGACCAGGGCCATGATGCCCAGCCGCCGGCAGGCGTCCCGCAGCAGCTCCGGCGGGAGACGAGACCCCGCCGTCCCCACTCCTGACGGTGTCGAGGGGAGTGGAGGAGCGACCAGCCGGGTTTCAGCCACGCACCACTCGGTACTCGGTACTCAGTACGCGGTACTCCTCAGGGCTTTGGCGTCAGCGTGAAATCCACTCGTCCTCTGGCAGCGGCCAGGAGCAGCCGGATGGTCCAGTTGCCCGGCGTCCCCACCTTGGTCTCGGCGTCCAGATCCAACTCGAGCAGCGTCGAGTCCACCTGAACTCCCGCTCCATCCGTGATGATCACAATCCCGTACCCATGATGGATGAAGCTATTGTGACGAAATGCTGCCTGTGGGGCGGAATTGACCCAATTGAAAGTCAGCTCGTCGTTCACATTTTCCATGTCTTCGGCCTTGAACTCGAAGCTCGCGGCCGTGTTGGTGACTTGCGGATCGTTCTCGGGCCCCAGCTCTCGCACGATGGAGTCGAGACACCCGATCAGTAGTGTGAGAGCGCTCAGCCCGCCAAGCGCCATCAGTCGGGATGAACGGTTCATTGTTCCCACCTCGGAATGGTCAGTGAAAGGAACGCCCTGAACTCGGACTCATCACGGTCCACATCTCGCTGGAACGTGTAGTCGCTGCGGCGCCAGAGCCTGGTGTATCCCAGGCCGGCGCCGTACTTGCCCTTGTAGTAGCCGCGCACTTCCCCGGCGAGGGTGAAGAGGTGATGGTTACCAGAGAAGCCGCTCACCACCGGCAACCAGAGGTATCCTCCGGTGAGGGTTGCCGATCCCACGCCCTTGTAGATGGCCGAGCCATTGAGCCTGGCCCCGATGCCAACGCCGTAGTCGTAGTCCCTTCCCTCCGCGGTGACGAAGTAATCGGAACGAACGGCAGCGATTGGCATGAACCGAGCCAGCGCCTCCCCATGGAGGAGGACCTTTTTGGCTCGGTCGGATTCGGCGATGATCCCGCCCATGAAACCCTGTCCGCCAAAGTCGATTACTTCGTTGCTGACGTAGTCGTAGGTCATGAACCCGGCGAGCTGGAGCCGGGTGCTATCGCCGAGCGACCTGGCCCCGAGTCCGCCACGCACCACGAGGTCCGCAATGGCTCCCCGAGTATCGGAACGGGTCGCGAGGGTTCCTTGCAGCTGGAACGCCGAGAACGGCGCCTTATTCAGGTCGGTCATCTGATCGCCGTACACTACGTTGAACCTTATGAAGGTCTGGTCCAGTGCGTCGGGATCGGTGACATCGCCGCTGGTGGAGAAGCGGCGGTATCCGACGTCCATGGCAGCCTGGAGTCGGGTGGGCCGCCAGTCAGGAGGGTTGGCGGAAATCTCGCTCATTTCTCCCCGGACCAGGCGGTTGAAGCCACGGACCGGATTGATCAATGTCGCTCCAACTTCCCGCACCACCCGGTTGCTACCGGTCGCCCGGTTGTCGAGAGTGAGCGACGAGAAGCGAAATAGAATTTCGCCCAGCGTGATGCCGCCCAGGCTGGTGTTGAAGAAGTCGTTCGGGGCAGGGGCCCAGACCTCGCCGAACTCCTCCCACATCAAGCTTCCCCCGAACGCCCACGGCAACGAGGCCCAGAAGTTGTAGCCGTTGGTCCGACCGGCGTTGTAGTACAGACTGCCGTGGTAGGGGTGGGCAAACTGGTTGTTGGCGAATTTGTTGTTGTCCCATTGCCAGGCGAACTTGAGGTTGGTGATCCAGGTGTCCGGGCTGATGCGGGACCATTCGCCGTCGCGCACGAAGTAGGTGAAGCCCCACGGAATGGCCTGCACCAGCATCAATTCCCCCAACCCCGCCCAGAATCGTTTCGGTGGATTGCACTGGGTACAGGGCAGATCCTGTTCGCCAACGTAAGGCAGTGGGCGGATCGAATCTGTCTCGTGGAGATCGGCCAGGCTGTGGGACCAGACCGGCCCCTGGCTCAGCAGAGTGCGTGGAGCGGTGATGCCTCCTGCCACCGCAAGCGCCAGCGAAACCGCCAGCGCCCGGAATGAAGGAATCCTGAGTACTCGTCGTTTCATGATGCCAGTCTCCTGATGACGCGAAGAAGCTGGTTAGGATCGGTTCGGCGTGTCCTGCAAAGACGGAATCGGAATCTCTCCAGTAA
This sequence comes from uncultured Gemmatimonadales bacterium, assembly GCA_963833365.1. Classification (GTDB taxonomy): domain Bacteria; phylum Gemmatimonadota; class Gemmatimonadetes; order Gemmatimonadales; family GWC2-71-9; genus DATBGE01. The sequence continues at coordinate 90,578 of CAWHXS010000010.1, forward strand.
TGTCAGCGGCACTGAGCAGTACTTCGGGTTGCACTTCCGGCTCGGGGACGGTAATGATCCGCCGGGCCAATGGGATTGTGAGAAATACCAACAGTCCGGCGCCCAGAAATGGAACCCCCACGTCTGCGTGGTCCATCAGAATGCCGGAAGCGATGGGAAAGGCGACGCGGGAGATCCCACCGAAGGTATGCTGCACCCCCATATACAGTCCTCTTTCGCCGGCACGCACCACCCGGGAGAGCAGCCCGGTGACGCAGGGAAAGAGAAACGCCGTGCCTAACGGCATCAGGGTGAACCCAACCAGCAGTACCGGTAACCCGTGAGCCAGTCCCGTCAGCACCAGACCACCACCGAGTAGCACCAGGCCCACGCGGGACAGCCGGGCCTCGCCCAACCAGTCTACCACCCGACCCAGGATCAGGGCGCGGATGATGACCCCCATTCCGCCCAGGTACATGACGAAGAAACCGACGTTCTGCTCGGTGATGCCGAGCCGCGCCTTGAGCAGAAGCGGTACGGTTTGAATCGTCCCGTAGAAGGCGCCGATCGCGACGGCGTAGATCCAGATCAGACGAGGCGCCGGCTCGTGCCAGTGCGAAAGCACCTGGGCGATCGCTGCCCGGCCGGTCGTGGTCGAGGGCGCATGATGGCTTTCCGACAGCCGCATCTCCCGTGACTCCCGCAGGTAGCGCCAGGCAAAGGCGGCCACCAGCACTGACAGCGCCGCGGCGGCGAGACCCGGCAGCTTCTGACCTCCCAGTGCCACCATGAGCGAACCGAAGGCAGGGCCTACCACTGCGCCAAGACTCGTCACCGCCGAGAGCCAGCCGAGGCTCTTGGTCCGCTGCTCCGGGGTAGAGGCGTCGGCTACATAGGCCTGCACCACACCGATGGTCCCACCACCAAGACCCTGGACTATGCGCGAGGCCAGCAGCGTCCACACCGACCCCGCAAAGCCGAAAAGCACGTAGGCGATGGCGGTGACCAGGAGGCCAGCGAGGATCGCCGGCCGCCGCCCGTAACGATCGGAGAAGCGGCCCCAGACCGGCGCCACCAGTAGCTGGGCGATCGAGAACGAAGAAATCAGCAGCCCCACCACCGCCGCACTGGCCCCGAAATTCGTGGCATAGAACGGCAGGATGGGCACGATCATGGCAAGCCCAACCATGTCCACGAATGCGGTGACAAACAGGACGAGGAGCCGGGCCATGGTAGTCGACGTCAGTCTGTGGTATGGGTCTTGAGTCTTGAGTCTTGGGTCTCTATTCCTCGCCCGTCTCCCGTCTCCCGTCTCCCGTCTCCCGTCTCCCGTCTCCCGTCTCCCGTCTCCCGTCTCCCGTCTCCCTTTACCGCCTCATCGCCTCCTGTACCCCAGCCAGGATGAACTGCGTCGCCACCGCGGCCAGCAGCAGCCCCATGATTCGCGTCATCACCTTGATCCCGGTCTGGCCTAGATAGATAACCAGGCGTTCACCCAGCCTCAGGGTCACGTAGGAGAGCAGTGCGGTGAGAGCGATCGCCAGATAGACCACGACGCCATGTGCGAGGTCTTGGGCCTGGCCCGCCAGTACCATCACCGTCGAAATGGCTCCCGGGCCGGCCAGAATCGGAATGGCGAGCGGTGTCAGCGCCACGTCCTCCTTCGCCTCCCCCTCCGCTAATTCCTCGCGTCCCTCCTGCGTGCTGCGCTGCCCCCGCAACATGTCGAACGCCACAAACCAGAGAATGAGGCCGCCGGCGATTCGGAATGCGGGCAACGTGATTCCAAAGGCCTTGAAGATCAACCGTCCGCCGGCGGCGAACACCACGAGCAGGATCGCCATCGCGATACAGGCGCGGAGCGCCGTCCGCTGCCGTTGCGCTGCCGTCTCGTCCCGAGTGACGACGAGATACGACGGCACCGCCGCCACCGGGTCCACGATGAAGAGGACCGAGGTGAAGGTGATCAAGGCGAACTGAGCAAACTCGCTCACGGGGCTCCGGTGGCGGGCCGAAACAAATGGCGGATGTCCGTCACGATAGGCCTTCGGTCGCTCCCGATCGGGTCTACACGAGTTTGTTCAACTTGAACCGGAACGGCTCAGTTCGCCATTGCCCTTGGGTGAAGGCGGGGAGGGGCCATCGGACGGATCAGTCTTGCGTAGCGCGGCTGGAAGCCAGCCGATCGTCGCGGGAAGAAACCCGCGGGGAGAGAAAGGGACTAAAAGTCGCGCCGCCGGAACCAGCGCAGACCGATCGTGAGCGGGAGAACGACCCAGATGAGGAGGGCCAGCGTGGCGGTTGCCATGCCCAGGGCATCGCCGAAGAAGCGCTGGAACACCGCTCCGGTATACCCCATCAATGCGGCAATGTCGAACTGCAGTAACAGGAGCACCCGGCCCAGGTCCACCGGATTCAGCACCGTCAGGGCGAGGAGTGGGGACTCCAGGGGATAGTCGCCGAAGGCGAGGACGACCAGCAGCACCAACCCGTCATACAAAACCGCGAAGCCCAACCACACGGCCAGGGCCGCGCCGAGCCCTCGGGCTCGGTCCTCGAAGCGGAGCGCCAGCAGGAACGCGATCGCGGTGAAGATCAGCGTGAGCAGAATCCCCGTCGCCAGCAGAATGATGAGTGCCCGGGCCGGGATGGAAACCGTGGCCGAACTGACCAGGAGGGGCAGGCCGATGCCGAGTCCGAAGCCGCAGACCAGCGGAGCGGTAAGACCCACGTAAAGTCCGGCGAACATGGCGGGACGCCCAACCGGCTGAGCCAGGAGCAGCTCGATGAACTCGCGGGCGTTGTAGAGATACAGCGTCCCGAACATGACGCTGGCAAGCGGCACCAGGATCAGCACCACATCGAGCAGGCTGACGATGGCGCGCTCGCCACCGCCGCCCAGCCAGAGAAGGGCAGACGTCAGGCCCGACAGCACGACGGTATATCCCAGCAGCCAGCGATTGCGGACCAGGTCGTGAAGCTGGAAGCGAACCACCTTCCCGGCGGTGTTCATACAGCGCTCTCCCGCATCAAGCTGGCCACCGCGCGCTCCAGGTTGGCCAGTCCGGTCAGTTCGATCAGACTCGCTAATGGTCCATGGAAACGGACTCGACCCTCGAGCAGGAACACGATGTCATCGGCCAGCTCTTCCAGCTCGCTCAAGGCATGGGATACCAGCAGGACCGTCGCTCCGGCATCCCTCGCGCGGCGAACCTTGTCCTTGAAAATTCCGCTGGCCACTGGATCAAGCCCCGCCGTCGGCTCGTCGAGGATCAGCAGAGAAGGACGGAACAAGAACGTGGTAGCGGCGCTGAGTTTCTGCCGGGTACCTCCCGAGAGGGTCCGAATCGGCTTGTCGAGTTCAGGCTGCAGCCGGAACTGCTCGATGAGTTCTTCGTCCAGCCCGCCGTCGGCACCTCTCAAGTCCCGCAACATGCGGAGGACTTCGCGACCGGTCAGGTTCTCGGGGAACTTCGCCGCCTGTGGCATGTACCCGATCGCTCTCCGGTAGTCCACCTTGCCGTTGACCGTTTCACCGTACACGGCGAGGCGACCCAGATCCGCCCTCACCAGGCCAAGAACGATCTTGATGAGGGTGGTTTTCCCGGCGGCGTTGGGGCCGACCAATCCGGTAACCCGGCCCGGCGCGATGCGAAGGTCGATTCCCTTCAGCACCTCGCGGGTTCCGAAACGCTTGCTGAGGCCTACTGCCTCAACTGCCGGACTGGTCATGGCGCTGCCTCCCGCGTCCACGCCATCCTAGGCAGACTGTCTATTGTCGCTGCGGGTGTCAGCAGTGGTAGAGCGCGTTCCGCCAGGTCGAGTAGCCTGGTGAAGAAACTGTTCAGCAGGATGAGCGCCGGAGGATGCTGCTGAACTACCAGTCCGAACAGCCGCACCGGGGCGAAGGGTACGTCGCCGGTCCCATCCCTATCGAGGTCATACCCCGAATACCGGTCCCAGTAATTTCCGGAGAATCGGGTCGCTGAGTTGACGCTGTTGGTCCCCACGTCGAACGCGTTTCCCGAAAACCGATTGTCCTGGAAACCGGTCTCGACCGCGTCGGCCATCACCAGTACCGCCCACCCGTTGCGCTCGAAATCGTTCTCGGCCACGGTGAGGCGATTGGTTCCTTCGGCGCTCAGGCCGACGCTGTTCCCGGTAAAGCTGTTCCGCTCGATTCGGCTGTCGCTGATTTCCTTGAGCAGCAATCCGAAAGCGGCGGGCCCCCAGTTGTGCTTGAACTGATTGTCTCGCATGGAGACGTTCTTGCTGTACATCACAGCCACGCCGGCGCCATTGCCCTCGAACACATTGCCGCTGTACTCGCAGTCGTTCGAGAACATGAAGTGCAGGCCGTAGCGCAGATTGGAGCGGCTCCGATTGTGCCGGACCCTGGCCGCGGTCGTGAACTCGAAATAGATCCCATCGCGGTGCCCGGCGATGTCGTTGTCCTCGATCAGGAGATGGTCAGAGCTCCAGCTGTGAATGGCATTCCCGGACAACACCTCGGTCTTGCCCGATGCCCGCAGCCGGTTGTGACGCACGACGCATCCGCTGGCCTTGGAGAGGTAGATCCCGAAGAAGGTATCGATGAGCACATTGTCTTCGATGACGCAGCCCTTGGCCTCGACCACCTTGATCCCGGCACGATCATCCGTGGCACTCGCGCCTACCTCCCGGATCTCGAGGCCACGGAGAGTGACGCTGTCGGCGGTCACGGTGAAGACCTGATGATCGCCCCCGCCATCGAAGACAACGCCGCCGGTCCCGACGATCGTCACTCGCTTGTCAATCAGAATGGTCGGCTCGTGGTACTGGCCGGGACGAACCACAATGCGGTCTCCGTCCCGCGCAACCCTCAACCCCAGGGTGAGAGTGGGAACCTCGCCCCTCGGATCCACCACGATTTCTCGAGACGCGGGGGAGGGAAGTGCGGCCTGGACCACGAGGCCGACCAGCCACGCTGTAGCCGCGGGCATCAGGAAGCCCGCTGCGGCCCAGCGGCCTCCCGCGTCGCGCCGACGACTGGGGGGTGAGCCTGATCGGACAGTCGCACAACGTCGGGCCAGGTCAGGATGCGACCGCCAAGCCTCGTGACGAGACTGTCGGCCGCATGACCTGACGACACTGCTATGACGCCGCTTCCCATCGGAGTGCGCAGGCTGTCCAGCTTCAGGTAACTCGCGGCACCGGCCTCCAGCAGCCGTTTTGGATCGAGGAAATCGTTCACCCAGACCGACTGGATGTCATCGGGTCGCACCATGCCACTGTTCACGAAGGCCGCCAGACAACCGGCGTCGTCGAATACGAAGACCCGACCTTTGCGAGTAACGAGCTGACCACCAAATCGCGGGTCCGACACGGTCATGTGGCAATGTTCGCAAAGCTCGGCCCCGTAGCGCACGGTCCGCGGGCCGGGACTTCCACAACCCGCGAGGAGCAGGCTGAGGGCCAGCCCTGCACCAGGGGTTCTCACTTGTTAGCCACTCTGTATTCTCGCAGCGCAATCGCCGCCACGGCGACAAACACCGCGATCAGAATCCAGCCCCCCGAGGCCGGCCAGGAGGTGGCGTAGAAATTCAGCAGCGCCTTGCCGCCCAACAGTGGAGGTTGATAGCTCATGCCGGGAATCTTGATGATGGCCTGGGGGTCCAGGTCGTGCCCGTATTGGTACCCCCACCGGTAGAAATCGGCGAGCCCCAGGACCATTCCGATGGCGAGCAGCGAAATCCAGCCGTAAAGCAAGCGCCGCCGTCCGAGCGCTGCTACTCCGAGGCCTGCCGCGATGAGGCCCATCACCAACACGGGCATGAACCGGAGTTCAGGAATGTCGTCCGGGCTGATCACCTTCATGCCTATGTAGTGATTCAGCCCGTTGATGCTGTTCAGATCCTGTGGCGCAGCCCCCTCGATACGATTGATGGCGATATACAAACCGAGGCCTTCCGGATACTGCGGAGCCTTGAGGCCGATGTGCCACAGCGGCAGCACGAACAAGAGACCAAGTGCGAGCGATGCCGTGGCGAGAACCAGTCGGGAGATCCTGGACATGCGTGGGGCTCCCGCCTTCTGCTCCACCGCTGCCTGGACTGGCTCGTCCTGAATGACGCAGCACGAGCAGCAGGTGGGTTCGACTGAGGTCGTCATTGCTTCCTCCGGTTCCATGAGCCAGTCCCGAGATTCCCGTCCCCGGTTACTGAGGGGAGTTGGAGGTGAGCTGAGTCTTTCCACCGGCCGCGGACACCCGGATGTATCCCTGCATCTCCTGGTGCAGCGCCGAGCAGAAGTCGGTGCAGTAGAAGGGGAAGACGCCGACCCGATCGGGCATCCAGGTGACGGTCCGCGTCTGGCCCGGCATGACGAGCAGCTCGGAGTTCCGTGCGCCGGTCACCGCGAAGCCGTGTGGGACGTCCCAGTCCTGCTCGAGGTTCGTGACGTGGAAGTACACGGTGTCGCCCAGCTGCACGCCTTCGATGTTGTCCGGCACGAAGTGGCTGCGGATCGCAGTCATGTAGATGTGCACCTGCTTTGCCGTCCCGCTTGACCTTGGTTTCCTTCTCGCTCTTGACGCCGTACGGGTCCTTGTTCTCCGCGATCGCGTAGGTGCGCACCTGCTTGTCCTTGATCATGCGCGGCGGGCAGGGCCTGGGCGTAGTGCGGCTCGCCGATGGTCGGGAAATCGAGCAGCACGCGCATCTTGTCGCCGGTGATGTCGATCAGCTGCGCCGACTGGGCCAGTTCCGGGCCCGGTGGGCAGGTAGCGGTCCTTGGTGATCTTGTTGAGGGCGATCACGTACTTGCCGTAGGGCTTCTCGCTGTCGCCACCGGGAATCATCAGGTGGCCGATCGAGTAATAGACCGGAATCCGGTCCACCACCTTGAAGTCCTTGAGGCTCCACTTCACGATCTCCGACGAGACGAACATCGAGGTGTAGGCGTTGCCCTTGCCGTCGAACTCGGTGTGCAGGGGCCCAAGCCCGGGATTCTGCACTTCGCCGGCGATGACCTACTCGTACTTGAGGATCGGGATCCCGTCGCAGCTCGCCCATCGAACTTCTTGTTCTGCGATCGCCTTCAGGATCTTGGTGAACGAGTGTACCGGGATGACCGTCGCCAGCTTGCCGCCGGCCGACGATGTATTCACCGGTCGGATCGACGTCGCACGCCGTGCGGGGACTTGGGCGTCGGCAGGAAGTAGACCAGTCCGGGGCAATCCTTGCACGTCGAGCACCTTGGTCCCTGGTCAGCATTTCCGAGTGGGCGATCTGCGGCCTCGTCCATCCAGTTGTGCGCGTACTTGGCCGGCTAGCATCTTCGGCCTTCCCCTCCGCCACGCACTTCTCGGCCTCCTTCCAGTGCACGGCGGCGACGAAGTCCTTGTCGTTCTGGGAGGCGTTCCGTTCCAGCAGGGTGTTGGCTTGCTCGGTGTTGTAGCGAGGTGAAGAAGGACCACCCGTGAGACGGCCCCTTGCCTGGCGTGCGACAAGGTCGTAGTCGTAGCCGGGCATGTGAGATCTGGAACGCGACGCTCATCTGGCCGGTGGTCTTGTCGACTGCGATGAAGCGATCAGTGCCCGGTGAAGTTCTCCTTGTAGCTCGCGATCGGCACGTCCTTCTGCGGGCGTCGGAACGCTGAACCGGGTGGCCGCCGACCACGTACTCGGTGTTCTCGGTGACGAACGGAGACGCGTGGTTCCCGCGCCGCATTGGGGATCTCGATGATCTCCTTGGTGTCCATCTCAGTCAGGTCCGAGCCGTGCGATGCGTGGGGTGTTGTTGCCGTTGATGAACAGCCAGCGCCCGTCGGGCACGCCGTCGGTCTGCGACAGCTGCGGGATGGTGCGCGTCGTCCCACGGGATGAAGCCGTAGCTGGTGTTCAGCATCGGCTTGGTCTGCTCGCTGTAGCCCCAACCTTTCTCCGGGTCCTGGGAGAACACCGGAATCACCTTGAGCAGCCGGCCGGAGGGGAGGCCATAGACGGAGACCTGTCCACTGAATCCACCGGACAGGAAGGCGTAGAAGTCATCGTACTTACCCGGCGCCACGTAGACTTTGCTCGCCGCGTCACTGCTGGCGACGGCCGGGCCGGAGCCTTTGCCGCAGCCGGCTGTTCCCGCCAAGGCGGCAATGAGCGCGGCGACAGCGAGGGCCAGACGGGATTGGGAAACGGCGGCAGACATGATCGTGCTCTCCTTTAGGTAAACCGCTTCAGTCGTGCTTCTCGGAACCACTCGCTTGGGTGCGTAGGTATTCCAGGACCGAGCGTGCTTGGTCCGGAGTGAGACCCAAGTTCGGCATTTGCATCATGTATTCGGCCAGCAGCTGGTGGGCAGTCGGGTGCTTGGTGTACATCTGGTCGGGCGCCAGGATCATGTTCATCACGTAGGTCGGCGTACGCCGGACCGTCACCTCGCCCAGCGCCGGGCCCACGTACCGCTCGGCCATCTTGTGGCACGCGCTGCACTTCTCGGTGAAAGTCTTCTGGCCCGCCTCCGCCTTTTCATGATCGATCTCCCCGACCTGCACTACCTCCGTGATCGGGCCGACACCGTTCTCCATCTGAAAGGCCGTCAATCCACTGGCATTGGTGTCCCCTGTCGCCTGATCGGCAGGAGGCGCCGCCTCGGCGTTTCCCGACTTGGCCCCGCCACAGGCAACCAGAGCCAGGAGGAGAAGCGCTGCACCAGCCCAACCCGCCTTCGTCATTCGACTCGTCATCTCGATCTGCCTCGCTGAGGTTCTCACCGGTTCCGTCGGTCTTCGAGCAACCCTAGAAGCCGGTGTGAAGGGCCAACCTGAATCGTTCATGAAGCGTTCTTCACGAGGGCTGCCACATCGGGTGCCTCCATCTTCCGCCGGAGATAATACGATATCAGGATGAGAATATCCTATTATATTGCGGTAAGATTTCTTCACGTCGGAGGTGACCGATGCTGTCCCAAACCGCCGAGTACGCGCTCAGAGCGGTCCTCGCCATCGCGCGTGCCCGCGGTGAGTCGGTCGGTGCTGCCGCCTTGGCGAAGCAGGTGGGGGTACCACCCAGCTATCTGGCCAAGACGCTCAATGCGCTGGTTCGTAACGGAGTACTGGTGGGGACGAGAGGAAGAAACGGAGGGTTCCGTCTGGCGAGACGGCCGAGCCAGATTCCACTTCTCGATATTGTCTCACCTTTCGATGACATCCGGCCAGGACGACGCTGCCTGCTCGGCCGCCCGACCTGCAGCGATCAGAACCCGTGCGCCGCGCATTCCCGCTGGCGAGGCGTTTCCCAGCGGATCGGTGACTTCTTTGCGGAGACTACGGTGGAGGATGTGAGTGCGGGGTCAGTGTCCGGCTAGCGACAGGATGATCTCCAGCGCAATCAGAATGATCACCACCCACTCCAGCAGTTCCATTCGGACCGCTGCCGCCTTGTCGGCCATCTTCTGGTAGATGCTTTCGACAGTCGCCAGCTTCCGGGTGATACTCGCATCCAGCTCGGCCAGCTGAAAGCGGCGGGCCGCCAGGCGATAGATCCGGGTCAGATACTCCTCCCCAAAGACCTTAAGGACGTTGGTGACCCGCTCCAGCAGCACCGCACTCTCCAACTGCAGCTCGGCGACCTTCCCAACGTCCGCCCTGAATGGGGCAGGGGCCAGTCCCCGTAAGCCGCGGCGGCGGGCGAGCAGCTGGTAGGAACGCTCGATCGCCTCATCGAGTTGCTGGTCGAGGTGACGCATCTCGAGCAACTGGACATTCGCGAAGTCCAGCACGGTGCGGACATCGTCCGGCTCCGGATCGAGGACCAGCGCAGCGTCCCAGTCCACCATCGTCATGTCCTCGAGTCCAAAAGAAATCCGGAGATTGGTCGCCTCCCGGACTTCCTCTTCCGACATCACCGCTGGTTCGCTGCGCAGGATCTGGGCGATGATCGCTGCGTGCGTGGTGCAGACCGATGCGGCCTCTACCGGGGGTTCCACGGCCTTTACTCCATAGATCGTATAGTCCTCGGTCAGGTTGGCCACCTTCGGGCGCTGCACAGCTGATCCCAGCTTCGCGATGAGTGCCTCGACCCGAGACCGCGCGTCCTGGCGAAGCGGTTCCCGGTCCCGCAGGGCCAGGCTGAGGGCGAGCATACGCTCGAACGATCCGGAGGCCTGAATCCGGTAAGCAACCGTCGCCGCGCCGAGGTCGTAGAGCACGATTTCGACGGAGGGCTCGGTCGTGAACTCGCCGAACGACATGGCCGGTGCCTGCTCGGAAATCTTGAGGGGCGCCGGGCCTTGCAGGACGGGGGCTCCCGCAGGTCCGCGCGGCCGTAGCGCCTGTCGCTCCCCGCTGGAACCGGCCGCTCGTGCCGCGGCCTCCAAATCGATGGCCCAGCCCACTTCGAAGACGAAGATGGGGCGGCAGGTCGCGCGGAGTTGGGGTGTGCCAGTCATGCCGAATCCGGTTCAGACGTCTTCATTGTGAAAAGGCGAATTGCGCTTCACATTGTCCCCCCATGTCGGGACCGGACGCAGAACGATGAAGCCCGAAGGACCGGAACGGAAGGAGGCACCATCCCATACCTGACTTTCGGCGACCACGCACTGGCCACGTTGCGGGAACGACGGCAGAAGATGGCGGAGCGGGAAAAGAAGGCGGCCAGCGATCCTTCCCCGGATCGCATTCACGATCTTCGAGTGGCTTGCCGCCGGATGAACAGTGCAATGACCGCCTGCGCTGCCGCAGTCGACCTTCCTCCCAAGGTCAATCCGAATTACCTGACCCGACTGGTGAAAGTGGTGGGGAGACTGCGTGACCTGGATGTGCAGGAGAAGGTCCTCAACGAGGAAGTGGCACCGGAGTTGGGGACCGAGGCCGAGCCGGTACTGGAGCCGACTCGGAACGACTTGCGTCAACGTCGCAACGTGGCGGAACGGAAAGTCACCCGCGCCCTCACTCGACCGCGCCACCACCGCTTTGCGTCGGCCTTCGATGACTGGCTGGCCCAGCCAGAGCTTACCCATGTGGCAACACTTCCTCTGGAGGCGGTGCGAGCGGACATCCTGCTTCCCGCGCTAGCGGCACTCCTTCTCCACGAGGCCTGGCCGATTGATCTGAAGGAGGCTCTGGGCCCCAGTGCTCCTCAGCTTCACGACCTGAGGAAGACCGCTCGACGGATGCGCTACCTCGGCGAATGTCTCGAGGGAAGCTACGGGCCTGAGTTTGCCGCCTGGCTCGGCGAACTGGCGCGGGTTCAGGATACCCTGGGCTCGCTCCACGATTCCCAACTCCTGATTGACTACTTCTCGGATTTTCACGGCCCCGGCGTCACACCCCGCCTGTCAGAGGCAGTGCGCTCACGCCAGCAGCGGGCGCTGACCGATTGGAGCGAGCTGCGGGCTCGCTACCTCGATCCCCGGTGGCGGGCCGACCTCCGAGCCATCGTGCTGGGACCGGCCAGCGCGCCGGCCAACAGCCAGAGCGACACGACCACCCGCTGAACCTCCGGCGCGACCAGTACGATGCGTGCAATGGTGCTGGACTCCGCAGCCCAACTTAGCGAACGAAATCTGCCGATCCCCGAGCCAGGGCCTCGCCAGGTCCTGGTACGGGTCATCGCGTGCGGCGTCTGCCGCACCGACCTGCACATTCGGGACGCCGAGCTTCACCCTCCCCGGCTGCCGCTTGTGCTTGGTCATGAAGTGGTGGGGACTATAGAGGCCGTGGGTTCGCAGGCATCGCGCTTTGCTGCGGGAGCGCGGGTGGGAATTCCCTGGCTGGGCTCAACCTGCGGCATCTGCGAGTTCTGCCGCCGCGGCGAGGAAAATCTTTGCGATCAAGCCAGGTTCACCGGTTTCCATATGAACGGGGGATACGCTGAGTTTACCCTGGCGGACGAACGGTACTGTCACACCATTCCGGCTCATTATGGAGACGTACAAGCGGCGCCTTTGCTGTGCGCCGGTCTCATCGGTTTCCGTGCCTTGCGTGCCGCCGGAGATCCGAAGCGAATCGGCCTGTACGGGTTCGGAGCGTCGGCCCACATTATCGCACAGATCGCAAAGGGACAGGGCAGAGAGGTGTTCGCCTTTACCCGGGGTGGCGATGTCGACGGACAGAAGTTCGCCTTGTCGCTTGGAGCAATCTGGGCCGGCGCCTCGGACCAATCGTCGCCGGAGCCGCTCGACGCGGCGATCATCTTTGCCCCGGTGGGCTCCCTCGTTCCCACAGCGCTCAAGACGGTCCGGAAGGGCGGCTCCGTCGTGTGCGCCGGGATTCACATGTCGGACATCCCGGCCTTCCCCTATGACATCCTCTGGGGCGAACGCTCGCTCCGGTCGGTGGCCAACCTCACCCGGAAAGACGGCGAGGATTTCTTCCGACTTGTGGAGAAGATTCCGCTTCACACCACAACGGAGACATTTCCGCTTGGTGAAGCCGAGACGGCGCTTGGCAGGCTGCGTCAGGGGAAGCTCAAGGGGGCCGCGGTTTTGCAGGTGGCTGTTGGTGGTTTGTAGTCAATAGTCGATGGTCGATAGTCAGTAGTCTGTTGACCACCTGCCATCGACCATTGACCATCGACTATCGACTATAAACCACGGACGACTCAGAACGGCTTGAACCCCGGACTCCCATATCGAGTCAGGTGCAGGATATCCCAGATCGGCACCACGTAGGCGATCAGCACCAATACCACCGCCACCGCGAACCAGAGACCCAAGCGATCCCAGACGGTAACGCGGTACCCGCCTGCCGGAGTGCCGAGCGATTCGGCCCAGACGATCGGCTCCGGTTCGATCGGCTTGCCGGCTAGCAGCGTCCCCAGCATCACGAGGACGAAGAATCCAGCGCTGGCGAAGAGCACGACGCCGCCCAGGGCTGAGATCGTCGTCAATCCTTCCCACATGTGCGCCTGCGGCGCACCGCCGTAGTTGGTGGTGAACACCCGGCGCGGAAGTCCCATCAGTCCGGCGATGTGCCCCGTAAAGGAGAACAGCGCCATGCCAAGGAACCAGAGATAGGGCTGCACCTTGGCGAGGAGGCCGAGCTCGAGCGATCGGCCGCTCACCTTTGGCACCAACCAGTAGCAGGTTCCCATGAAGGTGAGGGCAGCAGCGCTCCCCACCGTGAGGTGGAAGTGGGCCGCTATCCAGGCGGTGTTGTGCACGACCGAGTTGAGCATGTAGGCCGCGTTTATCGCCCCGCCGAATCCGCCCACCATGAAGAGCAGACAGGCCAGGAGAACGCTCGCCACCATGGGATTGCCCCAAGGGAGAGTGCGAATCCAGCCGAACAAACCCTTCCCGCCTCGCAGCCGTCCCGCGACTTCCAGCGACGCCACGATGGTAAAGGCGGTCACGAAGCTGGGGAACGAAATGATCATGGTGTTGAACGTGTGCAGGAGCTTCCACCCCGCAGGGATACCTGGATCCTGGAACTGGTGGTGAAGACCGACCGGAGTGGACAGGATCAGAAAGAGCGAGAAGACCATTCGCCCAAGCGGCTCGGAGAAGAGCTTGCCGCCTGCCTCGCGGGGAAGAACGGTGTACCAGATGGTGTAAGCCGGGAGAATCCAGAAGTACACCAGCGGGTGGCCGAAGTACCAGAACAATGTTCGGGCGAGGAGCGGGTCCACCGTCTTGGTCAAGCCGAGTGACCAGGGGATGAGCTGAAATAGCATCTCTGCGGCCACACCGATCGTGGCGAGGGCCCAGAGCATGGCGTTCGCGACCGTGCCGTGGAGCGCCAGACTCACAGGGCGGTCGGGATGAGCCGCCTTGGCCTGGCGCCACGAAGCAATCATGATGGCCACCCATCCCCAAGAGCCCACCACGAGCAGCGTGAGGCCGATGTAGAAGAGCGGATGAGCCTGGAGCGGCGGGTAGAAGGTGTAGAGTACGCTCGACTTGAAGGTGAAGACCGTAGCCAGCGCCATCACCACTCCAGCCAGGCTCACGAAGTAGCAGGTCCAGGCCAACCTGGGCCATTTGACCACGCCGATCTCTTGGCGGGCAATGACGTACCCGAGCGCCATGATGAAGAATGTGGTGAACACCAGCGCCATCAGCACGCCATGCGCGGTCACCGACATGTAGTACATCCTCGCAGTCCGGAATGGCAGCTCGAGGTTGGCCCGGCTGATCGCCTGCATCATGGCCATCGCGGCGGCGACGCCAAAGGCGAGGACCGCAACCCAGATGTGGGCCAGGATCAGCTTTCTGCCCTCTTGGTTAGTGGTCATGGGGCACCTCGCTCTCCGGCTGCATTGCTACCTGCGGTGCCTTCCACTCCGCCTTGGGGACCACCTGCATCTTGGCCATCATGCCCTGGTGCCCGATCCCGCAGTATTCGTTGCAGGCGATCAGGTACTCGCCGGGCTGGTTGAACTGGGTCGTGAACTGGCTGATGTATCCGGGAAGCACCATAGACTGTCCATTGGTGCGGACAATCTCGAAGCCGTGCGTTACGTCGATCGACGTGATATGAAAGGTCACCGGCGTCTCCGCCGGTACCGAGAATTCCGTCGGCAGCCAGGTGAACATCAGGGCAATGATGTCTGCGTGGACCCGGCCCTCGCTGTCCAGACGGACACCCTGCGGAGTGAATCGCGGATCCTTCATTGCCGCCTGGGGATCGATCGTCTCCACATGGCTGGGCGGCTGGAAGTGGTGGCCGAGGGCGGAGATGGCCGTGGTCGTGAAGAACAGGGAGAGCACCACGCCGACCCCCCACATCCAGATCCGTTCGTAGAGGTCGACCTTCATGGAGTCACCGGCTGGCGGGCCAGGTAGATAAAGATGTAGATCGCGAACCAGCCGATGACGAAGAGCACTGCGTAAGCGCCTACAAAGGCGAAGGTCCCGATCGGGTGCTCGGGTAGACCTGGAGGCATCTCAGACATAAGGCCTCGACGGAAAGGGAAGGGAGGGGAACGCGTCAGTATGTCGAGAGATTCATGAATCCAATCTCGAATAATGTGAAGCGTGGTTCAGGAGTCCGCGAGTCCACGCGGGTGCCGCCTCCGCTCTCCATGCGACGTTTCCCGGGCGACGGTGGCCTCGGCAAAGGTCGGTCGTTCGGCGGTCGAGAGTCCCAGGTAAGCCCTCGCCCGATTCAATGCGTCGTCGAGGTTGCCGCAAACGTTGGCCTCGCCCAGGTCGTCGTAAAAGCCTGAGTTGGTGAGGGCCACGACGGGTTGGGAGTGCACGTCGGAGAGGATCACGAGGGTGCCCTCTCGGCGGCTTCGGTTTACCACGTCCCGAAGCGCGGCCAGACCCGTCGAATCAATGGCCGGAACCCTGCGCATGCGGATGATAAGGACCTTCGGGCGTTTCGCCACCGACCCGACAGCATCCTTAAAGGTCTCCGCCGCGCCGAAGAAGAACGGCCCATCAATCTCATAGACGTCCACCCCGGCCGGGATCTCGCGACGGCTGGTGGCATTGGGGTCCATTTTCTCATCTTCGTCCCCATTGAGGAACTCCCGATTCACCAAGCTGATATTCGTCACCTCCGCCATTCGTTTCATGAAGAGGAAGGCGGCCAGGACCATCCCGACCTCGACCGCTACCGTGAGGTCCACCAGGACAGTCAGGGTGAAAGTCGTGAGGAGCACTGCGACGTCGCTCTTGGGTGCACGCAATTCTCCCCGAAAGCGGCCGAGTTCGCTCATGTGGTAGCTCACCACGACGAGAATCGCCGCCAAGACGGCCATCGGTATCAGCCCGGCCCAGCGTCCGAAGAACAAGGTGATGAGCAGGAGGGTGAGGGCGTGGATCATGCCCGCCACCGGGGTCCGGCCCCCGTTCTTTACGTTGGTGGCCGTCCTCGCGATGGCGCCGGTGGCCGGGATGCCGCCAAACACTGGCGAGGCGAGGTTCGCGATCCCCTGTGCCACCAGCTCCATGTTGGACCGATGCCGGGAGCCGATCATGCCGTCCGACACCACTGCCGACAGCAGGGACTCGATGCCGGCCAGCATCGCGATGGTGAAAGCCGGGGCCACCAAGCCTCGCATGGTCTCCCACGACGTGCTCGGCAGGCTGGGCCTCGGAAGCGATGCGTGAATCTCCCCAAACCGATCTCCAATCGTTTCGACCGGCAGGTGGAAGAGCTGCACCAGTGCCGTCATGGCGACCAGCGCAACGAAGGGCGCGGGGATCCGTCGGCTCAGCCGAGGCCACAGCAGGATGATCGCCAACGAGGCGAGCGAGACCCCTGCCGCAGTCCAATTGACCGTACCTGCGTGCTGGGCGTAGACCTGCCACTTCCCGATGAAATCCGCCGGAATCGAGCCCATCTGAAGTCCCAGCAGGTCCTTCACCTGGCCGGAGAAGATGATCAGGGCGATGCCGGAGGTGAATCCGAGAGTGACCGGGTATGGGATGAACTTGATGGCCCCGCCAAGCTTCGCGAGTCCCATCACGATGAGAATGACGCCCGCCATTAAGGTTGCGACCCACAACCCGTCCAGCCCGTACTGCTGGACGATGCCGTAGACGATCACCACGAAGGCGCCGGTCGGTCCGCCGATCTGCACCCGCGAGCCTCCCAGTGCCGAAATGAGGAATCCCGCGATGATCGCGGTGTAGAGGCCGCGCTCGGGCGTTACCCCGCTGGCGATGGCGAAGGCGATGGCCAATGGCAACGCGACAATTCCGACTACGATTCCGGCGATTAGGTCTGCGGTGAACTGCTGGCGGGTATAGCCCTTCAGGGTGGTGGCGATTTTGGGGAGAAGCATCGGCAATGGCGTCAGAGAATCCCAACCCGTGCATCAGGACAATTCTTGTCGTTCCTCGGTACTCGGTACTCGGTACTCGGTACTAGGTGCGGTCTCTCTCCTCCACCGGACGAATAGAAAGATCGAACGCCAGAAAGAGGCTCCTCGCAAACGGCCAAAATAGAAACGGGGTGATCAGGGCTTCGAGCGGCCCCACGTATTGCAGGGTATCCCAGGGCGGGTTGGGCCAGGTTGCGATGACGGTGCCCACGAACACCATCGTCGAAAAGCCTTCCGCCATCAGCAGGTTGAACCAGAGCGCTCCGAGGGTGTAGCCGTCCTCGCCACGGGTAGTGCGCAACCCGCAATTCGGGCAGCGGTCCACCATCCGGAACCAGCCGTGGAACATGGGACCGCCACCGCAGTTGGGACATCGGCGACGAAGAGCACGCAGAAACATCGTGCGCTTCTGGGGAACGGGATGAGCGGCGACCGCCATGCAGCGAACCTGATCGAGTTCGAGAGAGGCTGCAATATAAATCCTCATCTTGGCAGCGGAGATGGGTTGGGACTATGATGTGACATGGACTGGGTGAATCTGGCGGTGGCGGCGCTGATCGGACTCGTCGTCGGAATCGAACGGGAATGGTCTGGCCACGCCTCTGGGCCGCACGCCCGGTTCGCTGGAGTCAGGACGTTTTTCCTGTTGGGCGTCGTTGGCGGCGCGGCCGGGCTCCTGATCGAGAACAACGCGGAGTTTACCGCCGGAATCCTGCTTGCGGGCGGGGCAGCCTTGGCGGTCGCGGCGTACCTGATGGCGGCCCGCCGCGGCCCCGAGTCGATCGAGGGCACGACCGAAACCGCTGCGATCGCGGTGCTGGCGCTTGGCGCCTTGGCCGGTACCGGGGCGACCAAGCTCGCCGCAGCGGTCGGTGCCGTGATCGTTCTGGCCTTGCGGGAGAAGACTGCGCTGCATCGGCTGATTACCCGCATCGACGATGTCGAGCTGCGCGCCGCCTTCCAATTCGCTGTTCTCGCCCTTGTCATCCTGCCGCTGCTACCTACCGGTCCCTACGGTCCGCTGGGCGGCGTCGAGCCCCGCAAGTTATGGCTCGTCGTCCTCATCATGTCCGGCATCAGTTTTGTTGGCTACGTGGCACGGCGCCTTGTGGGTACCAGTCACGGCTACGCGGTAACCGGACTCCTAGGCGGCGTGATTTCGTCTACCGCGGTCACTCTGACGTTCTCCCGCCGCAGCCGGGACCATCCGGCGCTGGGTGGGCCGCTGGCGATCGGTGTGATCGGTGCCTCCACCGTTCTCCTGCTGCGCGTGCTGGTCGTCACGCTCGCCCTCAACAGCGCCCTCGCCCTCCCCCTGATCCCCTATCTTGTCCCGGCATTCGCCGTCGGGACCGCCTGGGTGGTCATTTCCATTCTGCGGACCCGCGGCAAGGCCGCGCGGGAAAAGGACGATGAGGAGTCCCGGAATCCGCTCCGATTGGGTTCCGCGATCGCCATGGCGCTCGGATTCCAGGCCGTGCTCATGCTCGTCGTGTTTGTCCGGCAACGGTTCGGCGACAACGGCGTGCTCCCCACCGCGGCGCTGCTTGGCCTTACCGATATGGATGCACTCACCCTTGCGATGAACCGGCTGGGGAAGAACGAGGAAACCCTCGGTCTCGCCGCCCGCGCCCTGGCGATCGGGATTCTCTCCAACACGGTTCTCAAATTAGGGATCGCGGCGGTCCTCGGTCGCGGGCGCTTCAGACTGGGGGCCGCCCTCGGGCTGATTTCGCTCGGGGCGGGCTCACTGCTCGGCCTCTGGCTCTTCTGGTAGGATCCCCCGCTGACCAGGTAGTCCCCCGCTACTCTCATCTGTCCTTCATCCCTTCCTCATGAGCTGGGCCGCACTATTCCTCAGGCTCAACTTGAGGGTCATATGGATCTCTACACACGTTCCGAAGCGGGTCGGCGGCTGGCGAAAGTTCTGGCTCCTTGGGAATTCGAGCAGCCGCTCATTTTCGCATTGTCTCCGGGTGGCGCCCGGGTCGCCTTCGAGGTCGCCCAGCGATTCGGGGCGCCCTTGGACCTGATTTCAGCCCGCAAGCTCGAGGTCCCCGGTCGCCGGCGGTCGGCATTCGGTGCGGTAACGCCCAGATCGATGCGGATCTCGCGCCCCCAGATGAGAGCATTGGCTCTCCCCAAGCCATACCTGAAGGACTTGGTCCAGCGGGAGGAGCGGGAAGCCATGTTGGAGGAGCGGGCCCACCGTGGGGCTGCCGAGCCTCTGGAGGTGGAGGACCGGCTCGTCATCCTGATCGACGACAGTCTCGCCGATCCCATGGTCGTGAGCGCCGGGATCGCATCGCTTCGGGCCCGTCATCCGGCTCGGCTTTTCCTCGCGGTCCCTTTTGCCTCGCCCGAGCTCAAGCTGGCGGTGAGGCGTATGGTTGATCGTCTGGTAGTCGATCGGGAATCCGACGATCACCCCGCAATGCTCATTTGTGACGAGTGCTTCATCCAGACGACGTGGGAAGATGTGCGTCGGATGGTGGAGCTTTCTCGCCAGCAGACCGAACTGCTCCCTGCATAGGTGCCGCTGGATTCGGGATTCACCGCTTGTTCCCCTCCTAAGATGACCTGAAAAACTTTCGCCCCGCCTGAGGCTGGCGGGGCGAATGAGCGGTGTGCGAGACCGAAGAGGGCTCAGCCCTTGATCAAGATCTTGTTCTTGATTGCGGGCTCGATCTTCGGAAGCCGGACGACCAGAATTCCGTCCTGATAGGTCGCTTCGATCTTGTTGGCCTCAACCGCCTTGGGAAGCCGAATGGTCCGGACGAACTTCCCGGTCTCGGTCTCCTCCCACAGGTAATTCTCGATCTCTTCCTTCTTCCCCATCTCCCGGTGGCCCGTCAGCGTCAGCACGGCGCCTTCGAGCTGCACATCCAAGTTCTCCCGCGGTACACCGGGCACTTCCAGACGCACGACATACTCCTTCTCCTTCTCGACCAGATCCAGCGCCGGCATCCAGGCGAATTCCCTGGTCCGCAGCGCCGGCGGCTCAAACCCGACTGGCGCGAATGGGAAGGCGGGCCCGAAGAAGCGATCGAACACTTCCTCAAACTCCCTCTTGATCGGTGCCACATTGGGCAGCTTGGCGACTTTCATATAACCTCCCCGCTGAAGACGTTGCTTTCCTGCCTGCTGAGCCCCCACGGCTCGACTACGGGGAGCAATATCGCAAGGGAGCAATGAAGCCCGACTGAAACGCGCCATAATAGTGCCTCATGGTTTCGTGCCTGGCTTCGGCTGTACCGCCTGATGGCTGATGACCCAGACATAGGACGTTACCGCGTCGACCTGGGCATCGGTCAACTCGCTCATCCCGCGGATCGGCATGGTGGTCCCCCTGGTCGACTCGTCCCTCGGAATCCCGTGCAGCACCCGGGACCGGATGGCCCGCCAGGTATCGGCGCCGTGCATCCAGACGCCCTGCGCCAAAGGCGCCCCGCTGTCGGTTCCACCACCTTCCATGCCGTGACATCCGTAGCAGCCTCCCACGCCTTGGAAGATCCGGCGTCCTTCAGCCACCGCAGAGTCGGTGACCTCAGGCGGGCGAGAGGATGTGTCCTGCCCGAAGGCGAGCGACACCATCAAGAGTTGTGCAGCTATCAGGGGCGCCATTAGCCGGAGGGCAGACTGGGCCCTCATGAATGGCAGGCTGAGGACAGAGCGCATAATCACCTCCCGGAATGCTCCGTAAATGAGACATCAGAGATCTGGACTCTTGGATCCGGCTGCAATCCGGACTGCTCTGCTTTACCACCGAGGAGGTTCTCCGCAGAAGCCCTACCGCTCACGGTTGAAGTCGCACGGCCTGGGCCACTTGCCCTCAACGCATTCAGGATGACGGCAACGTCGATGACCTCCTGGAGCATGGCTCCCACGGTGGGAGAGATATGGCCCAAGGCCGCAGCTACCATCGCTACGGAAGTCAGGCCGAGACCCGCCCAGACGCTCTGTCTCGCAATCCCGAGGGTGCGGCGGCTGATCTGGATCGCATCCGCCAGTCGGGATGGATCGTCCGCCAGGATCACGGCATCCGCGGCCTCGGCGCTGATCCCCCCACCGTGAGCAGCGAGAGCTACACCAACCGTTGCGCGGCGAAGTGCCGGGGCATCGTTGGTACCGTCGCCCAGCATCACCACACGTCGGCCTTCCCGCTCGAGCGCATCAACCACGACCAGCTTGTCCGCAGGCAACAGGTCGGCCCGCACTTCATGAATTCCCAGCTCGCGGGCAACCCGGTCGGCGTGGGCTATGTGGTCGCCGGTGAGCAGCATGGTGCGGTTGATACCGAGGGCTGCCAGGCGGTCGAGCATGATGTGAAGGTCCGGTCGAATCCGGTCGGCGTAGTCGATGGCGCCGGCCAGCTCACCATCTATCATGACCCAGGCGCGAAGCCCGGCTCCATCGGCTTCAGGCAGGTTTACCGCCAAGCCTGGGCTGCTGCCGGATCAGATAGCTCAGAGCGCCAACCGCCACTCGATGCCCGTCGACAATGCCGCTCACGCCCTGGCCGGCCTGCTTCCAACACCTGTTGGGCCCGGCCTAGCGGGAGATCCGCGCTCCTCGGCCGCGGTCACGACAGGGCGAGCCAGTGGATGACCCGAACCAAGTTCGACCGACGCCGCCAGCCGCAGAATCGGCTTCTCGTCGAACGCGCCGAACCGCTTCACGGCCGACACCGACGGATGTCCGATTGTCAGAGTGCCGGTCTTGTCGAATACCGCGATCGTCACGCTGCCCAGTCGCTTCCAGCGCCTCGCCGTGGCGCACGATGACCCTGCGCCGGGCCGCCCGGTTGATGCCGCCGATGATCGCCACGGGCGCGGCGAGAATGAGCGGACACGGGGTCGCCACGACCAGCACGGCGAGCACCCGCGCGGCGTCGTGCGAGACGAGCCAGGCCGCGGCGCAGACGAGCGAGGGTGAGCGGGGTGAACCAGACCGCGTAGCGGTCGGCCATCCGCTGCAACGGCGACTTGCTCGCCTGCGCCTCGCGCACCAGCTGCACGATGCGGGCGTACTGGCTCTCCCGCGCCGGGGCCGTGACCGCGAGGACGAGCGGGCTGTCCTGGTTCGAGGCTGCCGCTCATCAGGCGACGCCCGGGCTCGGCCGTGAAGCGGAATCGGCTCACCGGTGAGGCGCGAGGCGTCGACATGCGAGCTGGCCCGACGCGACGATGCCGTCGCACGGCACCATCTCTCCCGGGCGGACCAGCAGCCGGTCCCGACCGAAACCGCTCGGCCGCGACGTCCTCGATGCCGTCCGCCCGACGAGTCGGTGGGCCAGCTCGGGGCGCGGCCGCTTCGAGTTCGCGCGACCGCGTCGCGAAGCCCGGCCCGCGGCGTATTGCTCGAGCGCCTCTCCGCCGGTCTGCATCAGCACGACCACCAGGCCGGGCAGCGGCTGATCGAGCACCACGGCCGTGATGATGGCCAGCATCGCGACGACGTCGGCCGCGAAACGGCCCGCCAGCGATGCCTCGAAGGGTCCGCCATACGACCGGGAGGCCGGTCAGGCACAGCCCCGTCCAGCCAGACCACGTGGGCCAGAGAAGCCAACGGCCCGGCGCGGAGCGCCAGGCCGGTCACGATGAAGTAGGAGAGCAGTGAGAGGAAGGGCGGCAGCGCGGAGTGGCGGGTAGCGCTGGTCAGCGCTCACGGCACGGGAACCTCCTTGGCGTCGAGCCGTTGGAATCGCCGCGTCGAGACAGAATCCAACGCCGCGCACGGTCTGGATCAGGTTCTCGCCGGTCGCCTTGTGCAGCTTCCGCCGCACGTTCCCGACGTGCACGTCCACCACGTTGCTCTCCGGATCGAAGTGCATGTCCCAGACCTTCTCGAGCAGCGTGGTCCGTCGTACGACCTGCTCGGGATGCAGCAGGAAGAACTCGACGATCTGGAACTCCTTCGCTGTGAGGTCGAGCGGCTTGTCGCGACCATGCAGCACGTGGCGCAGCCGGTCGAGAGTGAGCGCGCCGATAGCGCAGGACCTCCAGCCGCTCGGCGCCGCCGCGACGCACCAGGGCCCGGATCCGCGCCAGCAGCTCGTCGAACCGGAACGGCTTGGCCAGGTAGTCGTCGGCACCGGCGTCGAGTCCGCGGACAACGTCCTCCACCGCATCGCGAGACGTCAGCATGAGGATCGGGGTCGTCCGCCCCTCCCGCCGCAGCTCCAGGGCGACCTGGAATCCGTTCTTCTTGGGCAGAACTACGTCGAGCAGGATGACGTCGTACTCGTAGACATGAGCCAAGGTCCCGGCCTCTTCTCCATCGGCCGCGATGTCCACCACGTAGCCCTCTTCCTTCAGGCCCTGCTCGATGAACCCGGCGACCTTCCGGTCGTCCTCCACGACGAGAATTTTCATGGTTTGCAGACTACCTGTCTTCGGATGAACAGGCCTCTAAGGCTTTATGAAGATCGCTTTAATGTTCGCCCCTTCGCTGTTGGAGGGGAAGATCGAGGATGAAATAGCCCCCGCCGTTGCGTGCTACCGCCTGAAGCTCCCCGCCCAGTAGTCGGGCAAGCCGGCGCGAAAGGGGGAGCCCGAGGCCGCTTCCCTTTCCTTCCTCGCTCGCCTTTGTCATGTAGATGTCGAAGATCTGTTCTTCACTCCCGGCGTCGATCCCGGGACCCTGATCCGCGATCCCGATTCGTGCCATCGCGTCCGCGGTTCCGACACCGACCTGGATCTTGCTTCCCTCCGGAGTGTGGCGGACCGCGTTGCCAAGGAGGTTCACCAGGATCTGCTCGACTCGGTGCGGGTCAGTCTGGCACAGTGGCATCTCTGGCTCGACCTCGGCAATCAGCTCCACGTTCTTCGCCTGCGCCGCGGGGGTCATCCGGGCCAGTGCGTGACGTACCACGATCCCGCAGTCCACTTCCCGCATGACGGGCCTCAGTCGGTCTTCGTCCAGCCGACTTAGATCCAGCAGATCGTTGATCAGACCAACAGCCTGTTCCGCCGAGTCCAGGACCTCGAAGGCGGCCCGGGGGACCGTCTGGGGGTCCTTCTTGCGGGTGAGCATCTCGGCCCAGCCGTAGACCGCGGCCAGGGCATTGCGCAGCTCGTGGTTCACCATCGCGAAGAACCGCTCCCGGGAACGGTGCAGGAGCTGGACCTCCTCCAACAACCGCGCACTCTCCTCGTGCAGCCGGGCGTTCTCGATCGCGGCCGAAACCTTCGCGGCCAACAGGATTGCCAGGTGTTCGTCCTCCTCGGTGAATTCCGTCGTTCCCAGCTTCTCGGTGAGGTACAAATCTCCCAACACGCCCCGCTTGCCCAGAATGGGCACTCCGAGGAACGAGTGCATGGGAGGGTGGTTGGGCGGGAAGCCGTAACTCTCCTGATGTGTCATGAGATCGGCCATCCGGACGCAGCGCCCCTCATGGATCACCAGGCCGAGAATCCCGAGACCCTTCGGCAGTGTGCCGATCCGGGCTCGTTCTTCCGCGGTCATTCCGTGGACCGTGAAGCTATCGAGGGTCCGGCCGTCGAGGCTCAGCATCCCGACCGCGGCATAGCGGGCTCCGATCGTCTCGGCGGCGAGGTCCGCGGCCCTCTGCAGCACCCCCTCCAGACTAACCTCCGAAATCAGTTCCGGTGTCGCCTGCGCCAGGCGCTCCAGTCGGTCCGACAATGAGATAGGAGGGGAATCGGCCATGGGATAATTGTACACAATTTCACGGAGTCTTCACCTCCGCCTGGCTAACCTGAGTTCGGAACCTTGGTGGAGGAGACTTCGTGCAACTGGATCACATCGTCGCGGCGGTCGATCAATCCGAAGAGGGTCGGTCCGCACTTCAGGCTGCGCTGAGGGTGGGCAGGCACTCAAGCGGGAAGGTGACGGCGCTGACTGTCGAGCCACCTGTCCTCGGAGTGCCTGGGTCAGGTGAGCGAGCCGATCCCGACGGTGTTGGACTCCGGCCGGGGAAGGTCCCGAAGAGCGCGGGATATAGCAGTGCAGTCCGTTCGGGGCTTCCGGGTGTGGAGATCGGGCGGTTTGCGGAAGAAGCGAGAGCCGGGCTCGTCATCCTGGGGAGGAAACGACGCTCCATGACTCAACGCCTTCTGCTCGGTGACACCGCCGACGAAGCGGTACGACGGAGCCATGTGCCATGCCTCCTGGTACGGGCTGGATCGGATCATGAGTTCACCTCGGTGCTCGCGGCGCTGGATGGAACCGCGAGGGGGATAGCCGTGCTGCTCGCGGCCCTGGACCTGAGCCGCTGCACCGGCAGCCGCCTCAGGGTGCTGACAGTCGAGCCGTCCATGGACGGTAAAGCCAATCGCGAGTGGCCATCCACCCGGAGCGTGCGTCTCGCCGAGTCGGTAGACAGGATCCGAATCGACGACGACGGCGGTGCATCCTGGGATCCGGCCGGGTCAATTGGCGACTCGCCCCTCGTGATTCGGCACGGACAGGTCGTTGAAGAGATTCTGGCTGAGGTGACAACGTCCGGCGCCGACCTCCTGGTGATCGGCTACCATCGCGGCGGACCCGCCGGGGTTATCGAGGCCGGCAGCATCGCCCGACGGGTACTGCATCAGGCCGAATGCGCCGTTCTCACGGTGCCGCTGTAAGGGCAGAGGGAGAGGATCCCATGGAACGAAATGAATGCTGGCCAGACCGGATCATCCGCTTCATCGCAGGCGTGATGTTGCTGGGCCTTTACGGCGCCTTGGTAGCGCCGTGGAAGTATTTGACTCTGACCGGACTGGTGTTGATCGCCACAGCGATGACCGGCTCCTGCCCGCTCTATTCGCTGGTTGGATTCGGCACCTGCAAGAGAAAGGAAGGAGCGCATCCATGAACGACACACTGCTCGAATCATGGGCCGAGGCGATCGATGAGTTCCCGATCGAAGGAACGCCGGCGGAGCAGCTATGCGCCGCTGCTCGTCGAGCGACGCTCGCGCCTTCCAGTCACAACACCCAGCCTTGGCTTTTCCGGGTCAGCGGCTCGACGCTGGACGTCTATGCCGATCGCTCCCGGGCGCAGCCGATTGTGGATCCGGACCAGCGAGAGCTGACCATCAGCTGCGGGGCCGCGCTCTACATCATCCAGCTCACGCTTTCCCGGTTCGGCCGCGATTCGCGCTGCACCCTGCTGCCCGATCCGAGGGACCCGGATCTTCTGGCTCGGGTGACCCTCGACGGCCTGCTGGAACCCGACCCGCGGCACCAACGCCTTTACGACGCGATTTCGAAACGGCGGACGAACCGGCATCCCTTTGCGGCGCGCCCCATCCCCGTGCCGGTCCTCGCGAAAGGCATCGCGGCGGTCGAGGCGCAAGGAGCGCGTATTCAGCTGGTAGTCGACCAGCCGTTCCTCGGCGGTATCGCTCAGCTGGTGGCAGAGGCGGACCGGGCTCAGATGGCGGATGCCGCATTTCGGGAGGAGCTGGCGCGGTCCATCCACGCCAATCGAAGCCACAAGCGTGACGGCATGCCGGGGAAGGTCTTTGGTATGGGCGGCCTCGCCTCCACCGTGGCCCCAACGGTGGTCCGCAAGTTCGACCTGGGACTGGGGACGGCCCGGCGCGACGTGGCACTGGTTGCAGAATCGCCGGCTTTGGCTGTGATCTGGACCCGAGGGGACACCAGGCGGCATTGGATCCGGGCAGGACAGGCACTCGTGGCACTGCTGCTCAACCTGCAGGCCGACGGCATCGCGGCCTCCTTCCTCAACCAACCGCTGCAGGTCAGTCCCCTGCGCGAACGGCTCCGTGCTCTGATCGCCTGCCCGGGATCCCCCCAGTTGATCCTGCGGTTGGGCTACGCTCCCGAGGTCGCACCTACGCCGCGGCGAGATCCCAGCGACGTCGTCGTCAATCTGGCGCCGCGCGAAGAAACTCACCGGTCTTCTGGTAATCCACTCGCCGGCGCGGCCGGTTCGCCTGAGGAGGCATGATCATGGGCACCTATCACTCAATCCTGGTTCCCCTCGATGGCAGCGAATTCGGGGAACGGGCGATCCCGCTTGCCGTTGATCTCGCGCGGCAAAACCATGCCCGGCTGCAACTGGTGATGGTCCATCAGCCGCTTCAATCGTTTGCCACCGCGATGGAGATACCGGAGGTGGGCGCTGAATACGAGGCCGAAGCGCGACGGCGGGAGCAGGAGTATCTCGAAGAAAAGACAAGGCGCGTCGCGATCGACGACGGGGTTGCCGTGAGCTCGACTTTGTCGCAGGGCTCGGTGGCCGATGCTCTTGAATCCTTCGTCCGGAGCTCAGGGACCGACTTGGTCGTCATGAGCACGCATGGCCGTGGCGCAATGGGACGCTTCTGGCTGGGCAGCGTGGCCGATCGACTGATCCGCCGCCTGCACATCCCGGTGCTGGTCGTGCGTCCCAGCTGGCAGGAGGACACGCCGGACGCCAAGATCAAACGGATTCTTGTGCCGCTCGACGGCTCACCCCTCGCCGAGGCCATTCTGGAGGATGCGGTCCGCTTCGGAGGAAAAGAGGCGGAATACATGCTCGTTTCGGTGGTCGTGCCACCCGTCCCACTGTTGGACATGGTGCCGGTCACTGGTATGCCCGACACCTCGGCGCTCGTTCCCGGATTGATGAAAGCCGCGGAAGGCTACTTGGACAGAATCGCTGAGCGTCTCCGCGGCGAAGGCCGGCGCGTTCTCTGCCCATGTCGTGCTCGCGGATCGGGTCCACGAGGGGCTTCTGGAACAGGCCAACCTGTTCGGCGCCGACCTCATTACCATCGCAACCCATGGCGCCGGTGGCATCAAGCGCTTCGCGATCGGCAGCGTGACTGAGAAGATTGTGCGGGGAACTTCTTGCCCAGTGCTGGTCCTGACCCCTCAACCCGGAAGCCTGAAGCCCCTGCCGGTGCCGGCGACCGAGAGTGAAGAGGAGCCCGTGACGGGCTGTTCCTTGCGGGTGTAGGCAGGGCATTAGAACCGGCACCGCGTCGTTCATAGATATGGAAGGGTCGCCAGGGCCAGTTCTCTGGCGACCCCGTTTTTCCTGCCACGTCAAGCGGTTTTCGGATGCCGAGGTCGGAAGAGCCCGTGGTGACCTTAGATCCATGTCTCGGACCAGTCGTGTGCTGCGGCTTCAGGGCTCGGGTTTCGATCCCGTCACATTCGAGCCGCTGAGGGCCCGGTTTCCCGGAGCCCGCCTTACGCCGGTGGGTGTCGAGGTGCCGCTCGATTCTCAGGGGCCGGAAGAAATCCTCGCCGCCTGCTGTGCCGAACGAGTCGCGGTCCGGGCCAGCGTGGTGCTCCCCGCCTTGAGTAGTTCGCGGCTAACAGCTAACAGTTGACCGCCGACCGCCGACCGCCGACGGCTGACGGCTGACGGCTGACGGCTGACGGCTGATGACCAGCGGGTTGAAGGCCGCCGTGGGTGCCCCTACGTTTCGGCCGTGTCGATCTTCGCATTCCCCGAGAGCCTTCGGCAGCTCGCCGAGTTTCTCCGCCTTGACGCGGCGGAGCTGGTGCGGAAGCTGTCCCAGGTCGTGGTCATTTGGCTCCTGGCCTTCGGCGCCTGGCGTCTCGTCCGCCTCATCTCCAGACGGATCGTCAAGGCCGTAGATGACGGCGACGACGCGGCGTTCACCGAGCGGGAGCAACGCGGCTACACCATCGCTCAGTTGCTGAGGAGCCTCGGCGTGGCTGTTATCCTCGGGGTCTCGATCCTCCTGAGTCTCAACGTCTTCGTGGACATCGGCCCATTGCTGGCGGGCGCCGGCATTCTGGGCTTGGCCATTTCCTTCGGTGCCCAGAGCCTGGTCAAGGACATAATCACCGGATTCTTTTTCCTTTTTGAGGGCCAGTTCGCCGTGGGCGATGTGATCGAAGTAGCGGGCAGGTCAGGTGTCGTCGAAAGAATGACCCTGCGGGTCGTCATGCTGCGCGACGCAAATGGCGTCTTGCACATAGTCCCCAACGGCCAGGTCACCACCGTGAGCAACATGACTCGCACCTGGTCGAGGGCCGTGGTGGACGTCGGGGTGGCGTATGGCACCGACGTAGACAGCGCGCTCGAGGTCTTTCGGGACGAGGCCAATCGGTTCGCCAAGGATGAGCAGTGGGCGTCGAGGTTCGACGGCGATCCTGAAGTGGTCGGTGTCAACTCGCTCGATGAGAGCCAGATTACGATCCGGACCCAGTTCCGCACCCATGCCGGGCAGCAGTGGGCAGTGGGACGGGAATTTCGCCGCCGCATCCTGAGTCGGCTGGCACATGAGGGGATCGAGATTCCGTTCCCCGCCCGCAGCGTGAACCTTCGCATTGCGGACGCCAAGGCGCTTGCCAAGGCGGTGGGGCAGGGCGGCGATGGTGAACCGGAGGCTCCCCCCGAATCAGCCGAGCAGCCGGAACCCCCGGCAGCCGAGCTACCGGAACCCGAGCTACCCGAGCCCCCGACAGGCGAGACCGTGGAACCGGCGGCGCCTATGCCCCACGACTGAGCTCCAGCTCCATGGCCCTCCGCCTCTACAACACGCTCACCCAGCGTGTGGAACCCTTCGAGCCGATCCGGCCGGGCCTCGCCACGCTCTACACCTGCGGCCCGACGATCTGGAACTACGCCCACATCGGGAACTTCCGGACCTTCCTCTTCGAGGATCTGTTGCGTCGCTGGCTGATCGCCAGCGGCTTCAAGGTCCTCCAGATCATGAACCTCACCGACGTCGACGACCGGATCATCCGCGAAGCGTCGGCGAAGGGCGTCGCAATCGGGGACTTCACTGCTCCGTATGCCGAGGCCTTTCAGCAGGACCGGAAATGGCTTCGGATCCAGGACGCGGAGGAGTACCCGCGCGCCACCGGGTTCATTGCGCCCATGATCGAGCTGGTTCAGGGCCTGCTCGCCAAGGGCGTCGCATATAAAGGAGAGGACGGCTCGGTCTATTTCGCGATTGCCCGCTTTCCGGCCTATGGGAAACTGTCGCAGCTGGATAAGCGCCAATTGAAGACCGGTGCCAGCGGCAGGGTCTCCTCCGATGAGTATGACAAGGAGAACGCCCAGGACTTTGTCTTATGGAAAGCGGCCAAGCCGGAGGATGAAGCAGTCGGAGCCGCATGGGATGCCCCTTTCGGCCGCGGCCGGCCGGGATGGCACCTCGAGTGCTCGGCCATGGCGCTGGCACTCCTGAAGCAGCACGGCGCCGGGGACGTACTCGATATCCATGCCGGCGGAGTGGACCTGATCTTCCCCCATCACGAGGATGAGATCGCGCAGAGCTGCGCCTTTACCGGACAGCCGTATTTCGCGCGCTACTGGCTGCACGGAGAGTTTCTGAATATCCGCGGGACCAAAATGTCGAAGCGTTTTGGGAACATCACGACCCCTCGGGACCTGCGGGAGGACGGGGTGGATCCGGGGGCGGTTCGACTGTTGGTCTTCCAGGCTCACTATCGCCAGAAGATGGATCTGACCGACGAGTCGCTCGCGATGGCCAGAGAGAGTGCTCGCCGGCTGGGGGAGTTCGACGCGCGGTTTCGTGCCGCAGGCGGCCACGGAGGGCAGTGGTAACGATCCAGTGGGGCGAGTGGGCGACGACGCTGAGCAAGCGAGTGACCGAAGCCATGGACGACGATCTCAACGCCCCCCGAGCAATCGCTGCGGTGTTCGATGCTACGCGGGAAGGCAACCGCCTGCTGGACCAAAAGGCGACTCCAACCCCCGTCGCCGTCACCGCTTGGGATCGAATCCTCAATGTCTTCGACCCCTTGCCCAGCGCCGCTCCGTCGCTGCGGATCGATGTCGGGGACGTTGGCCGACTGGGAGAAGGAGCGGAGGTGGTGGTTTCCCTGCCTTCAACTCCCCCGACCGATGGCGCTGAGGCCACCGAGTGGGCCCGCTCCTGGGCCTCGGTGCGCCTGGCCGCGAAGAAGCAGAAGAATTTTACCGAGGCCGATCGGATTCGTGCCATGCTGAAACAGCACGGCTTCGAAATCCGGGACGCCAAGGATGGTTCGATCGAGGTGAGGCGGGTCTAAAACCTCCGGGACCGCCGCAATGGCGGGTTCCGGGCGGTGCCGGGCCAGGGTTCGCCGACTGCGTCCGGTTGACACAACTCCAAGTCACCCATTATCATATGTGTCTGTCCGTTTTCGCTGCCCGCTGACGTAGCTCAACTGGCAGAGCACCGGTTTTGTAAACCGGCGGTTGAGGGTTCGATTCCCTCCGTCAGCTCTCTAGTCGAGCGGATCAGCGAGGTGAGGAGCGGGCGCCGGTGGGGTGGCCGAGTGGCTAATGGCAGCAGACTGTAAATCTGCCGGGCTCTGCCCTACGTAGGTTCGAATCCTACCCCCACCATGTTGGGGAGTGCAGGGCGAGGCCGCACCGAAAGGAAGGATCAGTAAGAGGACTGAGGACCGGGGACTGAGTGTAAGAGGCAGGGATTCAGTCCCCGGTCCTCAGTCCTCAGCACTTTGATCCCAGTTTGCTTCGCGCGGGTGTAGCTCAGTTGGTAGAGCATCAGCCTTCCAAGCTGAGGGTCGCGGGTTCGAGCCCCGTCGCCCGCTCTCGCTCGCGTAGCTCAGTCGGTAGAGCGCATCCTTGGTAAGGATGAGGTCACCGGTTCAATCCCGGTCGCGAGCTCTGGTTGAAGCCGTCAGCCGTCAGCCGTCAGCCGTCAAGGCTGAGCCGACGTTCAAGTTCCGGCGCGATCCGTCAGACGCCGACGACCTGCTGATGGCTGATGGCTGACGGCTGATGGCTTTGGAGAGGCGATGCCGCGCGAAAAGATCATCATGGAATGCACCGACTGTAAAAGTCGGAACTATTTCCAGGACAAGAACCGGCGGAAGCACCCCGAGCGGGTCGAGTGGAAGAAGTTCTGCCCCCGCTGCAACAAGAGCGTGCTCCACAAGGAATCCAAGTAGTGGAACAGGTGACCAAGGCGCCCGCGCATCCCGCGCGGTGGATGGGCCAATCGGTGGAATTTCTTCGTTCGGTGAAGGCCGAACTCAAGAAGGTCACCTGGCCCACGCGTGATGAGCTGTCCAAGGCCACCCGGATGATCCTGATCCTCGCGGTGGTCCTCGGGCTCGCCATCGGCTGGATGGATCTCCTGTTCAACTGGATCCTGGTGACCGGAGTGGCGAGGCTCGGCCGGTGACCGTGGCCATGGAGTATCGCTGGTACGCGATCCAGACCACCGCCGGGCACGAGAACAAGGTTCGCGGTCTCCTGGCGCAGCGCATCGCCCAGGACCCCCGGCCCGAAGAGCAGCGGCTGATCCGTCAGGCGCTGGTGCCGGTGCAGGAGGTCATCGAGATCAAGAACGGCAAGAAGGTGACGGTCGAGCGGAAGCTCTATCCCGGTTACGTGCTGGTCGAGATGGCGATGAACCAGGAAAGCCTGCACGTCGTCAACAGCATTCAGGGCGTGATCAAGTTCGTGGGAGCTGGCCGCTTTCCTCAGCCGCTCCGACAGGATGAAGTGAACCGTCTCCTCGGCATCGCCGAGGCGGTGGCGGAGGCGGAGCCGAAGGAGGAGATCCCCTTCCTGATTGGTCAGGTGGTGGAGATCACCGAGGGCCCGTTCTCCGACTTCAGCGGGACGGTGGAAGAAGTGCTGCCCGACAAGGGCAAGGTGAAGGTCTCGGTCAGCCTGTTCGGCCGGCCGACGAGCGTGGAGCTGGACTATTTGCAGCTGAGAGGGCATTAGGGCGATTTCAGATTGAAGATTTCAGATTGAAGATTGAAAAAATCTGAAATCTGAGATCTCAAATCTGAAATTTGTCCAACGCCTCCCGCCACCGCGCGGTTTCGCGGGAGCCAACGGGTTGTTGAACCCGGGCGACACGAAGGAGAGGTATGGCAAAGAAGGTCACCGCAGTCATCAAGCTGCAGTGCCCGGCTGGCGCAGCGAATCCCGCGCCGCCCGTGGGCACCGCGCTCGGTCCGCATGGCGTGAACATCATGGAGTTCTGCAAGCAGTTCAACGCCAGGACCCAGGGTCAGTCCGGGATGATCATCCCGGTGCTGGTCACCGTCTATCAGGACCGGACCTTTTCGTTCATCACCAAGACCCCGCCGGCCCCGAACCTCATTCTGAAGGAAGCGGGACTGGAGAAGGGAAGCGGCCAGCCCAACCGGACCAAGGTGGGGAAGGTCACCCGCGCGCAGCTCAAGAAGATCGCCGAGCTCAAGATGGCCGACCTGAATGCGGCCGACCTCGACGGCGCGATGCGGATGATCGCCGGCACCGCGCGGTCCATGGGCGTGGAGGTGATAGACTGATGGCCACCGCCGGCAAGAAGTTCCGCGCCGCGGTCACCAAGGTGGACCGCACCAGGGAGTACGCCATCAGCGACGCTGTAACACTCGTGAAGGCGGCCGCGTTCGCAAAGTTCAACGAAACGGTGGACGTCGCCGTACGGCTGGGCGTGGATCCCCGCCATGCGGACCAGGTCGTCCGCGGTACCGTCGTCCTGCCCCACGGCACCGGTAAGTCGGTCCGGGTGCTGGTCATCGCCCAGGGAGACAAGGCCAAGGAGGCCGAAGCCGCCGGGGCGGATTTCGCGGGCATGGAATTCATCCAGAAGCTCAAGGACGGCTGGCTCGAGTGCGACGTCATCGTCGCCACGCCGGACGTCATGGGGCAGTTGGGCCAGCTGGGCCGGATCCTCGGTCCCCGCGGTCTCATGCCGAATCCCAAGGCCGGGACCGTGACGATGGACGTGACCAGGGCCGTTCGGGAAATCAAGGCGGGCAAGATCGAGTTCCGGGTAGACAAGACGGGGAATGTTCACGCCCCGATCGGGAAGATCAATTTCTCGGCCCAGCAGCTCGCCGAGAATCTGCAGGCCTTCATGGATACGATCGTCCGCGCTAAGCCGGCCGCGGCGAAGGGTCATTACATCCAGTCGGCGACGGTCTCCAGCACCATGGGCCCGGGCGTTCGGCTTGAAATGGCGGGTTACCGATGAGCAAAACCGAACGCCAAACCGAGGTCGAGGCCCTGACCGCGGAGCTCGCGTCGAGCCCGAACCTCTACGTCACTGATTTCCGCGGGCTCAACGTGCAGCGGATGACGGAATTCCGCCGCCGCCTCCGGGGAGCCGGCGCCCGGTACGTCGTGGTCAAGAACACGCTGGCTCAGCGCGCCCTGGCCGCCAACAAGATCACCGGGCTGGACGAGTTCCTCGCCGGCCCGACCGGATTTGTCCTCAGCACCGACCCGCTGCCCGCGGCCAAGGTACTGACCGAGTTCGTCAAGGAGTTCGAGAAGCCGGCTATCAGGGCGGGCTTCGTGGACGGGGCCACGGTCAACGTGGCTCACATCCAGCGGCTGGGAGCAATCCCGTCGCGGGAAACGCTCCTCGCCATGGTGGCGGGGACGCTCAACAACATCGTCGCCTCATTCGCTGGCTGCCTCGAGGCGCTTCGCGAGCAGCGCAGCGCTGCTTCTTAACCGTCGGGAGATAACGTCGACATGACTACCACAGCGCTTGGCAAGGAAGAGATCCTCGAAGCCATCGGCAAGATGAGCGTACTGGAGCTCGCCGATCTGATCGAGGCCTTCAAGTCAAAGTTCAACGTCTCGGTCGTCGCGGCCGCAGCAGCCGGGGCGGGTGGGGCGGGCGGTGCGGCCCCGGCGGTCGAGGAGAAGACTGAGTTCGCCGTCATCCTCAAGGAAGCCGGTGCCAAGAAGATCCAGGTCATCAAGGTGGTGCGGGAACTGACCAGCCTGGGTCTTAAGGAGGCGAAGGACCTGGTCGATGGCACGCCGAGCGCGGTGAAGGAAGGCGTGACCAAGGCCGAAGCCGAAGAGATGAAGAAGAAGCTGGAGGACCAGGGAGCCGTCGTCGAACTGAAGTAGGCCGAAGGCCTATCCCGAGCGTTAGCGAGGGATCCGCCTGAAGACCCCTACTTCGGTGAGACGCATGACGGTTGAAAACTGCTGGTAATTCTGATTTGTGATGCGCCCCGTGTGGCCCCTTCGCATTCGGCGAAGGGGCACGTGCCGGGGCCCTTTGTGTTGCGTGAGAGTGCCTGATGCTTGAGACCCGGCCACATATCGTGTTTTCCAAGCGGGAAGTGGGCATGCCGATGCCCAACCTGCTCGACATCCAGACCCAGGCGTTCAATTCGCTCCTGGTCCCCGACGACGTCCACGGCGAACGGCAGGACGTCTCGCTGGAGCGCGTCTTCCGGGATCTGTTCCCGATCAGCGACGTGAACGGGAAGTACAGCCTGGAGTTCCTCCAGTACAGCCTGGGCGAGCCGAAGTACACCGTCGAGGAGTGCATCGAGCGCGACATGACCTACGCCGCGCCCCTCAAGGCCACCCTCCGCCTCGACGTGTTCGAGGAAGTGGACGGCCAGCGCCGGCTCAAGAACGCGATCGAGAAGGAGGTCTACCTCGGCGAGCTGCCGATCATGACCCCGCTCGGCACGTTCGTGATCAACGGGGCAGAGCGCGTCGTGGTGAGCCAGCTGCACCGCTCGCCGGGTGTCGTATTCGAAGAGGATACCCACCCGAACGGCCAGCGTCTGTACAGCGCCCGGATCATCCCGTTCCGCGGGTCGTGGGTCGAGTTCACGATCGACATCCACGACGTGATCTACGTCCACATCGATAAGAAGAAGAAGTTCCCGGCCACGGCCCTGCTTCGGGCTTTCGGCTACGGAACCAACGCCGAGATCCTGCGGCTCTTCTTCGCGACCAAGGAACTGGACATCACCGGAAAGCTCGAGGGCCGGCAGGAGCGGCGCGAGGTGGTTGGTGCGCTGATCTCGGTCGACGTTCCTAATCCGGAAGACCCGAAGGGCGCGCCGCTCGCGGCCGTGGGAGACGAGCTGACCCAGGAGCGGGTCAAGCACCTGCAGCACGTGGGCGTGAAGCACGTCACGGTGTTTGCCGGCTACACCTCGCTCGATCTGCATGACGAGGAGCAGCCGACCACGACCCGTGAGCGCGCTCGCTATGTGCTTGCCTTCGACGTGGCCGACCCGGAGACCGGTGAAGTCCTGGCCGAAGGCGGCAAGGAGCTCACCGATACGCTCAAGAAGCGGCTGATCAAGGCGGGGCTCCGGAAGGTTGACGTCCTGCTGCCTCCGGGCCGCAGTGAATCGCCGTTGATCAAGAACACGCTGGCCAAGGACCCGACTCACAGTGAGGCCGAGGCCCTGGAGCAGATCTACGCCCTGCTGCGGCCGGGCGAGGCGCCGAACCTCGAGACCGCGCGCGAGGCGCTGAAGCGGCTGTTCTTCAACCCCAAGCGGTACGACCTGGGGCGGGTAGGCCGCTACAAGATCAACCAGCGGCTCAAGACCCGGACGCCGGCGAACCACACCGTCCTCACCGAAGAGGACTTCATCGCCATTATCCGGTACCTGATCGACCTGAACGATGGCCGCGGCTACACCGACGACATCGACCATCTCGGCAACCGCCGGATCCGGTCGGTGGGTGAGTTGATCGCGAACCAGTTCTCCGTCGGCCTTTCGCGGATGGCGCGACTGGTCAAGGAACGGATGAGCATCAACGCCGATCCGGAGAAGATCTCCTTGGACGACCTGGTGAACGCCCGGACCGTTTCGGCCGTGATCCAGGCCTTCTTCGGATCCTCCCAGCTCTCCCAGTTCATGGACCAGACCAACCCGCTGGCGGAGCTGACCAACAAGCGGAGGCTATCGGCTCTGGGTCCCGGTGGTCTTACCCGGGAGCGCGCCGGATTCGAAGTGCGCGACGTGCACTACTCCCAGTACGGCCGGATGTGCCCGATCGAGACGCCGGAAGGTCCGAACATCGGCCTGATCACCAGCCTCTCGACCTACGCCCGGATCAACGAGCTGGGCTTCATCGAGACGCCGTATCGGGTGGTGAAGAATGCCAAGGTGACCAACGAGGTCCGCTGGCTTTCGGCGAGCGAGGAAGAGGAATTCGCGGTGGCTCAGGCCAACGCGCCGCTCGACGAGGAAGGCCGTTTCGTTGACGATCTGGTCCTGACCCGTAAGGGCGACGACTACCCGTTGCTGCCGCCCGACCGGATCGAATACATGGACGTGGCGCCCGAGCAGCTGGTCTCGATTGCCGCGGCACTGATTCCGTTCCTGGAGCACGACGACGCCAACCGCGCGTTGATGGGCTCCAACATGCAGCGCCAGTCGGTCCCGCTGCTCTTCCCCCAGGCTCCGGTGGTTGGCACCGGGCTGGAGGAGAAGGTCGCGTGCGACTCCGGCGCCGTGATCCTGGCTCGCCGGGCCGGTACCGTCACCCGGGTGACCGCCGATGAGATCATCATCGACGCCGGTGAAAACGGCCATGTGGGAGACACCCCGTTGGCCCGCCTTACCCAGCACGACCGGTATCGGGTAAAGAAGTTCTGGCGGACCAACCAGGACACGGCCATCAACCAGCGGCCGCTGGTGAGCATGGGCCAGAAGGTGAAGGCCGGTCAGGTCATCGCTGACGGCTCCGCCACCGAGGCGGGCGAGCTGGCACTGGGCAGCAATGTCACCGTGGCGTTCATGCCCTGGTACGGACACAACTTCGAGGACGCGATCGTCCTCTCCGAGCGCCTGGTCAAGGACGATGTGTATTCATCGATCCACATCCAGGAGCTGGAACTCCACGTCCGCGACACCAAGCGCGGTCAGGAGGAGATCACCCGGGAAATCCCCAACGTCTCCGACGAGGCGCTGGTGGATCTCGACGAGCGCGGCATCGTGCGGATCGGCGCCCATGTGAAGCCGGGCGACATCCTGGTCGGCAAGATCACGCCGAAGGGCGAGACCGAGCTGTCGCCCGAAGAGAAGCTGCTCACCGCGATCTTCGGCGAGAAGGCGAAGGACGTGAAGGACAGCTCGCTGAAGGTTCCGCCGGGCATGAAGGGCGTCGTCATCGACGTGAAGATCTTCAGCCGGGTCGAGGACCAGGTGGTCGAGAAGGACCGTGGCGAGCGGATCGGCGAAGTGCGCCGGGTCGAGAACGACGAGAAGGCGCGCATCACCACCGTGATGTTCGAGGAGCTGAAGCACCTGCTCTCAGGGCAGGAAGTCGCCCTGATGCTCAAGGCCGGGACGGTGGAGGAGTATCAGCCGGCCGGGACTCGTCTCGCCGCCGCCATGGTGGAGGGGATGGACCTGGGCGACGTGGATCTCAAGACGCTCCGAGTGGTCAACAAGCCCGCCAACGAGCGGATCCGCGCCACTATCGATACCGCCTCGCGCGAGCGGGCGAAGGTGGAGGAGAAGGCGGAAGACCAGATCGACAAGATCCTCCAGCCGGACGAGCTGCCTCCGGGCGTCATCCAGCTGGTGAAGGTGTACATCGCCGAGAAGCGGAAGGTCTCGGTGGGAGACAAGATGGCGGGCCGGCACGGCAACAAGGGCATCGTCGCCCGGATCGTGCCGGAAGAGGACATGCCGTTCCTGCCGGATGGATCCCCGGTAGACATCGTGCTCAACCCGCTCGGTGTGCCGAGTCGAATGAATGTGGGCCAGATCCTGGAGACTCACCTCGGCTGGTGTGCTTCCATCCTGGGCTTCAAGGCGAAGACCCCGGTGTTCCGGGGCGCCGACGAGGGCGAGATCGGGGTGCTGCTCCGGATCGCCGGACTCAAGTGGGCGGCCCAGGCTCTTGGCATCCGTCACCGGGCGCCGGAAGTGAATCCGGCTCACCTGGGCGAGGTCGTTCTCGACTTGAGAGCTGCCTCGGATGCTCAGCGCGTGTCCCTGACCGAAGCGGGCATTCACGACCTCGCCCGGCGGTCGGCCAGCGCGCATTCGAAGGAACTGTTCCAGAGCATCAAGGGGTTCCTTATCGCGGCGGCCAAGGAGCTGGGTACCCGCGAGCTGGAGCAGCGCAAGCACGAGCTGGCCTTCCACCAGCATCGCGCCAGCAATGGCGAAGCGGCGGACCAGAAGAGCGCCGCCAAGGTGGTGAAGGATCTCGAGAAGGTGGTTGACGGTGCCTCGGCCGACCTGTTGGAATCGGCGGGACGTCCCGCGCTGGCGCAGCTGTCGGCCGGAAAAGGCGAGGCGGACGACGTCTCCCGCGCGGCGGAGGAGTTGATCCGCGCGGCCGGGCTCACTCCCAGCGGCAAGGTCCGGCTCCGCGATGGGCGGACCGGTCAGGAGTTCGAAGGCGACGTGACGGTGGGCACGATCTACATGCTCAAGTTGAGCCACTTGGTGGACGACAAGATCCACGCTCGATCGATCGGCCCCTACTCGCTGGTTACCCAGCAGCCGTTGGCCGGTAAGGCGCAGTTCGGTGGACAGCGGTTCGGTGAAATGGAAGTCTGGGCGCTGGAGGCCTATGGTGCGGCCCACGTGCTCCAGGAAATGCTCACGGTCAAGTCCGACGACGTGAACGGGCGCAGCAAGGTTTACGAGGCCATCGTGAAGGGCCAGAACCTGCCGGAGCCCGGCATCCCGGAGTCGTTCAACGTTCTGGTGAAGGAACTCCAGGCGCTCGGTCTAAAAGTCACCCTCGGCGCGACCGCCGACGGCGACGAATAACGATAGGGAAGAGGGACCCATGATTGATTTCCGCAGCGGGCGCGAGCCCAAGAGCTCGAGCTTCGACTTCATCAGCATCCGCATCGCCTCTCCGGAGGAGATCCGCGGCCCGCGCGACCAGAAGGAGCGCGAGCGAGTGGAGCTCCAGGGGCAACGGTACTGGTGGTCCTGGGGTGAGGTAACCAAGCCCGAGACCATCAACTACCGCTCCTTCAAGCCGGAGAAGGACGGACTCTTCTGCGAGCGCATCTTCGGTCCGGTCAAGGACTGGGAATGCCATTGCGGCAAGTACAAGCGGATCCGCTATCGCGGCGTGATCTGCGACCGGTGCGGCGTCGAGGTGACGCTGTCCAAGGTGCGGCGCGAGCGGATGGGCCACATCGAGCTCAGCGTGCCGGTGGCCCACATCTGGTTCTTCAAGACCCTGCCCAGCCCGATGGGGAACCTGCTCAACGTCACTCTGCGTGACCTCGAGCGGGTGATCTATTACTCGAGCTACATCGTCATCGAGCCGGGCGACCAGGACGTCGAGACCAATCAGCTGCTCGATGAGGACGAGTACCTCGCCCTGCGGGCCAAGGCCCGCGAGGAGGGGGACAGCACGTTCAAGGCCGACATCGGCGCGCCGGCGGTCCGTGAGCTGCTCAACCGGATCGATGTGAAGCGCCTCGCCGAGGAACTGCGCGGCTCGGTCGCCACTGAGACCAGCCAGCATCGCAAGAAGCAGATGCTGAAGCGGCTCAAGATCGTGGACGCGTTCCTCACCTCCGGCGAGTCGGGCGATGTGCCCAACAACCCGGCCTGGATGATTCTCGACGTGGTGCCGGTGATTCCGCCCGACCTGCGGCCGCTGGTGCCGCTCGACGGCGGGCGCTTCGCCACGTCCGACCTGAACGATCTGTACCGCCGGGTCATCAACCGGAACAACCGGCTCCAGAAGCTGATCCAGCACAAGGCGCCGGAAGTCATCCTGCGCAACGAGAAGCGGATGCTGCAGGAGGCGGTGGATGCGCTCTTCGACAACGGCCGCCGTTCCAAGGCGATCCGGGGTCGCGGCAAGCGCCCGCTCAAGTCCCTGAGCGACATGCTCAAGGGCAAGCAGGGCCGGTTCCGCCAGAACCTGCTCGGCAAGCGGGTGGACTACTCGGGCCGCTCGGTGATCGTGGTCGGTCCCGAGCTCCGGTTGCACCAGTGCGGCCTGCCTAAGGCAATGGCCGTCGAGCTCTTCAAGCCCTTCATCATCCACAAGCTGGTGGAGAAGGGCATCGCCGAGACTGTGAAGCGGGCCAAGAAGATCGTGGAGAAGGAGAGCGAGGAGGTGTTCGGGATCCTGGAGGAGATCATTCAGGACCACCCGGTGCTGCTGAACCGCGCTCCGACGCTGCACCGCCTCGGCATCCAGGCTTTCGAGCCGGTGCTGGTCGAGGGTAAGGCGATCCGGATCCACCCGCTGGTCTGCGCCGCGTTCAACGCGGACTTCGACGGAGACCAGATGGCCGTGCACGTGCCCCTGTCGTTCGAGGCACAGCTGGAGGCGCGGCTGCTGATGATCTCGTCGAACAACATCCTCAAGCCGTCGGACGGGCGTCCGGTGGCCGAGCCGTCCCAGGACATGGTGCTGGGGAGCTACTTCCTCACCAAGCTCCCGGCCGGTGCCGAGGAGCCGAAGGATGGCAAGAAGAGCCCCGCATGGGACAAGGCCCGCTACTTCGGGAGCCTGGCCGAGCTGGAGATGGCGTTGATGACTCGGAGCGTGGACTACCATTCCGCGATCCATTTCTGGTACCAGCCGCCGCGCGGCGCTCAGGATCCCAAGCCGCGCTGGATGAAGACCACGGTGGGACGGGTGTTGTTCAACAGCATCCTGCCGCCGCGCCTGGTGGCCAACCGTGGCTTCCGGAACGAGCTGATGAAGAAGAAGGCGCTGTCCGAGCTGGTGCTGCAGAGCTATCGCGAGGCCGGGCTCTCCGACACGGTCGTGTTCCTCGACCGCCTCAAGGAGTTCGGGTTCCGCTATGCCACGATGGGCGGCATCTCGATCGGCGTCGAGGATCTTGAAATTCCGAAGGAGAAGGTCACCCTGCTGGATGAGGCCGATAAGCGGGTGCAGCGGTTCCAGAAGGCGTACAACACCGGCCAGATCACCTTCGGTGAGCGGTATAACAAGGTGATCGATGCCTGGACCCACGCCAACAACGACGTGGCCGAAGCGATGGTCAACCACATGCGGCAGAGCCGCGGTGGATTCAACCCCGTGTTCATGATGTTCGACTCGGGATCACGGGGCAGCCGCGACCAGATCCGGCAGCTCGCTGGTATGCGCGGCCTGATGGCCAAGCCGCAGAAGAAGCTGACCGGCGGCATCGGCGAAATCATTGAGAGCCCGATCAAGTCCAATTTCCGTGAAGGCCTGACGGTGCTGGAGTACTTCATCTCCACCCACGGTGCACGGAAGGGTCTGGCCGACACCGCGCTCAAGACGGCCGACGCCGGTTACCTCACCCGCCGTCTGGTGGACGTGGCGCAGGATGTCACGATCACCGAGGAGGACTGCGGGACCATCGCCGGACTCGAGATCTCGGCGCTGAAGGAAGGCGAGGACGTCATCGAGCCGCTCAAGGAGCGCATCCTGGGCAGTGTCGCGGCCGAAGATGTCACCGATCCGCACGAGCTGGATGAGCACGGCGATCCGAAGTTGATCGTCCAGGCCGGCCAGCTGATCGACGAGGAAATTTCCTCGGCGATCGACGAGGCGGATATCGAGAAGGTGAGAATCCGCTCGGTGCTGACCTGCGAGGCGCGCCGCGGCTGCTGCCGTATGTGCTACGGCCGGAACCTCGCCACCATGGACATGGTGGATATGGGTGAAGCGATCGGGATCCTGGCCGCGCAGTCGATCGGCGAGCCGGGCACCCAGCTGACCCTGCGAACCTTCCACATCGGTGGCACCTCGGCGCGCATCGCGGAGGAAGCGGAGCGCCGGGCCCGGGCCAGCGGCATCGTGAGGTACACCGACGGCCTCGAGTGGGCCGACTTGCCGATCGAGTACGAGGATGGCACCAAGGGCCAGATCCGGATCGCGCTCACCCGTGAAGACGAATCGGCCACCGAAGAGACCAAGGAAGGCATCCAGGTTGTGGATCCGAACGATCCGAAGCGGGTGCTGAACCGTTATCCGGTGCCAGAAGGCGCACTGATCCAGGTCAAGGAGGGCGATCAGGTCACGGGGAAGATGTCGATCCTCTACACCTGGGACCCGTACAACGACCCGAGCATTCTGAAGATCGACGGCCAGCTCCGCTGGAAGGACCTCGTGCCGGGCGCCACCCTGCGCGAAGAGCTGGACGAGTCCACCGGCCTGCGCTCACTCGTGGTCATGGCCGATCCGGACCGCGAGCTGCACCCGTCGGTTCTGGTTTACGCGCCGAACCGCAAGGATCCCCAGGAATACATCCTGGCGGAGGGAAGCCGCATCATCCTGGGCTCCGACACGGACCAGGTCACCCGGGCGATGAACGTCACCGACGAGACCAACCCGTGGTCCTCGCGCTTCAAGGTCGAGGAGTATCCGATCAACGTCGCGTGGCCGAGCAAGAGCAAGAAGGAGAGCAAGGACAAGACGGTGTTCCTCTCTCCGGTGCTCGACGTGGTGAAGGGCGTCACAGTGACCAAGATGCCGCGGCAGGCGTACAAGACCCGCGACATCACCGGCGGTCTGCCGCGGGTAGCCGAGCTGTTCGAGGCGCGGCGGCCCAAGGATCCGGCGACCATTTCGGAGATCGACGGCAGTGTGAAGTTCGGCGAGATCAAGCGCGGCAAGCGTGAGATCTACGTCTACCCGGTGCTCGATCCGAAGGCCAAGGGCGACCCGGAGCCGCCGCAGCTCTACGAAGTGGCGTCGGGCAAGCACCTTCGGGTGCACGAAGGCGACCGGGTCCGCGCCGGCGACCGTCTGACCGAAGGCCCGGTGAATCCGCACGACATCCTGCGGATCAAGGGTCCCCGCGCCGTACAGGAGTATCTGCTGAACGAAGTGCAGGAGGTCTATCGCCTGCAGGGTGTGCGGATCAGCGACAAGCACAT
This sequence comes from uncultured Gemmatimonadales bacterium, assembly GCA_963833365.1. Classification (GTDB taxonomy): domain Bacteria; phylum Gemmatimonadota; class Gemmatimonadetes; order Gemmatimonadales; family GWC2-71-9; genus DATBGE01. Next base: position 133,851 of record CAWHXS010000010.1, read on the forward strand.
CGGTGTGATCGTTCGCCAGATGCTTCAGAAGGTACGGGTCACCGATCCGGGAGACACCGACTTCCTCGAAGGCGAGACGGTGGACAAGCTCACCTTCCGGGAGGAGAACGATCGCACGATCAAGAAGAAGGGGACCCCGGCGCAGTCGGAACCGGTCCTGCTTGGCATCACCAAGGCCAGTCTCACGACGCAGTCGTTCATCTCGGCCGCGTCATTCCAGGAGACGACGCGGGTTCTGACCGACGCGGCCATTCGCGGCGCCAAGGACAACCTGCTTGGCCTGAAGGAGAACATCATCATCGGGCACCTGATCCCGGCGGGCTCGGGCATCTATCGCTACGCCGAGATCGACATCGAGCCGCCCGAGGGTTACGAGCCGGCCCCGCCCCCGCCCGAAGGTGTCGCAGTTCCAGGGGTTCAGCCACCGCTGGTGCCGGTCGGGGTGGAAGACGAGGAGTAGGCCAAAGACCCTCGGTTTGGCTGGCAATCGGCATGAGACGGCGCCCGGACGTGTTCCGGGCGCCGTGTTTTTCGTCGGAGGTATATTCGAAGTGACCCCTCTTACGTTCTTCGTTTCATACAGGCACCTATGACCGTCCGATACCTCCGGACCGCCAGTGCAGTGGCCGTGTCCCTGATGCTGGTTCAGTGCGGAGGCAACGACAACAGCACACCGCGGCCGGTCCCGACGGAAATCGCGTACCTCTCAGGCGACGGGCAAACCGGGGCGGCCGGGGCGTTGCTCCCCCAGCCCATTGTCGCCGTGGTCACCGACGCCAACGGCGATCCGGTCCCTGGTGTCACCGTCACGATGGCCGCTACGCCGGGAGACGGGATTCTCTCCGCTGCTCAGCCCAAGACCGATCCCCAGGGACGGGTCGCCGCGCAATGGACCTTGGGCGCACACGCCGGCGCCCAGAGCGCGACTGCGACCGTCACCGGGCTTACCGGATCTCCCGTCACCTTCGGTGCCACCGCTACCACCACTGGTACGCTGAATTCCATTTCGGGTGATGGCCAGACTGGCGCCGACGGCACGGTGCTTCTTCCGCTGGTCGTGGAAGTGCGCAACAACAGCAATGTGGGTCAGCAGGGTGTCACGGTCGAATGGCAAGTGACGAGCGGTGGCGGCTCATTGGATGCGACCACGACCACCACCGACCAGAATGGGCAGGCCAAGGTCAACTGGACCATGGGCCCGGGTCCTGGTACCCAATCGGTCCAGGCGGCGAGTGCCGCGACGAACCCGGGCACCGTGGATTTCTCGGCCACGACGGTCGTCGCCCAACCGTCTTCGATCTCAGGCATGGTCGTGACGGTGGACTTCCCGGCTGCGCCGCCTGCGTCGTTGCGCGTCTTACCGTCAATTCGAACCGAGAGCATGTCGGAAGGTGTGCGCCCGCTGCAGCGCACTCGGTTGGCTGCGGTTGGTGGTATCGAATACACACCCGATGAGCTGATCGTGCACTTCAAGCCGGCGGCAATAGCGGCTCCGGGAATCCGTGCGATGCGTGCGCTCAGTACCGCACGATCGGTCGCAGCGACGATGCGAGGTCGCCTCCTGGCGCATCTGGCGCCCGGGCGCGTGCGGCTTGACGGTGTCTCTCCCATCATCTCGACGGCACGGATCAGAGTGGCGAACCCGGCCAAGCTCGACTCGGTCCGGGCCGAATTGCTGAGAAACCCTGCGGTGGCAAGCGTAAGCCGGGGACGCTGGATGCGGACCGACGAGATCCCGGCGCGGCTGCGCGAGCCGGTTGTCACACCTGACGATCCCAATTATCCCAACCAGTCGTGGCACTACACGATGATCGGCCTGCCCGAGGCATGGGCCATCACGACTGGAAGCAGCAACGTCATCGTTGCCGTCGTCGACAACGGAATTCGCTTTGATCATCCGGCGCTGACTGCCAACCTCCGAAGCGACGGCTACGACTTCGTTTCCCAGACCAATGCGACGTTCTGTGCCGGAGGAACGACCAGTAACACCGGAGACGGAGACGGCTACGACTCCGATCCCACGATTCCGGTGGACTACGATGTCTTGGGAAGTGGATGCCTGGGAGGGAGGGCCCAATTCGGAGGACACGGCATTCACACCTCGGGTACCATCGGAGCCGTGGGCAACGACGGCGTGTCGGTCCTCGGCGTGAACTGGCACGTCGGTATCCGTCCGGTCAGGGTACTCGGCCTCTCCGGCGGCAGCGACTACGACGTGGCGCAGGGCATTCTCTACGCCGCAGGACTTCCGGCAGGCAACGAGCAGGGAGACTCCGCGGTCATCGCGCCTCCGGCGCAGGGTGCGCGGATCATCAACGTGAGCCTTGGCGGCGGGTGCAGCCTGGGGACCAACCCGGCTCCAGGACTGGACGTGCTGCATGACGCAGTGATGGCAGCGACCGACCCGGGCCTTCCCAACGGTGGATCGCTCATCGTGGCGTCGGCCGGGAACAGCGCCAGCTCGGTGCCCAACTGTCCAGCCGCGTTCCCCGAAGTGTTGTCGGTGTCGGCCGTGGGGCCGCAGGGGACTCTGGCGAGCTATTCGAATTTCGGGCCAACGATCGACATCGCCGCGCCCGGCGGCGATATCGGCGCGAGCCCGCTGGTCAACTCGGCCGGCGACGGAACCTGGGGCGTCTTCTCCACGGTCTGTGATTTTACGGTCGATCCCTGCACCCCGACCCAGGCACGCTACGAAGGGACCTCGATGGCGGCGCCGCATGTGAGTGGCGTTGCGGCGCTCATTCTGGCCGCCAATCCCTCTCTCACGGCGGCTCAACTCAGGAGCAGACTCCTGACCTATGCGGTCCCGGCGGGCCCAGCCAACGCGTACGGCGCCGGGATCGTGAATGCGCGTAACAGCCTGTTGCAGAACATGGGACCCTCCCGCCAGCTCTACGTCCGGTTGTACGACGCGACCACACTCAATCCGGTTGCCACAATGGCCGCGCCTGGCGGAGCCTACAGCTTCACTGGTCTCGCCGACGGGAGCTATCTGGTTTTCGCTGGTGAGGATGAGGATGGAGACGGGCTCCTCGGTATCCTGGGCCGGCGTTGGGGGGCATATGGCGGGGCAGGGGCGCCACGCAGTGTGACGGTGTCGTCCACGATCGGTGCCTACGCTTCCTTCCAGATCGGCAGCCCGCTGGAACACGAGGACGATGGATCGATTGGTTCAGCGAGTGTGCTGGTGGACGGCACCTACCAGACCGGGACGGTCAGCACCATCGAGTCGGATTTCTATCAAGTGGTAATTCAGACGGGGGGACTGCACACGTTCGAGACCAGCGGATTCAACGGCGCCTACTGCTCTTATGGTCTCGAGCTGAATACCAACCTGCAGCTCTTCAACGCGGCGGGGACTGCGATCGGGACCGGCACCGACGACATCGCCGCGGGGGTGAACAACTACTGCTCTCGCCAGTCTGCCACGCTCGTCCCCGGCACCTACTACGTCCGGATCACGCCGGGAACCTTCTTTACCAGCGGAGTGCCGCATCAGGGGCGGTATCGGCTTGGAGGTGCAGGCCGGGGCCGTAAGAGGGGTCAGGTGTCAGGGAACAGGTGTCAGGGGTGTTGGGTTGTAGGTGGTGGGTGGTTGTGCCCCCACCACCCACTCCCCACCACCTGGATCCCTGACGCCTGACACCTGATCCCTGACACCTCTGTCGCCTTGACCTAAGTCCATCCCGCCGCTACTGTTCGCGGTCTATGCCGACTATTAACCAGCTGGTTCGCTTTGGCCGCCGCTCGGTCGAGGCGAAGAACAAAGTGCCTGCTCTCAAAGCCAACCCGCTCAAGCGCGGGGTGTGCACCAGGGTCTACACCACGACGCCCAAGAAGCCGAACTCAGCGCTCCGCAAAGTGGCGCGTGTGCGGCTTACCAACGGTTTCGAAGTTACCGCGTACATCCCCGGTGAAGGTCACAATCTGCAGGAACACTCGATCGTGCTCATTCGAGGCGGACGGGTGAAGGACCTGCCGGGTGTGCGTTACCATATCGTGCGGGGCGCCCTGGATGCCGCGGGCGTCAATGACCGCAAGCAGAGCCGTTCCAAGTACGGCGCCAAGCGGCCCAAGGCGGCGTGCAGGCAAGGGAGGTTCGAAGTGAGTCGTCGGAACAAGGCCGTCAAGCGTCCGGTTCCCCCCGATCCGCGGTACGACAGCCAGACCGTCTCCAAGTTCGTCAGCAACCTGATGTACCAGGGCAAGAAGAGCACTGCCGAGCAGATCTTCTACTCCGCCATGGACCTGATCGAAGAGCGCACCGGCCAGCCCGGTGTCACGGTCTTCAAGCAGGCGGTCAACAACGCCAAGCCGGCCCTCGAGGTGAAGAGCCGCCGGGTGGGCGGCGCCTCGCTGCAGGTGCCGGTCGAAGTGCGGCCCGAGCGGCGCACCGCGCTCGCCATGCGCTGGATCATCGAGTACTCCCGGGCGCGCACCGAGAAGAGCATGGAAGAGCGGCTCGCGGCGGAGCTGATCCTGGCCTCCAAGGGTGAAGGGAACACCATCAAGAAGAAGGAAGACACCCACCGGATGGCCGAGGCCAACCGGGCGTTCGCGCATTATCGGTGGTAGAAGCGGCGGGCGGGACGAACAGGGCGGTCGGGGCGGGAGGGTACTGAAGAGGCCGGAGAGATCCGGCCTCTGTTGTTTTCTGGGGGGTCGGCTATAAACGCGTCCGCCCCGTCCGCCCTGTGTTCCGCCTTGACCTAGCCCCGGAACTTGTTACGCTTTCCCGGGCTTCGGTGGTCTATGGACCCCAGTTTCGGGTCCCCTATCGAGCCGACATCGGATCATGTGAGCGCCGGTCCCAAGGTGCCGGGACCCTGTGTGTCACTTCTGATCCTCCTGTAAGGGCGTCGGTCTGACGCCCCAATGAACGCAGGACCTGCAATGGTCCCCCGTCTTGGGCCCTGCCCGGACGTGCGCGGAGCGATACCACCGGGAAATCCCCGGGCTCGGTCGCCCCGCTTTTTCGCTGGTGGAACTCGATGAGCTTGGCGACGCTGCCGCACAACGCGGCCGCAAAGGGACATGGCATGGGGCGCGAAACTCCGCTCGAACGGTATCGCAACATCGGCATCATGGCGCACATCGATGCCGGGAAGACGACTACCACCGAGCGCATCCTGTACTACACCGGCAAGAACTACAAAATCGGTGAAGTGCACGAGGGTGCGGCCACCATGGACTGGATGGAGCAGGAGCAGGAGCGCGGAATCACCATCACCTCCGCGGCCACGACCTGTTTCTGGAACCGGTCCGACGTGCTGTACCGGATCAACATCATCGACACCCCGGGCCACGTGGATTTCACGGCCGAGGTGGAGCGCAGCCTTCGGGTGCTGGACGGCGCGGTAACCCTGCTGGACTCGGTGGCTGGCGTCGAGCCCCAGACCGAGACGGTGTGGCGCCAGGCCGATCGCTACGAGGTGCCCCGGCTCATCTTCGCCAACAAGATGGACCGGATCGGCGCCGACTTCGACCGCTGCCTGACCATGATCCGGGATCGCCTGACCAAGAAGGCGTATCCGATCCAGATTCCGGTCGGCTCGTCGGACACCTTCACCGGCCACATCGACGTCATCCGCAATGTGGAGGTCGTCTTCGACGACTCCACTCTGGGCAAGACCTTCGACGAGATCCCGGTCGCGGATGCGTACAAGGATCAGGTAGCGAAGTATCGCCACGAGCTGCTCGAGGCCGCGGTGGAGCACGAGGAGCAGCTGCTCGAGAAGTACCTGGGCGGGGCCGAGCTGACGGAAGACGAGATTCGGCAGGCGATCCGTAACGCGACGATCAATCATGGTCTCGTCCCGGTGCTGTGTGGCGCCTCGTTCAAGAACAAGGGCGTGCAGGCGTTGCTCGATGCGGTGATCGACTACCTGCCGTGCCCGACGGACGTCAAGGCGATTCAGGGTCACTTGCCGTTGCACGACACGACCCACGTCGAGCGCCGTCCGGCGGATGACGAGCCTTTCGCGGCGCTGGCGTTCAAGATCATGACCGATCCCTATGTGGGTCGGCTGACGTATTTCCGGGTCTATTCGGGCAAGCTCCAGTCCGGCAGCTACGTCTACAACGCGACCAAGGACAAGAAGGAGCGGATCGGCCGCCTGCTGCAGATGCATGCGAACAAGCGTGAGGAGATCCAGGAAGTGCTGGCGGGGGACATCGCCGCGGCCATCGGGCTCAAGGACACCCGGACCGGCGACACGCTCTCCGATGAGGACAATGCGATCATCCTGGAGGCGATGAAGTTCCCCAATCCGGTGATCGACGTCGCCATCGAGCCCAAGACCAAGGCCGACCAGGACAAGCTGGGCATCGCGATGCAGAAGCTGGCCGAGGAGGACCCGACCTTCCGGGTCCGGAGCGACCAGGAGACCGGACAGACCATCATCGCCGGCATGGGCGAGCTGCATCTCGAGATCCTGGTCGACCGGATGAAGCGGGAATTCAAGGTCGAGGCCAACGTGGGCCAGCCCCAGGTGGCCTTCCGCGAGACGATCACCCGCAAGGTCTCCGACGTCGAAGGCAAGTTCATTCGCCAGTCCGGCGGCAAGGGTCAGTACGGCCACGTGGTGATTCACCTCGAGCCCACCAAGCCCGGCGAGGGTTTCGTGTTCGAGGACGCCATCGTGGGCGGAGTGATCCCCAAGGAGTTCATCAAGCCGGTGGAAGCAGGCATCCGGGAGGCGCTGGAGAACGGGATTCAGGCCGGTTACCCGGTCGTGGACATCAAGGCGACCCTGGTCTACGGCAGCTACCACGACGTGGACAGCTCGGAAATGGCGTTCAAGATCGCCGGCTCGATGGCTTTCAAGACCGCGGCCCAGCAGGCCCGTCCGATCATCCTGGAGCCGGTCATGGAGGTCGAAGTCGTGACCCCGTCGGATTTCCTGGGCTCCGTGGTGGGCGATCTGTCCAGCCGCCGCGGCAAAGTGGGTGGCATGACGCAGCGGGGCGAAGCGCAGGTGGTCGCCGCCGACGTGCCGCTCAAGGAGATGTTCGGGTACTCGACCACGCTCCGCAGCATGACACAGGGGCGGGCCGTGTACTCCATGGAGTTTGATCATTACGAGGAAGTGCCGAAGTCGATCGCGGAAGCGATTATTGCGAAGAAGAAGGGTTGAGCGCAGTTCCCTGATCATCGATAGCAACCGTTAGAACACCTCGAGGAACGTATGGCCAAGGCCAAATTCGAGCGCACCAAGCCGCACGTGAACGTGGGAACCATCGGCCACGTTGACCATGGAAAGACCACCACCACCGCCGCCCTCACCAAGGTGTCGGCCGACAAGGGGCTGGCCTCCTATGTCCCGTACGACACGGTGGCGAAGGCCTCGGAATCGCAGGGCCGCCGCGACGCGACCAAGATCCTGACGATCGCGACCAGCCACGTCGAGTACAGCACCGAGAAGCGCCACTACGCACATGTGGACTGCCCGGGCCATGCCGACTACGTGAAGAACATGATCACCGGTGCCGCGCAGATGGACGGCGCCATCCTGGTGGTCAGCGCCAGCGACGGGCCCATGCCGCAGACCCGCGAGCACATCCTGCTCGCCCGTCAGGTGAACGTGCCGTCGATCGTGGTCTTCATGAACAAGTGCGACCTGGTCGAAGACGCCGAGCTGCTGGACCTGGTGGAGCTGGAAGTGCGCGAGCTGCTGAGCAAGTACGAGTTCCCGGGCGATGATCTGCCGGTGATTCGCGGCTCGGCCACCGGCGCCATCAAGGGCGACGAACAGTGGGTCAAGAAGATGTGGGAGCTGCTCGATTCGCTCGACAACTACATCCCGCAGCCCAAGCGCGACGTCGAGAAGGCGTTCCTGATGCCGGTCGAGGACGTGTTCTCGATCACCGGCCGCGGCACGGTAGCCACCGGCCGTATCGAGCGCGGCAAGATCAAGGTGGGCGAGGAAATCGCCCTGGTCGGCTTCGGCTCGGACAAGAAGTCGGTGGTGACCGGCGTCGAGATGTTCCGCAAGCTGCTGGATCATGGCGAGGCGGGCGACAACGTCGGACTGCTGCTGCGCGGCGTTGAAAAGCACGAGATCGAGCGCGGCATGGTGCTGGCGAAGGCGGGCAGCATCACCCCGCACACCAAGTTCAATGCCGAGGTCTACGTCCTGACCAAGGAAGAGGGCGGACGGCACACCCCGTTCTTCAAGGGGTACCGGCCCCAGTTCTACTTCCGCACCACGGACGTGACCGGCTCGGTGGAGCTGCCCGAGGGCGTCGAGATGGTCATGCCGGGCGACAACATCCAGATGTTGATCGAGCTCATCACGCCGATCGCGATGGATGAGGGCCTCCGGTTCGCCATCCGCGAGGGTGGGCGGACGGTGGGAGCTGGCGTCGTAACGAAGATTCTCGAAGTAGAGCCATCAGCCATCAGCCGTCAGCCATCAGTGGCTGACGGCCGACGGCTGACGGCTGACGGCTCACGCGAGAGGGCAGAGATGGCACAACGCATTCGCATCCGACTCAAGGCCTTCGATCACGGCGTGCTGGATCAGGCCGCGGCCGACATCGTGCGCACCGCCGAGAAGACCGGGGCGCAGGTCTCGGGACCCATTCCATTGCCGGTGAAGATCGAGCGGTGGACGGTGCTGCGTAGCCCGCATATCGACAAGAAGAGCCGGGAGCAATTCGAGCTGCGTACTCACAAGCGCCTGCTGGACATCAACGACTCACGGCCGCAGACGATGGACGCGCTGACCAAGCTGGATTTGCCGGCCGGCGTGGACGTCGAGATCAAGGTCGAATAGCCATGGCGAATGGTTTGATCGGGCGGAAGCTCGGGATGACCCGGGTTTTCGCCGAGGACGGCGCCTCGGTGCCGGTTACCGTCATCGAAGCCGGACCGTGCCGGGTGGTCCAGGTGAAGACCGACGCGGTGCAGCTCGGCTTCGAGAGCCGGGGCAAGCCGCAGACCACGCGCGCGCTGCTGGGCCACGCCAAGAAGGCGGGCCTCGAGGCGGCGCCCTGGATCCTGCGCGAGTTCGCGGTGGGCGAGGCCCAGCACGCGGCGGGCGACACGGTCACGGTTGGGATCTTCGCTCCCGGTGAGCTGGTCAAGGTGACCGGCACATCGAAGGGCCGCGGGTTTCAGGGCGTGGTGCATCGCTACGGCGCCGGCGGTGGACCGGGGTCGCACGGCAACACCCGACACCGGAAACCGGGTTCCATCGGCGCGGGCACCGATCCCTCGCGCGTCATCAAGGGCAAGAGGATGCCGGGCCACATGGGAGCGGAGCGCCACACCGAGATGGGCCTCCGGGTGGTGAAGGTGGATGCCGAGCGGAATCTCCTGTTCGTCCGCGGCGCCGTTCCGGGAGCCAAGCATGGGATCCTGCTGGTGAACAAGCAGAAGGGCAGGAGCCGCCATGATTGAAGCGCCGCATTTCTCGCCCGCCGGCTCGCGCAAGGGTTCGACCGCGCTGCCCGAGGCGTTCTTTGATGGGACTGTGCACGAGGCCTCGCTGCACCAGGCGGTTACGACCTACCTGGCCAATCAGCGGCAGGGCACGCACATGACCAAGACCCGGAGCTTCGTCTCCGGCGGGAACCAGAAGCCCTGGAAGCAGAAGGGCACCGGTCGCGCCCGCGCGGGTTCAACCCGCTCACCGCTCTGGCCGGGTGGTGGTACCACCTTCGGACCTCAGCCGCGCGACTACCGGCTGGGCCTTCCCCGCAAGGTGAAGCAGCTGGCCCGGAAGTCGGCGCTCAACGCCCGCGCTTCCGAAGGTTCGCTCTTCGTCGTGGAGCGGTTCGATCTCGACAGCCCCAAGACGGCGCGGGTCGTCGAATTGCTCGAGACGATGGAAGTGGGCGGCAAGAAGGCGCTGCTCCTCACCCATGGCTTGAGTCAGGCTCTGGTTCTCTCCGCTCGGAACATCCCCCACGTCAACGTGCTGCCCTACCAGGATGCGTCGGCTTACGACGTCCTGTGGGCTGACATCGTGATCGTCGAAGAGGGCGCCCTGAGTGGTGAGCCGGCCGAGCCGTTTGTCCGCCCGTTCGTTCCCGGCCCGAAGACGGAGCCGGCAGTCAGGACGGAGCGTCCAGCCAAGGCCAAGCCTGCCAAGGAAGCGAAGCCCAAGGCCGCTCCCAAAGCGAAGGCCGCCAAGGCATCGCCCAAAGCCAAGGCCAAGTCGGCGAAGCCCGCGGCCAGGAAGTCGGCCAAGTCGACCAAGGCCGCGAAGCCCGCCCCGAAGAAGAAGAAGGGGGGCAAGTAAATGTCCGTGCTGCACCAGGTGATCGTCCGCCCGGTCGTGACCGAGAAGAGCTCCGCCGCCTATCAGCTGCGGAAGGAATACACCTTCGAGGTGCACCCCGAGGCGAACAAGTATCAGATCAGCGAGGCGCTGCAGAAGCTGTTCGGCGTGACCGTGACCCGGGTTCGCACCATGCAGATGCGGCGCAACGAGGTGGTGCGAGGGAAGACCCGCGGTGCTACCGCCCGGTGGAAGAAGGCGATCGTCACCCTGAAGGAAGGGGACCAGATCCCCGTGTTCGAGGGCTGAGATGAGCATTCGACAGTTCAGGCCGGTGACCGCCGCGTCGCGGTTCCGCTCGGTGTCCGGGTTCGACGAGATCACCCGGGCCACGCCCGAGAAGAGTCTGCTCGAGCCGATCCGGAAGACCGGCGGGCGGAACAACCTCGGCCACGTGACCATGCGCTACATCGGCGGCGGTCACAAGCGGATGTACCGCAAGATCGACTTCAAGCGAAACAAGTTCGGCGTCCCCGCCAAGGTTACGGAGATCGAATACGATCCCAACCGGAGTGCGCGGATCGCCCTCCTGGTCTACGCCGACGGCGAGAAGCGCTACATCCTGCACCCCAAGGGTCTCAACGTGGGTGACACCGTGCTCTCAGGTCCGGGTGTCGATCCGCGGGTGGGGAACACGATTCCCCTGGCCGAGGTCCCGCTGGGCACCGTGGTGCACTGCGTCGAGCTCAAGATCGGCAAGGGCGGGCAGCTCGCCCGCACCGCGGGAGCCGGCGCCGAGGTCATCGCGAAGGAAGGGGAATACGTGACGGTGCGGCTGCGCTCGACCGAAATGCGTCGGGTACACGCCCGCTGCCTCGCCACCATCGGAGAAGTGGGCAACGCGGAGCACGAGCTGCTCTCGGTGGGCAAGGCCGGCAAGACTCGCTGGCTGGGCCGCCGGGGCAGGGTGCGGGGCGTCGCCAAGAACCCGGTGGACCATCCGCTGGGTGGCGGTGAGGGCAAGAGCTCGGGCGGCCGTCCGCCGGTCTCGCCCTGGGGCAAGCCGGAAGGCAGGAAGACCCGGCACAAGAAGAAGGCTTCTACCAAGCTCATCGTGCGCGGCCGCAAGCGCGGGAAGGCGACCCAATAATGTCGCGGAGCATCAAGAAGGGCCCGTTCGTTCAGGAAGCTTTGCTGCTGAAGGTCCAGGTGCTCAACAGCAAGAATGAGAAGAAGGTGGTAAAGACCTGGAGCCGGTCCAGCACGATTCTGCCCGAGTTCGTGGGACACACCTTCGCGGTTCATAACGGCAACAAGTTCGTGCCGGTGTATGTGACCGAGAACATGGTGGGCCACAAGCTCGGCGAGTTCGCGCCGACCCGCCTGTTCCGGGGTCACAGCGGCAAGCTGGTGGCGGACAAGAAAGCCAAGGCGGAGTGACCGGGCGCAGCCCGGTCATCCCGAGCAGCGAGGGATCTGAGAGGATAGACGACTGATGCCAACAGAAGCGCAGGCGATCCAGCGGTGGGTCCGGCAGAGTCCGCGGAAGATGCGGCTGGTGGCCGATCTCATTCGTGGCAAGAACGTGAACGAGGCCTACGCCATTCTCAAGTTCACCAAGAAGCTCGCGGCGAAGCAGATCGAGAAGACGCTGCGCTCGGCGGTGGCGAACGCGGAGCAGCGGGCCCTCAAGGACAACGAGGCGCTCGACGTCGATACGCTGTTCGTCACCAAGGCCGTGATCAATATGGGCAAGCCGCTCAAGCGGTTCAGCACCGCCGCGCAGGGGCGCGGTGTCCCGATCCGCAAGCGGACCAGCCATGTGGAGATCCACGTGGCCAGCAAGGAGATCGAGTAATGGGCCAGAAGACACATCCGATCGGCCTGCGGCTGGGCATCGTCAAGCAGTGGAAGTCGCGCTGGTTCGCGTCCAAGGACATGCCGGCGCTGCTCAAGGAAGACGAGCTGATCCGGAAGTACCTCAAGGCCCGTCTGGGGCACGCGGCGATCGCCGAGGTGCACATCGAGCGGCGGCCCGGCAAGGTGACCGTGACGGTGCACACCGGTCGTCCCGGTGTCGTGATCGGCAAGCGGGGCGCCGAAGTGGACAAGCTGCGCGACGAGCTGGCCCAGCTCACCGGCAAGGAAGCGGCGATCAACGTCGAGGAGATCAAGCGGCCGGAGCTCTCGTCCCAGCTCGTGGCCGACAACATCGCGCATCAGCTGACCCAGCGGATTTCCTTCCGCCGGGCCATGAAGCGCGCGGTGCAGAGCGCCATGCGGATGGGCGCCCAGGGCATCAAGGTGCGCGCGGCCGGCCGCCTGGGTGGCGCCGAAATCGCCCGCACCGAAGGCTATCGCGAGGGACGGGTACCGCTCCATACGCTGCGAGCGGATGTGGACTACGCCACGAGCACGGCCAAGACGACCTACGGCACCATCGGCATCAAGGTGTGGATCTTCAAGGGTGAAGTGATCGAAGATCTGTCGGGCCGTACGTACAGCACGGGGAACTGACGAATGCTGGCACCCAAGAGAGTCAAGTTCCGGAAGATGTTCAAAGGCCGGACCAGGGGTCTGGCTACCCGGGGCAACGAGGTCTCCTTCGGAGACTACGGTCTCATGTCAATGGAGCCGGGCTGGGTAAGTAACCGGCAGATCGAAGCCGCCCGTGTGGCACTCACCCGCGAGATGAAGCGGGGCGGCAAGGTCTGGATCCGGGTCTTCCCCGACAAGCCGATCACCAAGAAGCCGGCCGAGACCCGCATGGGTAAGGGCAAGGGCAATCCTGAGGGTTGGGTCGCGGTGGTGAGGCCGGGCCGGATTCTGTTCGAGGTGGAAGGGGTGGACGAGACGCTGGCGAAGAAGTCACTGGCGCTGGCCGCGGCGAAGCTGCCGGTGATCACCCGCTTCGTGCACCGCCAGGAGGATTGAGATGAGGTTGAACGAACGGGATCAGCTGAAGCAGATGTCGGTCGAAGAGCTGCGTAACAAGCTGGCCGAGCTCACCGAGGAGCGGTTCCGCCTGCGGTTCCGGTCGGCCACCGAGTCGGTGGACAACCCGATGCGGTTTCGCAGTCTGAGGCGGGACATCGCGCGGCTCAAGACGCTGCTGCGGGCCCGCGAGCTGGCGAAGTAGACCGCCGAACCGAGACAAGGGCGACATGACCGAGACGACCGATACCACGACCCGCAGCCGGCGGAAGACCCGCACCGGCGTCGTGACCAGCGACAAGATGACCAAGACCGTAACGGTCTCGATGGTGCGGCGGTTCGCGCACCCGGCCTACGGCAAGCAGCTCACCCGCACCAAGACGGTGAAGGCCCGCGATGAACAGGGCGCCAAGGTGGGTGATACGGTGCGCATCATGGAGACGCGTCCGCTCGCCAAGACGGTTCGCTGGCGGGTGGTAGAGATCATCGAGCGGGCGAAATAGAGGGCGGGCACCAGGCCGCCCAACCGAAATGCAGGGGCGACCCTCGTGGTCGCCAATAGGGGCGGGCACAAGGCCCACCCGAACGGGTGTAAGGCCGACCCTCGTGGTCGGCTAAAGAGGAAGCCATGGTTCAGCAAGAATCGATCGTCAAAGTCGCGGACAACTCCGGCGCTCGGAAGGCGCTGGTCATCCGGGTGCTGGGCGGCAGCAAGCGCCGCTACGCCGGAATCGGCGACACCGTGGTGGTGACCATCAAGGATGCGATCCCCACCGGCCAGGTGAAGAAGGGCGACGTGGCGAAGGCGGTCCTGGTTCGCACCGTGAAGGAGACCCGCCGGAAGGACGGCTCCTACATCCGGTTCGACGAGAACGCGGTGGTGCTGATCAACGAGCAGGGTGAGCCCCGCGCCACCCGTATCTTCGGACCCGTCGCACGCGAGCTCCGCGAGAAGAAGTACATGAAGATCGTCTCGCTGGCCCCGGAGGTGCTGTAGCATGAAGCCGCTGGTTTACAAGAAGGCGAAGCGGGTCCGTCACAAGCCCGCAGTCGCTCAGAAGCTCCATATCGCCAAGGGCGACATGGTGCAGGTCATCTCCGGCGATGAGAAGGGGAAGCGCGGCAAGGTGCTCCACGTCTTTCCCCGTACCGGCCGGGTGACGATCGAAGGTGTGAACGTGGTGAAGCGTCACCGCCGCCAGACCCAGACGACTCAGGGCGGCATCGTGGAGTTCCCGGCGCCGATCCATCACTCGAAGGCGATGCTGATCGATCCCAAGTCCGGCGCACCGACCCGCATTCGCCGGCGGAAGGACGCCGACGGGACGCTGGAGCGGATCGCCGTGACGTCGGGACAGCCGATTTTGAGGAACCGGTAAGATGGCGGAAACCAAAGAAAAGGCCGCGGAGAAGCCCGCAAAGAAGTCTCCCAAGGCCGAAGGCAAGGGGAAGGACAAGGGCGCAGCAGGCGCGACCGATCCGGAACCCAAGGCGGTCGAGGGGACGCCCCGGCTCAAGACCTACTACGACAAGGTCATCCGGCCGAACCTCGCGAAGGAATTCGGGCTCACCAACACCCACCAGGTGCCCCGGATCATGAAGGTGGTGCTCAACGTGGGCATGGGTGAAGCGGCGCGGACGCCGAAGATGCTCGATGCGGTGATCGATGAGCTGGGACTGATCACCGGCCAGAAGGCGACGATTCGCCGCTCCAAGAAGGCGATCGCGAACTTCAACCTGCGGGCGGGCTTGCCGGTCGGTGCGACGGTTACCCTGCGGGGCGCCCGGATGTACGAGTTCCTGGACCGCTTCATCAACATCGCGGTCCCCCGGATTCGTGACTTCCGCGGGCTGCCGAACAAGAGCTTCGATGGACGGGGGAACTACACCCTCGGCATCAAGGAGCAGATGATCTTTCCCGAGATCGACTTCGACAAGGTGGAGAAGATCCACGGGATGGACATCACGATCGTGACCAACGCGGGCCGTGACGACCTGGCCATGTCGTTGCTGAGGGAGTTTGGCTGGCCGTTCCGGGGCGAGACGCCTCTGCGAGTAGCGTAGGCCAAAAGCGTAAGCGGTAAGCAGTAAGCAGTGAGCGGAAACGCTCACCTAAATGGAGCCGTGGGAGAAGCCGAATGGCAAAAACCTGTTGGATCGAGCGGGCCAAGCGTACGCCGAAAT
The DNA here is from genome assembly GCA_963833365.1 of uncultured Gemmatimonadales bacterium. Classification (GTDB taxonomy): domain Bacteria; phylum Gemmatimonadota; class Gemmatimonadetes; order Gemmatimonadales; family GWC2-71-9; genus DATBGE01. The sequence continues at coordinate 149,198 of CAWHXS010000010.1, forward strand.
TCAAGGTACGGACCGTCCGTCGTTGTCAGCGCTGCGGACGTTCGCGCGCGACACTGCGGAAGTTCGGTCTGTGCCGCATCTGTTTCCGAGAGCTCGCGCTCCGGGGTGAGATCCCCGGGGTCCGCAAGGCCAGCTGGTAGGAGAGGACTCGACGCATGAGCATGACTGATCCCTTAGCGGATATGTTGACCCGCATCCGGAACGCCTGCGCGGCAGGCCACCGGCGCGTGGACATCCCGGTTTCCAAGCTCAAGAGTGAGCTGGCGCGGCTACTGCGCGACAACCATTACATCGCGGACTTCAAGATCCTCGACGATGGCTCGCACGGCGTCCTCAGGCTCTATCTCAAGTACCACGATGAGCAGCCGGTGATCCGGGAGCTGCGCCGGGTCTCGACCCCGGGACTCCGTCGCTACGTGAAGTCTCGCGAGATCCCGCGGGTCAAGAACGGCCTCGGCATGGCGATCGTCTCGACCCCCAAGGGGCTGATGTCTGATCGGGATGCCCGATCGGCCAACCTTGGCGGCGAGCTGCTCGCCCTCGTCTGGTAGGCGACCATGTCCCGAATCGGCAAAAAGCCCGTCGCGGTACCCAAGGGCGTCACGGTGACGCTCAATGGGAATACCGTTTCGGTGAAGGGGCCCAAGGGTGAACTGGCCCGCACCTTCCATGAGGAGATGGCGCTGGCGATGGAGGGAGACGCAGGTCACCGTCTCCCGGCCCAGCGATGAGACCCGGCACAAGGCGCTGCACGGGCTCTCCCGCACCCTGCTCGCCAACATGGTGGAAGGGGTGACGAAGGGGTACAACAAGACGCTGGAGATCCAGGGCGTCGGCTACAAGGCCGAGACCAAGCCCTTCGGTCTGCAGTTGAGCCTGGGCTTCTCCCACCCGGTGCAGTACAAGGCGCCGGTCGGGATCAAGTTCGCGGTCGAAAACAACACGGTGGTGAAGATCGAAGGCGCCGACAAGGAAATGGTCGGCCAGGTCGCCGCCGAGCTGCGTAACATGCGTCCGCCCGAGCCGTACAAGGGCAAGGGCATCCGGTATCAGGGCGAGCAGGTTCGCCGCAAGGCCGGCAAGACAGGAGCGAAGTAATCATGCGCGCGATCAAGTCGCCCTCCACGCGGCAGGAGCTGCGTTACCGCCGCCACCTCCGGGTGCGCAAGAAGGTTACCGGCTCGGCTGGGCGTCCCCGCCTCGTCGTGTTCCGTTCGCTGAAGCACATCTATGCCCAGCTGGTCGATGACGACCGCGGCGTCTGCATCCTCGGCGTGAGCGATCTGAGCGACGGCGTGAAGGCTGATGGCGCCGGCAAGGTCGGCAAGGGCAAGGCTGTCGGCAAAGCCCTGGCGGAGAAGGCCAAGGCCGCGGGAGTGAGCAAGGTGGTCTTCGACCGGGCGGGTTACCGTTATCATGGCCGCGTCAAGGCAGTTGCCGAAGGCGCGCGCGAAGCCGGACTGGAGTTCTAAGCATGGCAGATCAGGAACAGGCAGCGGCGCCGAGCCCCGAGGCTGGCGCGGGCACCCCACCGAGTGAAACACCGGGCGGCCGGGGCCGTGGCCGTGGTCGTGGTCGTGGTGGCGAGCGCGGCGGTAAGCGCGATCGGGACCGGGACCGGGAGCGCGAGCACAGCGAGTTCGTCGAGAACGTGGTCGCGATCAACCGGGTGGCGAAGGTCGTCAAAGGCGGCCGGCGCTTCTCGTTCAACGCCCTGGTCGCTGTCGGCGATGGCAAGGGCAAGGTCGGCATCGCGACGGGGAAGGCGAATGAAGTCTCGGAAGCGGTGCGCAAGGCGGTTGACGCCGCCAAGCGGTCGATGATCGAGCTGCCCCGGATCGGCGCCACGATTCCGCATGAGGTCGTGGGTCGCCACGGCGCCGGCCGAGTGCTGCTCAAGCCGGCCGCGAGCGGAACTGGAGTCATCGCCGGGGGTCCGGTGCGCGCGGTACTCGAGTGCGCGGGGATCACCGACATCCTGACCAAGAGCCTGGGCTCCAATAATCCGCACAACATGGTGCGGGCGACCATGCAGGGACTGTCCAGCCTGGTCACGGTGCGCCAGATCGCACGGGAACGCGGGATCGAGGTCGATTCAATTCCTTACCGCGCCCCGCAGGAGGTAACTCGTGGGTAGGAATCCAGCCGTCGGCCGGCAGGGTCCGGCCCATCACGAGGCGAAAATTCCGGGTGAGAAGGCCGCCAAGGTCCTCGAGGTGAAGCAGATTCGCTCGGTGATCGGGCGCCCGGAAACCATGCGGAGAACGCTCGCGGCCCTGGGGCTGCGGCATCACCAGCAGACGGTGAAGGTGCCGAACAACGCCTCGATCCGGGGTATGCTGTTCAAGGTGCGTCACATGGTGACCGTGGCGCCCGCGGAGAAGAACTGATGAACGACGAGATCAAGCGGATTACCCTTCACAGCCTGTCTCCGGCTCGCGGCTCGCGCACGGCGCGGAAGCGGGTGGGACGGGGACCCGGCTCCGGCCTCGGCAAGACGTCGGGCAAGGGCAACAAGGGTCATAAGGCCCGTACCGGCGGCGGCACCAATCCAGGCTTCGAAGGCGGCCAGATGCCGATGTACCGGCGGCTGCCGAAGCGGGGCTTCACCAACCCGTTCAAGGTGGTGGCCCAGCCGGTCAACGTGAAGCAGCTGGAGAAGCTCGCCGCGGCCGAGGTCAATCCTGATACGTTGTTCGCGGCCGGCCTGATCGCCAAGCGGGACGTAGCGGTGAAGTTGCTGGGTACCGGGGACATCGACCGGGCCTACACTGTCAGCGGCATCGCGCTCTCGGCTTCGGCCCGCGGCAAGATCGAGAAGGCCGGCGGGAAGATCGAATAGGCATGACTGCACCACGCCCAAGCCTCGGACTGGACCCCGAGCTGCAGCGGAAACTCGGCTTCACCCTCCTTTGCCTGGTCATCTACCGGGTCGGCGCGCACATCGTCGCCCCCGGTGTCAACGTCCAGGCGCTGGCCGATTTCATCCAGAATTCGGCGGCGGCGGGCTTCTTCGGACTCTACGATACCCTGGGTGGCGGCCTGTCCCGCGCGACGGTGTTCGCGCTGGGCATCATGCCCTACATCTCGGCCTCCATCATCTTCCAGCTGGCGGGCGGCATCATCCCGTCGGTCGGCAAGATGCAGAAGGACGAGGAGGGCAAGAAGAAGCTCACCCAGTGGACCCGGTATCTCACGGTCTTCATCGCGCTGTCCCAGGCCTACACCTTCACGCTGTTCACCGAGTCGCATCCCGGGTGCGGTTCCGGCGCCCACCTTCTGGACTCGCTCACGATGGTGGTGGTGCTGACGACCGGCGCCATCTTCGTGATGTGGCTGGGTGAGCAGATCACGGAGCGCGGCATCGGCAACGGGATGAGCCTGCTGATCACGTTCTCGATCCTGGACCGGTTGTGGCCCGGGATGGTGAACGCGGTCCAGTTCTGGAAGTCGGGCGCCCTGACGTCCCGCAAGATCGTCCTGTTCGCGGCGATCCTGGTCGCGGTGACGGCGGCGGTCGTGGGGATGACCATCGCCGCGCGGCGGATTCCGGTCCAGATCCCCCGCAAGGTGATGGGACGGGGCCGGATGACCCAGGGCCAGAAGACCTTCATCCCGATCCGGCTGATCACCGCCGGCGTGATGCCGATCATTTTCGCCCAGACGATCATCATCGTCCCCGGCACGCTGGCCAGCTTCACCAAGAACGAGTACCTGCGCTCGCATGGCCGATTTCTTCACCCCGGGCGAGCTGCCCTACGACCTGACCTTCGCGGTGATGATCCTGCTGTTCAGCTACTTCTACACGTCGATCATCTTCAACTCGGTGGACCTGGCGGAGAACCTGAAGAAGCAGGGCGGGTTCATTCCGGGCGTGAAGCCCGGCGCCAGCACCGCGGACTACATCGACAACGTCCTGGCGCGGGTGACGCTGCCGGGAGCTCTGTTCCTGGCCCTGATCGCGCTGGTCCCGACGCTCCTCACCAAGCAGCTCGGCTTCCAGCAGCAGTTCGGCTCGACCTCGGTGCTGATCGTGGTGGGCGTGTCTGCTCGACACGCTGGCCCAGATCGAGCAGCACCGGACGCTCCGGAAGTACGACAGCTTCATGAAGAGCGGACGCATCAAGTTCCGGGGGCGGCAGCAGCGGTACATGTAGGCTGACGAGAGAATAAGGACTGAGGACTGAGGACTGAGAGGAAGATCGACCCCCGCCTCAGTCCCCAGTCCTCAGTCCTTCTTACTCAGTACTCGCGTGGTGAGCCATCCCGTCATGGACATCCTTCTCCTGGGTCCCCCCGGCGCCGGCAAGGGCACTCAGGGCGCGTTGCTCGCCGAGCGGCTCGGCCTGCCCAAGTTTGCCACCGGTGACCTGCTGCGCGACGCGGTGAAGCGGGCGACGCCGGTCGGGCTCAAGGCCAAGGCCGTCATGGAAGCCGGCCATCTGGTGAACGACGAGATCATCATGGGCGTGGTCCGGGACGAGCTGGCCAAGCCGGAAGCGGGGAAGGGCGTCATCTTCGACGGGGTGGTGCGGACCGTCCCCAGGCCGAGGGCGTCACCAGCGCTGCTCAGCGAGCTGGGTCGCAAGATGGACTTCGTGCTGTTTCTTCGACGTGCCGGACGCGGAGATCCTGGGCCGGCTGGCCAAGCGGCGCACTCATGGAGCACCGGGCCGACGACGATCCCAAGGCGGTCGCCACCCGGCTCAAGGCCTACCGGGACCAGACGGCGCCGGTGCTGGACTGGTACCGAAAGCGCGGCGCCCTGCACACGATCCAGGCGGTCGGGTCGGTACAGGAGATCTCGGACCGGGTCCGAGAGGTACTGGGAAAGTGAGGAATTGAAGATTTAAGATTTCAGATTGAAGATTGAAAGGCCGTTCAAATCTTCAATCGGCAATCTTCAATCTGAAATTCCGTACGTGTCGAGAAATAGTGATGATCACCATCAAGTCTCCCCGGGAAATCGAAATCATGGCGCGAGCCGGGCACATCGTGGCCCAGACGCTCGCCCTGATGCACGAGAGTGTCCGGCCCGGAATCAGCACCGGGGAGCTGGACGGGATCGCCGAGCGTTTCATCCGCAGTCACCCTGGGGCCAAGCCCTCCTTCAAGGGCCTCTACGGGTTCCCCAAGACGCTGTGTACGTCGATCAACGAAGAGATCGTGCACGGGATCCCCAGCGCCAAGCGGATCCTGCACGAGGGGAACATCGTCAGCGTCGACGTAGGCGTATTTCTCGATGGGCTCCACGCCGACTCGGCGACGACCATCCCGGTCGGGGAGATCGCGCCTGAAACCGAACGCCTGCTCAAGGTGACCCAGGAGTGCCTGGCCGCCGGCATCGCCGCCGCCAAGCTGGGCAATCATGTGGGAGACATCGGCCACGCGGTCCAGCAGGTCGCGGAGGACGCCGGATTCGGGGTGGTGCGGGAGCTGGTGGGCCACGGCATCGGCACCCAGTTCCACGAGGAGCCGCAGGTGCCGAATCACGGGCAGCCCAAGCGCGGGCCCCGTCTCACCGAAGGGATGACCATCGCGATCGAGCCGATGATCACGATGGGCCACTACGCCACCCGGACACTTCCCGACCGCTGGACCGTAGTGACAACAGATGGCAGCCTCTCGGCCCACTTCGAACACACCGTCGCGATCGGCCAGAACGGAGCAAGAGTCCTCACGGCGTAGCCGCCGGGTGCGATTTCCTCTTGCCGTCCTGCTTCTCGGTATCGCTGTTCTCGCCTGCGACGGCGCACAGACCCAACCCAGCCCCGGCCGTCACGTCACGGTTCTGTTCATCGGCAACAGCCTGACTTACGCCAATGACCTGCCCGGTATGGTCGCTGCGTTGGCTGCCCGCTCCGGGGACATGGTAGTTCAGACCAGCGTCTCCCTGCCCAATTACAGTCTCGAGGATCATTGGAACGACGGGAGAGCACTCCAGGAGATCTCCAAGGGAGGCTGGGACGTCGTCGTACTGCAGCAGGGACCCTCTTCACTGCCGGCCAGCCGGGTGGAGCTGGTGTTTGATGCCGAGCGCTTTGCAGCCGAAGCAGCGAAGGTCGGGGCGAGAGTCGCCCTGTTCTCGGTCTGGCCTTCCACCGACAGACTGGCCTTCTTCGACGATGTGAGCGCTTCCTATGCGGCGGCGGCGGATTCGACGGACGGACTTCTGTTTCCGGCCGGTGAAGCCTGGCAGGCTGCCTGGAGTAGAGACCCGGGCCTCGAGTTTTTCAGTTCGGATGGGTTCCACCCCACCGAACTCGGCAGTTACCTCGCTGCCTTGGTGATCTACCAGCAGCTGACGGGACGTTCGCCTGAAGGGCTCGGCAAATCTTTCGACTGGTCGGCCGGGCATCTGGATCTGACTGTGAGCCAGTCGAAAATTCTCGGGGAGTCCGCGGCCGAGGCCAACGATAACTTCGCCCGTCCCTGACCTGTCAGGGTTGTGGGGCCAGCATGCCGAGCAGCCAGCGATGGATGGCGGGATTTCCGGCCGCAATCTCGCTGTGCTCGATTCCAATGTCGCGGCCCGAGTAGTCGGTAACCAGCCCGCCAGCTTCACGCACCAGTAGAGTCCCCGCCGCGACATCCCACGGGGCCAGGCGCTGCTCCCAGAAGCCGTCGTAGCGACCAGCGGCTACGTCGGTCAGGTCGAGCGAAGCTGATCCTGGCCGCCTCACGCCCGTCGCGCCGCGGGTGATTCTTGCCAGCTGGGCCAGGTACTCGTCGAAGCGGGAGAAGTCCTTGAACGGCACTCCGGTGCCGATCAGGGCGTGGGCGGGGTCGGTGATTCGGGAGACCGACAGCCGGTTCCCGTTCTCCCATGCTCCACCGTCGCGGGTCGCTGAGATAACCGATTGAGTGGAACGTGGAGCACGACGCCAGCCTGGAGCACTCCATCCACCGCGGCGGCGATCGACACGGCGAACGCCGGGAAGTCGTGCAGGAAGTTGGTGGTGCCATCCAGCGGATCCACGATCCAGACCAGGCCCGGCGGTGACGATTTCGGGGGTCAATTCCTCGCCCACGATCGGCGGTTCCCGGCATCGCCCCGTGCAGGGATTCCGCGATGATCGCCTCCGAATTGCGGTCCACCTCGGTGGCCCAGTCGGCCCGTCCCTTGGCGTTCCAGGCCGTCGGGTCAGGGGGTGTAACGACACTCCGGAGGTAGGCCCCGGCCTGTTCGGCTGCCGTCCTGGCGATGTCGACTAAGTCATTGGCTGATGGCATCTTGCGGCCTTGGGCCGGGGTCGGTAGCTTGCCCTGAATGTCGCGAATATTCTCCGGCATCCAGCCCTCCGGCGAGCTGCACATCGGCAACTGGCTCGGCGCGGTACAGAACTGGGTGCATCTGCAGCAGACGCTACGACTGCCTCTTCTGCGTGGTCGATCTGCATGCCATCACCGGCAAGTACGATGCGGCCTCGCTGGCGAGTCGCACCCGCGACATGACCGTGGGCCTGCTGGCGGCGGGAGTGGATCCGGAGAAGGCCACCCTGTTCGTCCAGTCTCAGGTGCCGGAACACGCCGAGCTCCAGTGGCTGTTCGAACACGGTCACGCCGCTCGGCGAGCTGGAACGGATGACGCAGTTCAAAGATAAGTCGCAGCGTTTCGAGAGCATTCCGGCGGGGGTTTTGAATTACCCGATTCTGATGGCGGCCGATATCCTGCTGTACAAGGCCGATCTGGTCCCGGTTGGGGAAGACCAGGTGCAGCATCTGGAGCTGACCCGCGAGATTGCCCGCCGGTGGAACGCGGAATTCGGTAACGGACAGGACATTCTGCCGGAGCCGAAGCCGTTACTCACCGAGGCGAAGCGGATCATGGGGCTCGATGGCCAGGCCAAGATGTCGAAGAGCCTGGGGAATACGATCGGGATCCTGGAGTCGCCTGAAGCGGTGTGGGCCAAGCTGCGGCCGGCGATGACGGACCCGGCGCGCGTCACGAAGAAGGATCCGGGGACTCCCGAGATCTGCAACATCTACGCGCTGCACAAGCTGTTGTCGCCGCCGGACACGGTTGCTACCGTTGCGAAGAACTGTCGAGGGGCACTGTGGGGATGTCTCGACTGCAAGCGGGTCCTGGCGGACAATCTCAACGCCGCCCTCGCCCCCATACAGGCCCGGGCGAAGGAGCTGCAGGCGACACCGCGATCGCGTATCGGAAATCCTGGGAGACGGTGCAGCACGCGCTCGGCGGATTGCGCGGGAGACGATACGGGAGGTGAAGGAACGAATGGGCCTCTCACAGAGCACCTAGAGAGGTAGTGGGCAGTGGGATCTAACAGCTGGCCAACAGCTAACCGCTAAGAGCTAACCGCTTCATGGAAAAAATCATCAAGGCGGCGGTCGAGCGGGGCGCGTCGGACCTGCATATCAAGGCGGGCGACGTGTTCCGTGCGCGGATCAACGGCAAGCTGGTCCCGCTGACCAAGCAGCGGCTCACGCCCGATCAGACGCGCGCGATCGCGCTCAAGCTGATGCCGGGAGACGAGGCGCGGCACCGGCTCGAGGCGCTGAAGGACTTCGACTGCTCGTGGGGAATGCCCGGCGTGGGCCGTTTCCGGGTCAACGTGCTGCGACAGCGCTCCTCCTTCATGATCGTGATGCGGGTGATTCCCTTTACGGTGCCCACCATCGATGAGCTGGGGCTACCGCCGGCGATCCAGACTCTTGCCGAGGCGGAGCAGGGACTGGTGCTGGTGGCCGGAGTCACCGGGAAGCGGGAAGACGTCCACCGTGGCGGCGATGGTGAACCACATCAACCAGAACCTGCACCGTCACATCCTCACGATCGAGAATCCGATCGAGTTTCTTCATCGCGACGTGAAGTGCTCGGTCACCCAGCGTGAAGTGGGCGTGGATACCGACAGCTTTGGGGTGGGCCTGCAGGCGGCCCTCCGGCAGGATCCCGACGTCGTGGTCATCAGCGAGCTGCGAGATCCCGAAACACTGGAAACCGCGATCCGCGCCGCCGAGACGGGGCACCTGATCATCTCGACGATGCCGACCGCCGACGTCATGGCCACGATCGCGAGACTGCATTCGATGTTCCCCGCCGCCGAGCGTGAAGTGGGTCTCCTCCGGCTATCGGAGGCGTTGCGAGGAGTGGTGGCCCAGAGGCTGTTACCCAGGAAGGAAGACGAGGGAAGGATCTCCGTGGTCGAGGTCATGGTCAGCACGCCGACCGCCCGCGCCTGCCTGCGCGACGCCGACAAGCTCGAGGAGCTGGAAGAGGAAATCGAGAGCGGGGAAGAGGGAATGCAGACCTTTGCCCAGCACGCCGGCCGCCTGGTGAAGGAGGGAGAGGTCGCCAAGGAAGCCGCCCAGATCCTCACCGGGGTCAAGGGCTCTAGGAGAGGCGAGCGCTGACGGCACGGCAGCTCTTCGACCTCCTCACAGCCGGACCTCGCGAGGCGGGCACCCCGCCCGCCCATCAGGCCAGAATTCATCTCCGACAATTTCTCGAAGCGCTGGGCTACTCGGTTCGCGAGCAGCCCTTCGACTTTTCCGCTCACTCGCTTTGGGCCTTCCCGATCTTTGGCGCCGGGGTCGGGGTCGTGGGGCTGGCTCTGCTGCCTCTGCTTCGCTCGCCCACTGCGTCGTCCGGAACCGCCCTCATAGTCTGCATCGCGGGCGTACTACTACTCGAGATTCTGGCCTGGAAGATCGGAGTGGGCGCCCGGATACCGGGAACGACTTTCCGCAACGACGCAAATCTCATCGCCGTCCGAGGCGATGGCCCGGTTTCCACCTGGCTGGTCGCTCACGTCGACACCAAGGCCCAGGCCCAGTCCATGGCCGGACGCCTGGTCTCGATCTGGGTTGTCGTGATTGCGGTGGTCGTTCTGATTCTGCTGGCGGGATGGCGCCTGGTCAGCGGAGCACCGCTGTCCTTCTCCGCGGCGGCTGCCGGCGCAGTCATCGCCCTGACCGCCGCAGTCTTCGCGGCCGGAAGCCGGCTTCAGGGGAGCAGCCCGGGTGCCCGCGACAACGGTACCGGGCTGCTCGCCGTCCTTTCCGCAGCGGAGGAACGGCCCGACGGAAGTCTTGGCATCATTCTGACCGGCGCCGAGGAGTTCGGCCTGCTTGGTGCCCGCTACCTGGCTCGAGCGGAACCGGCGCTTTTCCGGGGAACCGAAGTGGTCAACCTGGATACCCTCGCCGACCGGGGCGGCTTCTACGTCATCAGCCACAACGCCAGGGCGGCACGCTCGCGAACCGGCTCCAGGTCAAGGCTCGAGGCCCTTGGTCTCCCTGTCACTCAGCGCCGACTTCCGATGGGGATTCTGGTAGACAGCCTTGCCGTGGCCCGCGTCGCGTCAGGGGCCGTCACGGTCGCGCGCCTCGACTGGGAGGTGCTTCGGCTGATGCATACCCCACGGGACACTGGCCAGGGCCTGGATCCGGGCGTTTGCGGAGGCGGTAGGCCGCCTGATTGGACGGAGCTACGGGGGTGGCCAGACTGTTTGACAGAGCCAAAGGGGCCGCCTAGGTTTTACCAGAGGATGCAGCAGCCCCGTGAGGGGCTTTTTTGTTGGCCTCGCGACGGAGAATCCATGTTCGATCCCAAGACCCACTGCGTGGTTGTGGTCGGCGCCCAGTGGGGCGACGAGGGCAAAGGGAAGCTGGTCGACGTTCTGGCCGAGCGGGCCGACTTCGTCGTGCGCTACCAGGGCGGGGCCAATGCGGGTCACACCGTCGTCATCGGGGATACCCAGTTCATCCTGCAGCAGATTCCCTCGGGCATTCTCCACGAGACGACCACCTGCATCGTGGGGAACGGCGTCGTCCTGGACCCGGAGACGTTTCTCTCCGAGCTCGATGGTCTCACTGCAAAAGGGGTCAACTCCGACGGTCGGATTTTCCTGTCGGACCGGGCTCACCTGGTGATGCCGTTCCACAAACTGCTGGACCGCGCCAGCGAGAAGAGCCAGAACATCGGTACCACGGGCCGCGGCATCGGGCCAACCTACGAAGACAAGTACGGCCGCCGCGGCCTCCGGCTGGGCGACCTGCGTCATCTGGAGCACGCGCGAGACCTCCTCAAGGACCGGGTGGGTCGCGCCAACCGGCTGCTGGAGCTGATGGGGGTCCAGGAGCGGGCCTCCGTCGAAGAGCACGCAGAGTTGTTGGAGCGGCTTGCGCCCCGTCTCGTTCCGCTCACTACCGATACCGGCTGGCTGGTCCACCAGGCGCTGCAGCAGGGCAGGAATGTGCTGCTCGAGGGGGCCCAGGGCGCGCTGCTCGACGTGGATCATGGGACCTACCCATTCGTGACCTCCTCCAATACCACGGCTGGCGGCGCTGCGACCGGCTCCGGCATCGGTCCGACGGCGATTGATGGCGTACTCGGCGTGGTGAAGGCCTATACGACCCGGGTCGGCAACGGCCCGCTGCCTACTCAGGCGCGAAGGCGCGGTCGAAGAGGAGCTGCGCAAGCTGGGCGGGGAATTCGGTGCGGTGACCGGGCGGCCCCGCCGCTGCGGCTGGTTCGATGCGACCGTCGTCCGCTACTCAGTCCGGGTCAACGGCCTCACCGGGCTCGCGGTCACCAAGCTCGACGTGCTCGACACCTTCGCCGAGATCCCGGTCGGGACCGAGTACGATCTGGACGGGAGCCAGTGCCACGAGATGCCGGCCGACGTCCGGGCCCTGGAGCGGGTCCGGCCCAAGTACGAAGTCCTTCCCGGCTGGCGGAAGCCGACCGGCGGCGCCCGTCGCCTGGCAGATCTGCCACCCGAAGCGCGTGCCTACCTCGACCGGCTGCAGGATCTGGCCGGGGCGCCGATACGGTATGTGAGTGTTGGGACGAGGCGGGATCAGATTATAGAAGTGTAGTACCGAGTACCTGGTACCGAGTACCTAGTGTTCGACTCCTCGAGATCTGAGATGCGGAGAGGTATCCTGGGAATCTTCGATTGTGCGCCCTACTCGGTACTCAGTACTATCTCGGTACTCGGAACTCGGTACTCGGTACTATGACGGAGCACACCTCCCTTCTCGTCATTGGAGCCGGTCCCTGCGGCCTCGCCGTCGGTGTCGCCGCCAAGACGGCGGGAGTCTCGTGTATCCTGCTCGACCGCCGGACCGTTGTCTCCACCATCGAGCGTTATCCGCTCAACATGACGTTCTTCTCGACTCCGGAGCGGATCGAGATCGGCGGGGTACCGTTCATCGCGAGTCACGAGAAACCCACTCGGCGCGACGGGCTGCTCTACTACCGTCGGGTGGCGGAGCACTTCGGTCTGGATGCCCGGCCCGGGAGAAGAGGTCACTTCGGTGACCCGCGCCGGCGAGCGCTTCGAGCTGGCAGTGCAAGCGGCGTCACGACAGCACCGGGTATACCGCCGACAACGTGGTCTTTGCCACCGGGTACTACGACTGGCCCAACCGCCTTGGCATTCCGGGCGAAGATCTGCCCCATGTTGCCCACTACTTCACCGAGGGCCACCGGCACTGGCACCAGCGCGTCGTGGTGATCGGGGCAGGAAACAGCGCGGTGGACGCGGCCCTCGAATGCTGGCGGGCCGGGGCCCACGTCACCATGGTCCATCTTGGCGACCGGTTCGACGGCACGGTGAAGCCCTGGGTCCTGCCCGACATCACCAACCGGCTCAAGGAGAGGAGCATCATCGGGAAGTGGCGCAGCCGGGTCGTCGCCATCACGCCCGAGGTGGTAGAAATCGTGGCGGACGATGGCTGCCGGGAGACGCTGCCCGCCGACTACGTGCTGGCCATGACCGGTTACTATGCGGACACCAGCTTACTCGAGAAACTCGGCGTCCCGGTTGATGCGGGCACCGGCATCCCGGCCCACGACGAGCAGACGATGATGACACCGGTTCCCGGTTGCTATCTCGCGGGAGTCATGGCGAGCGGAAAGGATGCCAACCGGCTGTTCATTGAGAACGCGCGGGGGCATGGGGAGCTCATCGTTCAGAATGTGATGAGGGGGAAGTAGCCGTCAGCCGTCAGCCATCAGGTGTCAGGTGTCAGAAGAATGAAGCCCTCCGAGAATCTTCACGGAGGGCTTCAACGTTCAATGCCGGTTGGCGGATGCTGCTCGCTGCTGTTGGCTGACGGCTGATGGCTGACGGCTTCTTCTACTGATTCGCCGCAAACCAGTTCGCCACGTTGAATCCCACCGGATCGATCTCGTAATACCGGTTCTTGCTGTATCTCCCCGTGGTCGGGTAATACGGCGGCGGGCTCCGCACGCCGCAGTCGTCGTAGGTGTCCTGCTCGGCCCAGCCGCTGTTGCCGGTGAAGGTGCCCGACACACCCTGTTGAATGGTTCCGCCGTGGATCGACTTGCAGCCCCGGCTCTTGCCACCGCAGTTCTCGGGGGCGATGGCTCCCGGATCACCGCCGATGTTCTCACCCTGGAAGTTACCCAGCGTGAGCATGAAGGATTCGAAGGTTTCATTCGGTGAATCATCGAAGGCGACGGTCCAGTTGCCGTTCACATTGAACGGGGTGTTGACCGCGTTGTCTTCGATCACGGCGTCGTTGGTGGTCAAAATGCCGAGGATGTCGACGCAGGTCGTGGCCGGGGGAGTCACGTAGGTAATATCGTCGGCCAGCATTGCGTCGTTGGTGGCGACGACTGTCACCCTCCCGCGCAGCTGCCCGCTGATCCCTACCGCACCATTCACGTAGATGACGCCCTTGAAGTTGGGATTGAGGGCCCGGCTCAGGGGCCAGAAGGTCAGGGCGACGGCGTTCGCATTGGCCGCAGTCACCAGGCCCTGGGCCTGCAGCGCCGCTACCAGGGGCGCGTAGGCCGTGCCGGTCCAGCCCGCCCATGACGACCAATCGCCATAGGTATCGCCGGTAGTGAACTTGTTGCTGAAATACAGCCGGCGATCACCGCCCAGGTAACAGCGCCGCTGCGCGCTGGTGAGCGCCTTGCGCGAGGAATCGCGCCCGGCGGCTCCGGTACCGAAGATGGTGATGAGCGTGTCGGCGCGGAACCAGGTGGGCCCAAGGCCGGTCCGGTTGATCTGGCCGCCGCAATTGGGCGACGCGATTTCCGGATCGTTCGTCGTGGTGACCCCGGCGACGCCACCGACACTCGCCCACTGCCTCGCGGTCACGTAATTGCGGCGGTCTTGCTGGACCGCGGCTGTGCCACCGGTCTTGGCGCGGAACACCCGGAAGAATCCTTCGTTGGCCCCGGTCAGCAGTCCGTCGGCATTCAGGTCGATCGCGATGAACTCGACGCGGGTGTCCACGTCGGGGTTGGTAGCGCTGCCGGCGATGTTGGTCTGCCCCGAGATTGCAAAGGTCTGCAGGTTGTTCAGGGTCTGCGTGGTCGGGAAGGGAATCGCCGCCACACCGGTGGTGACACCCGAATTCCAGTTCCCGGTGGCTTGATTGGTGATGGCGGTGACGGTGGTGACCGGACCATTGAACGTGGCGCCCGGAGATCCGGTCTGCAGTGCCATGCCCTGGTTGGAGTGCACCGGGCCATTCACGACTTCGGTATTACCCCACGCGCAGCAGCTCCAGGTATTGAAGAACCGGGCAAACCGGCTGAAGGGATCCTGCTTGAGCTGGACCCGTCGAACCACGACAGCACCCCGGTTGTTTCGAATTACCGAAATCACGCTGGCGAAGTTACCGAACTGCCCGGTCGTGTCGCCGTTCTCCCCGGCGTAGAGCGAACGGGTAAATCCGGGGATTATCGCCCCGCTGGCATCCCGGACCTGAATGTTGTTTTCGAGGGTGACGAAGCCCGCCCCCAACGGCACGATACCCGGGGTTCCATTCAGGGTGTCGCGTCCCTTCTCGAGCCCGGCATCCGCCGCCATCTCCATCATGGCTTCGTTGGCCTGGAACTTCGCGATGAGGTTGGCATTGCCCATCATCAGGATGATCCCCACCGCCATGCCGGCCACCATCAGGGCCAGAAGCACGGTCAGGAGGAGGGCAATCCCGCGTTCATCTCGCAATCGATCGGGGTACATGCAGGGCTCCGGTCGGGGGCGGTCCAGGAAGGTCATGGCAGGACGGTCGCCGGAGTCACCGCGAACGGCGATTCGGCGGGTGAGCAGTCCTGAGCGGCGACGGCAAAGATGTAGCTCCCGGCAGCGGTAAGCCCGCCGTGGGGAATTCTGTTATAGGGAGAGAATCCGGCGCTCTGGGTGAAGAATGGAGTCCAGACCACCGGTCCGGCGCTGGGGCGGTAGTACACGTTGTACTGGCTGATGTCCCGTTCGCCGCTCAGCTCGTCGGTCGAGGCGGGCCAGGTCAGATTCACCGCGCCGGCCCCGGCGCCGATCGTGTCTGCCACCAAGGAGGCCGGGGGTAACGGCACGTCGCCGCAGGTGGCCAGTTGCGCCAGCCCGTTGTTGGGGATCTGGATCATCGTGGACACCCGCCGGCTCGTCGAATCGGCCGTCAGCACTTCATTGGTCACCACGAGATTGATCCGCACCCCGCGAATACTGTCGGCGCGCGAGGTGAGGCCTCCGATCACCGGATGCCGGATCGGAATCTTGGCCGCGGCGAGCTGGAGATTGGTGGTGACACCGTTCACACCCGTGCTGTCCCACCAGTACTCGAAGAAGGGTCGGCCAGGATAGGCGCGAATGCCCCGCGCCACCAGCTCGGCCCGCATGTTGTTCACCTTTTCCAGCAGCACGAAATCCGCTGGGTCGGTGGTCTGCGAATCGGGCCGGAAGTAGAACGAGATGGTTTCCGCACGGCTCGGCGTCGCGCCACCCCAGAAGTAGTTGGCGACGGGGTAGTTGACGGTCGGTGAGACGTTGGGAATCGTGATCGGGGAGGCCGTGGTCATCGCCAGATTGGCGCCCGCGGGAAGGCTGGGATTCACATACACCGCAACCCCATCGGGAATGTCCGAGGCGTAGTCGGTGTTGAACATGAGCACGTCGTTGCCGCCGTAGACCAGCATCGGCTGGTTGGTCCCGACGCCGGCCCCCAGGGTCCTGACGACCCGATCCACGGTGGTGGTCGCGTAACGCAGGTTCTGGGTCAGCTCCATGCGGGTCCCACCCCGCGCGAAGTTCTTGCTCTGGGAGCGCATCACCGAGACCGCCGCCCCCATCACGAAGCTGAGGACGATGATCGCGATCAGCATTTCGATCAGCGAAAAGCCGCGCTGGCTTGTCTTCTTCGTCATGGCGCGGCTACCACGGCTGTGAGGTTCACGGGAGTGCCCAGGGTCGCCTCGGTCACGGTAACCGTGATCGTGGTGTAGTCGCGGCGCGGGTTGGTGCCCGTGGTGCGCACCACCGTGGTTGTGCGGGTCATGCGAGGATAGCTGGGGAACCCGGTGACCACGTTGCCGTTGAAAGTGGCTACCAGCGTCGGGTAGGCGCTCTGGTTGGCATTCCCCCGGACCAGCTCCAACTGCTCGGTCGCGACGTCGATCGCGATGGTGCGGATCGTCGAAGTGCCCACCGCGTGAGAGAAGCTGGCGACAAACTTCCCCAGACTCAGAGAGACGATCGTCAGGATGATCAGTGCGATCATCACTTCGATCAGGGTAAAGCCGCGGCGGTTCATCAGTTCCCCCTGGTCCAGGCGCCGGTGGCATAGGTATACCAAATCACTCGTCCGCTGGAGCGGACGATTTCTCCGGCTCTGACCGCATTGGTTCGTCCCGACACGAGTCCTTTGATGGTATTGAGATAGAAGCCCCCGTTTTCACTCGCGGAGCCGTCGCGGCGAAACACGACGCAGGGAATTCCTGCCTGGGTCCCCACGAAGTTGAAGGTGCCGCTGCCCGTATTCCCGTCACTATAGGTGATCGGGGTGGCGGTCCCGCGTCCGAAAGTGACGCCTTCCTCGAGGTTGGTATAGGTCACCCGTTCTCCCGGATCGATCACGCCGTCGTTGTCGACGTCCTCGTGCAC
This sequence comes from uncultured Gemmatimonadales bacterium, assembly GCA_963833365.1. Classification (GTDB taxonomy): domain Bacteria; phylum Gemmatimonadota; class Gemmatimonadetes; order Gemmatimonadales; family GWC2-71-9; genus DATBGE01. The sequence continues at coordinate 166,087 of CAWHXS010000010.1, forward strand.
CCGGAGCCGCCGCCGGGTCGAATCGAAGGAGACCCGCACGTCGGACTGGAGGGACACCGCGAGCCGCTGGGCGTAGGTCAGCCCTGCGGTAACCCCGCGAACCGCCGAACTCACCTTGTAGCCGTCGAGATTGAGCCGAGGGATCGCCAGGGCGGCGATAATCGCCATGATCACGAGGGCGGTCAGGATTTCGATCAGGGTGAACCCTTGCCGCGAGCGTAACGCCCGGGGTGACCGGGAGCCGTGGTGATCCGCAAGCATTTCTGGTGTTCTCCGGGCAGCGATGAAGGATCGAATTAGAATGGCCGCCCGTACCCCGAAGTGCAAGAAGCCGACCTTCTCGGATCGGCTCCCAGCCTTAAGTGCAGCAAGCATTTAGATCCACTGCCACCACGGTGTGAGGGATCACGGTCCAAGGCGGTTCCGTTCGTAGATCAGGTTACGCGGAGTGAACCACCAGTCGTAGTTCCGCGTGATCAGCGCACCACCGTTTACTCGAGGATCGGCATTCTCCGCCCGGACCCGGGCGCGGACGTGCACCGAACCGATGTCGTCGTAATCGTTGTCAGGGTCGGCGTCGAGACCATCGGCCTGCACCGCTTCGACCCCATTGGTAAAGACCAGCGAGACGTCCCATTGCTGCACCCCGGTCGCGATGATTTCGCCCTGCATCGCACCCGTATTACTCACCCGCTCGGCCCGCAGCAGGTTGTCCTGCGCGTCGCGCCAATAGGCCACCATCGATAGTTCCTGGACGAAGGTGCCGGATCGGGTGAGCAGGAGACCGCCGCTCAGCGCCGAATTGTGATGCAGCAGGGTCGCAAGATTGACAAAGGTGATCTGCGCCGTCGGCGTCGCCGGGTTCACCGCGCTGACATATAGCAACCGGCGTTCCGCGTTCACCTGAAGCCGCGCGATGTCCCCGACCGCCAGCTGGAACCCACCGGGGTTCGCGAGATCGAGGCAGGTTGCGCCACAGGTGCCGCCCGGCGCCAGCGGGTTAATCGGCGGCGGCGGAGGCGGAACCAGGTTGTAGACCGCGGCCTCGGTCGGGGCGTAAGGGACCCGGAGAATGACCAGGGTGTCGTTCCAGACCCCGACCGTTCCGAAGTTGGTCTGCGATTCTACTCCAACGCCGGCTTCTTCCAGGTCGCGCTGGAGAGACAGCGCAACATAGCGCGCGTTCCGGGTGATGCCGTCGCGGAGCCGGGTACCGACCAGGCTGCGACCGGTGACGAGGGCCAGTCCGGTGGCCGCCATCAGCACGATCACCCCGATGACCACCGCAATCATGACCTCGACGAGGGTGAAGCCCTCTTCGGATCGAAGCACTCGGCGCGTCATGGGATCCCTCGGTAAATCAGGGTAATGACCTGGACCGGCTGGGTCTGGCGCGGGAAGGTGACGGTTACCGTGACCCGGCACAGATTGGTGGCGTCGAGGGTCACATCCATGGACCGCCGATAGGTACCGGCCGCGCTGGCAACACCCAGCTCGTCCACTGCTACCGGGGCCTCGGTCGCCAAGGTCCAGGGATCGCGACCGCGGACCTGCTCCATATAGCCGCGCGCGATGGAAAGCGCCGTGTTGGCATTGGCGAGGCGGTTCTGGGTGGTCATCAGCATCGCCTGGGAGCGGGCCAGGGCGACGAGCCCCACGCTCAGCATGACGATCGCGATGAGCACCGAGATCAGGGTAAAGCCGCCCTCATTCTTCAGACTCTTGGTAGGCGTCATTGCCAGGCTCCTCCCCGGTAGACCCAGCGTCGGATGCCACCGCCCGGAGTGACGGTCACCGCCGCGACGGCGTTGTTATTGAGCGAGCTGGTGAAGTAGACGACTCCCCGGGTGCCGAACGGCGTCGTGACGCCGCGGGTGTCGAAATTCACCGCGTTGCCGGTAAATGTCGTGGCTCCTGCTCCAGGGAATCCGGCTAACACGGGAGCCGCGCCCCGTCCGAAAATGACGTTGTCGGTCAGGATGCGGGTCTGCAGTCCCCGCAGAGCCGCCGTCTCCGTCGCGACCTGGTTGATGACACCATCGCCGTTGTCGTCGAGGTAGGCGGTGTAGCGGTTGGTACCCGTGGTGATCACCACTCGGGTAGCTCCCCGGGCGGTGATGGCCCTGGTGCGCACCTGCTCCAGATCGTTCACCAGCTGATCGGCCGCCAGGCTGACCCGCTGAATCGTGCTCACTCGGAACTTGGGCGCTACAATCGCCATGCAGATGCTGATGATGCAGATCACCACCAGCATCTCGATCAGCGAGAACCCCCTGCGATCCTTTCGCATGCTCGTCGTCCTAGTAGACCGGCCGGAAGGCAGTCTGGACTACGCTGCCGACGGTCGGGGTGCCCGGAGGCAGGTTGTTGGGATCCTGGAATCGCAGGTCGAACTGCCAGTCACGGGCGGGCGGGCTGTAGTAGTTCTGCCAGGACCAGCGCCGGCGCTTCGCGTAGCCGCTCTGGAAGAGCGACACCAGCGAGCCCCGGTAGGTCATGGTGACGCCACCCCAGTTCTCGAGGAAGCGGGGGAAGTTTTCCAGACCGCCGCCGTAGTTCGGATACGCGCCACCGGTAAAGGGAGGCGGGGCCGTCGGGGCGCAGGCCGGCGCCACCCGGTTGACGTCGCACGGGGTCGCCGAATGGCCTGCGGCGATGGCGGCGAAGACCGTCATCGGGTTCGCGTTCGTAATCGGGAAAGCCTGGTCCACGTTGGGATTCCACGCGGCGTTCCAAGGGTGCGCAGCGTCGGTCCAGGCGGATGACTGGAAGGTGATCGCGTCCGCCAGGAACGAGGCCGGCTGCCAGCCCACCGTGTTGAAGTTGTTCCAGATGTAGAGGGGCCGGTCAGTCGCGATGGAAATTGGCCGCAGCAGGGCCGATCCGTTGACCAGCCGGAGCACCGGATAGTCTTTGAGGGTGTTGAGGGGATCGACGTTGGCGAAGGTCACGTAGATGATCGAAGCGTCACGGGCGACCGGTGAGACGTTCACCCAGGCCTGCAGATCGGCCACGTTGATCTCGAAGACATCCGCGCCAATGTTCTCCCGGCCTTCCTGGAAGGCATTCGGGATGCCCCTGACCATCGGGCCAAGTCCGAGGAATCCGGCGGTGCACTCCGCGTTGGTCGGTACCGGGTGAGCCCCCAGCGTGGTGATCGCGTTGCAGGGCGTCGCCAGCAGGTTCATATCGATGGTCATGTGCCAGGTCGCCTTCCAGGCAAACTTGACCGACTGGACCTGCGGCGTGTCGCCTCCGTTGCGGGGCTTCACCATTTCGATCGGCGGCATGCCGGTCGGCAGCGGGAAGCCGGAGCGGTGTAACACCGCTCTCGCCTGTCATCAGGCGGCCACTGAACGCGGCCTGGCTCGCGGCGACGAAGCCTCCAGCCCCCGGGTTCCGGCTGTCGAACAGCAGCTGATGGGCAACACCGAACGCATCGTCGATGAAGATGTTGGTGCTGACCGCGTTGCTCGCCTTGCGCATCTCGAACACGCTGTCAGGCGTCGTGATCAGGCTGTGGAAGTTGGTCGGCCCGCCGCCAGGCGTGAGGTACAGATTGCCGTTGGTGTGGATCCAGCCGGCGAAGTCGAGCTGAGGACCGTTGTGAATTTCCAGGTCTTCCTCGTAGAAGACACCGAACTGGAAGAGCGGAATCGACTGGGCGTTGACGGTGACGATGTCCCGGGCCCGGTTTTGCAGCGGGTCCCGCGCTTCGACGGTGATGTCTATCGGCTGATTGAGGCCGATCAGGCCGGCGTAGGGGCCGCTGGTGATGGTGCGGGGCGCCGCGGCACCGGCCACCGCGGAAATGGCGGTGTAGGTGAAGCCAGGCACCACGGGAGGTGTCAGCGCTGCGAGCTCGGCCGGCGTGACGATGCCATCGACCATTGCCACTTCGAGCTGCGCCATGACGTTGTCGGCGCCGGCCTCAGTGGCGTAGGAGACTCGCGAGCCCCGATAGTCCACGCCCGCGGTCCGCTGGGTCATGACCGCCGAGGTGACCGCTGCCCCGATGAGCACGGTCAGCAGCACCATAACCACAATGGTGGACTCCAGGGCAAAGCCCCGGCGGTTCCGAAGTACGGTGTTCATCGAGTCGCCTCACGGTGTCATACCGTTCAGGTTCCACACACAGCCACGCAGCCGGCTGGGGAGCTTCCATAACCTTGTGATATATGGTCGCAAATTCCGGCCCCATGGCAAGGCGATAAAGACTGAGCGTCTAAGAATTAGTCAGCGGACCTACCCAAGTGATTGACAGGGGCCAAACTGGGTGGAATCTGAGGTGGGGGGCGCCAAGGGTTGGACAGACTGACCGGGACGAACCGGCCCGGGTTGCTGCCCGCATTATGCCCGTCTACGTTTCCGCCCCCTGTCATCCGGATCTCCCCCGACCCCCATCCGATGGCCGATACCACCCTGATGGACAAGCTCGTGTCGCTCTGCAAGCGACGCGGATTCGTGTTTCAGTCGTCAGAAATCTATGGCGGGCTCGGCTCCGTCTGGGACTACGGGCCGCTCGGCGTGGAGCTGAAGAAGAATGTGAAGGATAGTTGGTGGCGGGCGATGGTCCACGCCCGGGACGACATCGAGGGCATCGATGCCGCGATCCTCATGCATCCCAGGGTCTGGGAGGCCTCGGGTCACGTGGCCGGATTCACCGATCCGCTGGTGGACTGCCGAACCTGCAAGGCGCGGTTCCGGGCCGACAAGGTGGCCGATGCCCAGTGCCCACAGAAGCCCAGCAAGCATCCCGGTGAGCACTCCACCTGCGACCTCACCGAACCCCGGATGTTCAATCTGATGTTCAAGACGTTCATGGGGCCGGTCGAGGAACAGGCGGCGGTGGTTTACCTGCGGCCGGAGACGGCCCAGGGGATCTACGTCAATTACCAGAACGTGCTCAACGCCTCGCGGCAGAAGATCCCCTTCGGCATCGCCCAGATCGGCAAGGCGTTCCGCAACGAGATCACTCCGGGGAACTTCATCTTCCGGACTCGCGAGTTCGAGCAGATGGAGATGCAGTTCTTCGTGAAGCCGGGCACCGACGGCGAGTGGTTCGAGCGCTGGCGGGAGTGGCGGATGCAGTGGCACCAGAGCATCGGGCTCAATCCGGCGCGGCTGCGCTGGCACCAGCACGGTCCCGGCGAGCTGGCCCACTACGCCAAGGCCGCCTTCGACATCGAATACGAGTTCCCCTTCGGCTGGAATGAAATCGAAGGCATACACAACCGCAGCGACTACGACCTGGGCCGCCACCAGGAGTATTCCGGCAAGAAGCTGGAGTACTTCGATCAGGCGGGCAACGAGCGGTACCTCCCCTACATCGTGGAGACGTCGGCCGGCGCCGACCGGGTGACTCTCACGACGCTGGTGGACGCCTATCGGGAAGAGGAAGTGGAAGGCGAGACCCGCGTGGTGCTGGGCTTCCATCCCGCGATCGCGCCGATCAAGGCGGCGATCCTGCCGCTGGTGAAGAAGGACGGCATGCCGGAGGTGGCCGACCGGCTCTATCACGACGTGAAGCGCCAGATGCCCACCTTCTACGACGATGCCGGCGCTATCGGCCGGCGTTACCGCCGGATGGATGAAGCCGGAACGCCTTACTGCTGCACGGTGGACGGTGATACGCTGAAGGATGGCACTGTCACCGTGCGAGACCGGGACTCGATGCAGCAGGTGCGGATCGCGACGGACAACCTCGTGGCCTACCTGCGCAAACAAGTCGGGGGCTGATCAGCCGGCAGATCCCTTCGAGGTAGAAATGCGACTGGCCGACTTCGAAACGCTGGTCCAGCGACTTCACAGCGAGGTCCCAGCCGAATACCTCGAAGGGGTGATGGAGATCGAGGTCTCCCGTAACGCCCTCCCGGACCCAACTCGCGCCGATATCTACACCATGGGCGAGTGCATTCCCCTGCCGCTGGAGCACCAGGATTCGCCGGGCGGCGTGCTGAGTCGAATCGTGCTCTACTACGGCTCGTTCCAGGCGCTGGCGCGGCTGGACTCAGACTTCGATTGGTTGGCGGAAGCCTGGGACACGCTCACACACGAACTGAGACACCATCTCGAGTGGAAGGCCCGGGCTCCGGATCTCGAGGAATTCGACTGGGCAGCCGAGCAGAACTTTGCCCGTCAGGACGGGGAGCGGTTCGATCCGCTGTTCTACCGGAGCGGGGAGAAGGTCGCCGAGGGCGTCTACCGTTTGGACGACGATTTCTTCCTGGAGCACGACTCGGTGGCTCCGGGATCCGAATTGCGCTTCGCCTGGCATGGCCGGTCATACGGCGCCCCAGTTCCTGTCGAGGCAACGCTTCCGGCGTTCCTCACGGTGGAAGGGGTTGAGGAGCCTCCTCCGGGCGAGCTCGTCGTCGTGCTTCCCTCCTCGGCGGGGCTGCGTTCGCTCTTCCGATCCGCGCGGTTCCTAGCCACCGTTTCCGCGACTATGTTTCCCCCGGTTTCTCCACCACAGCAGGGGTAAGGCAATGAGGCGTATTCTGTTCCTTGCGGGCATGGCGCTTCCTACGGCGCTGGTGGCCCAGGCCGATCCGGGTTATCGCGTCGGCATCGTGAGTGAATCGGGCGACATCGTCACTTGGCTCAAGCCGGGCGACGGGACACTGACTGTCGAGAAGACGATTCCGGTCGGGATCATGCCGGCCGACATCGACGGCCCGCATAACCTCGCCGTCGCACCCGACAACAGCGCGTACTACATCACGATCGCGCACGGCACGCCGTACGGGTCGTTGTGGAAGCTCGATGCCAAGACCGACACGCTGATCGGGCGGGCCAAGCTGGAGATGTTCCCCACCACGATCGGACTGACGCCGGACGGGGAGCTCGCCTTCGTCGCCAATTCGGATTTCCATGGCGACCATCCCCGCACCAACGTGGTCTCGGTGATCCAGACCAGTTCGATGACGAACATCACTGATCTCCCCGCGTGCGATATGCCGCACGGCGCCAAGTCGAACCATGCCGGGAGCCGGATCTACATCTCCTGCATGAACAGCGACGAGCTGCTGGAGATCGAGGTCGCCACGTTCAGGATTACCCGCCGTGGGAAGACCGGCGGGGGCCATGACATGGCGAGCATGGACCATGGCGCGAGCCAGGCGCCCCCGCCAGCAGCAGCGAGCGCGCCAGCGCCTCCGGCGACCGACAATTCGTGCGCTCCGACTTTCGTCAGCGTTTCGCCCGACGACAAGACGCTCTATGCCGCCTGCAATCATGGCAACACGCTTCAGGTATGGGATGCCGAGTCGTTCACCAAGACGAAGGAGATCGCGGTGGGCAAAGGCGCCTACAATGTCGAGCCTTCGGCTGACGGCAAATGGGTGATCGTGACCAACAAGAAGGACCAGAGCTTCAGCCTGATCGACGCCAAGACGCTCACCGAGGTGGTCCGGGTTCCCACCACCAAGAAGATCGTGCACGGCGTCGCCTATTCGCCGGATGGGAAGTACGCCTTCGTCAGTCAGGAGTCGATCGGGGCGGACCCGGGCGCCATCGACATGTTCGATCTCGCCGCGAAGAAGACCGTGGCCACGGTGCCGATCCCGGCGCAGCCGACGGGTGTGGCGATCTTGAGGAAGTAGTCTGAGGTCTAGAGTCTAGAGTCTAGAGTCTGAGAGTCGAGAGTCGACTCCTGACTCCGGGCTCCCGACTCTCGACTTTTGACTCCTGACTCTCGACTCTCAAATATGACCTACGAGACCACAACCACCCTGCAGCCTGCCCAGGTCATCGCCTGGGCCAAGGTGTTCTTCGCGGAGCGGAATCCCAACAATTCCGCCTTTCCGGAGAAGGAAGGACCGAACTTCCTCTCGCTTCGGGGACAGGGCGGGGAAGAGATCGCGATCACCGCGATCGGTGGGGACGGCACGACGCGGGTGAGAGCTTCGACCTTGTTCTTCGATCAGGCGCTAGGCCGGTTCTTCTCGACCCTGCCCGGCTCGTCGGAGACTGCCGCGTGAGCGCATCGTTGCCGATCCGGATCATGGTGGAAGACGCCTGGGATCAGGTGAATCTGGAACTCCCGGCCCAGACTCCTGTCGCCGAGGCCAAGCGCCGCGCTCTCGCGATGACCCACACCGATGGCGATCCCTCGGCGTACATCGTGAAGTACCGTGGGGCACCCGTGCTGGACGAGCAACGCACCCTGGCGGAGGCCGGCGTCGTCTCCAACGCTCCCCTCATCGTCATGGCTCGGCGCCGCCGGCCCGTGCGCTGATCCCATGGCTCGTCCCGCGCGCCGCGGGCGTGTGCTGACCATTGTCGCCGTCGGGGTGCTGAGCCTCGACGGCGTTCTGTTGCTGCTGGCCGGGCTCTGGTCCCATCACCTGATCCTCCTCGCCCTGGGCGCCGTCATGCTGGTGCTGGCCGGCGGCGTGTACCTCCTCTGGCGACGCCAGGTGAGAGTGCTGGCCGAGATCGCCCAGACTCGGGCGGAGATGAGGGCGGAGGTGGCGGCAATTCAGGGATTGATCAGAGAAAAGAAAGATGAATAAGGCATCCGAGTACCGAGTACCGAGGGGCGCCTAGATGGGGATTTCCAACATTTCAAACGTGGCGGCGTTGAATACTAGGTACCCGGTACTCGGTACTCGGTACTTCTAAGGACATGCCTGTCCCTGTCTTCACGAACCCAGCCTGCCTCAAACATGATCCCGGTCCCGGCCACCCGGAGACCCCGGCGAGGCTGCGCGCGATCCTCGAGAGAGTGGGGAAGGACTCGCGGTTCGAGGTGCGGGAGGCGGTGCCGGCCGAACTGAGAGACCTGCTGGCGGTTCATCCCGAGGGCTATCTGATCCGGCTCGAAGAGATCAGCCGTCAGGGCGGCGGAGTGCTGTTCCTGGACACGGTCATGAACGAGGCGAGCTGGTCCGCCGTGCTGGGTGCCACCGGCGCGGTGCGGAGCGCCCTCGACCATGCGCTGAACCAGGGCAACGCCTTTGCCGCGGTGCGCCCTCCCGGTCACCACGCGATGGGCCAGCGTGCGATGGGTTTCTGCCTCGTCAACAACGTGATCGTCGCCGCGCGACATGCCCAGCAGTTGGGACGGCGGAATGTCCTGATCATCGACTGGGACGTGCACCACGGAAACGGCACCCAGGCGCTCATGGAGAGCGACCCGTCGATCCGCTATGTGTCCCTGCATCAGCACCCCTGGTATCCTGGAACCGGGATGGCGCACGAGCGGGGAGTTGGCAATGTCTTCAATGTGCCGCGCGGCCCCGGCCTGCCGGCCCAGCTCTACATGGACGATCTCTGGAATGCGATCGCCTCCGCCACCAATGGTTGGCAGCCGGACCTGGTGCTGGTGTCGGCCGGGTTCGACGCCATGAGCGGTGACCCGCTCGGCGGCTTCACCCTCGAGCCCGAGCATTATGCCCAGCTCACTTCACGAATCAGAGAACAACTGCAAGGACACGCCAATCGTGGGGTTGCTGGAGGGGGGATACATACCGGCCCGGATTGCGGAGGGCGTTGCGGCGCACGTTGCGGCGCTGGGGTGAGGCGGGAGAAGGGAGACGGGAGACGGAGATGGGGCAGCGACTGCGGGACGGCAGAAACACCTCATCCCGAGTGAAGCGAGGGATCTGGCAGCCCTACCGTGGAATTTCAGTACAGGCACATAGGCTTGGGAGAGTAGATCCCTCGGGTCCCCGCAGGCGCGGGGTACCCTCGGGATGAGGCTGTCTCTGCTCCCGTCTCCCATCTCCCGTCTCCCGCTTTTATACTCCTCCCTCCCACACCCCACACCGAGCCCCCATGCCTCACCCGCTTCGTCTTGAATCCGAGATTCTCGAACTGCGCACTCGGCATCCGTTCATCATCGCCCGCGGGGGACAGAGCGATTACCGCACCGTGCTGGTCCGGCTGATTGACGGGGACGGAGTCGAAGGCTGGGGTGAGGCTGCTCCGAATCGGATCTACGGCGAGTCGGTGGAGACGGTGCACGGCGCCCTGCAGAACTACTCCGACCGGCTACCCAGCGATCCGTTCCTGCTCGAGGACGCGGAATCCGGCTGGGAGTCCATCCTCGCGCTTAATCCCTCAGCGCGGGTTGCGCTCTCGTCCGCGCTGCACGATCTGGTGGGAAAGCGGTTGGGCATTCCGGTCTACAAGCTGTGGGGACTCGACCCTGCCAAGGCCCCGCGTTCCACCTTCACCATCGGCATCGATAACGACGCCAAGCTGCGGCAGAAGGTGAAGGAGGCCGAGCAGTATCCGATCCTCAAGATCAAGCTGGGGACGGATCGGGATGTGGAGATCCTGGAAACGATCCGGGGGATGACCCAGAAGGAGCTTCGGGTTGACGCCAACTGCGGCTGGACCGTCAAGCAGGCGATCCGGATGCTCCCAGTGCTGGAAGAATTCGGGGTGACGGTACTGGAGCAGCCTCTGGCCGCCGCGGATCTGGAAGGGTTGGGCAAGGTGACCCGGGCGTCACGCATCCCGGTGATTGCCGACGAAAGCTGCAAGACTGCCGCCGACATTCCCCCGTTGGTCGGCAAAGTGGACGGCATCAATCTCAAGCTGGCCAAGTGCGGCAGCCTGCGGGAAGCGTTGCGCATGATCGCCATTGCGCGGGCTCACCAGATGATGGTCATGATCGGCTGCATGATCGAAAGCTCGGTCGCCATCACGGCCGCGGCTCACCTGACGCCGCTGGTGGATATCGTGGACCTCGACGGTGCTGCGCTGCTGGCAGGACGATCCCTTCGTCGGCGCCTCGATCGACGGCGGCCAGGTTCGCCTTCCTACCGGTCCCGGGCTTGGCTTGAGCCGGCGATGACCGAGCGGTACGGGCAGGTGGCGCTCCCGCTGCCGCTCGCCCGGCCCTACACCTACCGCATTCCCGAGGCGATCGGCGACCGGATCGAACCCGGGGCGCGAGTCGTGGTCCCGGTCCGCGGTCGCGAGATGGTCGGGATCGTCGTGGCGATCGCCGACGTCCCTCCCGAGCGCGCCGCGAAGGACATCCTCGCGGCACCCGATCCGGAGCCCGCTCTCCCGGTTCCTCTCCTCGAAGCCACTACCTGGATGGCGCGGTACTACGGCGCGCCGCTCGGCCTCGCCATTCGCGCGGCTCTCCCAGCGGCACTCTGGGGACAGTCGAAGGTTCTGGCACGAATCGTCGACGGGACCGCAATCCCCGGTGGACTCGCGGGCGAGGTGGTGGCCTGGCTCGAGAAGAAGGGCGGCAGCGCACCGGTGCCGAGCATCGCACGGGGGCTCAAGCGGCCGGTGTGGGACGCGGTGAACCGGCTGGCACGGGTAGGCGCCATCGCGCTGGAGGTCGATCCGGCGGAGACCGACAGCGGAACCGCCTCCGAGCGAATCGCCGTTCTGGCCGGTCCACGGCTCACGCTGCTGGAACGGGAGGCCGCCTTTGGGCGAGCGCCGGCGCAACGCGCGGTGCTCGAGGCGCTGGAGCAGACGGGAGGACGAGCGCCGGTTCGCCACCTGCTGGAGCAGCTCAAGCTTTCCCCGGCCGGATTGCGGGCGCTGGTGAAGCGCCGTCTGGCGGTGGTGGAAGAAGTTCCTGTCCTGCGAGACCCCTTCGCCGATGCCGCCGGCACTCCTCCTCCGCCGACTCTGACTCAGGCCCAGCTCGAAGCGGTCTCGACTCTTACATCGCCTCGCGCCGGGGGATGGCGGCCTCCTTTTCGGTGTCACCGGAAGCGGAAAGACGCTGGTGTATCTCGATGTCATCCGGCAGGCGATGGCGAAGGGCCGCGGGGCCATCATCCTGGTGCCCGAGATCGGACTCACGCCGCAGACGGTGAGCCGGGTGCGCGGGGTCTTCGGCGAACGACGTGGCGGTGCTGCACAGCGGACTATCAGAGGGCGAACGGGCCGACGCCTGGCGCGCCTTGCGCAGCGGATCGAAGCGAGTGGCCGTGGGAGCGAGGTCGGCGGTGTTTGCGCCGGTTCGGAACCTCGGCGTGATCGTGATCGACGAGGAGCACGAAGCGAGCTACAAGAACGGCGAGGCGCCGCGCTATCACGCGCGGGACGTCGCGATGGTTCGAGCGCGTCTCGAAGGCGCAACCTTCATTCTGGGCAGCGCAACGCCGTCGCCCGAATCCATGGCGCGGGTCGGGCCCCGCCTTACGCTGGTCCGGCTGCCGGACCGGGTCGGATGCTCGGCCGCTTCCCGAGGTTGAGCTGGTTGATCTCCGCAGCGCGCCACGACTCGCCATTGCGGGAGCGGTGCCCTGGTCGGAGCGACTCGACCTGGCGGTCGCCGGGGCGCTCGATCGCAACGAACAGGTCCTTCTACTCCTCAACCGGCGCGGCTTCGCTTCCTTCCTCCAATGTCCCGCCTGCGGTGAAGTCGAAGGCTGTCCCCGGTGCAGCATCGCTCTCACCGTTCATCATTCTCCGCAATCGACTGCGCTGCCACTACTGCAGCCACGAGGAGCCGATCCCGGCCGCGTGCAGAAAGTGTGGCAACGCCGTACAACGGATGCGCGGGGTCGGTACCCAGCAGGTGGAACGCTTTCTCGCTGAGCGATTCCCGGCGGCGCGGCTGGCACGAATGGATCTCGACACCACGAGCACCAAGTGGTCGCACCATCGCATTCTCGAGACGTTCGGCCGGGGAGATGCCGACATCCTGGTCGGCACCCAGATGATCGCCAAGGGACTGGATTTTCCCAATGTCACTCTGGTCGGCGTGGTGGACGCGGATACCGGTCTCCACCTGCCCGACTTCCGCGCCGCCGAGCGGACGTTTCAGCTGCTGGCGCAGGTCGCTGGGCGAGCCGGGCGGGGGCCGAAGGGTGGGCGAGTCGTCGTGCAGACCAGGAACCCCGAGCATCACGCGCTTGGTCTTTGCGGTGCGGCACGATGCCGAGGGATTCCTGCGGCGAAGAGCTAGCCGCGCGACGTGAACCTCCCTATCCGCCGGAAAATTCCCTGGTGAATCTCGTCTCGAGTGGACCGGACGAGCGCCGCGTGGGCGAGAACGCCGCCGCGGTCGCAGTATGGTGCCAGCGACTCATTGAGAAACACGGCCTTCCAATCACGGTTCTCGGTCCGGCGCCGTGCGCGCTGGCCAAGATCCAGAACCGGTGGCGATGGCATGTCGTTCTTAAGGGGACTGGGGAGGAACTGGGGAGGGTGGTACGTTACGCTGCGGAGCGATTACCGGGTGTGGCGGGGGTGCGGACGGTGATTGATCGGGATCCTGTCGCGTTGCTGTAGGGGGAAGGCGGTAGGGCGGGAAGGCGGACAGGGCGAGCGGGACGGACAGGGCGGACAAAGGCGGTCAGGCGGTTCGAAGTTCGACGGTTCGATCGTCCGCCGGTCCGCGGCGACGTCCGTCGATCCGCCGACTTGAGAGGGAGATGGTCATGGCTGACGACAACGGTGCTCTCTACCTGAAGGATGCGATTCTACAGCTGCGGGCATACAAGAAACTTGGCGAGAAGGCGATCGCGCAGGTCTACGACAGCGGGCTCACCAAGGTCCTTTATGCCGACGCCAACAGCATCGCGATCCTGGTAAAGCACATGAGCGGGAACATGCGCTCACGGTGGACCATGTTCCTCACCACCGACGGCGAGAAGCCCGACCGCGACCGGGATTCGGAGTTCGAGTTGTCAGAAGAGCCGACCCGGGAAGAGTTGATCACCTGGTGGGACGACGGCTGGGCCCGCGTCTTCGATGCTATCGGGCACCTCAAGCCCGAAGACCTGGGGCGGACGGTCACGATTCGTGGCCAGCCACACAGCGTGCTCCAGGCGATCAACCGGCAGTTGATGCACTACTCCTACCACATTGGGCAGATCGTCCTGCTTGCGCGAGCGCTCGCCGGCGCCAGCTGGAAATCGCTCAGTATCCCGAAGCGGCCCTCCCAGAGCTGACTCACGCTCTAATCGCGAGCCCAGCCAATCTCCATGCCGAGGTAGGCGTTCCGCCCCGGGGCGGGTTCGAAGACCCGGCCGAGGGCCCCATTGATGGTCAGCGAGCCGACGTACTGCCGGTCCCAGAGGTTGTTTACCGCGGCAAAGGGAGACAGTGCCCACGCGCCGGCCCGGCCTTCCCACGTCACCCTCAGGTTGGTCACACCCAGTCCGACTCCATCCACCACGTTTGGCCCAGCCTTGCCCCACCCGTTGACGTAAAGGGTGTTGTGATCGTCCGCGAAGATCGACGACGCTATGCTGTGGTCCAGGTCCAGATAGAAGCCCTTATAAGGTCCGGCTCGGACGCCCAGGCGGATGAAGGCCTCAGGCACGCCCGGCAACGTCTTGCCATCCAGGGTGTCTACCGCGGTGCCGTTCACGATCTTGTAGTCGGCAAACCGGTAGTGGGACCAGGTGTATGAGCCGAAGAGGCGCAGGGTGGAGGTCGGCGCGACATCGACTCCCAGCTCGATACCGTCGTTGTGGACCTTGCCCGCATTGGTGAAGAATCCTCGGCCGCTGACCTCGCTGTACTGCACGATTGCGTCGCTGATCCGGCCCAGAAAGCCGGCGATGCTGTAGTTGAACGCTCCGATCCTGCCGCGCTCACCGAGCTCGAGCGTGACGGCACGCTGGGGATCCAGGTCGGTGTTGAATCCGCCGGTGGAGTTGGGCTGGTTGACCAGCTCGGTCGTGGTTGGCGTCTCGAAAGACGTGGCAACGTTCAGGTAAGTCACGAACTCCGGGCTGGCTGCGAATGTAAGACCGGCATTGCCGCTCCAGGCGCCCATGGTGCGCGAGCCGCTGTTGTCGACACCGTCGCTCAGGTGGTGGTCTTCCACGTCGAACGAGACCGCGTCGAACCGCACTCCGGCGCTACCGCTCCAGGTCGGTGAGAAGTTCCAGTGAAGCTGAGCGAAGGGGCCGATCTCACTCACCTTCTCGCGCTGGTCCAGGATCAGGGTGTCGGGAACACCGCCAACGCGCCCGCGAGTTGGTGCGGTCATCGCGCAGCCACTGCGCGTCGACTCCCAGCGTCAGTCGCGCGGAGCTCTGGATTGGCGCCGAGGTGCCGGATGGTGGAGAATCCGCGCGCCTAAGGCCTGCCGGTCGATGTTGACGAAGGTGCCGACCGTCGGGCCGGGGCCGGATGGCGGCGGGGTCGCGAGGGGGTTAGCCAGATCGCGCAGCAACGCCGAAGACCGTGACGGTCCATTCCGAGCGCTCGCCATAGTGCTTGAGGGAGAGGCCGAGCTGGCCCTGGGAGACGTCCTTGTCGGCGTCCCGCAGAAGGTTGCCGGCAGCGGCGGAATCGGGATTCGCGAGGTACTCGGTCTGGGTCAGGGCTCCAGGGTTTTCGGCCTGGGGGGCGTCAGAGTAACCGAAACGGAGCGTTCCCGTCGTGCTGGAACCGAAGATGTAGTCGGCGCCGAGGTTGAGCTGGGTGAAGTGAGAGGAGCTGTGCTGACGGAAGCCGTCGATACTCGGTGTGAGAGACCGACAAGCGTGCCGCTCGCCGAGCCGGAGCGGCCGCCGGTGCGGCTGGAGACCTTCATCATCCCGAACGAGCCGCCTTCTCCTCGCACGGTTTCGCTGAAGGGGCCCAGACCGGGAGGCTCAGTAGTGAAGGAGAGCACGCCGCCCGAGGCGTTGCCGTAGAGCGACGAGCTGGACCCACGGAGCACTTCGACTCGCCCGATGTCGCCGAGATCGAGATTGGACAGTTGGCTCTGCCCGTCGGGGAGGGTCTGCGGAATCCCGTCCAGGAGAACCACCACACCCCGCAACCCGAAGTTGGATCGACTGCCGAATCCTCGAATCGAGAGCCTCTGGTCGAGGCTGAAGTTGTAGCGGTTGGTGACGTAGACGCCCGGGAGGTTGCTGAGCGACTCGTCCAGTCCGAGGGTCGCCTGTCCCCGCCGGACTGCTTCTTTCGGCACGACACTCACCGCAGCGGGAATCTTGCTGAGCGGCTCGGAGGTGCGGGTGACGGTGACGGTGATTTCCGGAAGGGTCTTGGCGGAATCGGCCAGCGCCGAATCAGGTTGCTGGGCCGCGAGGGTCGTTGCACAGCACATCAAGGCGAAGCAGATACCTGCTTTCATCAACAGCCCTCTCGATTGGGGAGTCACACCATTGCGGCGGGAGCGACGATGAAGCCTACAAGCGTCCGTGCTCGACTGGAAGCGTGCTTGAATCGAGCTATCGGCGAGCCTACATTTCCCGTTCAGCCATGACCACGCAAACGTATCACGCACCGGACTTTACGGCGCCGCTTCTGGCCCGCGCCCCGGGCGCGCAATTCGAGCCGATTCCTGCCGACGGAGTTCTGCCCGAAGGATTCTTCTCCACCTCGAACCTCCCGACCTACGTGCGGGTGGGCGACCGCTGGGTGCTGCCGCGGCGTCCCCGCATGGATTGTGTCATCGTCAAGCGGGGCGACGATCTCGAGGTCATCGAGCCGCGCCGTCTCAAGAAGGGCGACGCGATCGCCATCGGATTGGCGGAGGACGGCTCTCAGGGCATCTACGTTCACACCGAAGGATTCCTCGGCGGATCTCATAGCGCGAACGAGTTCCGCTTCATGTCCACCGAGGTGAGCCGTGAACGGCCGGTCAACTACGAGGAGCTTGCCGCACGGCTCAACGAAGAGAAGACACAGGGCGGTTACCTCATCTGGGTGGCGGGGCCGGCGCTGGTGCATTCCCGCGCGCGGGGAGACTTCGAGTGGTTCATCCGCAACGGGTACGTGCAGGCGGTCCTCGCCGGCAATGCGGTCGCGGTCCACGACATCGAAGCCGCGATCTTCGGCACCACACTGGGCATGACCAACACCGGACAGCCCACCGACGGCGGCCATGGACTTCACATGCGAGCGATCAACCAGGTTCGGGCGCTCGGCTCCATCGAGAAGGCGGTGAAGGCAGGACTCATCAAGAGCGGCATCATGCACGCGCTCGTGACGAACAAGGTTCCTTACGTGCTGGCCGGATCGATTCGGGACGACGGCCCGCTCCCCGGGGTCTACAGCAATTCACTCGAGGCCCAGGATGCGATGCGGGAGCTGACCGTGCTCGCGACGGGCGCCATTCTGGTCGCATCAGCCCTGCATGCGATCGCCGTGGGAAACATGCTCCCCGCCTATCACACCAACTACGGCGGAGCCCCCACTCCGCTCATGACGATTTGTGTGGACCAGACCGAGTTTGTGGTCAACAAGCTGAAGGACCGCGGCACTCACCAGGCGTACGGCGTCGTCACCAACGCCCAGGATTTCATGCACGTGTTGCGCTTCTACGTCGAAAGGTCTTCCAATGTTTGAGAGCGGCATCCTCAACCGCCCCGGCTCCGGCTGGGATCGACTGGCCGCAGGGGTGGCCGGCGCCATGCCCGCGAGCGAAATCGAAGCCGTCTGGCTGTTCCGCACCCTCCGGCGCGAAGGCACCGAGTGGGGAACGGCGCTGGTCGCCCGGGTGGATGGCGAGGAGCGGGAGCGGCGGCGTATCTACACCGCCCGGTTCCAGCACGTTCTCAAGGGCAAGGATCGGGGCAAATTCGAATGGGCGCTGGAGGAAGTCGGGAGCGGGCCGGTCGATACCATCGGAGAGATCATCGCCGGGGTTCGCAAACGGATGGACGATGACGACCCCCGGCCGGTGACGCCCGCCGAGTGGCTCCCGCCGGTCGATGCCGCGCCTCGAGAAGGATGAAGCGGCGGTCCTGCTCGACCGCTTCCGCCGCTATCTGAAAGACCATCATCATCCGGTGACGAGGCAACGCGACCTCGTCGCCGAAGTCGTCTTCCTCTCCGGTGGGCACCTCTCGGTCGAAGAGATCCAGCGCCAGCTCACCGACCGGGGCGAGACGGTCGGACTCGCCACGATCTATCGTACGCTCGAAGTGCTGGTGAAGAGCGGGCTGGTGCGGGCCCATGATTTCGGCCAGGGATTCCGGCGCTATGAAGCCATGACCACCCAGGCCGACCATGAACACCTGATCTGCGTGCGCTGCGGCCGGGTGGATGAGTTCGCCAACGAGCGGCTGGAACGAATGCTGGGCATCATCGCCGACGAGCATCAGTTCCAGCATCAACGGCACCGGGTGGAGATTTACGGGGTGTGCCGGGAGTGTCAGAGGAAGGACTTTACGCAGTGACTCGGCGGCTCGGGCGTGCCACGGCTCGGCGGCTCGGCGGCTCGGCGGCTCGGCTATGAGCGAACCCACGACGCTAGGGGTGTTGGTCGCCTTCACGGCGGGCCTGCTGAGCTTTCTGTCGCCCTGTGTGCTGCCGCTGGTCCCCTCCTACATCGGTTTCCTCACCGGTCTCACGCTCGACGAGATGAGCTCACGGCGGCGGGTAGCGCTGCTGCATGCCTCGCTCTTCATCATCGGCTTCACCATCATCTTCATGCTGTTCGGCGCCTCCGCCACGGCGCTGGGGCGGGTGCTCAAGTTCCACGAGGTGTGGCTGCAGCGGATCGGTGGGATCCTCATCATCGTCTTCGGCCTGGTCTGCCTCGACGTGTTCCGCTTCTCCTTCCTGCAGCAGGAGCGCCGGCTTCACCTCCAGGACAAGCCGCTGGGCTATCTCGGATCGGTTTTCGTGGGGATGGCCTTCGCGGCGGGATGGACTCCCTGCATCGGCCCGATTCTGGGCGGGATCTACGCGCTGGCCGCGGCCTCCGACAGTCTGGGCCGCGGCGTACTCCTGCTCGGCCGCGTATTCAGCCGGTCTCGCCGTGCCGTTTCTCATCGCGGCCTTCGCGGTCAACGCCTTTCTCGACTGGTTCCAGCGTTTCCGGAAATTTCTGCCCTGGGTGATGAAGGTGAGCGGAGCACTGCTGGTGCTCGTTGGCGTGATGCTCCTCACGGGGCAGTTCACGCGGATTGCGACGTGGCTGCAGGGGCTGACCCCCGAGGGACTGCTCGAGCGGCTCTAGTTCCGAGGGGATCTCAGATCTCAGATCTAAGATTGCAGATTGAACTCCTGGTCGAAGTAGTTCAATCTGCAATCTGAAATCTTCAATCTTCAATTGCCTACCGCTCCCGCTTCCACCTCCTCCTCCAACTGCTGCCTATGCAGCAAATCCCGATACCTCCCGCCCGTCCGCATCAACTCGGCATGGGTCCCCTGTTCCACGATCACTCCTTCATCGAGCACCAGGATCCAGTCCGCGTCGCGCACGGCGGTGAGCCGGTGAGAGACGATGATGCTGGTCCGGCCGCGTAACGCATCGCGCAGGCCGTGGAGAATCTTCGCCTCGGTCTGACCATCAACCGCGCTCGAGCGCGTCGTCCAGCACGAAGACCGGAGGGTCCTGGGCCAGGGCTCTCGCGATGGCGGTCGCTGCTTCTGGCCGCCCGAGAGATTGATGCCCCGTTCGCCGAGCATGGTGTCGAGGCCCTGGGGCAGGTCAGGGAGCGCCTCGCTCAGCTGGGCGGTTTACGACCACGCCGCCAGCCGGCCGTCGTCTGGGGCGCCGAGCAGGATGTTGTTCCGCAGCGTGTCGCTGAAGAGAAAGGTCTCCTGGGGAACGAAGCCGATCGCCTCGCGCAGGTCCTCGAGGCTCAGGTCGCGGATATCCACGCCATCGATGCAGGATGCGGCCCCGATCCGGGTCGTAGGCCCGGGGCAACAGTTCGACCAGCGTGGACTTGCCCGATCCCGTCGGCCCCGACGATGGCGAGTGACGCGCCCAGCCTCGCACGGTGAAGTCGATGTCCTGTAGCACCCAGCCACGCTCCGGGGCATTGGGGTAGCGGAACCAGACCCCCTCGAACGTCACGGTGCGGCCACCGCGGGCCGCCGGGAGCCGGGACGCGGCTTCCGGGCGAGACGATCGCGGGCTGCTCCTGGAAGAGTGCGAGCAGCCGGCCCATCGAGGCCTCGCCCCGTTGCACCAGGTTGACCACCCAGCCCAGCGCGATCATCGGCCAGACCAGAGTCACGAGGTAGACCCCGAAGGCGACGAACTCGCCGACGCGTGACGGTGTCCGGCACCACCAGCGATCCGCCCAGGTAGAGCACCGCCGCGCCGCCCAGTCCGCCCGAGCAGGGCAAGGATCGGGTGAAAGGCGCCCGGCGACTCGGGCTAGCGCGATGTTGCGACTGGCGTACTCCGCGTTTAATCTGCGGAAGTTGACCGACCTCCGCCCGCTCCTGCTGGTAGGCCCGGACGATGCGGACGCCGGAAATGTTCTCGTGGGCCGCGCTGGTGAGGTCGCTGTACTGCGCCTGGATGGCGAGGGTGCGCTGGTGGATCGCCTGGCCGAAGAAGGCCATGACGATCGGCAGCGCGACCAGCGGCAGGAGCGCCAGTCCGGTCAGCCGCGGGCTGATGTGGATCATGTACGGCAGCACGAGAGGGTGCCGGACCATGGTGTTCGACGAAGTACATGAGCGCCGGGCCGGCCACCATGCGGACCGCCAGCAGGTCGTTGGTCGCCCGGGCCATCAGGTCGCCGGTGGGCATCCGGTCGTAGAACGAGGCCGAGAGGATTCTGGAGGTGCTGGAACAGCCGGTCCCGCAGGTCGGTCTCGACCCGGCGGCTGACGCCGTTGAGCAGCTCGCGCATGCCGTAGCGCGCGATGCCGCCGACGAGCCGCGATGCCGAGCAGCGAGCGCGATCCCGTCCGGACCTCGGCGAAGGTGCCCGCGGTGGCCAGGAGCGTCGATGCCGCGCTGCAGGATACCGGGGACCCAGGGTGGTGAAGAAGTTGGAGACCACGCACCAGCGCGAACCCCGCGGCGAAGGTCCAGCGGTAGGGCCGGAGCGCGGGGAGCAGGTGACGCAGGTTCTTCATGCGTGGAATGTCACAGTGCCCCAGACCGACGGGCAAGTCAATTCTTCGGTGGAGGAAAGGACATGACCAGACCGATCGCCGCCGGCCTGGCGCTGCTCGCGCTGGTGGCGTGCGGCAAGGAGGATCGAGACCAGACCGCGGCGGCCGACAGCCTGAACCGCGATCTGCAGCTGGCCCCGGCCGAGTCCACCATGGCGCTGAACGACACGGCCGATGCCAATGCGCCCCAGCCCGCTCCGGCCCCCGCAGCTCCAGCCCCGGCTCCCGCAAGCCCAAGCCGAAACCGGCGGCACCGGCTGCTCCGGTGATTACCAGCGTGACGATTCCCGCGGGACGGTAGTGCACCTCGCTTCCAACGACTCGTTGCACTCGCGGCACGACAAGGCGGGCAAGGTCATCACCGCCAACGTGACCGAGGACGTGAAGGACGCGAAAGGGAATGTCGGGATTCCGGCGGGTGCGGTGGTCACCTTCACGGTGGTGACGCTCGAGCCCGCGAAGAGCAAGAGCGCCAAGGACGGGAAGCTCACCCTCTCAGGTGCAGGACGTGAGCGTCAACGGGAAGAGCATCCGGTTGCGGCGAACGTCGGTTCGGTCGAGCACACGCTGCAGGGCCAGGGAGTAACGGCCGGCGGCGCGGCCCGGGTCGGCGGTCGGTGCTGCCGCCGGAGCCATCGCCGGCAAGATCATCGGCGGGAAGACCGGCGCCATCATCGGCGGTATCGTTGGTGGAGCGGCGGGCACGGCCGTCGCGGTCGCAGACCGCCGATCGGGACGTGGTGGTGGCGCCGGGTGCCGCGATCGTGATTACCCTTTCGAGCGATGTGACGGTGCAGAAGTAGCCGTAAGCGGGAGACGGTGAGCCAGTGACGGCAGCTGTTACTGTTCGAGCGAAGCGAGGAATCCCTGCCAAAGTCGACATTGCGATTCCTCGGACGGCTTGCTTCCTCGGATGACAGCTGCCCCTCACTGCTTATGGCTTACGGCTTACGGCCGCTTTTCAGTACCCCGACCCACCCCCTCCCCCCCGCGGATCGCTCACACCTTCCCAGCCGTTCGGCCATCCGGATGATGGCCTCGACGTCGCCCCAGCCGTCCGCGATACTGGATGCTCGTGGCCCAGCCGCTCGAGGGCCGCGATCGTCGCGGGCTGAAAGCCGCCGCGCTCGAGACGCATCGAGTCCGGCAGCGCCTGGTGATGCATGCGTGGCGCCGCCACCGCGTCGCGCCAGCGCCATGTGATGATCGATGACGTTGGAGATGACGTGGTAGACCTGGGTGATGATCGTCGGGCCGCCCGGAGTTCCCACCACCATGAACAGTTTGCCGGCGGGAGTCGAGCACCACGCTCGGCGTCATCGCCGAGAGC
The DNA here is from genome assembly GCA_963833365.1 of uncultured Gemmatimonadales bacterium. GTDB lineage: Bacteria > Gemmatimonadota > Gemmatimonadetes > Gemmatimonadales > GWC2-71-9 > DATBGE01. The sequence goes on from CAWHXS010000010.1 coordinate 188,189, forward strand.
ATCCGCTTGCCCGGCTGCGATGGCGTTCGCCTCGCCCTGGATCAGGCCGTACCCGTTGGGCTTGCCCGGGCGCCGTCGTGAAGTCGTCCATCTCGTCGTTGAGCAGGAACCCGGCTCCGGAAACCGCCACCGCAGCTGCCGTAGCTGTCGTTGAGCGTCGTGGTGCAGCTCACCGCGTTGCCCTCGGCGTCCACCACCGAGTAGTGCGTGGTCGAGGTGCCGTCGCGCAGGCTGGGATCGAACGGCGGGGTCGGCGTCGCGTGCGATGCGGATCGATCTGCTGCCGCAGGGTCGCGGCGTAGTCCTTGGAGAGCAGCCGGTCGAGCGGCATCTTCACGAACGCCGGGATCGCCCAGGTAGGTGTTGCGGTCGGTGAAGGCTCGGCGCATCGCTTCGGCCTCGCGGTGCAGCAGCGCCGCCGAGCCGAAGGGCGGCAGCGCGCCGTACCCTTCCATGATGTTGAGGATGAGCGCCAGGGTGACGCCGCCGGATGACGCAGGGGGCATCGAGTAGATGGTGTAGCCGCGATAGTTGATCGTTGATCGGCTCGCGCCAGATCGCGCGATAGCGCGGCGAGGTCGGCCAGGGAGATGAGTCCGCCGCTCCGCTCCATCTCCGCCACGATCGAATCGGCCACCCAGCCCTGGTAGAAACCGTCCGCCCCGTGATCCCGGATCGCGGTCAGGGTCCGTGCCGAGATCGGCCTGCACCAGACGGCTGCCCGGGGCAGGTGCACGGCCGCTGTCGGGCAGGAAGTAGCGCCGTGAGGCGGCGAAGGTGTAGAGCCAGGCCCGATAGTCATCGATCGAGTTGCTGCGGAAGCTCATCCACCACGAAGCCCTCGCTCGCGAGCTGGATCGCGGGCTCGATCACCTGGTGCGAGCGGCAGCTTCCCGAACTCGGTGATGCGCCTCGACCAGTCCCGCGACCGATCCGGGGACTCCGGCGGCGAGAGCGCCCTTGTCCGACAGTGCCGGTCGGGTCGCCCGCCCGGTCGAGATACATGTCGTGGGACGCCGGCCCGGGCGCGGCTTCCCGGTAGTCGAGCGCCGCGATCGATGCCATCGGCCATCCGGAACACCATGAACCCGCCGCCACCGAGGTTCCCGGCTTCGGGGTGGACCACGGCGAGCGCGAAGCCCACCGCCACGGCCGCATCCACCGCGTTGCCTCCGGCCTGCGAGGATGTCGCGTCCCACCTCGCTCGCGATCGGACTGCCCGACACCACCATCGCCTGGTGCCCTTCGGCGACGCGGGCCTTGCCGGCGAACCGCCAGGTCGGGTTGATCCCGGACTGCGGTCGCGGAGGGCGGGACTGCGCGGCGAGCGGCGTGCCGAGCCACAGCCAAGGCCAGGAAAGCAGAAGCGCAGGACCAGAGCGAGCAGCGGCGCAGGTGCACGGATGCCTCAAGAAGCGGAGAGTCGGTTGCCGAGGGAACGGGGTGGCCCAAATTTACATCCGCTCCCCGCATCTGCGCCTGTTCACTTCACACTGGTGGACCCCTCATCGATCCCCGGCTCACCGAGCGCCGCAACCCCCGCACGGCCGAGATCGACCGGGCGACCCCGCTCGAGATCGTCGACCTGATCGCCGCCGAGGATGCCGACAGTACCCGCCGCCGTCGCCCGGGCCCGGCGTGGAGCTGGCCGCGAAGCATCGACCTGATCGAGGCCGCCTTCCGGCGCGGTGGGCGGCTGCTCTACGTCGGGGCCGGAACCAGCGGCCGGCTCGGCGTGCTCGACGCGGCCGAATGTCCGCCCACCTTTGGCACCGATCCCGAGATGGTGGTCGGCATCATCGCCGGGCGGCTATCGGGCCCTGGTCCGGTCGATCGAAGGCGCCGAGGACGATGTCAACGCCGGCATCGGCGAGATGGACGCCCAGCGGGTGGGCCCCAACGACGTGGTGGTCGGGATCGCGGCCAGCGGCACCACCCCGTTCGTCCGTGCCGCCCTGGGGCGGGCCCAGGCGCTGGGCGCCAACACCATCTTCCTCTCCTGCAGCGAGCCGCCGGCTCTGCTCCGCGAGACCTGCGACGTCTGCCTCACCATCCTGGTGGGCCCCGAGGTCGTCACCGGCTCCACCAGGATGAAGGCCGGCACCGCCACCAAGCTGGCGCTCAACACGCTGACCACGGGCGCCATGATCCGCCTGGGGAAGACCTACGGCAACCTGATGGTCGACCTCAAGGCCTGGAACGACAAGCTGATCGACCGCTCCGAGCGCATCGTGATGGAGACCGACCGGGCAGTGACCGTGCGGCCGCGCCGGCGGCGCTCCAGGCCGCGGACGGCGGCGTCAAGACCGCCATCGTGATGGCTGAAACTCGGCGTCGAGCGGGCAGAGGCCGAGCGACTGATCGACGCGCATCATGGGACGGCTGCGCGATCTGCTGGGCGATCCGCCGACCGATCGGCTCCGAGTGACCGAGCGCCCTACCCTGGCCGTCGGAGTCATGTCGGGCACCTCGCTCGACGGCGTGGACGCGGCACTGGTCCGCTTCGAACGGCCCGACCGACTGCGGCCTGCTCCACTTCGTCTCCCGCCCGTACCTCCGCGAGGAGCAGAGCGCGCATCCTGCGCGGCGATCGACGGCGCCCGAGCACCCGGACTCGCCCGGCTTCACGTCCAGCTGGCGGAATGGTCCGCCGAGGCGGTCGAGACGCTGCTCGCCGCAGGCCCACGTGCAGGGCGTCCGATCTGGGCTTCATCGCGCATGCACGGCCAGACCATCTGGCATGAGCCGCCGCTGGTCTCGTGGCAGCTGGGCGAACCGGCGGTGCTGGCGGAGCGATTCGGGGTGCGGGTGGTGAGCAATTTCCGCTCGCGCGATGTCGCCGCGGGAGGGCAGGGGGCACCGCTGGTGCCGATGGCCGACGTGCTGCTGTTCGGCGACCCGGAACGGCCACGGGTCCTGCTCAACATCGGCGGCATGGCGAATCTCACCTACGTTCCGGCGCCGCGCGATGGAAGCAGGGTGCCTTCGCATTCGATACCGGACCGGGGATGGCACTGGTGGATGGGCTGGCCCGCGGAGGTCGATCCCGGGCTCCGCTTCGATGAGGGTGGGCGGCTCGCCCGACAGGGCACAGGTGGATGCAGCGACTGCTGGCCGAGCTGCTGCGCGATGACTATTTCGCAGCACCACCGCCCAAGAGCACCGGGCGCGAGCGCTTCGGATATATCGCTCGTCGCAACGCATCGCGCGCGAGGCTCCCGGCGCGGACGGGGTGGCGACCGCGGTCGAGCTGACCGCGCGGAGCATCGTCGAAGCGATCGCTCGGTGGGTACCGGGCACGCCGGAGGTGGTGGTATCGGGCGGTGGAGTCCATCACCCGGTGCTCATGGAGCGGCTGGAGGGCGCCTCGCGGGCAAGGGGGATGCAGCGCTGCGCCGGTTCGACGAGTTGTTCTTCGACGGCGACGCGAAGGAAGCGGTCGCGTTCGCGCTCCTCGGTTATCTCGCGGTGCATGGCCAGCCGGGCAATCTCCCCGCGGCGACCGGGGCGCGCGGGCACCGGGTGCTGGGCCAGGTGACGCCTGCCTAGCTCAATTGCCAATTTGCAATTGGCAATTTGTAATTGACCGCTTCCGTCTGCTCCCGTCTCCCGTCTCCCGTCTCCCGTCTCCCGTCTCCCGTCTCCGCGTCTGTCTCGTTCCGCCTCGCTCCGTTTCTTCCGCTGCATCACTCGTTTCACATTGTGGAGCCCGAAAATGGGCCTCTTGACGTGATTCTCATCACACGCAACATTAGCCCACATTGTGAAACAGCGTGCCACAAAATCACGCCGGCCCTTCGGTGGAACCCAGGCCGTGAGGCGGGCGCTTGCGGTGCTCGGGGCGTTCACCGATCAATGCACCTGAATGGGGGCTCGCCGATCTCTCGCGGTCCCTCCACCTGACCAAGAGCACGACGCTGCGCCTGCTCGGCGCGCTGGAACGCGAGGGCCTGCTCTCGCGCTTCGGACCCAACGGGTCCTATCGCCTCGGTCCGACCGCGATCGAGCTTGGCGCGCGAGCCCAGCGGGTCCATAGTCTGCCCGGTACCGCACACGCCGAGTTGCTGCGCCTGGCCCGAGCGACCGGGGAGACCACGAGTCTCGAAGTCCTGATCGGCAATGAAATCCTGATACTGGACGAAGTTCTCGGCACCCACCTGGTAGGCCGGTCGTCTTCCATCGGAACCCGGTGGCCTGCCCACGCCGCCTCGACCGGCAAGGTGTTGCTCGCAGCGGCGCGGCAGGGCAACGTCGAGACCTGGCAGGGCGCCCCACTCGATTCACCCCTCGAACTGGAGCAGTATACGCCGCGCACCATCACTTCTCGGACAAAGTTCGACGCCGAGCTGAATCGAGTCGCGAAGCAGGGATACGCCACGGCCATCGGCGAGCTCGAGGTTGGGTATGTCGCGATCGGTGCCCCGATCCGCAACAACGCCCAGCACGTCGTCGCGGCGATCTGTGTCGGCGGCCCCGCAAACCGGCTCACCGAGGCGAGAATCCCCGCTCTCGCGGCCGAGCTGCGCCAATCGGCCGATCGAATCTCCCGGCAACTCGGGGCCCCCTTGTGAGCGACCGCAGCCTCTCTCTCGCTCTGGTGGGGCTCGTCCTCCTGGCGACGCTTCCGGCGCTCCGGCCAGCCCCGGCGGCCGGCGGTCACCTCCTCATCGTGGGCGGAGGGGAACAGCCGCCGGAACTGGTGTCGCACTTCGTCGAGCTGGCCGGTGGTTCGGGCAAGGCCAAGATCGCGGTGGTGCCGCTGGCGAGCTCGGAGCCGGTGGAAAGCGGCAAGGAGAAGGCCGACGAACTCGTGGGCCTCGGCGCCAGGGTGATGGTGCTCAACCTGAATCACGATGAGGCAATGAGCGATTCCGTCGCGCATCTGCTGGACGATGTGACCGGAGTCTGGTTCACCGGGGGAGATCAAGCCCGGGTCACCCCGGTCCTGCTTGGGACCCCGGCTCTTCGCGCGATCCAGGCGGTGCGGGAGCGGGGCGGCGTCATCGGTGGCACGTCGGCCGGTGCCGCGATCATGTCGGACTCGATGATCACCGGGAACCAGTATCGCCCCGGCGTCGACTCGGTCGGCTACTACGACGATGAGTTTCCCACGATCGGGCGGCGGACGATCGAGGTGGTTCCCGGCCTGGGGTTCCTGCACGGGGCCATCGTGGACCAGCATTTCATCCGCCGGGAACGGCACAACCGGCTGTTGAGTGTCGTGCTGGAGCGGCCGACTCTCGTCGGGGTCGGGATCGACGAGAGTACCGCGCTCGAGGTGGAACCGGATGGCCGCTGGGAAGTGCGCGGCGCCGGCAGTGTGATGGTGTACGACGCGCGCCACGCCAGAATCACTCCCGCCGGCGCGCCACTCCTGGGAGCATCGGGAATTCAGGTCGCCGTGCTGCCGACCGGCAGCCGGTTCGATCCGCAGAGCGGGACGTCGGTGCTGGCCCCCCGGTAACGATTCGCTGCGCTGTACTGATTCACCGCAAAAAGGAGGTACTACGATGCAGGTACGAGGGCGTCTGATGGCAGGCTTGTTCCTCGGTCTGGTCCTGGCGGCTGCCGCCGCTGTACCTGTCGCGGCACAAAACGCGACCGTGCACGGCGTCGTTACCGATTCCGCGACCGGCCGGAACCTGGAAGGCGCACTGGTGTCGATCGCCGGCACCCAGATCCGCACCCAGGCCAAAGCGGACGGAAGCTTTGCCTTTGCGCAGGTGACACCCGGGGCCATCACCCTCCGGGTGCAGATGATCGGATACGATCCCGCTGAGCGCCAGGTAACGGTGCCGGCGACGGGTGATGTGTCGGTGAACTTCACCCTTGCGGCCAAGGCGATCGAGCTGCAGGAGCTGGTTTCCGTCGGCTACGGTGAGGCGGCAAGGAGCGACCTGACCTCCGCCGTGGGCTCTCTGGATGGCGAGGGCCTTACCAAGACGGTCGCGGGTCTGGATGCCGGCCTGCAAGGCAAAGTCGCCGGCGTTCAAGTGCTCCAGAACGCGGGCAATCCGGGCAACGGCATCACGATCCGGGTCCGCGGCTCCGCCTCGATCTCGGCGGGAAACCAGCCGCTCTACGTGATCGACGGCGTGCCCATGATCTCCGAGGACTACTCCCAGCTGGGCCTGGGCGGTCAGGGTATTTCGGGCGTGTCGGGGATTTCGCAGAACGAGGTCGAACGGATCGACGTGCTCAAGGATGCCGCGGCGACCGCGATCTACGGTTCCCGGGGCTCCAACGGCGTCGTCATGATCACGACGAAGCGTGGTAAGGCCCAGAAGGCTCAGGTCACACTGGACGCCTACACGGGCCCCCAGGTGGCGTCGCGCCGGCTCGAGCTGATGAACTCGACCGAATATCTCACCTTCATGAACGAGGGTGCGTCAAACGACGGCTACGGACCTGACTATCTCGGGGTGGTCGGTGTGGACGACAAGATCAACACCGACTGGCAGGACGCCGCGCTCCGTGAGGCCCCGGTGGGCAGCATCCAGCTCGCCGTGGCGGGTGGGGACGATCGGCTCCGCTACCGGGTCTCCGGTGACATGTTCGACCAGCAGGGAATCGTGGTCGGTTCCTCCTACCGACGGTTGGCCGGCCGCATCAACCTCGATTTCAACACCAGCGAGAAACTGTCCTTCCGGTCGTCTCTAGCCGTTTCCGGTGAGAACAACCAGCGGATCGAGAACGACAACAGCATCACCGGTATCATCACGGACGTTGTGGGCAACGCGCCGATCTTCCCGGTCAAGAAGGATGATGGAACCTTCTTCGGCCCGGGCGACGACTTGCCCAATACCGGAAACACGCTGTTCATCGACATGCAGTATCCCAACTCCGTGGCGCTGGGCACTCTGAATACCGCCGAGGCGCGCACCACGCGGATCATCGGCAACCTGGAGGGCAACTACCACTTCGGCGGAGGATGGGGCTTCACCTCGCGAGTTGGCATTGACATGCTCGACGTGAAGGAGACCCAGTTCGAGTCGCCAGACATCAGCGGGACGTATGCCGCGAGCGCGGGCGGTGTCGTCAAGCGGAGCTACTCCGCCGGAAACCGCTACGTCTTCGACAACTTCTTCAGCTGGGACCGGACCTGGGACGGGCGCCATCACGCGCTGACCGCCACGGCCGGCAACAGCATCGAGTACACCAACAACGACCTCAACTTCATTCGGGGTGAGGGACTGGCTGACCCGAAGCTGACCGAGGTACGTAACACGACGATTCCCACGGTGTTCGACGGGACCAAGTCCCGCTCGACCCTCGTGTCGTTCTTCGGCAGGGCCAACTACTCCCTGAACGACACCTACCTGCTGAGCGGAAGCCTCCGGACCGACGGTTCGTCCCGGTTCGGTCCCGACTCACGCTGGGGCGTGTTCCCCGCGGTCTCCGGGGCGTGGGTCATGACCAAGGATTTGTTCAAGAATTCCAGCTGGCTCGATGAACTGAAGCTCCGCGGCAGCTGGGGTCTCACTGGCAACCAGCCCTCCGATCTGTACCCCTACCAGGGAACGGCCGGGACTTCCAACTACGGTGGCACACCCGGGCTGGCAAACGCCTCGCTTTCCAACCCGGCGCTCAAGTGGGAAAGCACCGCGCAGGTCGATATCGGTGTCGACTTCACGCTCTTCAAGGGTCGCGTCTTCCTGACCGCGGACTGGTACAAGAAGAACACCCAGGACCTGCTGTTGCAGCGGCCGATCAGCAACACCAGCGGTTTTACCACGGTGTTCGACAACGTCGGGGACATGACGAACAAGGGCTTCGAGATCGGACTCGAGACGGTCAACATCCAGGCCAAGGACCCGAAGGGGTTCAACTGGAGGACCGGGCTCAACCTCTCGATCAACCGCAACGAAGTAACCAAGCTGGCCAACAACGAGCCGTTCAGCTCTTACGTCAACCGGGTCCAGGTCGGGCATGAGCTGGGCGAGTTCTACATGCTCAAGTTCCTCGGTGTAGATCCGGCCACCGGCGACGCGATCTTCAAGGATGTCGACGGCGACGGCGTCATCACCTCGAACGACCAGACCTTCGTGGGCAGCCCGCATCCGGACTACAGCGGCGGCCTGACCAACGAGTTCACCTGGAAGGGAGTGGACCTGAGCTTCCTGATGACCTTCAGCCAGGGCAACAAGATCTACAACGACATGCGGACGTACAGCGCGTCGGGCGGCTATTACTTCGACAACCAGTTCAAGGACCAGCTGAAACGGTGGCAGAAGCCCGGCGACCAGACCGACGTCCCCAGGGCCAGCTACGACGGCGTGTCCGGCGCCTACGGTGATCCGACCAGCCGATTCCTCGAGAACGGATCCTACCTGCGCATGCAGGAGGTCACCATGGGATATCAGTTCCCGGAGAACTGGGCAGCCGGCGTCAAAGCCCGGAGTCTCAGACTCTATGCCGGAGTGCGGAATGCGTTCGTCATCACCGATTACAGTGGATACGATCCTGACGTGAACAGCGGAGGGTCGTCGACCAACGTGTCGCTGGCCAACGACTTCTATGCCTACCCGCAGGAGCGGACCGTCATCCTCGGCATTCAGGCGGGGTGGTGAACCATGACTACTCATACTAACGCGACCGCACGGCGGACTCCGATGATGAAAAGGCTGATACTTCCGTTGCTCCTGGTAGTCTTCGGACTCACGGGGTGCGACAGCTTCCTCGACGAGCAGCCGAAGGACGAGGTGCCGTCGGATGGCGCTATCACCGACCTCCCGTCGGCGCAGGCGTTCCTGGCCGGCGCGTATGCCGGGCTCCAGGAGGACAGCTACTACGGTGGTGACTTCGAGCTCTTTGGCGACCTGTCCTCGGACAACGCCCAGGACATCGGCACCTTCAACTCGTACAAGGATGCCCGGAGGCACAACCTGCAGCCGACCAACGTCTCGATCACCGACATCTGGTCGGCGATCTATATCGCGATTGCACGTGCCAACACTCTCATCAACGACGTGCCGGGTGTCGTAACGATTGCCCAGGCCGACAAAGACGAGCTCGTGGGCGAGGCCTTGCTTTGCGAGCCTTACACTATCACAACCTGGTCAAACTCTTCGGAGGAGTGCCGCTGGTTCTCAAGGAGCCGGCGAGCGTCCAGGATGCCAACGTGTGGTCCGTGCCACGTCGGATGGAAGTCTACGCCCAGATCCAGAGCGACCTGCAGCAGGCGGAGACGCTCATCAGCAACCAGACGGCACCGACCAACTACCGCGACTGTCGGTGGCGCCAAGGCACTGCTCGCGCGGGTCTACCTGTACCAGGGGGACTACGCCAACGCCCTGGCCAAGGCGGATGAAGTGATCGCCCTGGGCTACGATCTCGATCCGGTCTATTCGGATCTCTTCCCCAGCGACGAAAACGACAGTGTCGAGGACATTTGGAAGGTGACTTTCACCGATGTGCAGTTCAACTACATGTACTACTGGTGGTCGGATCCTCAGGGTGGTGGTGCCGAGGTGGCACCGACGGCGAGCCTGGTTGGCGCGTATGATCCGAGCGACGAGCGTCTGGCGTGGAATGTCTACATCCCGACCCCCGATGACACCTCGGGAGGGAAGTACCCGACTACCGCGGGTGCCGAGGACATCCACGTCATCCGTTTCGCCGAAGTGTTGCTGATCAAGGCGGAGGCCCTGGCGCACCAGAACCAGCTCAGCGCCGCGGTTGACGAGTACAACAAAATCCGGGTGCGGGCCGGTCTTGCTCCCCACGTACTCGGGGTTGACGTGACCACTCAGCAGGAAGTCCTGGATGAAATCGATCTGCAGCGGCGGCTGGAGTTCTTCGCCGAGGCCGACCGGTGGCCCGACCTGGTCCGCACCGGTCGCTGGCAGCAGGTGCTGCCTGGTGTGCCGTCGTACCAGACGCTGTACCCGATTCCGCAGAGTGAAATCGATGTAGCAGGGGGTCTGGTGCAGAATCCGGGATATTAGTACGCAGCAGGTAACACGCGACGCCGGGATGGCCGATTGGCTGTCCCGGCGTTGTTGCGTTCACTGGGCTCTGGCGGAAGTGGCCGCGGATGAACGCGGATGAACGCAGGAGATGACGAGGTCTGTCATCTGCCTCGCGGCGGAGGCCTTCAAAAGCTTACCGCGGAACACGCGGATAGCGCGGAAGCACGCGGAGGGGATTGTTGTACTCGGCAGTAACGGAGTTCTTCTGGTGGTGGGCCCTTCAAAAGCATACCACGGAGCACGCGGATTACGCGGAAACACGCGGAATGCTGGGTTGTTGTTCTTTTATCGGTTTGTTGTTTGTGTGGCGGCGAGGGGCACAGCGTGTTCCGTGTTAAGCTGTTTCCGTCAGTCCCGTATTGATGGTTGAAACAACGAACATGCGGTTACCCACAACATCATTCCGCGTTTGTCCGCGTTATCCGCGTCTTCCGCGGTAAGCTGTTGCGATCCCTTACAAGTGAACGTTCGGAGAGGCTCAGTACTCGGAACTCGGACTCGGTATGCGGTATTCGGTACTCGCTACTCTAGGATCTACTCGTTCGATTCCTGCATGAAGGGCTCAAAGACTACATCCACGCTGTACCCCTGCGGGGCGAAGAGGCCGGTGAGCAGTTGCCGGGCGCCTTGTTCCGCGTGCGCGACCACCGCCATGTCCCGCGCGGCCCAGACCAGGTGCTGCCGGGCAAGCTGGAAGATCGTGTCGCGGTCGGCGGGCCGGAACGGATTCCAGAGACCGCGGCTCTCGTCGTAGATCTTGAAATCCTGGATGTCCAAGCCGATCAGCCGGGCATGGGGCAGACCGAGCGAGATCCGTTTCGCCTTGTAGTCGATACTGACCCGGGGCGGGTGCTGGAGATCGAGACCCACCAGGGCCTTGCCGGTTACGATAACCAGCGAGCGCTTGGTGGACCCCAGCCGGGTGTTCTCGTAGACGATCACGTCCCGCACCGTGGCTTCGGTCGTGACCAGCTTGGCCACGGTCTTGAGCTGTTCGACCACGGATGACTGATCGACCCGGGTCCTGCTCTCGAAGAATGAGGCGGTGTGACTCAGCGTGAGCCCGGCGAGGACGCCGAGGATGAGCAGCACAAGCCCCGCGACGATCAGGCCGACGTGGCCGATCGCGCGGGGTTGGTTGCCCGAAGGCTCGTTACTTGAGATAGAGGAAAAGCCCGACACCGGCGGCAACGGCGCCGGCGATGGTGACGACGTCCTCGTCAATGATGAGCCCGGTGACGAGGGCCGCGGCGCCGGCGATCATGAGGGCCTTGCCGGTTCGGTCGCGGCCTCTGGAACGCGGCGACATCGTGGCCAGGTTCGTCGAAGTCTCCGGCGTGGCGGCAACCGGGCGAAGCGCCGCGGCGGCCTGAAGGTTCTGGACCGACGGGCCGATCGGGCCGGGTCCCTGGATCTGGGCCACGACGGGACGGGAGATAAGGCTCAATGAAAGAGCAGAAATCGCTATGAATGCAGCGCGCACATTTCCTCCTTTTGCGGCGCAGGGTGGGTTCAACGTTCGGCAGCCTCGATCAGTTTGCGAGTCTTGGCCAGATAGGCATCGTAGGCTTGCCCCCAGAGTCCGGAAAAGCGGGACTTCTTGGGCAGGTTCTGAATGGCGTCGAGTAACGGTCGCAACACCGGGTCGGCATAGTCCTGGGCTTCGACATCCCGCAACACTTCACTGCGGGGAAGCTTCCCCTCGGAAAACGCCCGGGCGCGCTTGGCAATCTCGTGCCGTCTGGCGGTGACGTCGAACGTCATGGAATGGATCTCATTCTTCGGTGTGATGTACTGTGAAGAGCATTTCGCTCGCCACCATCGCGCGCACCGTGAGCGGTACGCCGGGTGCCAGCACTACCATCTGTCCCGCGGACACCTCATGAGTGGAGTCGTCGGCCGTGACGAGCAGCCGGCCGACCAGCGCATGGATCGTGACTACTCCCTCGGTCTCATGTTGCCTGAGGTGACCCTCGGGCTCGAAGAGGTACAGCACCACGGTCACCTGCCCGTGCCGGAACAGCGCGATCTGCCGGTGCCCTTCGACGGCGGCGTGCGGTTCTGCCCGCAGGCGCGAAGCAGCTTCCTTCAAGTCGAAAAGCTGGGCCGGATCGCGGAATCGATCCTGGGGGTGGGGACGAAGCCGTTCGGGAATGGTCATACACCTGACCGTTCGGACGTGAGTTGAGTACCGGGCCGGAGGGATGGCCGTCCATCCAGCCGGCTTGAAGCTAGGTGAAAAGGGGGCGGGAGGGAACTGACAGGCTGGCTACGCGGTGTCCGGTGCGTAGTTCCGGAATGGCTCTGTGAGCATCCGCTCCGGCTTGCCGGCCTGCTCGAAGACGTGAAGCAGTTCGACCTCTTCGCCGACCCGCTTCACCCGGCTTTCCAGCAGCTTCAGCTCGGGTTTGTCCGCCAGGCCAAGCTGATTCAACCGCTCCGCCTCGGCCTTGCAGATAGCACCGGGAGTGGGGGTGGGGCGGGGGTAGGGGTCCTCGTGATGGGCTATCAGCGCGCGCCAGTGCTCGTCACCCGCCCGCTCGACCGATGCGCGAATGTCTTCCCGGGTAAATGGCATGGCAGCGTCTGACCGATCCTTGGCTTCCTACTGAGCCCCAAAAAAGCTTACCCGCTGTACCCCCAAAAAGCTTCCCACGGAACACGCGGAGCACGCTGAACACGCAGAGGGTTTTGTGGTTGTTCCCCTTAGACATCTCCGCGTTCTTCCGCGCGTTTCCGCGTCGTCCGCGGTAGGCAGTTAGGCCTTTTGCTCCGAGCCCGCGACCCCAAAAGGCTTACCGCGGAGGCTGATTCTGTGCTTCGCGCCCCAACACTGAACAGACAAGAGAACAACAACACTCCGCGGGTTCAGCGTGTTCGCCGTGTTCCGCGTTAAGCTGTTTTCAGTCGTCCGTTCTTGAGCGTTGACACAACGAACATGCAGTACATCACAACATCATTCCGCGTTCTTCCGCGCGTTTCCGCGTCGTCCGCGGTAAGCAGTTAGGCCAAACCTGCATTGGCTACCGACTGTACCCCAAAAAGCTTATCGCGGAACACGCGGAGCACGCTGAACACGCCGCAGGGTTTTTGTGGTTGTTCCCCCTTAGACCTCTCCGCGTTCTTCCGCGTGTTTCCGCGTCGTCCGCGGTAGGCAGTTAGGCCTTTTGCTTCGAGCCCGCGACCCCAAAAGGCTTACCGCGGAGGCTGATTCTGTGCTCGCCGCCCCAACACTGAACAGACAAGAGAACAACAACACTCCGCGGGTTCAGCGTGTTCGGCGTGTTCCGCGTTAAGCTGTTTTCAGTCGTCCGTTCTTGAGCGTTGACCCAACGAAACGAACATGCAGTACATCACAACATCATATCCGCGTTCTTCTGTGGGTTCCGCGTCATCCGCGGTAAGCAGTTTGGCCCTCAGGGCAGATATTCCGCCGCAAGGCGTCCGGCGAAGTAGATCCCGATGCCAGACCCCACGGTGCTCAGAATGAAGGCGGTCATGAAGCCGAACGGGTCTCCGATCCACCACCCGACCGCCCCGCCCACCGTGCCCCCGACCAGCCAGACGATTCCTTTCATATAACCGGCCTCCGGGCCTGGTTTGGGCAAGAATCAGGGGGGGACTGCCATTTCGGGGTGGGGGTCCTTATATTCACTTCGACGTATGACATAGCCTTCGGGCCCCGGGGAAACAGAGCAGACCGGGTGATGAACCTGCCAAGAACCATCGTCCCGGTTGGTGCAAACGCACTGGACCGGGCGTTGTGTTTCTACTCCCGGCGAAGCAGCAGTTCCTTGATCGCCCCAGCCGGTACGCCGTAGACAATCCTGCCGTTGCTTCCCTTTTCTCCCCCATAGATCAGTCCGACGACCATCCCCGCCCGGTTGAAGATCGGGCTCCCGCTGGACCCCTGTGCGCCGTAGCTGTCGAGCTGGATCAGGTCAGGCAGGGTCCGAGACACTGTCCCCAGCGTAAGGGTGGCCGCGACGCCCAGCTGGCGCCAGTCGGCCCCCTTCTGCAGATCCAAACCGAGGGGGAAGCCGAGGACCGCGACCGGCTCCCCGACTTCGGCTCTGCTCGTCGCGATGCCTTTCACCACCGGAATTCCCCGGTTCACCGACGTCTTGAGCAGCGCCACGTCGGCTTGCTTGCCCACCGCGACGACCTCGGCCTTGAAATTCTGATTCGAGCCGTTGAATACGACGCCGACTTTCTGCGGGAGGTGTCCCACCGAATCGACCACGACGTGACGATTGGTGACCAGGAGTCCTCCGTTGGCATCGGATTGAATCGCGAACGCGGTGCCGGTGAAGCTCCGCCCATCGGGGAACTGCACGAACACGATCGCCACGGCGTCCCGATTTGCAGCCGCAATGGCAGCCCCATCGAGCGTCGCCAGCCTGGGCGAGGTTTCGCTGCTGCTGGGTAGCCGCCGTGAGCTGGGCCTTGAGCTGCTCGATCTCCGGCCCGGTTGCTGCCCGAGGCGTTGATCCTCTGCTTGAGCCGCTGGGCTTCCGACTTTGCCGAGTCGAGTGCGCTTTGGAGTGCCTGGCTGGTACCCGACATGGTCCCGATCTGGGCCACGAGGCTGTCCACCTGGCCCAGCAGAAGCTCGCGCTGGGCCGCCAGCCGGCGCGCGTTGAGGGAATTGGACCAGAAGTAAGCGCCCGTCACGACCAACAGCATTGCGAACAGTACGTACTGCACCGTGCGATGCTTTTTGGTCTGTTTCTGCACCGCGATCTTGATCCGGGTGGTCGCACCGGCGGCGCCCGGCGTGGACCGCGGCAGTTTGAACGACCCCGGTGATCCGCTCTTGGGGATGAGAGTCTGCTGGTGCGCGGGACCGGCTCCAGGGTATGCGGCTCGTCTCCATTACCGGCGGAGTGTGCGATGCAGGGAGCGCGCTCGGCGGCGGATCGGGAATCGAAGCGAACTCGACCCGCGGCCCCGAGGTGCCGAACTGGATGATGTCCTGGGACGCCAGGACGTGATCTCCAGCCAGGCGCTGGCCGTTCACCATGGTGCCGTTGGTGCTGCCCAGGTCGCGCAGCACGTAGAGTTTTCCGGCCAGGGTGACGGAGGCGTGGCGGGCGGAGACATCGAGGTCCTGATCGGCGTCGAAGCGCAGCTCACACTGCGGGTGGCGCCCGACCAGGATGAAGGGCTGACTCAGGACGTCGATCTGACCGGCCCGACTTCCCGACTGGATTGTGAACTGGGCCTTCACCGGCCTCCTGGCGGCCTAGCCGCGCAAGAAGAGGAAGTAGAGTCCCAGCCCGAGGGCCACGAGACTGCCCGCCACCACCCACCAGGGAACCGGCGGCTTCTCGCCGATCGGCAGTCGGAGGCGGGCTACCGGTGTATACCGGCACCGGCTCGGTGGTCGTGTCTACCTCGCTGAGGGGGTACACCTGGTAGCCGGCGTTGTCTTCTCCCGCCGGCTCGGGAAGCGCTTCACCCTCGAACCGAACCGCCACGGCCGTGATGTTGTCGGGTCCGCCCCGCTCGTTGGCCAGATCGATCAGCTTGGCGCACAGCTGCGCCAGGTCGGAGGTGGCGCGTGCCACCTCGGCGATCTCCTCTTTCTTGACCTGGCCCGACAGGCCGTCGGAGCAGAGGATGATCAGGTCGCCCCGGCGGAGCGGCAGATAGGTGAGGTCCACCTTGACCCGGGGATCCGGGCCCAGCGCCTGGAGAATGATGTTGCGCCGTTCGCTCTGCTCCGCCTCCTCTTCGGTGAGCTCGCCGGCCTCGACCAGGCGCTGCATCAGCGACTGATCCTTGGTGAGCTGAATCGTGTGGCCGTTGCCGGATCAGATACCCGCGGCTGTCTCCCACCTGGGCGAGATACAGGTCGGATCCGAACACTCCCGCCACGGTCGCGGTGGTGCCCATGCCGCGCACTTCGGGATGCTCGCGGGCGTAGGTGTGGATCCGGTTGTTGGCGAGCTCAACCGCTTCCTTGAGCCGGTAGGCGAACCGCTGGCCTGATCCGTCAGGATCATCGGGCCACACGGTCGGTCATGTGACCGAAGATCGCGTCGGTCGCCATGCTGCTCGCCACCTCGCCGGCCGCGGCACCGCCCATCCCGTCGGCGACCATGAACAGCGATCCCCGCGGCCCCACCGCATGATTCCGCATGTCGGCCTGAAGACTCGCGACTTCCGGCGGTCAGGTCCGCGACGAGGAAGGTGTCCTCGTTGTGGTCGCGGGTGCGGCCCAGGTCGGTCTTGCCGAAGACGGAGATGAGGACGTTAGCCAAGGGGCCTCAGTTGATGCCGTCGAGGATCTGCTGCCACACCGACCGGGGATTGAGACTGTAGGCCCGCTGATACCACGTCTTGGCCCCGTTGGGTCCTGCTCCTTCAACAAGGCCGATCCCATGACGGCCGCTGCTTCGGCTCTGACGCTGTCGCCGAGCGCGGGCGTACTCCATGCTTTCTGGGCCAACCTGCTTCCCTTCGGCCCGCTTCACCTCGTCATCGACGAATTCGATGTCGTCGGCGAACCTGAGTACCTGGATCTTGAGCGTACCGAGATCTGCCGGCGGATTGCTCGTCGTGACCGGAGGGTTGCTCAACGCCGGTCGATTTCATGGTCGCCGGCTCGCCGCGCCGAGGGAATTGGTCGTGTGCCACCCGTCCGGCGACGACTACCGCGGTGGTCTCGCGCCGACTCAGCGCGGGGAGCGAATCGTACCTTCTGAATCGGCGTTCCGCCGAACAGCGTGCCGCGCATCGCGTAGGCTCCGCCTGCCACCGCGATCAGGAGCACGGCGGCGACCGGCAACGGGACCGGAATCTTCTTTCCCGCCTTCCCGCCCTCCCGCTCCTCCCGCCTGTCCCGCCCTCCCGCCTCTCCGCCTTGTTCGCCACCACCGTCTTCGACCGCCTGCGAAATCCGCGGCGATGTCAGGATCCACGCGGGTGGCCGGAACCGTCGCCAGCAGGCGATCCATCTCCTCCGGCTTCACCACCTGAGTGCCGGCCTCGAGATCCACTCCGGTCATCGGCGCGGTCGCCGTCGCGAGGTCACGCCCGAACTCGACCGCCGTCGCGTAGCGATCCGCCGGAGAGCGGGTGAGCGAGCGGTCGAGCACGGTCTGCAGCAGGGCCGGGAAGCGCAGGTCGGGTCGAGCCACGGCCAGCGGCAGCGGCTCGTCGGTGAGCCGCTTGATCATCGTCTCCTGCGCCGTCTCCGCCTCGAAGGGCAGCCTGCCGGTGATCATGCGGTAGAACACCAGCGCCAGCGAGTAGAGATCGCTCCGCCCGTCGCAGGGGTCGCCGGAGAGCTGCTCCGGACTCATGTATTCCGGGCGTACCGACCACCAGGCCGGTCCGGGTCACCTTCTGGCCCGCTGAGCTCGGCGTCGGTGGCCTTGGCGATGCCGAAGTCCACCACCTTCACCGATGTCCCGCCCGCGGGCGGTGATGACCATGATGTTGTCGGGCTTGAGATCGCGGTGCACGATGCCGAGGTCGTGCGCGGCCTGCAGTGCGTCGGCGCACTGGGCGATGATGCCGGCGGCGCGGGGCAGGGGCATCGGGCCCCGTCTTCATCCAGCAGCGCGCTCAGGCTCTGCCCCTCGATGAACTCCATCGCGAGGTAGATGAGCCCGTCGCTGGTCTCGCCGAAATCGTAGATCGCGCAGACGTTGGCGATGGCTGATGCGGCTCGCGTTGGCGGCTTCGCGGTTGAACCGGCAGATCGCATCGGCGTCGTTCATCATGCTCGGCGCCATGATCTTGATCGCGCAGCGCCGCCCCATCTTCACATGCTCGGCCAGATAGACCTGGCCCATCCCGCCTTCGCCCAGCTTCTTCTGGATGTGGTAGCGCTCGGCGACGATCTGTCCCGACCAGATCGCGTGGCCGCCTCCTGGCCCGGAGCGGCGTGCCGTCCCGCTGGCAGAACAGGATCTCGTCGCCATACTCGGCGCCGCAGGCGGTGCAGAACTTCACGTCGAGCTCCACCCGGATCATCTGGTCGCCGATCAGGAGGCGGGTGCCTTGCGGCACCTGGCGTCTCGCCCCGGACCGCGAGCGCCACCCCGTTGCGGCTGCCCTGGTCCACCAGCACGAAGTCGGCGTCCTCGCTCCGGATCATGGCGTGCATCGCGCTCATCGAGGTGTCGTAGGGGAACTGCCAGTCGCCCGATTCGCGCCCGATCCTGATCGAGCGGCCCGGCGAGAGGTGAACGATGTCGCGCGGACTGCCATCGGCCCGGATCTGGGCCAGGTTGGCGATGTCGGCGTTGGGGGTGAGGCTGCCCAGCCGTCGGGTCTGGTCCTGCTCCGGGGGACGGGGACCGGGATAGCCGAGCCGGCGGTAGCGCAGGACCTGGCTGCCGATGAGGATCATGTCGCCATCGAGCAGCCGGTGCGGCTGTTCGATGTAGAGCCAGGTGCCGTTCTTGCTGCCCAGGTCCCGCACGCTGAGGATGCCGTCGAGCAGGAGGAACTGGGCGTGCACCGGAGAGAGGTAGGCGTCGTCCGGGAAGTTGATGTCGGCGCCCTGCCGTCCGACGGTGGTGACCGAGGTGAGCAGCGGATACCGCTGGGTGGCTGGCTCCGCCCCGGTCGAGCAGCAACAGCTCGGCTCCCTTGCTTGCCTTCTTGGTCGCGAGTTGGAAGGGAGACGCTGGTTCGGGCGGCGCTCCCGCAATCGCGGTTCCGCAGGCGGGACAGAAGGCGAAGCCCTGGTCGTTGGGCCGGCCGCAGTTGGGGCAGGCGCGGGCCGCGGCGGCGCTGCTGAGCCGCTTGCCGCACTTGCCGCAGAAGGGCAGGTCGCTTTGAACCGGACTCCCGCAGGCGGGACACGGGGCCATCAGAGGCGCGCTCACAGGCGAGTGTGCCCGGGTACCGGGCACACCGCTGGAGCCTCCGCGCGGCGGTTCCGAGGGTCCTGAAGTCACCGGATCTCCCGGAGCATCAGGCGGCCTTCGTGATACCGACCTTGGTGCGCCGGCCTCATGAAATCGCGACGGACCTCAGTGTGAGGAAAAGGAGTTGTCGGGGAATCTAGGAATGGCCAAGGAGAGCGTCAACAGAGCGCTTGGCGTAAGTCATAGTGCTGTTGTACCTTGGGCGACATGACAGTGAAAAAAGTGGCGCTCCTGCTGCTGATCACGGCTTGTGGCTCGTCTTCCAAGCCATCACCCACGCCGAGCCCTGTGGGACCGGCCGGTGGCGCCGCAGCAGTCAGGACGGATCGTCCCGACACGATCGGCACCAGGCTCCCGCCGGTTCCTGCGGCGCGCGGCCCGCTCGCAATCAGCGTGATCTACCCGTCAACCAGCGACCTGGTAGATGCGCGGGATTCCAATTTCATCTTCGGGTCGGTCGGCACCGGCGAGGCGACGCTGTTCATCAATGGTCGCGAGGTCCGGGTTGAGCCGAACGGCACCTGGATCGCATGGCTCCCGGTGCCGGCCGATTCAGTCATCCAGTACGACATCACCGCCCGCACCGCGACCGATTCGGCGCACCTCGTTTACACCGCGAAACGAGTCTTTCGATTTACCCCGCCGGCTCAGGGCGTCTGGATCGATTCCACCTCGATGACTCCACGGGGCAGTGCGTGGTGGCCGTCGGATGAGTTTCTGCCGGTGAGCGTTCGCGCAGTCGAGGGTGCGGAAGTGCGGCTGCTGCTCCCCAACGGCACCATCGTCCCGCTCAAACCATCTCCGCAGCCGGAACAACCAAGCTGGGGCGTGCGGGCCTTCGATCGGGATACTGCAAATCTCGCCTTGCCGCGTCGAGCGGATCGATATGTGGGAGAAATTAGAGGCCTGGCGGTCGGGGAGAATCCAGGGCCATTGCTCGGCGGACAAGGCGGACAAGGCGGACAGGGCGGACAAGTCGCTTCGCCCGCCCCGACCGTCTCGCCCGCCCCGACCGTCTCGTCCGCCCCGTCCGCCTCGTCCGCCGTAGTTGAGGCAATAATTGGCCCCGACACCACCCGCGCCACCTGGAATTTCCGGCTCGCTCTCCTCGACAGCACGCCAGTCATCGTGGAATTCAACGACGACACGGCGCACAAGGGAGACACCGACAGCCTCACGATCGGGCGCACGCGACCGGGTGCTACCTATCACTGGTTCATGCCCACCGGCACGCGCACCGTCGCTACCGGACGGCTGGGCGATGATCTCAGGGTGAGACTCTCGAAGGGAACCGAGGC
This sequence comes from uncultured Gemmatimonadales bacterium, assembly GCA_963833365.1. Taxonomy (GTDB): domain Bacteria; phylum Gemmatimonadota; class Gemmatimonadetes; order Gemmatimonadales; family GWC2-71-9; genus DATBGE01. Next base: position 208,346 of record CAWHXS010000010.1, read on the forward strand.
GTGGGTACCTGCCGCCGACGCGCTCCAGCTCCCCACCGGGACGCCGGCGCTCCGCGCGACCGTCAGCTCAGTCACCCTCACTCCCTTCACCGACCGGCTCTCGCTTCGGGTCCCCCTGTCGCAGCGCATCCCCTTCCGGGTCGAGGAGGGCGAGAAGCAACTGACTCTCCGGCTCTACAACTCGCTGGGCGATCTCGACTGGATGCGCTACGGCGGGACCGATCCCTACCTGAAGCGAATGGGCTGGGAGCAGGAGAGCAACGACGAGGTCACCATCCGGCTCGACCTCGCCGGACCGGTCTGGGGTTACCGCACCAGATGGAACGGGAACGATTTGATCTTCGAGGTGCGGCGGCCACCGCACATAGATAAGGATTCTCCGCTCGAAGGCAGGCGAATCGTGGTTGATCCGGGCCACCCTCCCGCCGGCGCGATGGGGCCGTCCGGTTTCCGTGAGGCTCAGGCAAACCTCGCCGTCGCGCTCAAGCTCAGGGACCTGCTCCAGGCCAAGGGTGCGCAGGTGATCATGACCCGCACCACCGATTCGGCGGTCGACCTTTGGCCCCGGGTCAAGCTCGCCGACACGGTGAACGCGGAGCTTTTGGTTTCGATTCACAACAATGCGCTGCCCGATGGCCTGAATCCATTCACCAACAGCGGAGCCAGTGTCTTTTACAACCAGCCGCGAAGCGTCCCCTTGGCGATGGCGGTACAGCGGGCACTGGTTCGCCGGCTGGGGATTCGTGATCTGGGGGTGAGCCGGGGAGATCTCGCCCTGGTCCGGCCGACCTGGATGCCGTCCGTCCTGACTGAAGGGCTGTTCATGATGCTCCCACAGCAGGAGGCGGCGCTCCGGTCGGAGGCGGGACAAGCGCTGTACGCCGAGGCTGTTTTTGATGGAATTGAAACGTTCTTGCGGGATGTGGCGGGGGAGGGGGGTGCTGACGTCCCCTAGGCACACAAGCCAAGTAGAGCGAATGATTCCTGGTTTCCTCCGCCGTAAGGGAGCGCCGCTGTTCCTCCTGTTGCTGATGGGAGCGGCCCATTCCCTTGCAGGCCAGTCCCCCGAGGATCGCGCCGCCCTCGAGAAGTTCCGGGACTCGCTCCGGGCGGTGGATGACACCAATGCCCTGGTCAAGCTCGAAGCCAGTCTCATCACTGTGGCAAAGGCGGACCGGGATAACGCGATGAATCACCTGCGCCTGGGGTTCGTGGCGTTACGAACCGCGGACCTGGGTAGCCAGTCGCGCTATGATGACGCCGCCGGCGAGTTCCAGTGGGCAGCGGACCTGCAGCCGCAGTGGCCCTGGGCCTGGTATGGAATGGGAATCGCCGAAGACGGCGTGGGCGATTCCCAGGTCTCGCTGGTCGCTGGACTGCAGGCGATGTTCGGCAAGGATCACCTGACCCGCGCGGCCAACGCCTACACCCGTTCGATTCAGGTAGACCCCTCCTTCGTGCAGGGTCTGGTCGAGCTCTCGGCCACCGCACTCCGGCAACGCATCAACATCAAGATTGACGTCGCGCGGGAAGCACTCCGGCAGGCGGCAAACACCTCGGCGTCGACCAGTCCCGAGGTGTTGTTGTATCGGGGACGGGTGGAGCGCGAAGTAGGAGACATCGACTCCGCAGTTGCCGCCTTCAAGACCTACATCGAGAAGGGCGACAACAAGAGTCTGGGTCTCCTCGAGCTGGCGCGCGCGCTCTTCCTGCAGGGGACTCAGGACGGACAGCCGCCCTACTACGAAGGTGCCGCGAGCGACGACCCCGTGACGGTTAAGGAGTATCGCTCCGACCTGGCCGTGATCGCGCCCGATAGCGCGATGGCAGAGTTCGACGCGCTGGCGGGACCCAACCGCGCTGGATTCCTCCACCGGTTCTGGTCTGAGCGGGACCGTGCCGACCTGCGGAAGGACGGCGAACGCCTCCGGGAGCATTACCGCAGGATCTACTACGCCCGGCAGCACTTCCAGCTGGTCAGCATGAACCGGCACTACGACATCATCGAGCGTTACCGCTCCGGCAGCCGGGATTACGACGACCGCGGCATCATCTATATCCGCCACGGGGAGCCCAACGCCCGCGCCACGTTCAGCCGCCCGGGGATGGAGTTGAATGAATCCTGGCGCTACAACCGCCCCGACGGAGACCTGGTCTTCCATTTCATCGCGCGGGAAGACGTCCAGGATTTCAAGCTGGTGGAAAGCCTGTTCGACGTGCTGGGGTTCGAGGGCGCTACCGCGATCCGCGGTACCGACGTGAGCCTGGTGGCGAACGAGTTGCTCCTTTCCCGGGAGAAGCTCTCGCCGGTCTACAGCAAGCTCCTGGGCGGCGGCGAGGCCGCGTCTCAGCGGTATCTCACCGAAGAACGGAAGATGGGGCGAGAGAGCATCCTGATCGGGACCACTACCGACAGCTACGAGCTGCGGTACCCGCGGCCGCTCGAGGTGAACACATCGGTCGCCGTGGTAGGCCGTGACTCGGTGAACGGCCTTTTCCATCTCTCATACGCGCTCCGCGGCTCGAGCCTGCAAGGCGTCGCCTCGCCGAGGGGGCAGGTCTATCCGGTCCGTCTGCGCCTCAGCATCGCGGACGCGCGCGGCAACACGGTGGCGCGGGTAGACACGACTCGGCTCTTCGTCGCCCAGGTTGCGGTGCCGGAGCGCGAGTTCCTGGTGGGCCGGGTTTCGGTGCCGGTCCCGGCCGGCCGCCTGAGTTATCGCGTGGCGCTGGAAGAGGGAGACGATCGCGGACTGCTGATGACTCCCGATACCACCACTGCGGGCGACTTCAGCGGCAACAGCTTCACTCTGAGCGACCTGGTACTGGGCACTCCGATGGCGCGGGTCTTCTGGCGGCCCACCGCGGACGATACGGTCTTCTTCAATCCGATCGGCACCTTCCGCAAGAGTGCGCCGATGGATCTGTACTACGAGGTGTACGGCTTGTTCCAGGGCGCTGCATACAAGACCGAGGTCGCGGTCGCGAAGGACGGCGGAGGCGGCCTGTTCGGGATGTTCGGCGGCAAGAAGGCCGCGATCAAGCTGAACTTCGAGGATCAATCCGAAGGACAGCTCACCCGGGTGCACCGGAGCGTTGGGCTGGAGAAGCTCTCCGGGGGCAAGTACTGGCTCGAGGTCACGGTGACCGCTTTCAACGGAAGCCAGCAGCGGTCGAGAGCACCCTTCGAAGTTCGAGAATAAAACGGGAGACGGGAGACGGTAGACGGGAGACGGAAGACGGGAGACGGGAAAACGGGAAAGAACGGGGAACAGGGCGACGGTTTTCAGGGCGGATTGTCCCATTGGAACAGCTGTGATCGAAAGTGGGGCGTTCTTCTCTGAGTCGTCCTGTTCCCTCTTCTCTCTTGCTTCTCCCGTCTTCCGTCTCCCGTCTCCCGTCTTCTTTTTTCCCGTCTTTCGTCTCCCGTCTCCCGTCTCCCCTTGAACGACCGGGATTCCCCGCCTAGCTTCGGGCAATGTTCTGCTCCCGGTGTGGGCAAGAAGTCCAGAAGGCGACGCAGTTCTGCCCATCCTGCGGTCTCGACCTCAGGGTCACGACTCCCATCCAAGCCATCGCGACCGGCGACGTCACCGAACTCGACATAGTTCGGGAGGCGTTGTCGGCCGAGTACGAGATCGTGGAGGAGCTGGGCCGCGGAGGCATGGCCATCGTGTACCGCGCGATGGACAAGCAGCTGGGCCGGGAGGTGGCGGTCAAAGTGCTGCCCTTCTCGCTGGCCTTCGACGCGGACTTCGTCGAGCGCTTCCAGCGCGAGGCGCGCACCGCGGCCCAGCTCGAGCATCCCAACATCATCCCGATCTACCGCGTCGGCAAAGCGGGACGCGTCATTTACTTCGTCATGAAGTATCTGCGCGGATCGTCGCTCTCCAAGGTCATGTCCGAAAGGCCCAAGCTCGCACCCACCGAGATCCAGAAGATCCTGGTGGACGTGGGAAGCGCCCTGGGATATGCCGCCGCACGCGGCACGGTGCATCGCGACGTGAAGCCCGACAACATCATGTTCGACGAGCACGGGCTCTGCGTCGTGACCGACTTCGGCATCGCCAAGGCGGGCAGCGGCCAGCGGCTCACCGGCACCGGCATGTCGATCGGAACGCCGCACTACATGAGCCCGGAGCAGGCGCGGGCCCAGCCCATCGACGGCCGGAGCGACATCTACAGTCTGGGGATCGTCGCATACCAGTGCCTGGTCGGCGAGGTGCCGTACGACGGGGAAGACAGCTTCTCGATCGGCTACAAGCACATCATGGAGCCGATCCCGTCGCCACCGCTGAATACAGCGGAGGAGAAGCGGCTCTTCGAGATCATCCGCAAGATGATCATGAAGGACCCGGTGGATCGTTTCCAGGATGCCGAAGAGTTGATGCGGGCGCTGGAGGGTCAGCCGTTCAGCACGCTGCGCCGCCCCACCATCTCACAGGTCGGCATGGCGGCGCAGTCCACCTCTCCGTTGCCGACCTCACAGGAGGTCCAGCCGGTCGGCCGGCCGAGCGGACCAGTGGGTCGGCCGATCACCCCAAGGTCGAGCACACCGATCCCGGTCCGGCAGAGCGGCAAACGCCGGCCCGTCGCGCAGCGATCCATCGCCCAGGCGCCGAGCCGGGACTTTCCCGTGGGATGGATCGTGCTGGTGCTGCTGCTGGCAGGCGGGGCGCTGGGCTTCTTCTACTATAGGAATAGCCACTCCGCTGAGGCGACCGCGAAACCGAATCCGACTTCGTCTGATACCGCTGATACCGCGAGCCCAATGACCCGGGATCCGGCCGCCCTGGCCGAATCAACCAGGAGGGCGGTTGACTCGGTGCTCGCCGCCCATGACTCCACCAAGGGTACGAGTCCCAAGGACACGACGGCTGCATCGCAAATCGTCGGACCTGTCGTCTCCGATAGCGGCGGGCTCCGGCTCACCAATCTGCCCAAGGGCAGCACGGTCATGGTGGACTCGAAGCCGCTTACCGAGCCCGAGACCCGTCTCCCCGTCGGCGCGCACGAGGTGGCGATCTCAGCACCGCGCTACACTTTCTTCACCGACACGGTAGACATCGCCGCGGGGCAGATGCTGGTCTTCGCCCCGGAGCTGGTCCCGATCGGGACGGCTCCGAACGCCAAGCCGGACACGCCAGCGGCCGCACTCGATTGCTCGGCGCCGAGCCCGGCCAACCGCTACGGGCGCGCTTGTTACGACAAGCCGCCGCTGCCCGACGGACCGTCCAGGGTCCCGCTCACCGACGACATCAACGGCACGCCGTCTCCCGCGGTGCTGCTGGTCAAGGTCTCCGCCGATGGTCGCACCGTCAGCGTCCAGACCAACACGCCGTCCAACAGTGCGGCCTTCAATAACCTCGCGATCGCCTTCGCCAAGAATCTGAAGTGGCAGCCGGCCGCCAAGAACGGCACCCCGATCGAAGGCTGGACCCAGTTCGCCTTCTATCCTTCCGAACGCTGATACCCAACCCCCTGTCCCCCTTCCCTATTGGGAAGGGGGGACGCGTCTTCAGCTCGGCGCTTGCCCTGTGCAGCCACTCTACTCCCTACTCCCTATTCCCTACTACCTCTCGATCATCATCGAATGCCAAACATTCACCCGACCGCGTTCGTAGCTCCGGGCGCGGTGGTTTTGGGCGACGTGACGCTGGCCAGCGAGTCGAGCGTCTGGTTCACCGCGGTCCTCCGGGGCGACATGGCCCCGATCTCGATCGGAGAGCAGAGCAATATCCAGGACGGCACCATCGTCCACGTGGACGAGGGCCAGCCGTGCATCGTGGGACCCCGGGTCGGCGTCGGCCACCGGGTGATCCTTCACGGCTGCCGGGTGGAAGAGGAGTGCCTGATCGGAATGGGCAGCATCCTGCTCAACGGTGTGGTGGTGGGGAAGGGAAGTGTCATCGCAGCGGGGGCGGTATTGAAGGAAGGGATGATCGTCCCGCCCGGGTCGCTGGTGATGGGGGTGCCGGGGAAGGTGGTGAGGGCGGTTGATGAGGAGCTGGCGCGACGGATTGAGGGAACGTGGAGACACTATGTGGGACAGGCGAGACGGTATAAGAGCGCGGAAGGGTGAAAGGGTAACAGGTGGTGGGTAGTGGGTAGTGGGGTGTGGGGTGAGGCGTAAGGCGGGGAATGGCGCAGGAGCGAGGGTAACACCTCATCCCGAGCGTATCGAGGGATCTAGTCTCCTTGCGGAGACGTGAGGGCATGCCTGTCGCTTTCTTCGTCGCCTGTCGCCTCGGCGCCTGACTCTTCGACACGCACCCCACTCCCTACTACCTACTCCCCACCACCTCTTCCCCATAATCTCATCCGACCCGACAGCATCTTTGTGATGTGAAAACCCATATACGGCCAAATTCCGCCACTATCCCGCGTATTGATACGAAGCAACCAGCTTCCCTACTATTGAACTCCGTTTTTTCTTCCCGCTGATCACTTCGTTATCATTCGATCATACCCTTGTGACACTCGTTCGAACGAGTGACAGGCCCATGGCGACTTCTCCCGCTTCGAAACGCTCCCTGCAGCTCTCGCCCAACGCCCTCACCGTGCTGGAAAAGCGCTACCTCATCAAGGATGACGCAGGGCAAGCCGGTCGAAGAGGCCGCCGACCTGTTCTGGCGGGTCGCCCGGACGATGGCGGAGCCGGACCGCAGGTACGGAGCGTCCACCGGCGCCGTCGAGGCCGTGGCCGAGGCGTTCTTCGGTCTCATGGCCAACCGGATGTTCATGCCCAACTCGCCGACCCTGATGAATGCGGGCCGGCCCCTGGGCCAGCTCTCGGCCTGCTTCGTCCTGCCGGTCGACGGACACCCTCTCCAACGGCCGGGACGGCATCTACGACACCCTCCGCTCCATGGCGCTGGTCCACCAGTCGGGCGGCGGCACCGGGTTCTCCTTCTCCCGGCTCCGGCCCAAGAACGACATCGTGCGTTCCACGATGGGTGTGGCGTCGGGTCCCGTCTCCTTCATGAGCCTGTACGACGCCTCGACCGACGTCGTCAAGCAGGGCGGCACCCGGCGGGGCGCCAACATGGGCATCCTGCGGGTGGATCATCCGGACATCATGGATTTCATCACCTGCAAGGACGACACGACCAAGATCACCAACTTCAATATCTCGGTCGCGGTCACCGACGCCTTCATGGCGGCGGTCGAGGATGACGGTGAGTACGACCTGATCCACCCCAAGACCAAGGAGGTGGTGGGCAAGCTCAGGGCCCGGCAGGTCTGGGAGAAGATCATCCACGGCGCCTGGAAGACCGGCGAGCCCGGCGTCTTCTTCATCGATCGCGCCAATTACTACAACCCGGTCCCCCACCTCGGCAGCCTACGAGGCCACCAATCCCTGCGGCGAGCAGCCGCTGCTGCCCTACGACGTCTGCAACCTCGGCTCGATCAACGTCGGCGTACTTCGTCAAGGAGGGCGTGATCGACTGGGACCGACATGCGGCAGGTGATTCACCTGTCGACCCATTTCCTCGAGAACGTCATCGACGCCAACAACTACCCGTTGGTGGAGATCGACGAGCTCTCGAAGCGGATCCGGCGCATCGGCCTCGGCGTCATGGGCATGGCCGACCTGCTGGTCCGGCTCGGCATCGCCTACGACTCCGAGGAAGGGGTCGAGATGGGCCGGAAGATCATGAAGTTCGTGGACGACGAGGCCAAGGTCGAGTCGGAGCGCCTGGCGATGCAGCGCGGGTCGTTCTCCGAGTGGGAGAAGAGCATCTGGGGCCTGGACGGGACCTGCGCCCGGAACGAGCTGGGCGAGCGGATCCGTCCGATGCAGCCGGCTCCGGAACTGCAACGTCACCACCGTGGCGCCGACCGGGACCATCTCCATCATCGCCGGCTGCAGCTCGGGCATCGAGCCGCTCTTCGCGGTGGCGTTCATGCGGAACCAGGCCGGCGTCCTGATGCCGGACGTGAACGAGGACTTCGTCGCCATCGCCAGGAAGGAAGGGTGGTACTCCGACGAGCTGATGCAGCGGATCGCGGCGACCGGGCACGATCGACTATCGCGGAAGTGCCGGAGAAGTGGCAGCGGGTCTTCGTCACCGCCAACGAGATCAAGCCGGAGTGGCACATCCGGATGCAGGCCGCCTTCCAGGAATACAACGACTCGGCGATCTCCAAGACCTGCAACTTCGCGTACGACGCGACCGAGGAGTACGTCGAGGAGATCTACCGACTGGCCTACAAGCTCAACTGCAAAGGCGTGACGGTCTATCGCGACGGCAGCCGCGACATGCAGGTGCTGTCGACCGGCTCCACGGCGAAGAAGGTCGAAGAAGCGGTCGAGGGCGGCAGAGGCGGACAGGTCGGACAGGACGGACAGAGATGACCGCCCCGTCCGCCCGGTCCGCCCTGACCGCCGACTTACATGGCGAGCTGGCAGAGATTCGGCCGGAGAACGACCGGTTACGCAGACTCGTGCACGACCTCGAGGCCGAGAACCTGCAGCGGCGCCAGAAGCGCTCACGGCCCGAGACGCTGAACGGCGACACCCGCCGGGTCGAGACCCCGCTCGGCACGCTCTACGTCACGATCACCGAGGACGATCGCGGCCAGCCGTTCGAGGTCTTCATGAGCCTCGGCAAGGCCGGCGGCGCCCTGATGGCGGACGTCGAGGCCATGGGCCGGCTGATCAGCCTGGCGCTGCGCTCCGGAATCCCGATGCGGGAGATGCACCGCCAGCTCCGCGGCATCAGCTCCGACCGGGTCATGGGCCTCGGACCGAACAAGGTCCTGTCGGTGCCGGACGCGGTCGGCATCGCGATGGAGAAGTGGCTGCAGGAGAAGATGGGGATCCAGCAGGAGCTGCTGCCGACCGGCACCACGGGCGAGTTCCCGGTGGTCGAGGTGGTGAGCCGTCCGCCGACCGCGGGAGGGATCGTTCCCGAGGCGGAGCAGATCGGGCTCAGCATCGGGCCGACGCTGACCGGCGCCTGCCCCGACTGCGGCTCGCAGCTGGAGTTGGCCGAGGGGTGCATGAAGTGTCATGTGTGCGGGTTTAGCGAGTGCGGGTGAACGGGCGAACCGGTGAACGGGCCGCAGGGGCGACCTTCATGGTCGCCCGGCCCAGGGCGGTACAGGTAGGGGCGACCCTTGTGGTCGCCCGGTTAGGGGCGGGCGCAAGGCCCGCCCGAACGCAACGGAGCCGAACCAGGGGCGGGCACAAGGCCCGCCCGAACGGCGAACGGCGAACGGGCCGCAGGGGCGACTAATGCAGGGGCGACCCTCGTGGTCGCCCGGGGCCTAAGGCAGGAAGCAGCTAGGACGGAAGTAAAACCGACGGCTCACCACTGATGAATCAGACGGGGCGGCCAGGTGGTCGCCCCGTTTTGTTGTCAGCGCAAGAGACAGAAGATTTAAACCTTAGAGGTACAATTCTCGTGTCCAAGAAGAAGCCCACACGTGTCTACCTTCAATCAGAGCAAGGTGTGTTCAGTCGCCTCTTCTGGGTGCGCAACAACAAAGCAAACGAGATGATTCTTGGGTTCTACGCCCTCGACGGCGGTCGAGCCACAATAACCCACGAATTCCCGGAGAACGTTCAGCCCCGTGACGCCGCAGGTCCGTTGACATTCAAGTATTCGGATGCAACCCCAGTGTCGACTCCGGTTGATCACTTTACCTGCCATGGGGACGGAAGGTTCCACGCAAAAATTCGTCATGGACCAACCCTCTATGCTCACATTGAGAAAAGGGGTGAGGCCATAGGGCGGCTTTCATCTCCGTTCTTGGACTCTGATGGTCGCTTCCGATCCCACGGGGCGCTATGCTGGAATCCAAGCCGCACCCAAGCGTCCGCATGTTTGGTTCAAGGGGCCACCCCAATCTTCAATGGTGCTCGATTGCATTTTCTCTGGAGTGAATTATCCGCTAGAGCCTCAGGTGCTAATGTGGATGGCAGCAAACCGCCGAACATCCGTAGGGAGACCTGACCTTTGGAACTCTCAAGGGCGCCATTTGGGGTGGGGCATTCGCACCTTCTCCTGAAGGCAGCGAACACAAGACCACCTGGGACGTTGGTCATGTTTCGTTGGCCAAGAACTGATGGCGCGGTGGGCCTCAAGGCCTTCATTCTAAATTGAATCGACCCCGAGGTCGGCCTGTGCTTGTAGATGGAATCTGACATTGTTTGAAGCACAAGAACTAGCGAAACTCCGAAGCATGCTTCCGAGCTGCGTCTTGGCTCGCTTCCAACTCGATCTTGGTCTGCTGGAAGGGCGTTTGGGTTCGGAACTGCTCCGGCGCCACTACATCCGACCCCTTCTTGCTGGAGACGCTGGTACGCTCGCTGAGGTATTCGCCGTGGCTCGAGCGACCCGCGGCGCGATAGGAATTGCCCCTCATCAGCCCGGTCCCAATGGCCGCAACTACGACGCCAGACTCACTTTTCGAGACGCCCCTGTGGCTATCGAGGTTAAGCATCGGCGCGATGAATTCCCGTTCGATTCGACGGGTCGGGAGGTTGAGCCAGGCATAACGCTTATGAGGCGAGTCGTCCGGGGTTCGACCATCGCTTCCTCGATCTCCCGACACCGGACACGACTGGCAGTCTGCCATCCTCCGCGATCTGGAGAGAAACGATTCTAGAGGCTGCGCGTCAACTGCCCCGGGAAATTCCGTCTAGTGGTCGTTATTTCGGTTGATGCGTTTGGTGGGATTCAGGAGGATCTTCTAGGATGCCCTTTTCGGTGATGTCGTAGTGCAGTCTCGTCCATCACCTAGTGGGATAGGTTCAATCCACGAAACCGTACGGCTTGGTAACGGAGTGTTCTCCCAAGAGTCTGCAAAACACATCTCTGGTGTCTGGGCATTTCGTCTCCAACCTGTAACCACGGATGGGCGTGAGATTCTTGTCGCTATTGGGCACGTTGGTTCCTAAACCAAAACAGGCCGACTGATGTCCCTTCGAGCATTCTGTGTGCCTTGCCCGAGATAAGGGGCAAGGAAGATTTGGAGGATCTACCTATGCCGGGTGAGTCTCGTTTCTAGATAGGTCTTCGGTGTACCGAAGGTGGGCTATGCTGCACGAATGACTAGGTTAATACACTCATGCTGACTGCTGGAGCAGCGGTTCCGCCCTTTAGCTGGCCCCGGGGCGTCGACGCGCCCTGAACCTCGCCTTCTGACCGTGATCCTCTCGTGCGCCTCGCCGCCCTTCTCGGCGGGAGATGGCACATCGAGAACTCCGATCAGCACTTTCCCGTCCCTATTCGCTTGTTCTCTATCCAGTATTCCTCCTCTGGGGCGAGGCCTTTCGCGCATACACACGCTCCCCTCGCCCAATACGAAGCCAATCTCAGCATCCCGCGGGTGCACTATGACAATCGGCCAATCTCTCCTCCCCGAATTCGACCAGGAAATGATGCTGACTCGGCGGCTCCTGGAACGGGTGCCGAGCGAGAAGGTCCAGTGGAAGCCACGCGAGATTCAGAAGCCGTTGCAGTTGAAGGAATACGGAGGCGGGCCGCTCAAGAGCACGATCGGGTCGTCCGGCCCCTGCCACGCTGCCGCCGTCACGGTGCAGGTAATCGTCGGGAGGTCGACACCGACTTGGGCGCGCACGACGACCATTGTGCCAATGGCCGTGGGGATCTGGAATTGGGGCGAGCCGCCGGGAGCCACGTTCGGCACGGCGGGTTGGCTACCTACCACGATCGAGACGGTCCGGTCGGTGCCGTTGTAGACGCTCATCGTGTTGGTCTGCCCCGAGGACAGATCGAACCGCGCGGTAACCGTGGCCGTGAAACTGGCAAGCCCGGAATAGTCGATGAAACAGCTCTCACGAGTGCCACTTGTAATCCGGCTGCAGCCGGAAGACCAGCCCGCGAAGACGCTCCCAACATCGGCATAGGCATCCAGCCGGTAATAGTCCGGCGTCCCGTCGCTGAAGACTTGATCATCGCAGTCGGTGGGGTGTACGGGGTCTTGGGGCAGCGTGCAATGGAGGTTGGAGCTCGCCCTGAAGCCCAGGACCTGCCCGCCTCCCGTGCCCTCTCCTACAACATTCACGGTGATCACGACGTGGCCGGGGGTACATGCGGTGTCCTCCGGGGGGCAGGACGCAGTCGAAGAGCCACACGCCGTAAGGAGGGCTGCAAACACCGCCAGGCTGAGCAACGATCGGACCGCAGGACGTGTGGACATGAGAATCCTCGCTGAGGGGTCTACGTCGCAATGACGCAGCCCACGCCGCCGCCCTCTCACCCATCACCCTCACTCCTCATCCTTACTCCTCACTCCTCACTCCTCCCTTGCGGTCCCCTCCCTGAGCCGTACCCTTGCTCCATGTCGCCCATCGACGAGGCCTCCGGCATCCTCGATGCCCTGATCGCCCGGTCCGCCGACAAGGTGCGAGTGGTTGGCCGCGCCCACCGGCTGGATCCGGGCGAAGTGGACGAGGTGTTCCAGGAAGTGCGGATCAGGGTGTGGAATGCGATGGGCTCCGGCGAGAGGATCGCCGAGCTTCCTGCGTCCTATGTTTATCGGACCGCGACATCGGTCGCGCTCGATTTCATTCGCCGCCGCCGGGCCCGACGCGACGACAGCACCGACCCGATCGAGTCGGCGTGCGACAGTGAGGACACCGGGTCACGGGCTCCCGAGCAGCTCGAGGCCCGGGAGCTGGGCGACCTGATCGAGACGGCTCTGGCCGACGTGCCGGTGTCCCGGCGCGCCGTGGTGCGGATGTATCTCGACGGTTACGGATCGGGGGAGATCGGCGCGCTCCTGGGATGGACCGAGGCCAAAGCGCGCAACCTTGTCTACCGGGGGCTAGCCGACCTTCGCGAGGCCCTCTCGCGCCGCGGGGTCGGTCCGAAGGGGATCCGATGAACGACGACGAGCTGCGGAAGGCGTATCAGTCGCGGCGGGCGAAAGCCTCGGAGGCCACGGAGCCCACGCCCGAGGAGTTGCAGAGCCTGGTGGCCCGCCAAGGCGACGAAGCCGAGCGGCTGGCGATTCTCGAGCGCGCGCTGGCGAACCGGAGGGCGTCTGGGGATCTCGAGCTGCTGCGGGCGATCTCCCATGCCGAGCGCTCGGTCGAGTCCCGTAGTTGGTGGCGCTCGCCCGTGGTACTCGGCCTCGCCGCCTCGGTGTTGCTGGTCGTGGGGGTGATGACGCTCCGCGACCGGGCTCGCGACGAGCCACGCGCGGCTCCGGCGGAAGGCGCTCCCGTGCTGCTGGAGCCGGCGATGGATGCGCGGGTTGCCGACTCGATTCGCTTCGTGTGGCAGGCGGTGCCGGGCGCGAGAGGCTACCGAGTCGAGTTGCTGACCGACGCCGGCACACTGGTAACCGCCATAGAAACAGCGGACACGATCGCCCGGTACACCCTTGCACGACCGCCCGGCGGAGAGATCACCTATCGTTGGGTCGTGGTCGCCCTGCTGCCGGAGGAAGGCGAGGTCGCGTCGCCGCCTCGGCGTCTCACCATAACAACCCCGTAAGCCAACGCCGCCAGCAGGACGACCAGAGGCAGGCCGCGAGTCCACGGAAAGCGCGATGTTGGTGGGTGCAGGGCAATCCGGGTGTGCGGGTCACCCAGCAGAGTGAAGCTGGCCCAGCCCGCTGCGGGAACACCGGCGCGCATCAACTCCAGTTTGGTGACCTGGAGCGCTTCGCCGAGCGGCAGGCCGGCTGCAAGGTGGCCATAGAACCGCTCCATGAAGGCGGCGGTCTGCTCATCCCCGACCAGCCAGACCGAGGCGAGCACCGCGCGAGCGCCCGCCTCCATGGCCGGAGCGGCGAGTCCGTCCACACCTTCTCCCCCCGCCACCATACCGCGCGCAGTACGGCAGCCCGAAAGCACCAGGAGATCGGCGGCGAGCCCGAGAGCGGCGATCTCCGACGGGCTCACGAATCCGTCATCGCCGTGGCCCGCCGCCAGTGCCAGTGCGCTGTGCCCGGGCGACCTGTCATCCACCAGTGCGTGGGTAGCGAGATGGACCACGCGATACTGCGCCAGCGGGGCCTGCTTGAGTGCCGCCTCGCTGGCATCATCCCGCAGCCGCACGTCGGCCCGGTCGGCGTAGCGCGCCACGGTGCGCACTTCCCCCGCCGATGCGCGGAGCCGCGGCAGGCCGCCCACCCGATCGAACGCGGAGCGAAACACCTGCGCCGCCGACCCCGGCTCTACCTCCTCGGCAAAACGCGGGTCGCCAAAGGCGAGCAAGGTGGCCGCACCCGGAATCCGCTGCCGCTGCCAGAGCCGGGCGATCACCGACGCCGAGGGCGCGTAGCTGACACTGTACCGGGCCAGCAGCACATCGTCTCCGACCCGCAGCACCTCGAACGGCAGCCCGTGCAGCTCGAGATCAGGAACGATGACCAGTCGGGTAGTGCTTGCCGGTATCACCGCCACGACCGGCACCATCAGTTCGTCGCCCAGCGAGCGGGCCAGGGAATCGGCGCCGGCGCCGGTCTCGAGCAGGCCGGTGAATCGCCGAACGCGGCGTCCCAGCTCCGGCAGCGGCGGGAGCACTACCACTCGCAGGGCGGTTGCGGAAACGACGAACACCGTCGTTGAGGACCCGACTCCGCCTCGCACGAACTCGAGGATGACGGTGCTATCGTCGGGAATCGATTGCGAGATGCTGCCAGAGCCCAGTACCGTCGACGCTACTCGGGGCGCGTCCGCCGGTGTCGCGGCCATCCCTGCCGCCAGCACCATCCGGTCGAGCAGATAGCGCGCGCGGCGGCGCTCCGCCAGATCGAAGGCGACCTCGGTCCGGCCCGCCGCCGCGAGGCCGGTGATGACATCCGCAACCGCGAACGAGGGGTCCTCGAAGCGGCGCAGATCGAATGCCGTCTGCCGCAATCGCCGATCGTCGAGGCCGGCTCGCCAGCGATCCAGCTCGTCGGCGGCGCGGAGCGCCGTGGCGGACGCGTGATCGATCTCGCCTAATCGAAGCTGGGCGACGGCCAACTGGGTCAGCGTATAGTGGCGATAGGATGCCTGGTCCGGAGGAATTTGCGAGATGACTCGCTCGAAGGTGGCGCGCGCCGCCCGGGCGTTCCCCGCCCGGAGGGCCAGAACGCCCTGGTCCTGAACTACCGACAGCTCCAAGCCGGTAGCGCCGAGGTTCCGGGCGTAGACCAGCGCGCTGTCGAGGTGGCTCCGTGCGGTGGACCATTCTCCCGCGTCCATCGCGACGAACGCCAGTTCCCGCTGCGCGAAGACCGGCCAGTGCCAGCCGAACCTGGTTGCGCCTTCGGCGAACCGGCTGGCGGCGGAGCGGGCTGCGGCGGTGTCTCCCACTAATCGGGCGCGCTGCACCTCGACGTTGGCCAGCGCCATGATGCCGGTCGCGTCGCCGGACTGCCGGAAGAGTGATTCGGCCTGTGCCACTTGTGTCGCTACGCCTTCGAACTCGCCGGTGGCCAGGCCCAGCGTCCCGAGGATCAGGTGCCCCCACGCAACGGGCGACAGGTTACCGGAGGCCTCCCCCTCTACCAGCGCCTGGGTCAACGCGATCCGGCTCTCCGCGTACGACCCGGCGTCGAGCAACGCGTAGCCGTGCCACTGAAGCGTCGCGGCCAGCCCGGCGCGATCGTGAGCGCGCCGCTGGCGTTCCGCCGCCCCGCCGAACAGGGTCACGGCGGAGTCGGTGTTCCCCTCGGTCATCAAGGCTCCGCCTGCAACGAACAAGCAGTAGCCCTCAGTGCGGAGCACCCCCGCGACTCGCGCCGCCTTTGCCCCGTCGAGTGCCAGGGCCAAAGCGGCAGTGACGTCACTCTTAGACGTGAGCTGCGCGCGAACGCAGGTGGCTCGGGACCGGAGCGAAGCCTTCGTGGGCAGCAGCGAGTCGGCCCGGGCGAGCGCAGGCCATGCCTCGGCGGCTCCCCGAATTCTCGCTGTGACCAGCGCCTGCAGCAGCAGCGCTTCGGCCTCGATGAGGGGCTCGCGAGCCAGCCGGGCCGCCGAGAGGGCTTCGGCTAGCAAGGTGTCTCCGCGAGCGACCTGCGAGCGCGCCAGCGCCGCCTGTGCCAGACCGAGCCGGGAGTACGCCGCCAGTGATCCTCCGGGCGTGCTGGCCGCACCGACGGACCGGAAGCGCGACTCGGCGCGGGCGAAGTCGTAGGTGAAGAGCGCCAGGTAGGCCAGACCCAACTGCCCCGCGGCATCCGAGGGCCCGCCGAGCTGGGTTTCGAATCGTCTCCGCACCGGGTCGATCGAATCGCCCTCGACCGCGGCGAGAGCCGCGGCCGCGGCAGAGTGAAGCGAATCTGGCGGGGCCGGAGCGGAACCAACGAGTCCCACCAGGAGGAGGAGAGCTGAGCCCATCGGTCGAGTGTAGAGGCCGGGAGTCGAGCGCGCCAGAGACTTGAGCTTTACTCCCGGCGCTTGGAGATTGACGTCGAGCGGGCATCTTCACAGTCCATCTCAAATCCCGTTGAGTGCACTATGACAATCGGTCAATCCCTCCTCCCCGAATTCGATCAGGAAATGATGCTGACTCGCAGGCTCCTGGAACGAGTGCCGAGCGACAAGGTTCAGTGGAAGCCGCATCCGAAATCGTTCCCCCTGGGACATCTGACCCAGCTGGTGGCGTGGATCCCGGGCTGGATCACCAACACCCTGCGCAAGCCCGAGCTGGACCTGGCGGCCGGCGGTGGCGGGTACTCCTTCGAGACCACCGACAACCTGGTCAAGCTGCTGGACGAGAACGTTCGCGGCGCGCGCGAGGCGCTGGCCGAGGTGAATGATGCGACCTTCGTAGCAGCCCTGGTCGCTCAAGATGGGCGAGAAGGTTCTGTTCACGGCACCGAAGGGAGTCGTGGTGCGGAACCATATCAGTCACCTGGTGCACCATCGCGGGCAGCTGACGGTCTACCTGCGGCTGCTGGATGTACCTCTTCCGGTGATCTACGGGCCCACGGCGGACGAGAAGCCGTGGTAATGTCGCCCACTCGACGCGAGGTCCTGACCCAGCTCGCCGCCGTCGCCGTCCTCCCTCTTCGTGGCTGGGTCCGGACCGACCAGGACCCGCTCGACGGCACCATCGCCGACTATCAGGCGGGCGAGGGGCGATCCTCATCGGCGCTGCTGGGTGTGCTGCGGCCGGCGTTCGGGATCGTGACAGCGGCCGCAGCCCCGGACCTCACGCGTACACCGGGTACGCCGCGTCATACATGTGGCGCCGGATCTCACCCCGGACATCCGCCGGCCTCGGGGCACGTGCCAGTCCCTCGGCCCAGGCGACCTCGGCCACCGCCTCCGCGATCGCCGCCGAGACCTGGCGGATGTCGCGGAGCCGCGGAAAGAGGAGGCCGCTGTCGAGCGACGCCTGACTCACGCCCGTGGCGAGCGTCCGGGCCGCGGCATGGAACATCGCATCGGTCACCCGTTTCGCCCGCGCGACGATCAGTCCGAGACCCACCCCAGGGAAGATGTACGCGTTGTTGCCCTGGCCCGGTACCAGCGTCCGCTCTCCCAGCCGCACCGGCTCAAACGGGCTGCCGCTGGCGAACACCGCGCGCCCCTCCGACCATTGATAAGCCTCCAGGGCGGTGCACTCCGACTTGCTGGTCGGATTGGAAAGCGGAAAGATGAGGGGCCGGGCGTTGATCCGCGCCATTGCCCGGATCACCGGTTCCGTAAAGGTCCGGGGCTGCGCCGACACGCCGACGATGGCGGTGGGCCGGAGCGACTCGACGGCGGCCAGCAGGTCGGCCGCCGGCGAGTGATCATGGGCGTAGG
This sequence comes from uncultured Gemmatimonadales bacterium, assembly GCA_963833365.1. Classification (GTDB taxonomy): domain Bacteria; phylum Gemmatimonadota; class Gemmatimonadetes; order Gemmatimonadales; family GWC2-71-9; genus DATBGE01. The sequence continues at coordinate 226,074 of CAWHXS010000010.1, forward strand.
GCAGTTTGTACTCCGCCAGCCCGGTCCGGCTCTGAACCACCAGGCCGCGGGAATCCAAGAACCAGCAATGGGTCCGCGCCTCCGCCAGCGGGATCCCCTCACGCACCATGGCGGAGACGATCAGGTCCGCGATCCCCGTCGCCGCCGACCCCGCCCCCAGAAACAGCACCCGCTGCTCGGTGATCGGCTGCCCGGTGATCCGCGCGGCGGAGAGCAACCCGGCCAGCGTCACGGCGGCCGTACCCTGGATGTCGTCGTTGAAGCAGCAGACCCGGTCTCGGAAGCGCGCCAACAGGTGGATGGCGTTCTCCGTCGCGAAGTCCTCGAACTGAATGACCGCCTCCGGGAAGACCTCCTGCACCGCCACCACGAACTCCTCCACCAGCTCGTCATAGGGGACCCCGCGCACCCGCTCCTGCAGCAATCCCAGATACAGCGGGTCGTTCCGGATCCCGGCCTGGTTGGTGCCCACATCGATGGTCACCGGAAGGCACCGGGCCGGATGCACGCCAGCACAGGCGGTGTACAGCGACAGCTTTCCGATCGGGATCCCCATGCCGTTGGCGCCGAGGTCCCCCAGGCCCAGAATCCGCTCACCATCGGTCACGACAATCATGCCGATGTTCCGCTCGGGCCAGTTCTCGAGAATCCGCTTGACCCGGCCCCGGTCCAGGTCGGTGACGTAGAGCCCGCGAGGCCGACGGAAGATGTGCCCGAACTTGACGCACGCCTCGCCGACCGTCGGGGTGTAGATGATTGGCATCATCTCCTCGACATGCTCCATCACCGTCCGGTAGAACAGATGTTCGTTCCGGTCCATGAGACTGATGAGGTAGATGTACTGCTCGAGCGCACTCGATTTCTGCCGGAAGTTCTCGAGGATTCTGGCCTGCTGCTCTACCTGGGTGCTCACCCGCGGGGGCAGGAGGCCGCGAAGCCCGAGTGCGTCTCGCTCGGCATCCGTGAAGCCGGTGCCCTTGTTGCGCTGGGGGTCGTGCAGGTAATCGAACGCGGAGAGGGACATGGTTGAGGTCGTCCTTTGAGGTTGTCGGTAATCAGCTATCAGGTTCTGCAATCAGGTAGCAGGCATCAGGAATCAGGTATCAGGTACCCCGGCGACGCAATCGCCTTCCTCATCCCGAGGCTGACGCCGCTCTCTACTTCGAGTCGCTTGAGTTGGTTCTCTTCGACGGCCTGTTCGTCGGCGGCCACCGTCGGCCTTGTACTGTCGGCGTCCGCACGCGATCTCATCCTGGAGCGTTTGTGTCGACTGCAACTCGTCTCACCACCCTTCTGAGCTGCACCACCCTCGTCGCCGCGGGCGCGCAGACCCCGACACTCGCACCGGCCCGCCAGGTCACCCATGCCGCCAACTACGACCCGTCCTTTTCTCCCGACGGTAAGCGCTTCGTCTTCATCAGCGTCGTGGCTGGTCGAGAGCAACTGTTCATTCGCTCCCTGGACGGGCGCGAGGTAACTCAGCTCACGACAGATTCCGTGGATCACGAAGATCCCGCCTGGTCCCCGGATGGGAGCCAGATCGCCTTCGTGGCGCTGACGAAGAGCAGCGAGCGGATTGCGGTCCTCCCCGCAGGTGGAGGCCCCGCCCGCATCCTCACACCCGAGTCCGAGCGGGCGATTCACCCCAATTGGCTTCCCGATGGACGCCGCCTCGCCTATTGCACCGACGATGACCTGGCGCCTCCCAAGAAGAACCCCGCCGAGATCAAAATCATCGACCTCTCCACGGGAGTCCGGCGCGTGCTGATCAGCGGCGGTGTCAACACCTACCCTGCCTTCTCGCCGGACGGGCGCAGGGTCGCCTTTCGTCGGATGCTCGGGGAGTCAAACTCCGAGGTGTTCGTCGCGGATAGCGATGGCACTGGGGTCCATAACCTCACGAATCACCCCGCCTTTGATGGATGGCCCGCCTGGTCGCCGGATGGAACCCGGCTGGTGTTCGCCTCTAATCGAGACGGGGACTACCAGGTCTACGTGATGGACGCCGATGGCCAGCATGTGCAGCTGGTCGCGCACACGACTGGGCGCGCTACCGCCCCCAAGTGGAAGCCAGACGGACGCGCGCTTTACTTCCCAATTTGCAAGCGGAGCGATAACGACTTTGATTGTGAGATCTATGTGGCGGACGCCCCCCTCCCGTAGGTTAGGTGGCCGCACTCTGTACCCTGACCGTCGTACGAAACGTGAGGGCTTCGACTCTCAGGTTCATTAGTACTCGTCGCCATGTCGCGATATCAACTGGCTCAGCTGAACATCGGTCGCCTTCTCCCTCCGCTGGATTCTCCCCAGCTCGCGGGATTCGTGGCGCGGCTCGACGAGATCAACGCGCTCGCTGACGCGGCGCCCGGATTCGTCTGGCGCTTTCAGACCGAGGATGGCATCGCATGCTGATGAATTTCTCGGTGTGGGAGTCCGCCGCCAACGCTCCGGGCGTGCTGGCCTCACCGACGGAGCGGAAGCGCGACTCGGCGCGGGCGAAGTCGTAGGTGAAGAGCGCGAGGTAGACCAGACCCAACTGCCCCGCGGCATCCGAGGGCCCGCCGAGCTGGGCTTCGAATCGTCTCCGCACCGAGTCGATCGAATCGCCCTCGACCGCGGCGAGAGCCACGGCCGCGGCAGATTGAAGCGAATCTGTCGGGGCCGGAGGGGAACTAACGAGTCCCACCAGGAGGAGGAGAACCGAGCCCATCCGTCGAGTGTAGAGGCCGGGAGTCGAGCGCGCCAGAGATTTGAGCTTTACTCCCGGCGATGGAAGATTGGCGTCGACCAGGAAATGACGCTGACGCGGCTGTGAACTGCGTGAGAAGTAAGAAGTGAGAAGTGAGAGGTTAACTGCGTGAGAAGTAAGAGGTGAGAAGTGAGAGGGAACTGCAGCGAGGTCAGGTCCCTTCTCACGTCTTACTTCTCACGTCTCACGTTTTTCGACTAGATTACCCCGTCGCCCGGTAACCTCCCGGCACCTTTCCTCTGCCGAAAGGCCTTGTGCCCAAGCGCAATTATGGATTCGAGAAGCGTCAGAAGGAGCTTCACAAACTGCAGAAACGCGAGCTGAAGGCGCAGCGGAAGGCGGAGCGAGCAGCCCAGCCGGAGCAGGATCCGCAAGCTCCACCCACCGATCCTACCCTCCCTCCGGAGGAGTAAGTCCGGAAAGCAGCAAATTCGAGTTCAGTACCTTTCAACCCAGACCAGAAGCCGGGGTAATGTCGCCTACCCGACGCGAAGTTCTGGCCCAGCTCGCCGCCGTCGCCGTCCTCCCGCTCCGTGGCTGGGTCCGGATCGACCAGGACCCACTCGACGGCACAATCGCTGATTATCAGGCAGGCCGCAGACGCGGTGCGTGGACCGCCCTCGAGGTCACCACCCGGGCGCTCGAGCGCTGTCGCACCGACGGAATGAGATGGCACGCGATCGACGCCCTCTCGCCCTCTGCCCTGGACGAGGCGCGCGCAGCCGACGCCCGGCTCCGCGCCGGCACGATGCGGGGACCGCTCGACGGGGTCCCGGTCTTCGCCAAGGCGATCTACGACATGAGCCTGCTGCCGACTACCGGCTCCAACGCCGATTGGGCGCGCCTCTTCCCGGAGCTGCTACGCAAGGACGCACTCGAGGTCTCGCGACTCCGGGTGGCCGGTGCCATCGTCCTCGGAAAGACTGCCGCCGACGACTTCGCCTACCACGGCAACGGCACCAGCAGCCACACCGGTCAGGTGCTGAATCCCCACGATCCGACCGGCACCCGGACACCGGGAGGATCCAGCGCCGGCACAGCGGTCGCGGTTGCGGCCGGAATGGCCTTCGCGGGACTCGGCACCGACGACGGTGGCTCCAACCGCATCCCGGCGCAGTTCACCGGAGTGGTCGGGATGAAGCCGACCTTCGGCCTCGTCCCGCGCACCGGGGTGATCCCGACCTGGCCCTACCTCGATACCCATGGGCCGCTGGCGCGCACGGTCGCCGATGCGGCACTCCTCCTCGCCGCGATCGCGGGGCCGGACCGGTCGGACCCGCTGGCGCTCACCGGCAAGTGGGACAGCGCTCCGCTCCTGACGCTGCGCGACGACTGCCCTTGCCGGCGTGCGGCTCGGACTGGTGGAGGCGCATGTCCCGCGCAAGCAGATGACGGCGGAGGCGCTCATGGTGTGGGACCGTACGGTACGTGACCTCGGCGCGGCCGGTGCCGTGGTCGAGCCTTTCACGCCGGCGGTAACGCTTGCGACCTACCGGAGTGCCTTCGCCGCTGCCTCGGGCCGCCGCGGCGACGTGGTCGGCGATCCGAAGGCGCCGGCTCCCACGGCCAACGCGCTCTATCACTACTTCGCCCGGCGCACCAGCAAGCCTCGAGAGGCGGTGCGCCAGGGCTACCCGGCCTACCGCGCCTTCTACGACGTGCTGCCCGAGACCTTCGAAGAGTGCGAACCGCTGCTCGACCAGCCACTCACCGGGGACCAGGCCGGGAGCGCCTTCGCCCGCTCCCGCGCCGAGGTCGTGGCAATGTTGGCGGAATCGATGGGCGCGGCCGGTGTCGCGGCGATGGTGTATCCCACCATGCCCTTCAACGCTCCCCGCACCGTCGATGACTGGCCAGACATCCGCACCACGCTGGGTTACGGCAACTGGCTCGGCTTGCCCGAGGTCTCGGTTCCCGCCGGATTCGGCGCGGATGGGATGCCGGCGATGAACCTCTCAGTGGTGGGGCTTCCGGGCGAGGATGCGCGAGTGCTGGCACTCGCGCATGGGTATGAACGGCAGTCGCGGCGGTTTGAGGCGCCGGCGAGAGTGGGGTGACCATGTCCCTTCAACTCCGCTCCCCCGGCTACGCCAGCGCCCAACTCCTCACGTCGGTGGAGGGGATCCTGAGCACCACCGCGCTCTGCTCTATGGCGACGACCAGCGAAGCAGGCACGGTGGACATCAACGCCGCGTTCTTCGCGGTGGGGTCGGATCTGCTGCTGTACTTCCTCTCGCACCCCAACGCGGCCCACTCTCGGAACCTCACTCATGTGCCTGCGATGGCGATGACGGTGTTCGACACCCATCAGGAGTGGGGACGGCCCCATCTTGGGCTGCAGCTCTTCGGTAACGCAGAGCGCGTCGCCTCGACCAGGCTGGAACAGGCCCGCGCGTTTTACGCCGCGCGCTTCACAGGTTACTTCGATCGTGTGGTCAGGGCGGAAGAGTCGGGTGGAACCGCAGAGGCGGAGGTGGCCGGCCTGCAACTCTACGTCTTCACTCCGACGCGGCTCAAGCTGCTGGACGAGCCGACGTTCGGGGACGGGGTATTCATCCCAGTGGAGGTGGTACGGGCTACAATCTCCGCCGCGTCTTCGGCACGACCCTGAACCTCGCCTTCCCACGCATCATCCGACCGGTAGCGGGGCTTCCGGGCGAGGATGCGCGGGTGCTGGCACTGGCCCATGGGTACGAGCGGGGGTCCAAGCGATTTGTCCAGCCGCCGAGGACTGGGTGAGGATCACCCAGGATTCGCTGTCTTCAACACGAAGACACGAAGGTCACAGAGGGCTCGTCATGACATTACAATCCCGATCAATCTGGGAAAGATCACGCTACCTATCTCAATTGAATAAAAAACATCACTCGATCTTGCCCAACTGATTCGGAGTTCAGGGTGTCAACGGAGCCCTCTGTGACCTTCGTGTCTTCGTGTTGAAGACAGGGAGATTCGAGAGTCAATTGAGGCCCAACTGGTCATCGTAGCTGCTCTGCGCGAACCCGCAATGCACGGGTACTGGCGTTGGCGCATGGGTATAGCGGCAGTCGGAGCGGCTTGAGGCGCCGGCGAGGGCGGGGTGATCGAGTCCCTGCGGATCCTCAGCGGAACCTGTAGCTCCTGTAGGGATCAAATCTGTTGACGTTGCCGAGCCCGCCCTTGGTGGCGTTGGTCTTCCTGGCCTCGAGATCTCGCAGGCCCGGTTTTCCGGCTTTCGCCGCAGTTCCCTTGGTTTTCTTCGCGCTCTGCTTTGGCATGGGTCCTCGCCTCTTTAATTGGAAATTGGTAATTGCAAATTGATAATTGGCTTCTGACCTGGAGCGGCGATCAATTGTCAATTACCAATTAGCAATTACCAATTCCCAAATGGCCTTACCGGCCACCCGTCCGGATGATGATGGTGTCCTTCATGATGAAGCCACCCTTTGGACCAGCCTGCCGAACCGAGAGGTCCTTCAGGGTCCGCTTGGCGAGCGATAGCCGCTTGGTGCCGTCCTTCGCTTTGGTCTCTGCCTTCATTGGTGCCGACATTGTGTCCTCCTGGGACTAGTTGTGTGAACTCTGGAAACTCGTTGCGTAACTGATCGGTCGAGGCCTGTTGGTCCAGGACTAGCGGGCCGCTCTTCCGTACGATTCCGGAACCCCGCTGATGAAGCCTCCCTTGGGTCCCGCGCTCCGAACCGAGAGGTTCTTCAGGGTCCGCTTAGCGAGGGATAGCCGCTTGGTGCCGCCCTTCGCTTTGGTTATCTGCCTTCGTTGGTGCCGACATCGTGTCCTCCGACCGTAGTGAGTGAGTTCTGAATTCCCGTTGCCGTTCCGTGGCTCTTAAAGGAACTTCTTCGGGCAATTGGAGCTCGACGGCGGCGGCTGGGGGCAGCTCCAGGTGATGGGGGGACGAATCCACCCGCCCTTGGGACCGGCGCCGGGAACCGTCAGGTCGCGCAGCGTATGTTTGGCGAAGGAGAGTTTCCCTCTGCCCTCAGCCTTGTTTCTCGTGGTCATTGTGGTGCTCCCTTACGATGATTGTTGGGTTGAATCGCTCTCATGTTGGTAATCGCAATCGGGTAGCTGTTGCCGACAACGCTCAAATCTCAATGTCGGCTTGTGAGATCTGACCAAACCACGAAACCAGACCATGCCCCTCTTAGTAGGTCAGAAGGCCCAACGCTCGCTGCACCTGACGCCAGAGCACGTTCGGCTCTACGCCCAGATCACCGGGGATCACAATCCCCTCCACTTTGATCCTGACTTCGCGGCGAAAACCAGGTTCGGACGCCTGGTAGTACAGGGAGGACTCACGACGGGCCTGCTCCATGCGCTTGTCGCGATGGACCTGCCGGGGCCCGGCTCGGTTTTCCTGAGTCAGAACTGGAAGTTCGTGGCCCCGGTCTTCATCGGAGACACCATCACCGCGGAAGTCGAGGTGCGCAGCGTGCACCCGACCAAGCCGGTCAGCCAGCTCGGTGTCAGGGTGTGGAGGGAAGGGGGGGAGACGGTGCTGGAGGGGGAGGCGTGGTGCTATCGGTTCGGGGCAGAATAATTGGTAATTGAAAATTGGTAATTGGTAATTGGTTGCGACCCTTAAGTCAGAATCCAATTATCAATTACCGATTACCAATTGCCAATTGTTTCCCCTTAGCAACCCTCTCCTGTCCGCCCCTGTCCAACCGGGAAGCCCATTACCTCCTGGAGCCCTCCTCATGCTGGCTGAATGGACCACCGACCTGCGCCATGCGGCGCGCGCGCTAAGGCGTACCCCCGGCTTTACCGTTACCGCCGTCGCCACCCTGGCCCTCGCAATCGGTGCCGTGGCCGGGATGTTCAGCGTGGTGGACGCGGTGCTGCTCAACCCGCTGCCTTACGCCGCCCCCGACCGGCTGGTAGACATCGCCGGCACCGCGCCGGGCTCGGACATGCCGGAAGATTTCGCGGTGGGAGAGGAGTTCTACCTCCAGTACCGGGACCAGTCCCATCAACTCGAAGACATCTCCACCTACAACTCCTTTACCTCAACGCTCCGGGTCGGCGACCGGGTAGAGCGGATCCGGATGTCCGCCCCGACCAACTCGCTCTACTCCACTCTTGGCGCGCGCCCGATCCTGGGTCGCCTGCCCCTCGCCGAGGACGAGGACAAGGTGGTGGTGATCAGCAGCGCGCTGTGGCGGTCGTGGTTCGGTGGCGATTCCTCCGTGGTTGGGAAGAGTTTCTCGATCGCGGGGCAGAGCCGCATGGTGATCGGGATCATGGGTCCCGAATTCAGGTTCCCCACCGATGGCACCCTGCTGTGGATCGCGGGCGAGATTCTGCCCACCGAGGTTGAGGTCGGGGAGTTCGACACCCCATTGGTCGGACGGATGGCCCCCGGGGCGACGACCGAGACCGTTGCCAATGAACTCACGACACTGGCGCGGCGGCTGCCCGAGCGGTTCGGCGGGCCTGCCAGCTACGCGCGACTGATCGGGCAGCACCGAGCCGTGGTCCGCCCGCTGCTCGACCGCATGCTCGGCACGGCCACTCGCTCGATGCTGGTGCTGCTTGGCGCCGTCACCATCGTACTGGTGATTGCCTGTGCCAACGTCGCCAACCTCTTCATGGTGCGCGCCGAGGGCCGCCACCGCGACCTGGCGGTTCGGCGGGCCATCGGGGCGACCCGGAGCCAACTGGTGCGCCTACAGATGGCGGAGGCGTTGGTTGTGGCACTTCTCGCGGGCGGGCTGGCGGTGCTGCTCGCCGTGCTTACGCTGCCCCTCTTCCTCCACGCGGCGCCCCCCGACATTCCCCGGCTGGATCAGGTTGGCATCAACCCGGCCACCGTGCTGGTAACGCTGAGCGCCGTGCTGCTCTCCGCGCTGGCCTGTGGTACCATCCCGGCTCTTCGCGCCTCGGAGCCTGACCTGCGGCGTCTGCGCGAAGGGGGCCGCGGCGCCACCGGCAAACGGCATTGGGGGCGCGACGCCCTGGTTGTAGGCCAGACGGCACTGGCCCTGGTGCTGCTCATCGGCTCGGGCCTTCTGGTGCGGAGCTTCCAGGCGCTGCGACATGTGGATCCCGGGTACGACACGAAAGACGTCTTCACCTTCCAGTTTGCCCCGGAGCAGGAACGGCTGCACGACGGCCCGACCTGGGCGCAATTCCATGTCGATTTCATGAACCGCCTGAGGAACCTGCCGGGTGTCACGTTGGTTGGCCTGGTCGAAAACGTTCCGCTCAACGAAGGCACCCAGACGGGACGGTTCGTTTCGCAGGAGAATCGTGATGCGGAGAGTGGCACTCTGCTCAATTACACCTGGAGCGCGGGAGACTACTTCCAGGCCATGGGGATTCACGTGGTCCGGGGCCGGCCATTCACTACTGACGAGACGACCAGCGTGCCGGGTAGTGTGGTGATCAGCCAGTCGGCGGCGAACCTGCTCTGGCCGGGGCAGGACCCGATCGGTCGCCGGCTGAAGCAGCAAGGGGACTCGACCTGGAATACGGTGGTGGGTGTGGTGGGCGACGTGATGCAGGATGGCTTCCGGGATACGCCGCAGGCCCTGGTGTACTTCCCACTCGTCGGCCCGACACCCGACGCCTGGCGGATCAGCTCGCCTGCCTACGTCCTCAAGACGCCGCGCGCCGAGGTCATCGCGCCCGAGGTCCGTGCCCTGGTGCGGGAGGTTGCCCCCGAGGCACCGATGTACCGGATCTTCACCATGGCTGGCCTGGCGAAGGATTCGATGGTGCAGCTCTCCTTCACCATGCTGACGCTGGGCGTGATCTCCGCGCTGGCGCTGATCCTCGGCGCCGTCGGGTTGTATGGCACGTTGTCCTACATCGTCGCCGAGCGCACCCGGGAGATCGGGGTCCGCATGGCGCTGGGCGCCACCGCCGGCCAGGTGAGGCGCATGGTGGTGGTCCAGGGCGCGCGAGTGGTGGCTGCGGGGGTGGTGATCGGGATCCTGGCGGCGCTCGCGTCCACTCGCGCGCTGGGGAGCCTGCTCTATGGAGTGGCGGCCGTGGACGGATGGACATTCCTCGCCATGTCGGCCGGGATGGTGCTGATCGGACTATTGGCGAGCTACCTGCCGGCCCGCCGGGCGAGCAGCGTGGATCCGATTGAGTCGTTGAGGAGCGAGTGAGGGGGAGCAATTGGTAATTGGTAATTGGTAATTTGTAATTGATTGCGACCCCTAAGTCAGAAGCCAATTATCAATTTTCAATTACCAATTACCAATTGACGAGCCCCTCATGCGCTTCCCGACTCTCCTCACCATCGCCGGCACCCTCGGCATAGTCTTCGGAATCGGCTTCCTCGCCCTCCCCGCTTCGACTCTCATGCCCTACGGCGTTCGCACCGATGCCTCCGGGCTCATCATGGCCCAGTTCTTCGGTGCCGCACTGCTACAGCTCGCCCTGGTCTTCCTCTTTATCCGCGACATTCCCGCGACTCACATCCGGCGCCTTTCTCTGGGCGCCTGCATCGGTGAGCTGACCGGGTTCTGGGTTGCCCTCCGCATCCAGCTCGGCGGGCATGTGAACGCGATCGGGTGGTCCACGGTCGCGATCTATGCCTTGCTGGCGATTGCGTTTGGTTTGTTCGCGGCTGGTAAGGGAGCGGCGTGAGTACGTAATTGAAGATTGAAGATTTCAGATTGAAGATTTGAGGGCGGGGCAAACCCAATCTGCAATCTTCAATCTGAAATCTTCAATCGCTCTGTCCGCTTGTCAGGGAAAAGGCTAGGCACTTGTCAGCAAATTGCCTATATCCGTCTTCACTTTTGCCCGCTTCTTATTTCCTGACCACCTTCGTGGCAGGATATCATGCGCGTTTTCCCGTGTCGCTCTTCTCTCAGTCGGCCTCGCAGCGTGCAGTGAACTGGACAACTCCGACCCCACTGCGCCGGATCAAGCGCTGACTGCGGCTGCAACCTATACCGTTCACGCCCTCAGCATTCCCACCAACGCCATCACCGGCGACGCGACCTCCATCAACGATGCCGGCATCGTCGCAGGATGGTATCGCACCAATGCGGGTTGGACCGCAGTGCGCTGGACCTCTCCCACTCAGCGGCAAGGCCTGGGCAAGCTCGCGGGCTTCAGCAACGCACTCGCCGAAGGGATCAACCAGGCGGGCACCATCGTCGGCTTCGCGTCAACGGCGAACTTCCTCAATGCTCGTGCGTTCATCTGGACTCAAGCCGGCGGCATCAAACCGCTCCCCGACCTGGGCGGCGGCAGCAGTCTGGCGATGGGGATCAACACCGCGGGAGTCGCCGTTGGCATTTCGGCCGATCCTCAGCAGGTGACCCATGCCGTCAAATGGACCGCAGCAGGAACGGTAGTAGACCTCAACCCGATGGGAGCCACCAGCGAGGCGCTGGCCGTCAACGATTCAGGTGACGTTGCCGGCTGGGTATTCCCGAAAGGGGGCAACGCGACCCACGCCTTTCTCTGGCGTCGCAACGGCACTCGCCTCGACCTCGGCACCCTCGGCGGCCCGAGCAGCCAGGCCTTCGCCATCACCGAAGGGCCGACCGTGGTCGGCGTATCCGACCGCCCCCCGCCGCAACTCCCCGTCGCCTTCATCTGGACCCAGGCAACCGGCATGCGTCCCCTCGGCCTGGGTAACAACTCCGAGGCCCACGGGATCAGTCATCGAAACCGCAGCGTAGGCCTTCGGATCGCAAGCGACGTGAGAGGTCTCAGCCGCTTCCAGAATGTCACCCAGACCCTGCCCGATCTGGCTCCGGCGAAGGGCCACTTCTCCGCCGCGAACGCGGTGAACCGCTGCGGGAGCATCGTAGGTGATAGCGGCGACCCGCGGCCCACGAATGGGAATCCGGTGCCGGTGATTTGGGTGATTGGGGTGTGCGATTAGGCGGGAAGGCGGGAAGGCGGTAGCTTCAATTGCCAATTTGCAATTTTCAATTTTCAATTGGCTTCGTTACCGCCTTCTCTTCAGCCCGCCTACACCTCTCCACCAACTTCGGATCCCCGAGACGAGTGGCCATCTCGGTGAATTCCGGTGTAGGCCCACGCCAGCGCAGCTCTTCGACCGATTGGAAAAGCGCGGCATCGGTGCGGAGGGTCGCGAGCTGTTTGAACAGGAGTGCCAGGGCGCGCTGGTCTCCCAGGACGGTGTCAGGGAAGTCTTCGATCTTGCCGTAACGATTGAGCAGACGGGCGGCGGTGGCGTGGCCGATGCCGGGGATGCCCGGGTAGCCGTCGGCCGAGTCACCGATCAGGGCCAGGTAGTCGGGGATCAGGGCGGGGAGGACGCCGAACTTGGTTCGCACTCCTTCCGCGTTGAAGATCTTCTTGGCCTTGCGATCCACCTGGACCACGCGGTCGTCCTCGACGCACTGCGCGAGGTCTTTGTCGGGGGTCCAGATGCAGACCTTCTCCACCGCCTCGTCGGCCGAGGCGAGATGGGCGGCGGAGGCGAGGGCGTCATCCGCCTCGAGCTCGACCATGGGCCACACCGCGACTCCCATGGCGACGAGTGCCTCTTCGAGCGGATGAAACTGGGCGAGGAGGGCCGGTAGGATCCCGTCGCCGGTCTTGTAGTCCGCCCACAGTTCGTTGCGGAATGATTCGATGACATGATCGGTCGCGACACCGATGTAGGTGCCCTCCCGTTCGATCATCTCCAGCACACTATGCAACACGCCGGTGACCGCGCCGAACCGCCGCGCTCGACCCTGGCTGAAACGTTGCAAGCCGTAGAACTGCCGGAACAGCTCGTAGGTGCCGTCGATCAGGTGGACGATCATTGGTTGGAGAATATAGAGTGGCGGGAGGGCGGAAGGGCGGTAGGGCGGTCCCGCCCTGTCATCCTCCGCCTCACACTCACCTCGTCCAACCTCTTACTCCCAGATTCCCTCGGCAGTGAATGTGTCTCCCATCGCCGATCGCTATTCTCTCTGCCATCACAACGGAGAGATGATCATGCAAGCGAACGAAGAGCACGAATGGCGCTGGCACCGTTGCTCACTCCTGGGCTGCGCGGCCGGTCCGCTCCGGGTCCGACCCCATCCTCACCTCCGCGACCGCTGGTCGGTCGGGTACACCGAGGGTCCTCTCTACGTAGTCCCGGGTCCCCAACCACTCTGTCCCCGCTGTGGACACTGGCTGGAAGAGCTGGCCCCCACCGGCGCGACCGTGCTCGCCCGCCGGCGCTCCTCACCGCGGCTCACGCATCGGCTAAGATGGTTTTGAGGGGGAAGGTTCGTCGTAGGGTCAGTTGAAACTGAAAACACGAAGACACGAAGGGCACAGAGGGGTCGTTGCAATGGAACGATCCCAATCAGTTTGGACAGATCACATACCTAATCAGTGATAAAAACAACAAAAGACTATTGATCTTGCCCAATTGAGCCGGGAATCGGAGTGTCAACGGAACCCTCTGTGCCCTTCGTGTCTTCGTGTTACAAGACATTGAAGATTGAAGATTTCAGATTGAAGATTTGAGGGCGGGGCAGACCCAATCTGCAATCTTCAATCTGAAATCTTCAATTGCTGTTACAACACCAGCTCCAGATACAGAATCACACTGTCATAACGCAGCCCGCCCTGGGCGGCGATATGGCCCGGAACCACTCCCACCTCCTTGTAGCCCAGCCCCATATAGAATCGTTCGGCGCTTCCTCCCCGACGGGTATTCAGGAGGATCAGGGAGCGTCCCCGCCGCCTGGAGGTCTCGTGGAGAGCGGTCATCAACTGTTTCCCGACGCCTTGCCCCCGCATTGTCGCCCCGACCAGCAGCTTGTGGACCTCGGCGCGGTGACGGGCCGCCGGCCAGTAGGGCAGGAACAACTGGCCGGCGCCCACGAGTTCCTCCTCCGCGTAGGCCGCGAGCAGCAGACGGACCCCGGAATCGAGCTCGGACCGGAGCGACAGCCAGTAGTCCCGGGCGGCGTTGTGGGTCAGGGGCGCAACATAGCCAAGCGATGCCCCGCCATTCACCGTTTGCTTGAAAAGTTCAGTGAAGGATGCAACCTGTTCCTCGAGGTCCGCCGAGGAGACCGGGAGAATGTTGATGGCCATCTTCTTGGCTGCGCCGATTGGATTCATGATGGACTCAGAACAGGTTGCTGGATGGAGTAGCGGTGGAAACAGCTAATGCGGGCTCTTGAAGCGGCTCGGCTGGCGCCTCGTCTGGCGAGAGCTCGAAGGACCCGTCCAACCGGGCCATCACCACCGTCGCGAGGCAGTTACCGGTGAGGTTGAGGGAGGTCCGGGCCATATCCATCAGCTCGTCCACGCCGAGGATGACGGCGACCCCCTGAAGCGGAAGGCCGAACTGCACGAGGGTCGCAGAGAGGACGACCAGGGAAGTACGGGGAACCGCGGCGAGTCCCTTACTAGTGAGCATCAGGGTTAGCATCATCAGGATCTGCTGCTCAATCGGCATGTGAATCCCGGCGGCCTGTGCCACGAAGATCGATGCCATCGCCAGGTAGAGCGTGGTGCCATCCATGTTGAAGGCGTAGCCGGTGGGCAGCACGAAGGCGACGATGCGCTTGGGCACGCCGAGCTTCTCAAGGTTCTGGAGCGCGCGGGGGAGTGCCGCTTCGGACGAGGCGGTCGTGAAGGCGACAAGAAAGGGTTCCTTGATCGTTTCCCAGAAGCGCCGCACGGGGACCTTGAAGAGGATCGCGATCGGCAGCAGCACGACCAGAGCGAAGACGACAAGGGCGCCGTAGAGTGTGAACACGAGCGCCCCGAGGTTCTTGAGCACGCTGAGCCCGTTTCGTCCCACCGTTACCGCCATGGCGGCCCCGATCCCGACCGGGGCGAACTTCATCACATACCCGACGAACTTGAGCATCACCTCGCTCAGACTCTCGCAGAAACCCAGCATGACATTCTTGTGATGAGGCGGCACCTGGGACAGCGCCACCGCGAACAGGATGGCGAAGAAAGTGACTTGCAGCGCCTCGTTCCTCGCCGCGGCGTCGAAGATGCTGACCGGCACGATGTGCTCCAGCGTGCCCGCGAGAGTTGGCTTCGCCGCCACGTCTATGCCGGTCTCGGTGGCTGTGATCGGGAGATTTATCCCCAGACCTGGCTTCACCAGGTTGACTGCGACGAGGCCCACGATCAATGCCAAGGTCGTCACGATTTCGAAATACACGAGGGACCGGAAGGCGAGCTTCCCGACCCGTCTCAGGTCATCGCCGTGGCCGGCAATCCCTACTACTAGTGTTGCGAAAAGAAGGGGTGCAATCAGACACTTGATCAGGCGCAGGAAGACGGCGGACAAGACCTGGAGCGAGGTGGCGTGGAAACCGCTCGAGCTGTCGGGGAAGAGGTATCCGACTGCAACACCGACCACCATCGCGAGGAGGACCGACTGGGTTGGGGAGAGCCGCCACCGGGTCCGAGGCTCATAAGAAGAGGGAAGCGTCGCTGACATCGTTCGACCGGTCGAAGGTGAGTCACCTGTTCCCTGGCGTAATGAAGGGCGGGCGCCGTTCTCGACGCCCACCCCTTTGCTACGAACGACCTACTGGATCGGATGGGGTTCACCCGCGATGAAATCGTCGGTCGCGACCAGGTCCGCGTCTCCACCCGCGCTGATGTCCTGGTTGCTTCCCGTAATGCCCGCCGCGCCCGCGATGATGCGTACCCGGGCCACGACCGCCTTGCTGAAGGTCACACCCACGAAGGAGTGACCATTAGCATCCGACCGGACCGGCGCGTTCACCTTCTTGAGCAGCCGCCCCTGGGCATCGAAGAAGGCCAGCGAGGTCGAGCCCGCGACGTCCACATCGGAGAAGACGACGCCGAAGCCATTCGTCCGCGCCGGAGTGGTGCTGCCGGCGACCTGGAAATTCACCCGGATGATCGGGCTGCCGACCGCAATGAAGATCTTGGTCGGGCTGAACGCCTTGAACTCGTTCCCGTACGCGGGATTCAGATCGGCCAGGTTGTTATCGCTTACCCGGAAGCCGACGCCTTCAGTCGTGAACACCTGACCACGAGGCACCACGCGATTGAACTGGTCGCCGGGGAAGTTGCTCAGATTGGTGAGCGTGGCCGGAACCGCGTCCCAGTTGATCTCCCGACGGCCGCCGCCCTGCTCGCCCACGATGGTGTTGGAGGGATCGCCCAGCTGGGCGCGGAAGGTCGTCAGGGCCTGCGTCAAATCACCGCTCGCCGTGGTCACGCGCGCTTCCACATTCGCGGCAGTGATATAGCCGGAGCCATTGCCGCTGTTGGCGTCGTTCGCGCTGTTCGGCTTGTCGTATCCGCATCCCGCCATCACCAGGGTCAACCCAATGAACCCGGCCATCATCCCACTACCAAATCGTCCAGCCATGCTACCCTCTCTTCTTGTCGTTGAGCCGCGGGCTTCGGCGCGTTCGCCGGCCAGCCCCGTGCGACCCGGTGTGTGAATCGGAGGTGAAGCTAGGAGAGGTGGTGAGTCGGGGGGATCGGGTGCGGGCGGCGTTACAGGTCAGGGCTTGGAGTACTAGTGATAGGACAGGGGACTACAAAGCGTGGGCGGGAGGGTGCTTCTTCAGCTTACGGCGTAAGGCTACGGCTCACTCCTTCCCCTAGATTCCACCAACGCTAGCTTCAACCTGTGATCCCGATCACCCGACCTCGCTTTCTGCTGCTACTCACGCTGTCCGCCGTCTTATGGTCGGTGGGGTGCCGGCACGATGGACGTGCCGCGGCGAAGGAGCCACGCGGTGCGCGGAAGGCGCCGGTTGAGTCGGTGGCAGAGCGGGTGAAGGAGATCGATCACGTTGGGCCGACGGCGGCCAAGGATCGCGCGGCGCTCGCCAACCTGGGACGAGGTCTGCACGATCCACGGAAACCGGTTCGGGATCAGGCGGCATACTGGCTGAGCAAGGCGGGCGCCGAGGCCGTTCCTATTCTCGTCACCGCCCTGGAGGATACGAACACCGAGATCAGCATCACGGCCGCGTATGCACTCGGCCTCATGGGCGAAGCGGCGGCCCCGGCGGTGCCCGCTCTCACCCACCGGCTTGGTGGAAGCATCGATACGCTGGCGAACATGTCGGACTGGGCTCTCAGCCAGGTCGGGCCCCGGGGCAAGGGCGGCTTCATCCCGTTGCTGCGCGACCTGCGTTACGGCAATGCCTTCGATCGGGCCGGCGCCGCCCGACAGTTCTCCCTCTACGGCGACGCTTCGGCCGTCGCAATTCCGCTCCTGGCGCGCATGCTCGAGGACCCCGACCCAATTGCGGCGCAGGCGGCGGCGGACGCGTTGGTACGCATTGGCCCCCGGGCTTCTCTCGCCGTACAAGCGATGCTGACCAGTCCCCAGCCACCAGCGCGTCTTCGCGCGGTGCTGGTCCTCAGCCAGATGCGGACTTCCTATTTCTGATTCACCTCGAGGCACCGGCTGGATCGCCGCGGGCCTGCTTGCCCTTCACGGGCTCCTGGCCTGGAGCGTTCGGGTCCCCGGGATCACCGCCGGCAACGATGACGCGGTTTATCTCCTCTTGGCTCGATCGCTCCGGAGCGGGCACTATGTAGATCTGTTTTACGTCGGCCTCCCCACCCATTCGCAGTACCCGCCGATCTATCCCGGATTCCTGGCATTGCTGGGGAGCATCTTCGGCGAGCGGCTGAGCCTCTTTCTCGTCGCGAACATCCTGCTCTCCATGACGGCGCTCGCTCTGTTCTTCTCGGTCGCCCGGCGGCGCGACCCGAAGATTGCACTCATCGCACTCGGAGTTTGCGCGGTAAGCCCGATGCTCCTGACGATGGCGGGCGGTCTCCGGAGCGAGCCTCTGTGCATGGCGCTCACCGCGCTGGCCCTCTGGCTCGCGGATCGCCCGGTGGTCAGCACGCGCTTTCGTTTGGGATCTGCCGCTTCCGCGGTCGGGGCCGCGCTGACCCGTTCCGCCTCGGTCACCCTGATAGCTGCGTTGGCTCTGCTGTGGGTACTTCGGAGGCAGTGGCGCGCCTTCGTGGCGCTGTCGGTAGCCGCCGCATTGACGGTCGGTCCCTGGCTGGTCTGGACCATGGTCGCCCCGCACAAGGTCGCCGGGCGTTCCTATATCGCCGATGCGACGCTGGTACCCGCTCCTCAACCGCCCGAAAGCGGGGTGGTGACTCCTGACACGACGACACACCCGGAAGCCCAACAGGTCACAACCCCATCTCCTCCGGGACTGGGCTCCGCCTTGATCGGACGCCTGAAACAGAACCTGCCGGCCTATGCGATCGCGTCACTTGGAATTCTGGCACTTCCGAGCGTCGCCGGCACCCGGGTGGACAACGTGCTTTGGCTGATCGTGATCGTGAGTTTCGGAGCGGTTGGACTCTGGGGGATGTGGCGATGGTGGACGGGGGCATGTCTCGCGCTACTGTGCCAGGGCGCGTTGCTGGCGTTCTGGCCTTACGTCCTCGACCGCTATCTCGTACCTGTTCTGCCCCTCGTGCTTATCGCGCTGGTCTTCGGGGCCAGCAGGATAGGGAGCCTGTTTCCTCGCCTGAAGGGTGGAGTGGTTCTGCCTGCCGCGCTGGCGGTTGCCATTCTGGCGGGTGCCGCCCCTCTGGTTTGGGGAAATAAGACGAGTGCCTCCGAATGCCGCTCTACTATCGCCGAGCAACGGTCTCGCTGTGGATCACCGGAGGAGCGGGCCTTCTTCGAGGCGACCGCCTTCATCGCCAGCTCCACGCCGGAAACCGCCCGCTTTCTTGCCGCGAAGGAAGGCGCTTTCTACTACTACGCCCACCGCCAGGTAGTGCCGATCTACGGCGTCCTCGGCGGTGACGTGAAGGACATTCTCCCATACCTCGCCGAGAACGAGGCGGAGTATGTCTTCCTGAGCCATTTGAAAGTGGACGAGTGGGCCATCGCCCGGCCGCTCGAGGCCATCTGTTCCGACCTCGATCTGGTTCACTCGTGGGGAGCGACCACTCTGCTGCTGCGAGTAAACAAAGGGGCTGGGAGCAAGGCAGCCTGCGAAGCGATCCGTGCCTATGCCCAGGCTCCGTGGGGGAATCGTCTCTTTCGGGCGGTGGATCCGCGCTAGGCGCGCGGGGGAGTCGGCTCTGCCCTCCCCTCGGGCGCGGGGCCCAGAACATCGGACAGCTCGGCCCGTTTCCTTGGATACAGCATCTCGTCCCAGCTGTGCCGGGCAGGAAGGAATTCTGACAATGCGATGCATGCCGAGGTGAGCACTATCGCAATGCCGCCAAGGAGGATGGGAGTGGTGAGAGGCATCTTGAACTCCATCGCCGTCGCCACGGCCAGTCCCATGATGATCGCAACCACCCAGTGAGGCGACAGCATCAGCCATGGTGAACCGGCGGCGCGCAACTTGAGAGTCACAGTGTAGGCGCCGGTGGTCCGGCGAACAGCGCGCCAGGCAGCAATGCACTGATAAGGCCACTTGGCGAATTGGAGCAGCGCAGCGCGCCAATGCAGGCCGCCTTCCCGCTTCGGGTCCAGGAAGAAGCGCCGGCGGAAGAGGCCAACCGTTGCGAGAAAAATCATCAAGGCGCCCAGGTATCCCAAGGGCACCGGGCCCAGATAGGCCGGCGGGCGACCGCGGAAGAGCAAATCGGCGAGCGCCACGTAGGCGAACGGAATGGTGAAAGCCCGCAGGTAGTAGGCGCCGTGAAAGAGGCTGAGGAAACGATCGGCCAGGGAGAGTTCCCCCATCATCCGGGGCAAGACGTGGAGCTTGATGTCTATGACGCTCCGCCCCCAGCGGATCTGCTGTCTGAGATATCCCTCCCAATCAACCGGCGTCATCCCCAGCGCCAGGATTTCTGGGAGATAGACACCTTGCCAGCGGCTGGCTCGATAGCGCAGTGTGATCAGTAGATCGTCGGCATCATGCGGCGCAAAGCCTCCCACCTCCATGAGCGCGGAGATCCGCTGGGTGGTGTGGCTTCCAATCAGGACGGTCTGTCCCAACCCGTAACTCGCCATCAAGTGGCTCGAGTAGTAGGCGTAGCTCTCCTCCGCGGCCCCCCGGGCGATGAAGCTCGCATCCTGGTTGTAGTAGACCTGTGGGGCCTGGACGTACGCAACGAGGGGATCACGGAAGAAGCCCAGCACCCGGGTCAGGTAGCTCTTCTCGGGAACGTGGTCCGGATCGAACGCGGCGAGAATCTGGTATTGCGTAGCACCGATCTCACTCAGCCACGCGTTGTAATTGCCATACTTGGTGCCCTTGGCGAACCGTCCTTCGGTCGCCTGGAACTGGTCCCGTCGATTTCGGGAATAGTGGCGGACGCCGAGTCTCTGGCAGAGCGCGGCCACATCGGGACTGTCACCTTCATCCAGGACCCAGGTGTCGTGGGGATAGTCCATCGCCCGCATCGCCTGGAGCGACCGGGCGAGCATGTCGATGGACTCGGCATCCGGAACGAAGGTCGTCACCACGGCGACCTTCAACCCTGGTACGGGAGGCACCGGCGTCGGCCGGCGCATGCTCCAGAGAAAGAGCCAGCGGCCGAACCAGGATCCGAGGTGGAAGACGAGGAGGGCGGTTGCGATCAGGAAGGCGGATTCGAGGGCGCCTTGGCGGAGCCAGAACCAGGCGAAGGCGGTGGTCGCTGCGACGGCAAGGATGGTCAGGCCGATATACAGCTTTTGCTCGCCGGGACTCATGACCGGAGAGCTTTTGACTCGAAGCGGTTCCGTCGCGGCCATCCTAGCCGTTTGCTCGCCCATCACCCTCTTTCGTCCAAGTGGCAGCCGAAATTGTGGCAACTGTGCAACCACCTTGTTGCGGGGTTAGGTCGCGGACGACCAGCTCTGTAGACATGAAGCGCGGAGCGTGAGCCGGGTTCCTTCCCGGGGCAATTACCGCACCACCAGCTCGCACTCTGTCGCCTCGCTTGGCTAGTCTCTATGTTCCGCCTAAAGACGCTTTCATGCTTTGATTCTACCCGGCGGACGCCACCAACCATCACGCGCCCGGTCCCGGATGCGCAAGCTGGCAGGGGAGTGTGACAACGCGTCAGTCGGTCTTGTGCACTTTGACCGGGACACAGCTTCGAATGATTGAGCCGACCCCAAAAACCCTGGCCCAGGGCCCCGGACCTCTCTCGGTGCCGGAGGGCGGAGAACGCACCTCGATCGTGTCCGATCTCCGCGCCATCGCCTCCGACCTGGTCGCGTTCCGGGAGCTCCTGGTCGAGCTCACGATTCGCGACATCCGGATTCGGTACAAACAGGCGGTCATGGGAGTCTTCTGGGCGATCCTGACTCCCCTCGTGTTGTTGCTATCAGGGTGGATTCTCCGCCTGGCTTTCGGTCGTCTCAGCGGGGAGGCTCCCAATGACGCGGCAATGGCGGGACTGGCCGTCAAGTCGCTCGGTTGGGCCTTTTTCGTTGGCGCGCTTGGCTTCGGGACGGCGAGCATCACCGCGAACCTGTCCCTGGTGACTAAAACCTACTTCCCCCGCGAGATTTTGCCTCTGGCATCGGTGCTGACCCAGCTCGTGGATGCCGGCATCGGCACGTTGGCGCTGGTGCTGGCGCTGCCCTTCTTCAGCGTTCACCTCTCCACTGCGTTCCTGTGGGTGCTTCCACTCGTCTGCATTCTGATCATGATCACGACCGGGGCCGTGCTGCTCGGAAGCTGTGCCAACGTGTTCTTTCGCGACGCGAAACACCTGGTACAGCTGGTCCTGTCCTTCGGGATCTTCTTTACGCCGGTGTTCTTCGATCTCGACGCCTTCGGGCCGGTGGGTGCCAGGATTGCCATGCTCAACCCGCTGGCGCCCGTCCTCGAGGGCTTGCGGCTCGCAGTGGTGCACGGTCATAACCTGCTCCAGCCACTCAACTCGGCCCACGGAGACTATCTGGTCTGGGCGCCCTGGTACCTGGGATACGCCGCAATCTGGGCCGTCGTTCTGCTGGGAGCGAGCGCCGTGATCTTTCATCGGTCCGAGTTCGTCTTCGCCGAGTACGTGTGAGGCCGCGATCGGTCGGGCGGGTCGAGTTTGAAGCGGTCTGGAAGAAGTTTCGCACCGGCGAGCTGCACAACCGCTTGCGCGACTTTATTCCAGCCATGGTCTCCCGGGCCTTCCGCGCCCGTCCCGCGGACGGTGCGCTCGGGGGCGGGGAGTTCTGGGCGGTTCGTGACGTCAGCTTCACGCTGGGACCGGGTGACGCGCTGGGGATCATCGGACCCAACGGCGCGGGGAAATCCACCGTCCTCAAGCTGCTCACCCGGATACTCCGGCCGACCCATGGCCGGTGTCTCACCCAGGGACGAGTCGGAGTACTGATCGAAGTGGCCGCGGGGTTCCATCCCGATCTGACCGGCCGGGAAAACATCTTCCTTCAGGGCGCCATCATGGGGATGCCACGGAAGGAAATTCTCCGGAAGTTCGACGAAATCGTTGCCTTCTCCGGGGTCGAGTGGTTTCTCGATACGCCGGTCAAGCGCTATTCCAGCGGCATGCACACCCGGCTCGGCTTCGCGATCGCGGCTCACCTCGATCCCGATGTGCTGATCATCGACGAGGCCCTCGCCGTGGGCGACGCGGCGTTTCAGAAGAAGGCCTTCGACCGGATCTCCGAGCTGGCCCGAAGCAACATCCCGGTCGTCGTGGTCTCCCACCAGCTGGAGACCATCGCCCGCCTGTGCACCGAGGCAATCCTCATGACCGAGGGTGCCGTGGTCCAACGGGGCACCCCCCAGGAGTGTATCGCTGCATACCTGGCTGCTGACCAGAACGCCTCCCGGCGCCCGACCCCCACCGCCGTGGTCATCGAAGACGTTCGCATCGAGCCGGTGGCGGTGCGTTCGGGAGAATGGGTCACCCTCACCCTGCATTGCGTGGTTTCGGGCTCCGGCCCGTCAGCGTCTGAAAGTGTCGGGGTCCGGATCCGATCGCCCGAGAGCGGGCAGCCGGTGTTTGAAACCACCGCGCTGTCGTTGGGGCAAGATCTGCCTCAGACGGGGCGTTTCGCCGTGACCATGGAGCTTCAGCTCAACCTGCCACCCGGGGTCTATCCCGTGGAGAGCTTCGTGTGGAACCGGATGGCTGGCCGCGAGCTGGGTGGCGGTCCCGGCGGAGCGGTGCGGGTCGAAGGTGGCCCGGAGTTTGAGGGAACGGTGCAGATGAATGCCAGGGTTCAGGTGCTCAGCCATGGATCAGAGTGATGGCAGGCCGTGAGGGTGTTCACCCCGATTGGGTCGCCTACGAACCGGCCCTGCTGCCCTCTCTCGCCCGCATGGCCTCCGAGGGCATCGCGGTGCTGGAAGAGTGGTTTCGCTGGGGAGAGGAATGGAGCATGCTGCTCCGGGTGTACGGCAACCTGGGGTTCAGCAGCCGGGTTCTGGAGATAGGCTGCGGCCAGGGCCGGGTGGCGTTCGCGCTGCGCTACATCATCGGTGGGGGAACCTATCTCGGGTTCGACATCGATCGCGACAAGATCGAATTCCTCCAGCGCACCTTTCACTCCGCACATGCCAACTTTGAGTTCAACTGGGCCGATGTGCGCAACAGCTTCTACAACCCATCGGGCCGGGTGGCGGCGTCCGGTTATCGCTTCCCGGCGTCGGACCAGTCGCAGGACCTGGTCTTCGCAGCGTCGGTCTTCACCCACATGGTTCCCGAGAACACCGGGCATTATTTCAAGGAATCGGCCCGCGTGCTGCGGCCTGGCGGCCGTTGTGTGTTCAGCTTCTTCCTGCTGGACAGTTACCTCCCCTCCCGGCCGCGTCGCCAGGGCTTCAACAACCCGCGCTTCGAGTTCAACCATGAGTACGGCGGGCATGGCCAGGACTTCGCGACCGTCGAGCCGTCCGATCCCGAACGGATGACCGCGTACCGCCGATCGCTGATCGAACGACTCGCCCGGGAGGCCGGTCTTCGCCTGGTTCAGGAGCCCTTGCCCGGTTACTGGTCGGGGGCATTCGATGCCTGGATCGGCGCGCAGGACGTCCTAGTGCTCGAACGCCAATAGGGTCTCACCCGATGCCCACCGCCGTCCTCGATCTCGACGCCGAGCGGCTCCCGAACGAGATAGCCCTGCCCGCAAGGTATGGCCATGCGCTCCTGCTTTTTCGCTGGAACGGCAAGCCGGTCGGCCAGGTCACTCTTGCGGTGCGAGACGGCCGGATCTCGAGAGACAGGATTCGGGAGGCGCTGGCGGACCGGTCGGCGCCCATCCTCCAGCAATGGTTACACGACTACCTCGAATGCGATTTGCGTCCGGCCGTTCCGGCTGTCCCCGCCACCGTTGCGGTTTGTACTCGCGATCGGCCCGGCGATCTGAGGAACTGTCTCGTCGCGCTTTCCAGGTTGAGAGATCAGGGTCAGGAGATCCTGGTCGTAGACAGCGCGTCTCGGAGCGATGAGACCCGGCAGGTCGTCGAACAATTCCCTCAGGCGCGCTACCTGAGGGTTGAACGGCCCGGCCTCGATATCGCCCGCAACCGGGCGATGCGCGACGCGCGGCATCCGATCGTCGCGTTCACCGATGACGATGCTGAGCCGGATCCCGACTGGCTGCACCACCTCACTCGAGGGTTCGATGACCGCCGGATCCTCGCGGTGACCGGTCTGACGATGCCGCTCGAGCTGGAGACCGCCGGCGCAGGAATGGTTCGAGCGGACCAACGGATTTGGCCGGGGGTTCACCCGGACCGTGTATCACGGAACCAGTCACAATCCATTCCTGGTCGCCCGGATCGGCGCCGGGGTGAACATGGCACTCCGGCGTGAGACGATGGAATTGGTTGGTCGCTTCGATGAAGCGCTCGACGCCGGCACTCCGACCCGCTCCGGCGGCGATCACGACATGTTCACCCGGATCCTGATGGCCGGGTATTCGATCGTGTACGAGCCGGCGGCGCTGAACCGGCACCGGCACCGTCGGGAGTGGGAGGGACTGCGCGACACGATCTACGGCTACGGAGTCGGGGTCTACTCGCATCTGACGGGGCATCTGCTTCGCAATCGCGAGCCGAGGGCGGTGTTGCTTGCGTTGGGGTGGATGCGGGAGCAGATCCCGACGCTGTTCCGCGCACTCTTGCGGCGACCGGGGCATGTACCGCTCGATCTGGTTCTCGCTGAGCTTCGGGGCTGCGCCGCGGGTCCACGGGCGTATCTCGCCTCGCGGCGCGCGCTGGCCCGGCGGGGCAGGGAGGCGGGATGACTCCACACGGCTCTCGCCCCGACATCAGCGTCATCATCCCCACCCACAACCGTCCCGCATCCCTGCTTCGTCTGCTTCACGCGTTGCAGGGCGGCTCCTTTCCGGCCCGCCGCTTCGAAGTGCTGGTGATCGCGGATGGCTGCACTGACGACACGGCTGCCGTGGTGCGTACCATCACGTGGCCGTTCTCCTTTCAGGTCCTGGAACAAGACCCCGGGCGCGGACCCGGTCCCGCTCGCAACCTTGGGGCGAGGCACGCGAACGGCGATCTGCTGGTATTCCTCGACGACGACATCGAGCCGCTACCGGCCCTGCTCGCCGAACATCATCGGGCCCACACGGAGGCGGGTGTCCCTGCGGTGGCGATCGGCCCGGCGGTCCCGGTCCGCACTCCGGATTCCAATCTCGATACGATCGGGGCGTGGGCCTGGTGGGAAGGTCAGCTGGCCAGCATGGAGAGGCCGGGGCACCGCTTCAGTTTCACGGAAATCTTCAGCGGCGACCTCTCGATCCCCGCGGACTTGTTTCGTTCTATAGGCGGCTTCGACGTCAGCTTCTCGTGCCGGGAGGATTCCGAGCTGGGGATTCGGCTGATCAGGGCCGGGGCCCGGGTGTTGTTCGTGCCGGGGGCTGGAGGCGTGCATCACGAGCTGCGCGATTACCGTCGTCTCATTCGCCGCAAGCGTGCCGAGGGAGAGGCGGATGTGCGGCTGGCGCGGCTGCATCCCGAAGTCTGGCCGGAGCTGAGGATTTCGTGGCCCGAAGCGCCGATCTGGAATCCGCTGGGGATTCTCCGTCGGACGGCGCTCATGGCACCATGGGTCGCGCACCTGATGGTTCGGGCGCTCGGCGCAAGTCTTCCCCTGCTCGAACGGCTTCATCTCCGGGGCACCTGGCGGAAGGCGCAAGCCGGCGTGATGTACGGCTGGTACTGGATCGGGGTTCGCGACGGGGTGCCCAGTCGTCGCGGACTCCGGACGCTTGAGGCGAAGTGCGAGTTGCCCATCCTGCCGTCCGCCCATCTGTTCGAAGTCGACCTGGCTCTGGGCTTGAAGGAGGCGGAGCAACTCGTCGAGCAGACCAGACCGACGGCAATCCGGGTCCGGTTCGGGCCGCTCGAGGTCGGGATGCTGACCGCCAGGCCTGGATCGGAACCCTTCCGAGGTGAGCATCTGCGTCCGGCACTCGCCGAGGAGCTGCCTCACGCACTTCTCGCGGCCATGACGACGAGCGCCGCCGCGGGCAACCCCGGTGCCCCAAGGCTGGTGAAGCCCGCTCCGGCGCCTTTGCGGCCAGAAGTGTCTGTGATCATCGCGGCCCACAATGCCGCGGGGACGATTCGGGAGACTCTCGAATCCCTGTCGGCGCAAACTCACCGCCGGTGGGAAGCGATTGTCGTGGATGACGGCTCCGACGATGCCACCGCCACCATCGTTCAGGACTATGCCGCGCGCGACTCGAGAGTCCGGCTGATGCGACAGCCGCAGTACGGGCCGGGACCCGCGCGGAACAGGGGCATGGCCGCGGCTCGCCATCATTGGCTTCTGTTTCTCGACGCCGATGACTGGCTACTGCCGCAGGCTCTGCAACAACTCGGCGACGCGACGTTGTCCGGCACCGTTGACGCGGTGCATGGGGGATGGGCCCGGGTGGCGCGTGACGGCCGCGTGATGGAAACCGAATTCGCCCCTCCCACGACCGACCTTTTTCTCCGGTTTGCCGAGATTTGTGCTTTCCCCATCAATGCCTGCCTGTTCCGCCGGGAGCTGACGGCCAAGGCCGGCGGGTTCGATCCTGCACTGCGAACCTGCGAGGACTGGGACTTCTGGCAGCGCATCGCGCGGACGGGTGCACGCTTCAGGCGAGTCCCGGAAAAAGTCGCCCACTATCGCATCCAGCTGCGATCGGGAGCAACCTCGACGGCCCGCCTGCTGCCCAATGGGCTCACCGTCATCACTCGGGGACACGGCAGCGATCCGAGGGAACCGGGCACGGCGCACTCGAAGGGAGCACCAATCGAGGGAGCTGCCGGTGCCAGGCTCCGCTTCGGCGCCTGGGTCGCCGGAATGCTGATTGGCCGGCGGGAATCATTTGAGCCAGTGTTGCAGGCTTTAAAGAGTGACTCTGATCCCGGCCTTAACCCCAACGATATTGCCGGCAATCTCTTCACCACCGTCCCGCTCGGCGTTGGTAAGGTTGCCGACGCATGGGACGACTTGTGGCCCGAGGTAGCTGGTGATCTCTACGCATTCCTGACCACACTGGAGCAACAATCGGGTTCGTGGCAGCTTGCGCGCCGGAGTCTCCTCGCGCTCGAGCGGCTCACCTTGGACACCTCTCACGCACCCCGTCCGTTCACCCGGGGCAGAACCCACGCCGTTGCGGTAGAGATCACCCAGCCGATCGATGGCATCCAGGTATCTGGTCAGGTCGAGAGGGTGCATTGTGCGCTGATGGCGGAGGGAGAACGGATCGGGGCAGTCCTGCTTCCGGTCTGCGACGGTGTCGTTTCGGCGCGAGTGCTGGCGGACGCCATCGCGGCGCGGTTCGCCTGGCCGATCCTTGGGCGGTTCTTCGACGCGACACTCTATCGCGAGCTCGAACTCCGCCGCTCCCCCGGCGGGATTCTGATTTGCCGAGACGGGGCACCACTCGCCGCTTCGATCAGCGACGAGGCTGCGGTCGTGCCGGAACGACTGCACGACCACGTCGGCTGGACCCTGTTTCTCCAGGAGCTGTGGGGTCTGTCACCGCAGGCAGCGGCGGAGATTTATCAGGAATGGGGTAGCGGGGAACAGTCGCCGCGGAGCGAAGCGGGTTGGAAGGTCGTTGAAGTGGCCGACGAGTTGCTAACCTTCCGGACGTCGGACTCGGCAGTCACCATCGAACCCCGTGTCGGCGGAGTGGCGATGGGGCTCCTCTCGGTGCCCAACGAAGGCGGTAGGGTGACCGCCAGCCGCCTGAGATCTGTAATCACGACCGAGACCGGACTCGAGTTGTGTCGCGTTGCGGTGCGCGAGGGGATCCTGGGTCGGCCGTTCGAAGGCGGAAGCCTGCGTGAGAGACTGGCAGAAGCAGCGACGGCCCGTGGGTCGGCTGCTCCGTCGTACGCGGAAGTCATCCCGCCCGAAGCGGCTGACCTGTTCACTCTCGACTGGACCAGCGTAGTAGGCCGTGCCGTCGATTCCGATGAGACGCTGTGCGTGTCGCGGTACCGGACCTCGCATCCTGATGCGGCCGCCGATCGGCGTGCCGACCTGCCGCGGGCCGTGATACCCGAGCTGCTCGCGGCGGCCGCGATCGGTTCTCCACCGGCGGTTCGCTCCTCGAGTGAAGGTTCGCCGCAGAGAGTGGCCTACCTTCCTGAATTGGTGTCACGCTCGGTGCCAGAGCGCGATCACCACGTAGGAGCAAGCGCTGCGTCCGCCGATGCCAATCAGTCGCTCCCCCACGACCGCCATCATTTCGAGTCGCTGTTTGCCCAGAGCGCGGATCCATGGGCCTACGAAACTCCCTACGAGCAGACGAAATACGAACAGACTTTGCAACTCATTCCCAACGGGAAGATCCGGCGCGCCCTCGAACTCGCCTGCGCCGAAGGCCGGTTTACCCGCCTGCTGGCGCCGAGGGTTGAGCGGCTGATTGCCGCGGATTTCTCCCAGGTGGCATTGCAGCGCGCGGAAGCCGTAGCCAGCGCGGCCAACGTGCAGTTCCAGCTTCTCGATCTTGCGCACGACGACCTCCCCGGGCCGCTCGACCTCATTGTCTGCAGTGAGGTCCTCTATTACCTCGGCAGTCTGGAGGCGCTCACCGCCGTAGGACAAAGGCTCGCCGGTGCCCTCAATCCCGGAGGCCATCTCGTTCTCGCGCATGCCAATGTCCTGGCCGATGATCCGGACCAGCCGGGCTTCGATTGGGCCGTGCCGTACGGGGCGCGTCGGATCGGCGAGACGCTGGCGGCGATTCCTCAGCTCCACTTCAAGCGGGAGATCAGGACCGAGGCCTACCGAATTCAACTCTTCGAGCGGCGCCACTCGCCAAACGCATCGGCCTCCTTGCTCGTGGCCGAGGTGGTGGAACCCGCGACGTATCAGGAGCCGGCGCCGCATGTGGCGGTGCACTTTCGGCGGTCGGGCGGCCGTCCAGCAGCGAGCTACACGGCCGCTCCAGGTCCGCTCACACTCCCGATTCTCATGTATCACAGCATCTCGGCCGAGGGACCGGCCGCGACCGGGCGCTATCGGGTAAGGCCTGACGCGTTCGAGGCCCAGCTTCGCTACCTTCGCGATGCCGGTTTCACCACACTCACTCTCGGTCATTGGCTCCGCGCGGGCCGGCTCCACCGGCCGCTGCCGGCCAGGCCTGTCGTGCTCACCTTCGACGATGGATATCGGGATTTCGATGCGAACGCCTGGCCCCTGCTGCAGCACTATGGGTTCGGGGCGCTCGTCTTCCTCGTCGCCGACCTGATCGGGGATTCGGCGCGGTGGGACGCCGACCTCGGTGAGCCACCTCCGCTCATGGGCTGGGATGAGATTCGGCGCCTGGCCTCACAGGGCGTCGAGTTCGGCGCCCATTCCGCCAGTCATCGTCCAATGACTGGTCTTACTCCCACCGAGATCGCCCGGGAGGCGATTCGGTCTCGCGTCGTCATCGAACGGGGCCTGGGCCGCGGCGTCGACGCCTTCGCCTATCCTCACGGCGACACCGATCCCGTGGTGGAACACCTGGTAGGCGCATCCGGATTTCAGGTCGGTCTGACCTGCCGTCCCGGAGCAGCCGCCCTTCGGGATTCGGCGCTCGCACTCCCCCGCATCGAGGTGAGCGGGGATGACGATCTCGCTTCCTTCATCGGCAAACTGGGTTGGGCCATCTGATGCCATCGCCCTTTCCCGAGCTGCCTCTGCCGATTCGAGTCGCCGATCTCGAGATCGCCGGCGGCGTTCCCGACCTCCACCGGTGCCATGGATACGGCGGCGTCTACCTCCTGTTGCGGCGGCACGGTTATCCCCTGGGAACGGTTACGCTCTCGGTCTCGGACGACAGGGTACACGCGGGAGCAATCGCAGCCGCGATGCATCGCAGGCTGTCCCGGCAGAACAAACGTGCGCTGCTGCTCGATGACCTTGCCGTGGCGTCCCGCGACACGCCGGGAATCAGTGTCGTCGTCTGCACCCGGGACCGGCCTCGATCGCTGGAGCGCTGTCTCAAATCGCTCGCCTGCCTCGAGTATCCAACGTACGAGGTCATCGTGGTGGACAACGCCTCAATTTCTGAGGCGACACGGCAGGCTGCCCATGCCGCGGGCGTCGGCTACGTGCGAGAAGAACGCCCCGGACTCGACTGGGCCCGAAACCGCGGCTACAAAGCGGCTCGGTATGACATCGTGGCTTACACTGACGACGATACCGAAGTTGATCCCAAGTGGCTTGCAGGACTCGGCGCGGCATTCGCAGATCCCGCCGTTCGCGCCGTAAGCGGCCTCGTGCTTCCCGCTGCGATGGACACCGAGGCCGAAGTGCTGTTCGAGTTCTGTTACGGCGGCATGGGGAAGGGGACGCTCTCGCACGAATGGGACCCCGCCGAGCTGTCAGCCTCGCAACGGATCGGCGCCCACCATGTCGGCGTCGGGGCAAACATGGCCTTTCGGCGCGACCTGCTCGAGGAACTCGGAGGATTCGACTCTGCCCTCGATGTCGGGACGCCGTCACACGGAGGAGGAGATCTCGACATCTTCCACCGGAGCCTGATGGCAGGCGCCGTGGTCCGCTATCAGCCGGCGGCACTCGTACGCCATCATCACCGGCGGGATATGGTGGGCCTGCGCCGCCAGTTCACCGACAATGGTCGAGCCTTCGGGGTCTATCTCCTTACGATCTTCAAACGTGGCGCCATCCCACGCCACACCACTGCCTGGTACTCGATTCGTATATGGCTGGCCTGGCTCATCGGACGGATCGTGAAGCGATTCGCCCGGCGGGAATTGCTCCCGCTCCCACTCCTGCTCGCGGAGCTTTGGGGAGCGGTGCAGTCCCCCTTCGCCTTCCTGGCGACTTATCGCGAGGATAGCAGGCGACGCGGCCTGTACTCGACCCCGCCCCGCGGGAGGACCTGACCGGCGGTCGGGGCATGTCCGGGGACGTCCCCAGGCTACGCATCACTTGTTACGGGAGATACTGCCTGGACCCGGCTGAACCGACTCTGGCCCCTCGAGGTGTCACATGGCTCGTTATCGCAACGCCTTGCCCCAGCTCAAGGGCGACCTGTTCCTCACCGATGGTGGCATTGAGACCACCCTGATTTTCCTCGAGGGGCTGGACCTGCCCGATTTCGCGGCCTTCGACCTGCTCAAGCGGCCCGAGGGTGAGACGGCTCTCCGCAAGTATTTCCGCACCTATGCCACGCTGGCGAAGAAGTTCGGAACCGGCCTGATCCTCGAAGCCGCAACCTGGCGGGCCAATCCGGACTGGGCTGCCCGCCTCGGTTACAGCCGCGACGGCCTCGCCAACGCCAATCTCAAGGCGATCCGTTTACTGGAGCGGATTCGTGACGAGTTCGAGGACGGCCGCACCAAGGTTGTGATCAGCGGGTGCGTGGGGCCGCGGGGAGATGGGTACAACCCGGCCTTCCTGATGTCCGAGACCGAGGCCGAGTCCTATCACGGCGAGCAGATCGGAACCTTCGCGGACAGCGCGGCCGACATGATCACCGCCATCACGATGAACTACGTGGAGGAGGCGGTGGGTGTCGCCCGCGCGGCGAAATCTGCAGGCATGCCGGTCGCGATCTCTTTCACCGTCGAAACGGATGGGAAGCTGGTGACCGGCCAGTCGCTCCAGGACGCGATTGACACGGTAGACGCGGCGACCTCGGCCTATCCCGCCTACTACATGATCAACTGCGCCCACCCGACCCACTTCGAGTCGGTGTTGACGGCGGGCGAGCCATGGCTGGAGCGGGTTCGGGGCCTGCGGACCAACGCGTCGCACAAGAGCCACGCGGAGCTCAACGAGTCTCCCGAGCTCGATAGCGGCAATCCGGTGGAGCTTGGTGCGGAACACGCCCGGCTGCTGGACCGGCTTCCCCGGTTGAATGTGATCGGGGGTTGCTGCGGCACCGATCATCGCCACGTGGAGCAGATAGCGATGGCATGCTTGCCGCTGTTCCCAACGCAGGGAAAATCGGCTGTCTCCGCGTAGTTGGGATAACGTCTCTTCGCCAAACCTGCGAGATATTTGAAAGGGGGGGCCCCCACCCGGGCGGCCTCCTCTCGAATTTTGGAAGGGCGGCTCCGCCCCGGGCGTCGGATCGCGGTCAATCCCGGCGATTCCGATTGCCCTCGCGTATTTCCGATGAGGTTTTGGACCAGGATCGCCCGGAAATTTGAACGGGGGGGCCCCCACCAGGGTGCGAGGCTCCCTGCCTTTCGCGACCTCCTCGACCAGGCCTTTGACATCGCCTCCGATCCTTGTCCACTGCTGCCTGATCCTCAGAGGGACCCATCGCGCATTCCGTCGCCTTAGCCTGCCGGCCGGCGCTGCCCCCGCATTCGCCAACCGCCTGAGGAGGCAATACATTAGAAGGCACTGGGACACTGTGACGGCCTGGTCGGAGTCCCTGCAGCCATACATCCGCAGGACGGTACCATGTACCAAGCGCCTGGTCGCACAATCGGCAGTCGCTTCGCCTCGTTGTATGGCTTCCCGCAAGCCGCTTCCGTGCGTGTGTCCCTTCAGCTCCACCATCACTCGACGTCTCTCGCCACGCCGGTCGAAATCACACTCCTCCACGACCCGACCGTCTCCTGGCTGCAATATCTTCGGAGAATCCCATCATGAAACGAACTGGTCAGAACGGCGGGAATGCGTCTCTCGCCAAGGAAGGCACCGAGGCCGCGCTCGACCGGCGTCTGCTGCTGCTCGCCCTTCAGAGTGTGCGCAGCGGGGATTTCTCGGTCCGGTTGCCCCACGACTGGTCGGGAATCGATGGGAAGATCGCCGACACGTTCAACGAAATCGTGCAGGCTAACCAGAAGATCGACCACGAGCTCAAGCGGGTCGGCCAGGTGGTGGGAAAGGAAGGGCAGGACCCGCGAGCGGACCCGGTTCGATTACTCGAAGGGTGCCTGGGGGGAGATGGAAGGGTCGGTCAACACGCTGATCGACGACCTGCTCCGGCCCACTACCGAGGTCACCGGCGCCATCGCCGCCGTCGCCCAGGGCAATCTGACTCAGACGATGCGACTCGACGTCGACGGTCGGCCGCTCGAAGGCGAGTTCCTCCGATCCGCCTCCATCGTGAACACGATGATCCAGCAGCTCGGCGTGTTCACCTCGGAAGTGACTCGCGTGGCGCGCGAGGTGGGCTCGGACGGCAAGCTGGGTGGGCAGGCGCAGGTCCCCGGCGTGAGCGGCGTTTGGAAAGACCTGACCGAGAGCGTCAACTCGATGGCGAGCAACCTGACCGCTCAGGTCCGCAACATCTCCGAGGTCACGATCGCCGTCGCTAGCGGCGACCTCTCCCGCAAGATCACGGTGGACGTGCGGGGGGAAATCCTCCAGCTCAAGGAAGCCATCAACACGATGGTGGACCAGCTCCGCTCCTTCGCGTCCGAAGTGACGCGCGTGGCGCGGGAGGTCGGAACGGAAGGGAAACTGGGCGGGCAGGCCGTGGTGCCCGGCGTCGCCGGCACCTGGAAGGACCTGACCGACAGCGTGAACGCCATGGCGGGCAACCTGACGGCCCAGGTGCGCAACATCGCGGAGGTGACGACGGCCGTCGCCCGCGGCGACCTGTCCCGCAAGATCACCGTCAACGTGAGCGGCGAAATCCTGGAGCTCAAGGACACCATCAATACGATGGTCGACCAGCTGAACGCACTTCGCCGGCGAGGTGACGCGCGTCGGCCGCGAGGTCGGTACCGAAGGGAAACTCGGCGGCCAGGCCCAGGTGCCCGGAGTCGGCGGGACGTGGAAGGACCTGACCGACAACGTGAACTTCATGGCGAGCAACCTGACCGCGCAGGTCCGCAACATCGCCGAGGTGGCGACGGCCATCGCCCGCGGCGACCTCTCCAAGAAGATCACCGTGAACGTGAGCGGTGAGATCCTCCAGCTCAAGGAAACGCTCAACACGATGGTGGACCAGCTGAACGCGTTCGCCTCGGAAGTGACCCGTGTGGCCCGTGAAGTCGGTACCGAAGGCCGGCTGGGAGGGCAGGCGGCGGTGCCGGGTGTCGCAGGGACCTGGAAGGACCTCACCGACAACGTGAACCTGCTGGCCGCCAACCTGACGACCCAGGTCCGCAACATCGCCGAGGTCACGACGGCCGTGGCCCGCGGCGACCTGTCGCGCAAGATCACGGTGGACGTGAAGGGCGAGGTGCTGGAGCTCAAGAACACGATCAACACGATGGTGGACCAGCTCAACGCCTTTGCCGCCGAGGTGACTCGGGTGGCGCGCGAGGTCGGCACCGAAGGAAAGCTGGGTGGGCAGGCTCAGGTGTGGGGCGTCGCCGGCACTTGGAAGGACCTGACCGACAGCGTCAACTCGATGGCGAGCAACCTGACGGGCCAGGTCCGCAACATCGCCGAGGTGGCAACGGCGGTCGCGCGAGGGGACCTCTCCCGCAAGATCACGGTGGACGTGAAGGGTGAAATCCTCGAGCTCAAGGACACCCTGAACACCATGGTGGATCAGCTGAACGGATTCGCGAGCGAAGTGACGCGCGTCGCCCGCGAAGTCGGCACCGACGGCCGGCTGGGTGGTCAGGCGGTGGTGCCCGGCGTTGGCGGAACGTGGAAGGACCTGACCGACAGCGTGAACTTCATGGCCGGCAACCTGACCGCCCAGGTCCGCAACATCGCCGAGGTGGCGACCGCGATCGCCAACGGCGACCTCTCGAAGAAGATCACCGTCGACGTGAGCGGTGAAATCCTCGAGCTGAAAGACACCCTCAACACCATGGTGGTCCAGCTCAACGCCTTCGCGAGCGAAGTGACGCGCGTGGCACGCGAGGTCGGCACCGAAGGCAAGCTGGGCGGTCAGGCCCAGGTGCCCGGTGTCGCCGGGACGTGGAAGGGCCTCACCGACAACGTCAACTTCATGGCGAGCAACCTGACGGCGCAGGTGCGGAACATCGCGGAGGTGACGACCGCGGTCGCCCGCGGCGACCTCTCCCGCAAGATCACGGTGGACGTGAAAGGCGAAATCCTCGAGCTCAAGGACACCATCAACACGATGGTGGACCAGCTGAACGGATTCGCCGGCGAAGTGACGCGCGTCGCCCGCGAGGTCGGCACCGAAGGCAAGCTCGGCGGACAGGCGCAGGTGCCCGGGTGTCGCCGGAACCTGGAAGGACCTCACCGACAGCGTGAACTTCATGGCCGGCAACCTGACGGCCCAGGTCCGCAACATCGCCGAGGTGGCGACCGCCATCGCCAGCGGCGACCTCTCCAAGAAGATCACCGTAGACGTCCGCGGCGAGCTGCTGAACCTGAAGGAAACGCTCAACACGATGGTGGAGCAGCTGCGCTCGTTCGCGGCCGAGGTGACCCGCGTGGCGCGCGAGGTCGGCACCGACGGCAAGCTGGGTGGCCAGGCGAACGTCACCGGCGTGGCCGGCACCTGGAAGGACCTGACCGACAACGTGAACCTGCTCGCCGCGAACCTCACGACCCAGGTCCGTAACATCGCCGAAGTGACCACCGCCGTGGCCCGGGGCGACCTGTCGCGCAAGATCACGGTGGACGTGAAAGGCGAAATCCTCGAGCTCAAGGTCACCATCAACACGATGGTGGACCAGCTCAACGCCTTCGCCGGCGAAGTCACCCGTGTTGCCCGCGAAGTCGGCACCGAAGGGAAGCTCGGCGGGCAGGCGAAGGTGCCCGGTGTGGCGGGTACCTGGAAGGACCTGACCGACAACGTGAACGTCATGGCCGCCAACCTGACCGAGCAGGTGCGCGGCATCGTGAAGGTGGTGACTGCCGTCGCCAACGGCGACCTGAAGCCCAAGCTGACGGTGAACGCGAAGGGTGAAGTCGCGGCGCTGGCCGAGACCATCAACAACATGACCGGCACGCTCGCGACGTTTGCCGATCAGGTGACGACCGTGGCGCGCGAGGTGGGCGTGGAAGGGCGGCTGGGCGGCCAGGCCAACGTGCCCGGCGCCGCCGGCACCTGGAAGGACCTGACCGGCAACGTGAACCTGCTCGCCGCGAACCTGACCTCCCAGGTGCGCACCATCGCCGAGGTGGCGACGGCGGTGACCCAGGGCGACCTGACCCGCTCGATTCAGGTCGAAGCGCGCGGCGAAGTGGCGGAGCTGAAGGACAACATCAACACGATGATCGACAACCTGCGGCTCACCACCGACCGCAACACCGAGCAGGACTGGCTCAAGACCAACCTGGCCCGGTTCACCGGCATGCTGCAGGGCCAGCGCGATCTGGCCACCGTGGGGCGGATGCTGCTGTCCGAGCTGACCCCGCTGGTGAACGCCCACCAGGGCGTGATCTACCGGGTCGAAGGGGCCGACTCGCCGGAGCTCAGGCTGGTCGCCGTCTTCGCCGATCGACGCCGTAAGTACGGACCACCGAGCAATCGCTCCGGATGGGAGAGGGACTGGTCGGTCAGTGTGCGGTGGAAAAGCGGCGCATGGTCATCGGCGAGCTGCCTTCGGGGACCACGCCGATCAGGTCCGGGCTTTTCCAGGCCGTGCCCCGTAACGTCATCGTGCTGCCGGTGCTGTTCGAGGACGAGGTGAAGGCCGTGATCGAGCTCGCCTCGCTCAGCGGATTCACCGCGTCGCACCTCGCCTTCCTCGAGCAGCTCACCGCCAGTATCGGCATCGTGCTCAACAGTATCGAGGCCACGATGCAGACCGAGGCGCTGCTCGAGCAGTCGCAACAGCTGGCGACTGAGTTGCAGACCCAGCAGCGGGAACTGCAGCAGACCAACGAGCAGCTGGCCCAGAAGGCACAGCAGCTGGCCGAGCAGAACGCGGAGGTCGAGCGCAAGAACCAGGAGATCGAACAGGCGCGCCGCGCGCTCGAGGAGAAAGGCGAGCGAGCTGGCCCTGACCTCGAAGTACAAGTCGGAATTCCTCGCCAACATGTCGCACGAGCTGCGGACTCCGCTCAACAGCATCCTGATCCTGGGCCAGCAGCTGGGCGACAACTCCGAAGGCAATCTCTCGGCGAAACAGGTCGAGTTCGCCCGCACCATTCACGGCGCCGGGACCGACCTGCTCAATCTGATCACCGACATTCTCGACCTGTCGAAGATCGAATCGGGAACGGTCACCGTCGTGGCCGAGAGTGTGGTCGTCGAGGGCCTTGTCGAGGGTCTGGTGCGCCCATTCCGCCACGAAGCGGAAACCCGGCACCTGTCGCTCGACATTCAGATCGACCCGATGTTGAGCCGGACCATGATCACCGACTCCAAGCGTCTCCAGCAGGTGCTCAAGAACCTGCTGTCCAATGCCTTCAAGTTCACCGAGCAGGGCGGAGTCCGGCTGCGGGTCGCCCCCGCGGTTACCGGCTGGAGCGCCGAGCATCCGGTGCTGCAGCACGCCCCGTGCGTCGTCGCGTTCGAGGTCGCGGACACCGGCATCGGAATTCCGCAGGAGAAGCAGCGCATCATCTTCGAAGCGTTCCAGCAGGCCGACGCCGGCACCAGCCGGAAGTACGGCGGCACCGGACTCGGCCTGGCCATCAGCCGCGAGCTGGCGACTCTGCTGGGCGGAGAGATTCAGCTGCGCAGCGTACCCGGGCCTGGGCAGCACCTTCACGCTCTACCTGCCGCAGACCTACGTCGGCGCCTGTCAGCCTCGGTGAGCGGAGAGCATGACGTGCGCGGCGGTCGAACGGTCGCTGCCGCGTTCCCCGCCGTTCGGGTATCGGACCGGCCGACCGAAACGATGCCTGATGACCGGGATGATCTGTCACGGGGGATTCCATCCTGCTGATCGTGGAGGACGACCCGAACTACGCCCGGGTGCTGGTGGATCAGGCCCACGCCCAGGGACTTCAAGGTGCTGGTGGCGGCGCGAGGCGGCGATGCCCTGACCCTCGCTCGCGAACTACCACCCGACCGCGATTTCGCTCGATGTCTTCCTGCCCGACATGCTGGGCTGGACCGTCCTGAGCCAGCTCAAGCAGGATCCGGCGTTGCGGCACATCCCGGTGCAGATCGTCACGCTCGACGAAGACCGCCAGCACGGATTGGCGCGGGGAGCCTTCAGCTTCCTGCCCAAGCCCACGACCACCGAAGGACTCGAGGAGGCGCTGTCGCGGATCAAGGCCTACACCGACGCCGCGCCAGCGGAGGCTGCTGGTCGTGGAAGACAACGAAGCCGAGCAGATGAGCATCGCGGAGTTGCTGGGCCACGACGATGTGGAGATCGAAACCGTGGGCACCGGGGCGGAGGCGCTGGCCGCCGCTCCGCGACCCAGGCCTATCGACTGCGCCGTGCTCGATCTGCGGCTGCCCGACATGTCTGGATTCGACGTGCTGGAGCACATCCGGGACGATTCGCGGCTCGCCGATCTGCCCGTCGTGGTATTCACCGGGAAGGAACTCTCGCCCGAAGAAGACGCCCGGCTGCACACCCTCGCCCGCAGCGTCGTGGTCAAGGGCGTCGAGTCTCCCGAGCGGCTGCTGGACGAGACCGCGCTCTTCCTCCACCGGGTCCTCGCCGACCTGCCGGCGGAGAAGCAGGAGATGCTCGACCGGCTGCACCGCTCCGACGACGACCTGGTCGGCAAGAAGGTGCTGGTGGTGGACGACGACATCCGGAACATCTTCGCGCTGAGCAGTGTGCTGGAGCGGCGCGGGATGGAAGTGCTGACCGCGGGTACCGGCCACGAGGCGATCGCCACGCTCGAGGCGACCTCTGGCGTCGCCATCGTGCTCATGGATATCATGATGCCGCAGATGGATGGGTATCAGACGATGCAGGCCATTCGCCAGATGCCTCCCCATCGGCGGCTGCCGATCATCGCTCTGACCGCCAAGGCGATGAAGGGAGACCGCGAGAAGTGTCTGGAGGCCGGTGCCTCCGACTATCTGGCCAAGCCGGTGAACACCGAACAACTGTTGTCCGCGCTGCGCATGTGGCTGCACCGCTAGGAGACGAGCGTGGAAACTGCCGAGAAGGTCAACATCCTTCTGGTCGACGATCAGCCGGGCAAAGCTGCTCAGCTACGAGGCCATGCTGGGCGAGCTCGGCGAGAACCTGATCAAGGCCAAGCTCGGGACGCGAGGCGCTCGAGCTTCTGCTCAAGACCGACATCACGATCGTGCTGATGGACGTCAGCATGCCGGAGCTGGACGGCTTCGAGCTGGCGGAGATCATCCGGCAGCATCCGCGCTATCAGAAGACGGCGATCATCTTCGTCTCGGCGGTGCACCTGACCGACCTCGACCGGCTCAAGGGCTACGAGTCCGGGGCGGTGGACTACGTCTCGGTGCCGGTGGTCCCGGAGCTGCTGCGCGCCAAAGTTCGCGTCTTCGCCGAGCTCTACCGCAAGACGCGGGAGTCGGAGCGACTGAATCGCGAGCTCGAGCAGCGGGTCGCCGAGCGCACCGCGGAGCTGGAGGCGGCCGTCGCGAAACAGATGGAGCTGACCGAGCATCTGCGTCAGGCGGATCGCCGTAAGGACGAGTTCCTGGCCCTGCTGGCCCACGAGCTGCGCAACCCGCTGGCCCCGATGCGGAATGCCGCCAGCATCCTGCGTATCAAAGGCGACGCACGACCCCGAGCTGGTCTGGTGTCACGACGTGATCGAACGTCAGGCGAGGCAGCTCACCCGGCTGGTGGACGACCTGCTCGACGTGTCGCGCATCACCCGCGGCAAGATCAAGCTCCGGCTCGAAACGGTCGACCTCAAGACCATCGTCGCGGAGGCGGTCGAGACCAGCCAGCCGCTCATCGATTCTCGTCGCCATCAGCTCAACGTCAGTCTCCCCGAGCCCCCGGTCGTGGTCCACGGCGACGCGGCTCGGCTCACCCAGGTCGTCGCCAACCTCCTGAACAACGCCGCCAAGTACCAGAACGAAAGCGGACGCATCGATCTCCGGGCTCGCCGCGATGGGAACGATGCCGTCATCACGGTGAGGGATCACGGCTTCGGCATGACGGAGGAGATGCTGGCCCAGGTCTTCGAGCTCTTCTTCCAGGGCGAGAGGGAGCGCCACCATCCTCACGATGGATTGGGGATCGGTCTTTCGCTCGTGAAGCAACTGGTCGAACTCCAGGGCGGCACCGTCTCAGCCTCGAGCCCGGGAGTAGGGCAGGGCAGCGAGTTCACCGTCAGGCTGCCCTGCAACAAGGACGCTGGCGTGGCTCGCCAGGATGAGGTTTCGCCGAGCACAGCGCGGCATTGAAGATTTATGATTGAAGATTGGGGGCACTCCGCAGTCAATCTCAAATCTGAAATCTGAAATCTGAAATCTTCAATGGCCGCTCGCTGTCAGGAATCGTCGGCGCTGTGCGCATCAATCGGTAGAATCCCGTCGATTCTTGCCCCTGGACCCTGGAGGACTCCATGTCATTGCCCTTCCTGATTCTGGCCGCCGCATTTGGCGCGGTCGCCCCGCCCGTCTCCGATTCCGTTCCTGGCGACTCGGTCCCGCTCTACAATGACCTCGGCAGCTATCACTTTGCGGTCACCACCAAGGTGCCGGCTGCCCAGTCGTACTTCGATCAGGGGCTCCGACTGGTGTACGGCTTCAACCATGGTGAGGCAATACGCGCCTTTACCGAAGCCACGAGGCTCGATCCGAATTGCGCCATGTGCTATTGGGGGATCGCCTACGCGCTACGGACCCCACGTGAATGCCGGGAATGGACTCAGCGGGTGGAGTTGCCGCCTACGCCGCGATCCAGCAGGCCAACCAGGTTGCATCGAAGGCTTCGGCCCGGGAGAAGGACTATATCAAGGCGCTGACCGCCCGATACGCGGCGGTGCCGCCAGCCGATCGGGCCGCTACTCGACTCGGCCTACTCCCGGGCGATGGCGAAGCTGGTTGACAAGTACTCGATGACCTCGATGCGGCGACGCTGTATGCCGAGTCGCTGATGGATCTCTCGCCCTGGTTCTACTGGAACGGCCGACGGCAAGCCGCGGCCCGACACTCCGACCATCCTGGCGCAGCTGGAGCGGGTATTGGCGAAGAATCCCAATCATCCCGGCGCCTGTCACTACTACATCCATGCCGTCGAGGCGACCGAGCCCGGCCAAGGCGGTCGCCTGCGCCGAGCGCCTGGCAGCGCTGATGCCGGGCGCAGGACACATGGTGCACATGCCCGGCCACATCTACATCCGGGTGGGGCGCTACAACGACGCCATCACGGCCAATGAGCACGCGGTGCACACCGACAGGTGTACGTCGGCGGCGGAGAAGCCGGGACCCGACGTCTACACCATCGGGTACGTCCCGCACAACTACCACTTCCTCGCCTTTGCCGCGACCATGGCGGGACGCAGCAAGGAGGCGATCGACGCCGCGAAGAAGGTGTCGGAGACGACACCGTTTGACGTTGCGCGGCGGTACCGATCGCCGAGCCGTATGTGCCGTACCAGTTCCTGACGCTCACGACCTTCGGGCACTGGGACGAGGTTCTGGCGCTGCCAATCCCGCCGGCGGATCTCAGCTATTCGTACGGCCTGGCCCAGTACGCGCGTGGCGTCGCCTACGCGGCCACGGGCAAGCCGGCCGAGGCACAGGCCTCACTCGATTCGCTGGTGAAGACAAGGGCCACGTCAAGCCGGAATACGCGACCGCGGGCTGGTCCACTCCCGCGATCGGTGCTGGAAATTGCGGAGCATTCGCTGCGGGGTGAGATGGCGTTCCGATGTGGCGATGCCGCCCGGCGCGATGATCACTTCAAGGCCGCCGCACGCCTCGAGGACGGATTGCTCTACATCGAGCCGCCGGACTGGTACTATCCCGTCCGCCACTCGCTGGGTCTCGCGCTGCTGCAGGCAAACCGGCCGCCGAAGCAGAGAGCGGTGTATCGGGAAGACCTGCTTCGCTTCCCCAACAACGGATGGGCACTCTTCGGCCTCGTGCAGAGCCTCAAGGCCCAGGGCAAGGACACGACTGAAGCGTCCAAGCAGTTCCAGACCGCCTGGAGCTCGGCAGACATCCAGTTGACGGCTTCGAGGTTTTAGAAACAGTACCTAGTGCCTAGTAGCGAGTACCTAGTATTGAGTATCTGGGATGCGGGGCGCCCCCCACCGGTACTCGGTACTCGGACTCGGTACTAAGTACCTACTAGCCCTCCCCGTCCGATCGCGCTAGCTTCGCCACTCTGTCTCCGGTCACATTCTCCCTCTAGGTAAGGGTGCCGATCATGACAGCCGAGCAGCCCGGCGGTTCCGAACTCAAGCCGATAACGCCGGCCCGAGTTGCCCAGGAGCTTTCCAAGCTCAGCGCCGACAAGAAGGCGGGACGCGTTCAAGCCCGACGTTTATGACATGCGGTTCGCCAAGATCATCCATGAGCTTCGCGAGCGCCGGATCGATGGTGGCCGTCCCGAGGTCGTCGCGGCGCTGAAACCGCTGGTCGACAACGGCGACATCACGGCCCAGGAGTACGATCGGCTGCTGAAGCAGCTGGGAATGGCGTGAGGGGATTGAAGATTTCAGATTGAAGATTTGCCGCTCGAAGCCACGCAATTTTCAATCTGCAATCTTCAATCTTCCATCTTCAATTTGCACATCTTCTCGTGTCGGCCCCGCCACCCCTCTCGCCCGCTCGAAATGACGGTTCAGGCCTCGGATGGCCTGATCCTGAAGGGTCTGCTGGTGTATCCTGAGATCGGCCCGGGGTCAGGGCTTTCCGCTCGCGGTCCTCGCGCATCAGTATCCCGCCACCGCCGACAGCTTCGCACCATTGGTGGAAGACCTGCTCGATCTGGGCATTGCGACGCTGGCCTTCGATCTTCGGGGTCACGGCGCTTCGGTTCAGGGCACCAGCGGCCGCTGGTGATCGATACCCCGGTCGGGTTTCACCGTGGACGCCTTCGGCGCTCGCGTTCGTGAGCAGCGCGGGCAAGGTCGGGTTCAAGCCACATCGACGACGACATCATTCGGGTGGCGAGCTGGGGCGCGGTGCAGAACTTCATCGATCCGGCCGTCTCATCCTGGTCGGCGCCAGCGTCGGTGGAACCGGTGCGGTGCTCGCCGCCCCCAAGAGTGCCCGGGCTCGCGGCCCTGATCACCTTCGGCGCGGCAGGCGAGCCGGTCTGGGGCGACGACGGCCGCGCACAGGCGCGGAAGGCGATGGAGCTGCACAAGGCGCCGCAGTCTCCTCGCGACGCTCGGAAAAGGATCCGTTCGATCGAGCCGACAACGTAAAGGCCTGGAGTGAAGGCCTGCGCCCACGTGAAGCGCGCTCGCTCGTGCCCGGCGCCGCCCACGCGATGGCGATCTACTATGACGTCCGTGATCAGTGTCCTGGAGTTTGTGAGGCAATTGAAGATTCAGATTGAAGATTGCAGATTGAACTGCGTTTCAGCGATCGGCCGATCAGCGGCTTCAGATCTGCAATCTGAAATCTTCAATCTGACATTCCCCAATGCTCACTCGACCCCTCGGTCCCGACCTCCCCGCCGTTACCATCGTCGGCTACGGCGGCATGCACCTCTCGATCGACGGCCGCCCGTCCGGAAGATGTCGGCGTCAAGGTGATCCACGCCGCCCTCGATGCCGGCGAGACGCTGATCGATACCGCCGACGTGTACTGTCTCGACCACACCGACATCGGCCACAACGAACGGCTCATCGCCCGGGCGCTGCGGGAGTGGCGCGGCAACCGGGAGAACATCCTCGTGGCGACCAAGGGCGGCCTGGTCCGGCCCACCGGGCGCTGGGACAACGACGCGCGTCCTCGAGCAACTGCGGCAGGCCTGCGACCGGTCGCTCAAGGCGCTCGGCGTCGAGCAGATCGCACTCTACCAGCTCCACGCGGTGGATCCCAACGTGCCGCTCGAGGAGAGCGTCGGCGCGATGGCCGATCTGCAGACGGGCGGGGAAGATCCGCGCGATCGGCCTGTCCAACGTCTCCGTCGACGAGATCAAGCGCGGCGAGAAGGTGGCGACCATTTCCAC
Organism: uncultured Gemmatimonadales bacterium; assembly: GCA_963833365.1. GTDB lineage: Bacteria > Gemmatimonadota > Gemmatimonadetes > Gemmatimonadales > GWC2-71-9 > DATBGE01. Next base: position 270,040 of record CAWHXS010000010.1, read on the forward strand.
GGTGCAGAATCGGCTGAACCCCTTCTTCCGGGAGGCGATCAGCGAAGGCGTGGTCGACTACTGCGCCGACGCAGGGGATCGGGTTCCTCGCCTACAGCCCAACCGGCGGCGGGCGGCTCACCAGGAAGCTGCCGTCGCATCCCGCTGCTGCAGCAGATCGCCAACCGGCTCGGCAGCATCGCCCCATGCAGGTCACCATCGCCTGGGGCCATCGCGCAGGGAGCAGACCGTGTTTGCAATCCCGAGCTCCGAGAAGGTCGAGCACGCACTGGACGGCGCCGGGGCCGGGGACTGTCGCTCTCTCCGGAGGACATCGCCGCAATCGACCAAGCCGACTTCGACAGAGGTTGAGCCAGGAGACGTGAGCACAAGAGACGCAGCACGAAGACGGGAACAACGAATCGCAATGGCAACTTAACGCGGGATTCCTCGCTTCGCTCGGAATGCACTTCCCGCTTCCTCCCGTCTCACGCACGTTGCTTCCGTCTTCCGTCTTCGTGCCTTCGTGTCTCGCTGGGTGCCCTCTGCGCCTCTCCCGTCTCCCCGCTTATCTTTCCCACCAATGCCGCGATCCAGCTCGCCGCCATGACCGTAACCACCTTCGTCGGCAATGTCGCCGTGGGTTCGGGCCACCCGGTCGTGGTCCAGTCCATGACCAACACCGACACCGCGGATGTCGAGGGGACGATCGCGCAGGTTGCGGCGCTCGCCGAGGCGGGGAGCGAGCTGGTCGGGTCACGGTGAACAACGACGAGGCCGCGGCCGCGGTGCCCGCGATCGTCGAGGGACTCGGGAGCGGATCGGCGTGCACGTCCCGGTCATCGGCGATTTTCACTACAACGGCCACCTGCTGCTCACCAGGTATCCCGCGTGCGCCCAGGCCCTCGCCAAGTACCGCATCAATCCCGGGCAACGTCGGCGGCAAACGCGCCGACGAGAACTTCCGGGCGATCATCGAGGTCGCGCTGCAAGAACGGGAAGCCGGTGCGGATCGGCGTGAACTGGGGTTCGCTCGATCAGATTCTCCTGACCGAAATGATGGACCAGAACGCGCGGCTCGCCGAGCCCCGCGTGATGCGCGCGACGTGACCATGGACGCCATGGTCGAGAGCGCGCATCCGCTCGGCGCGCCCTGGCCGAGTCATACGGCATGTCGCACGACCGGATCATCCTGAGCGCCAAGGTGTCCGGGGTGCAGGATCTGGTGGACGTGTATCGCGCTGCTCGCGCCAGGCGCGGAGACTATCCGTTGCACCTCGGCCTCACCGAGGCCGGTATGGGGATGAAGGGCATGGTGGCCAGTGCCGCCGGTCTCGCCATCCTGCTGCAGGAGGGTATCGGCGACACCATCCGAGTCTCGCTTACGCCGCAAGCCCGGCGGCGACCGCACCGAGGAAGTCTCCGTGTGGCGCAGCAGATCCTCCAGTCACTCGGGCTCCGGAGCTTCACGCCGCAGGTCACCGCGTGTCCGGGCTGCGGCCGCACCACCAGCACCTTCTTCCAGCAGATGGCCGAGGATATTCAGGGCTACCTGCGGGAGCAGATGCCGGTCTGGCGGGCACAGTATCCCGGTGTCGAGGAGCTCAAGGTCGCGGTCATGGGATGTGTGGTGAACGGACCGGGAGAATCGAAGCACGCCAACATCGGGATCTCGCTGCCGGGCACCTTCGAGGAACCCAAGGCGCCGGTGTACGTGGACGGCCGACTCCTGATCACCCTCAAGGGTGACAGCGATCGTGTCCGGAGTTTCTCGAGATCCTGAACCAGTACGTGGCCGCGCGGTACGGGGCGCAGGCGGTCGAGCAGTGGTGGCGGGAGGGCGGTATGGCCGCATCGACACTGCGCTCAGATGCTCACTGTCTCAGCCGATGGCGCTGGACGCACCGCTACTCACTACCGCCCTGCCGCCTTACCCACTGCCCACCGCCTTCTGCCCATCTGCCCATTCCCCTGATGCCCGTCCCTCTCGATCAGGCCTCCGCGACCATCCGCTGTAGCCCTGCCGGCGCTCTTCGGCGCCGGCCTCGTCACCAGTCTCACTCCCTGCGTCTACCCGATGATTCCGATCACCGCGGGACTCCTGGGCGGAACCGGCGGCCCAGGGACGATCGCCGGGCGCGACACCTCCTGTTCTCGGTCGGTGTACGCCCTCGGCCTGGCACTGGTGTATGCCACTCTGGGTCTCCTCGCCGGCCTCACCGGGTCGATCTTCGGCACGATCAGTTCCAATCCGTGGGCCTATTTCGTCATGGGGAACCTGCTCCTCGTCTTCGGGCTGGCGATGCTCGACGTGTTTTCAGTCGACGCACCGTCCGGCGTCCTCGCCTGGGCCTCGTCAATCTACCGGCCAGTCGCTGGGCGGCGCCTTTTTGATGGGAGCGACCTCCGGACTGGTGGCCGCGCCGTGCGGAGCGCCGGCCTTTGCCGCGGTGCTCACCTTCGTGGCCGCAACCGGTAGTGCCGTGTTAGGATTCGTCTACCTGTTCGTCTTTTCACTCGGCATGACGGCGCTGCTCATCGGCGATCGGCCTCTCCTCCGGGTGTGCTCGCGGCGCTGCCCCGGAGTGGTCCGTGGATGCTCTGGATCAAGCGGGCCGCGGGTGTCGTGCTGCTGGGCATGGCCGAGTACTACTTCATTCAGGTCGGAAAGGTCTCATGACTCGGTCGCTGGCCCTGCTCAGCCGCGCTTCTCGTCGCGGCCTCGGCCCTGATGCGTTCCAGTACTGCTGGCGCAGGACGAGGCCGGACATCAAGGTGGGCAGCAAGGCTCCCGTCGTCTTCGGTCAACGACCTCGACGGGAAACCGGTGGATCTCGGCAGTGGATCGGGAAGAAGCCGGTGCTGCTCGAATTCTGGGCCACCTGGTGCGAGAACTGCGAGGCGCTGCTGCCCCGGTTTCAGGCGGCCTAGCAAGGAGTATCGGCGACAAGGTTGAGTTCATCGGCGTGAACGTCACGGTGAACCAGACCCCGGAGCGGGTGCGACGCTACGTGTCGCAGCACGACGTACCGTTCCGCGTGCTGTACGACGACAAGGGGACCAGCACCCGCGCCTACCAGGCCCCCGCGACTTCCTATCGTGGTCATCGTGGACGCTTCGGGGACCGTTATCTATACCGGCGTCGGCGCCGATCAGGAGTTCGAGCCCGCGCTTCGTCGAGTCTCCGGCACCAGGAACTGAGGGATGTTCATGCGGAGATTCTTACTCGTGCTGGGCGCCTCGTCGCTCTCGCCTCGGGCGCGGCCGCCCAAGGCGCAGGATTCGCCGGCTTCGGCCTTCCTCGCTATCCGGTCCCGCTCAGGGTGAGCGAGCGCCGGACTTCTCGCTTCCCTGGGCCAGCAAGGACGGGTCGGGCAACGAACAGTGGTTCAGCCTGACGGCACAGCGGGGGAAGATGGTGGTCCTGGCCTTTTATCCCGCCGACTTCACCAAGGGCTGCACCGCCGAGATGCAGACCTTCACCGAGCGCTATGACGAGCTGTTCGGGGATGACGTGGTCGTGGCGGCGATCAGCTACCGACAGCGTGGACAGCGCACGTGCGGTTTGCCTCGAGCCTCGGCGTTCCCTTCAAGCTCTTGAGCGATCTCGACCTGGCGGTGGCCAAGAAGTACGGAAGCGCCGGCTCCGAGGGCAGGGCCCGTCGGACCGTGTACGTGATCGACAAGAACGGGAAGGTGGCCTATAGCAGATCTGCGCTTCAACGCACTCGATCCGCCGGTCCTACAGCGACCTCAAGAAGGCCGTTCAGGCCGCCCTCAAGGTCAATAGTGGCCGGTCAGTGCTGGACCGGCGCCGCAGGTACGGGGTCACCGCTCGCTCTGCCCTTTTCTGCGGCTGCGGCGCCCAGCCCTGCCGGGCGCAGAGCGCCCCCAAGGCCGACGCTCAGCTGGTCTGGAAGCCTGAGGCCACGTCGAGCGGCTGGTGCCTCCAGTTCCTGATCGATCCCACCAAGGCGGGGGAGGACCTGCCCGACAAGCGCCATCACCGGTCTCCGCCATGGAGGCCGGCGAGCTCCATCCTGCCATCAGCCGCCTCATCTGGACGAGCCCCAGTACGCTCGCTGGGTGCCCTCGGTCGTCTGCTCGTTCTTCTTCGGAGCGGTCACCGTAGACGGCCACCGGGTCGAGAAGGGGAAGAAATCCATGCCCGGCGATCGCCTGGTGGGGGGTGCTCGCCCGCGGGCGCCAGCCGATACGGCCCCGGTTTTTGCTCTTCGCTTGCTCGCCACGAACAACTTTCGGGTCCAGAAGCCCACCCAAGCGGCCAAGGTCAACATGCGAGGACCTCGATCTGCACGATGAGCAGGTACCCGGAGACGCCGGACGACCGCTACACCCTGAAATACGGGAAGACACCGTCATCTTCGACGGCCATGCCGCCCCGGATACCACCGTCCGGTCAGGCGCCGTAAAGCAGGCCTGGTGGACCGAGGGGGATGCCTCTACGGTCTGGAGAGGCTGGCGACCGATCTCCACCCCTCGAGACTCACGCGCTCGTCGGCGCCCTTCGGGTTCGAGGGCAAGGGGGACCTGGCCGACGCTGCTCAAGGCCTCTCCCATTCGCCTGGTCGGGCCGATTCACTCCGGGGGAGACGGAGAGGTTAACTTTTTCCGCCGGTAAGGCCCCCCTCTGGACCGAAGGTTGCGGGTCCCCCGCCGACTAATTTCACCCGGTTTGAGATGCCCACGATCGCTCATCTGGCCGTCGGTCTGGCGGCCGGCCGCTTATATGGCCCGAAATGGCGAGGAAGTCCCCCGCGCCATGGTGCTTGGGGCGGCCCTTGCCACCCTCCCCGACTGGGACCTGATCTCCCACGCCTTGTGCCGGAGTCCAGGACACGATGGCCGGACACCGGGGGGCTGCCCATTCCCTCATTGCCGCTGTGATCGCGGCGCCGTGGTCGGCATTGCCCTTGGTACCCGGCTCTGGGGCCGGTGCCGGACCGCCTTGTGGGCCATCGTGACCATCGCCAGCCACGGGCTCCTGGACCTCTTCAACGTCCGGGGTAAGGTCGGCCCTGCTTCTGGCCCTGGTACGACCGGTTCTTCACCGTCCCCACGCAGTGCCAGTTCATTCCTGGCGTACTCAGCACGGCGGAGATCTGCTGACTCCAGCAGGTCGTCCCGGTGTCTGATCTGGGAGGCGGTCATTTTCTCACCGTTTGTTCTGTCTACGCCTTCTGGCGTCCAGTCAGGCGCATGGCGGAGGCAACAAAAGCGGGGAATTCGCAGAGGACTGCAACGGATCGGCTAAGCACGGAATATTCACACCGTATGCATATTATTTACGCCGCATAGCGACACTGTCGCCAGTATGCGGTTTTCCACATTTGATGTGTCTCTTTATTCATTGTGGAATATCGGGTTAGCCGTTCACTTCAAGTGGATAATCAGGTAACGCTCTAGTCTGCTGTCCGGCAAAGGGCTTCGTTGGGCTTGTCCACTACGTTTCACGGCATTCTGGTGTGGATAATTCTCCTTTTCCACAGCCGTGTCTTACCTCGGCGGGAGTCTGCCCAAGCGTGAAGCGGTCTCCAAATCGGATGTGGAAAATACCCTCGACGCTCTTCCCTGACCTGTGGCCAACGACCCGCTTTCCACCAATAGCGGGTTCCTTCTCGCCCGCCGGGTCCTGACCCTCGCCCCAGGCCTGAGCGGGCGACGCCATCTGGTGGCACGCAGGCCGGATCCGGGCGGTCGGACGGGCCGACCGACTTGGAGTCCAGGGTCCCCTCCCGGGTGCCCCGTTTCGACCTGCCGGGACTGCCTGGTTACCCCGGGCTTCACCGACGGCCATACCCACTTTGCCAGCTGGGCCGGTCGGTCGGAACCGGGTTCACCTGGCAGGTGCCGGGACTCGCGCCGAGGCACTCGCAGCGTGGTCGCCGGCGGGCCGTGTTCCGGGGCTGGGTGATGGGCCATGGCTGGGACGCCAATCGCTGGTCCGAAGGCCCGGACGCGCTGGAGTCTGGACCGGGTCCAGACCCTGCCCGGTCTACCTGGACTCTCTCGACGTCCACGCCGCCTGGGTCAACAGCGCCGCCCTTCTGATGGCGGGAATCACCCGGGAGACGCCGGATCCCTACGGGGGCAAGATCGTCCGGGATGGCAACGGAGATCCCACCGGCCTCCTGCTGGAGCGGGCGGTCGAGCTGATGACGCCCCACCTGCCGGCGCCCTCGCCCGAGGACCTTGCCGCCGCCGTCCGGGAGGCCCAGACCGAGGCGCATCGGCTGGGAGTCACCGGAATCCACGACGTCGAAGGTCCGACGCTCTGGCGGCCTTCCGAGCCTCTGGAGGCGGAGGACGCGCCTCCGGCTCCGGGTGCTCTTTCACCCTCCGGTGGCCAGAAGCTGACCTGACCTCGTCCGGGAGCGAGCAGCGGACCGGGAACCGACTGGCTGCGGCTGGGTGGGGTGAAGCTGTTTCTCGATGGCAGCCTCGGGAGCCGTACCGCCTGGATGCTCGAGCCCTACGAGGACGGCCGGGATCGGGGCATGCCGATCACTGCCGAAGAGGTCGCCCGCGAGGCGATGACCACCGCCGCTGAGGCCGGGATGGCCTGCACCGTTCACGCAATCGGCGATGCCGCGGTCCGACGGGCACTGGACCTGATGAGCGATCTCCAGCCAGCCGCGATTCCCCATCGGATCGAGCATTTCCAGTGCGTCCACCCGGCCGACCTGAACCGGGCGGCCGCAGCGGGAATCGTCGTCTCGATGCAGCCGGCCCACCTCCTGGTAGACATCCCCTGCGCCGACCGGCAGTGGGGCGCTCGAAGCCGCGGTGCCTATGCCTTCAAGAGCCTTCTCCAGCGCGGAACCATGGTCGCGTTTGGCAGCGACGTGCCGGTTGCGACTCTGGATCCGCGGGACGGCGTGTTCGCCGCCATGGAGCGTCGCATGCTGGACGGCGCTCCGATGCCGGGGTGGTACCCGGAGGAGCGGCTCGAGCTTCGAAGAGGTCGTTTCGCGCCTACACTCAGGCCAACGCCAGAGCCGCCGGTGTCGCCGATCGGAGGGGAACCCTGGCGATCGGGATGGACGCCGATCTCGTGGCCTGGCAGGTTGACCCGGCTCTCGACGAGGCAATGGAGAGGCGTTCCTCAATGGGCGCGCGGCCCTGACTGTGGTCGGCGGCGAGGTGATGATGCAGGCGTGACCCGCCACGATTAGACTGCACCATTCTGCTTCCGTTCCCGTTGCCAGGCTTTCGAGGTATCGATTGCCGCCTGTCTCCCATTCGTCGCACCAAGATCGTCGCCACCCTCGGTCCTTCCTGGTCCAGCCCGGAGAAGGTGGCCGCGCTGCTGGAGGCCGGAGTCAACGTCGTCCGGGTGAACGCCTCACACGGCACTCCCGAGCTTCGCCGCGAGTGGATCAGCACGGTAAAGCAGGTGCGAGCGGAGCGCGGGAATACGCCGCGGCCCTGCTCTACGATCTCCAGGGCCCCCGGATCCGGGTCGGCGATCTGGCCGAACCGCTCCGACTCGAGCCCGGCTCCCGCGTCGTGTTCGCTCCGGAAGAGAGCACGAAAGCCGGAGAGATCCCGACCACCTATGCCGCCCTCGCCAAGGACGTTCGGGTAGGGGCCAGGATCCTGCTCGACGACGGGCTGCTCTCGGTGGACGTGCTCGCCGATCGATGGAGACCGGGTAGTCGGCACGGTTCGCTACGGCGGGGAGCTCAAGTCCCACAAGGGAATGAACCTGCCGGGCATCGAGGTAAGTGCCCCCGCCCTCACCGAGAAGGACCGCGAGGATGTCGACAGAGGCGGTGGCGCTCGGCGTCGAATACATCGCGCTCTCGTTCGTGCGGAAAGCCGGCGATCTGGAGGAGCTGCGCCGGCTGGTTCCCAAGCGGGTGCGCATCGTCGCCAAGATCGAGAAGGACACGGCGCTGAGCGACCTGTGCGGTATTCTCGAGGCATCCGACGCCATCATGGTGGCTCGAGGCGACCTGGGCGTCGAGCTTCCATTCGAGGAAGTCCCGCTGGCGCAGAAGCGGATCATCCGGGAGGCCAACCTGCACGGGAAGCCGGTGATCACCGCGACCCAGATGCTGGAGTCCATGATTCACGCCCCGATCCCCACTCGGGCCGAGGCCTCGGATGTGGCCAACGCGATTCTGGATGGGACCGACGCGGTGATGCTCTCGGCCGAGACGGCGGTCGGTGACTACCCGCTCGAGGCGGTCATGGCGATGGATCGCATCGCGCGGGAGATGGAGAGCCACCGCAGCGGCAGGAGTCCCGCTCTCGACGCCGCGGTCGGGCGGCGCGGCCCGGGACGACCGGCGACCCGGTGCACGCCCGCCCGCGGTTCCGGCAAGCCGGCTCGCACCGAGGACGCGATCGGCGTCGCGGTCGTGTGCCGCGGCCGAGCTGTTGCACTGCCCGCTCATCGTCTGCTTCACCAGCAGCGGCTTCACCGCGCGGAAGGTCGCGACCTACCGCCCCACGGTGCCGATTTTCGCCGCGACTCCGGAGCCGGAGACCTTCCAGCAGCTTGCCCTGGTCTGGGGCACCGTCCCCGCCCTCACCGCCCACTACACCGATTACGACTCGCTGCTGCGCGAGGCTCGGCAGGCGATCCTTCCGCGGGGCCTGGCCAAGCCTGGTGAACGGGTGGTGGTCACCGCCGGAGTACCGTTCGACGTGCCGGGGACTACCAATCTCCTGAAGATCGAGGCGTTGTAAGGGCAGCCATCAGCCATCAGCCGTCAGCCAAAGCTGGTTAGGTTTAGCTTGTGGCGTTCTCCTCCGCAGCTCCCATGCGACCGGTTTCGACCTCGCTGCCGACGGCTGACGGCTGACGGCCCAGCATCATGCGCCTCACTTTCCTCGGAACCGGAACCTCCTTCGGAGTCCCGCAGATCGGCTGCGACTGCGCGGTCTGCCGGTCTGAGGATCCCCGCGATCGACGCAGCCGCTCCGGTGCGCTGCTCGAGGCTGGCGGCAACGTCATCCTGATCGATACCCCGCCCGAACTGCGGCTGCAGATGCTCGGTGCTGGCTTGAGCCGGGTGGACGCCGTGCTCTACACCCACGAGCACGCCGATCACGTCAACGGCATCGATGATCTCCGCATCTTCTCGGTGCGGCAGCGGCGTCCCATCCCCTGTCACGGCCCGGCCGAGACGCTGGAGCGGGTGCGCTCCGGTTTCCCCTACATCTTCGACGATGCGATCCGGCCTTATGAAGGGACTTCGAAACCCCAGCTCGACCTGCAGCCGCTCGAGCCCGGACGCGAAGTCACGATCGCCGGAATCCGGGTTCTGCCCCTGGCGTTCCGGCACGGGCATCTTCGGGTCTTCGGCTACCGGTTTGGCCCTTGGCCTACATCACCGATGTGAAGGCCGTGGCGGAGGCGGAGCGGATCCAACTCGCGAATTTGAAAGTCCTGGTCCTGAACGCGCTCTGGTGGCGGCCGCATCCGACTCACATGAGTATCGGCGAGGCGATCGATACCGCCCGTGCGGTCGGGGCCGAGCGTACGTATCTCACCCATCTGACGCATGAGACCGGGCACGCCCTACTGGCGGAACAACTCCCGGAAGGCATCTTCCCGGCATACGACGGACTCACGGTCGAGGTCGAGGCGAATGAGACTGCGGTATGCCCGGTTCTTTCAGGATCGTCTCGACGGCGAGCATGGTCTCCATCGTGACCGGCTCGCCGATCTGCGTCGCCGGTTCCCCGAAATTCGGTCCGAAGTCCAGCGCCGGCAGAACGCGGGGGAATACGGCTTCTACCGATTGGCGGATCAGGCGGCGACCGTGCGTAACATTCGCGGTTTCGCCGAGGGCCTGGGCCAGGCCTTCGATCACGTTCTGGTACTCGGAATCGGCGGGTCCGCGCTGGGGGTGAAGGCGCTGCTCAATGCGCTGCGGGAGCCGGGTTGGAATGAGTTGAGCGACGAAGGGCGGGAGTTCTATCCCCGGCTCACCGTGCTGGACAACGTGGATCCCTCGACGGTTGCCGCTGCCCTGCGCCGGATCGACCCACGACGGGTCCTGGTCAACGTGGTGAGCAAGTCGGGCGGCACCGCCGAAACGATGGCGCAGTACCTCGTGGTGCGGGCCTGGCTCGAGGAAGTGCTGGGACAGGCCGTGAACCGCCATCTGGTGTTCACCACCGATCCAGCCCGTGGGGCGCTTCGTGAGATCGCCAACCGCGATGGGATCGCGGCCCTGGAAGTTCCACCCGAGGTCGGCGGGCGGTTCAGTGTCTTGTCGCCCGTGGGTCTTCTCCCCGCGGCACTAGTGGGCATCGACATCGAGCAGTTGCTGGCCGGCGCCCGGCACGCCCTGGATGCGGCACAGCCCGATGAGCTGCTCAAGAATCGCCCCGCCCTCTACAGCGCTCTCCTCTGGTCCGCCGATGCGACCCTGGGCGCCAAGCTGCATGTGCTCATGCCGTACAGTGACCGGCTCCGGGAGTTCGCCGAGTGGTACCGCCAGCTCTGGGCCGAGAGTCTGGGCAAGGCTCAGGATCGGCGCGGCTCCCTCGTAAACCGGGGTCCTACCCCGCTTGCCGCGGTCGGCGCCACCGACCAGCACAGTCAGGTGCAGCTCTTCATGGAGGGCCCGTTCGACAAAGTCGTCTCGTTCGTCACCGTGGAGAATTTTGGAAACGACGTGACGATCCCCCAGCGGCCGGACCAGCCGGCGGACCTTGCCTATTTGCCGGGTCACACACTCGGTGAACTGCTCCGGGCCGAGCAGGAGGCCACTGCCGCAGCCCTCTCCCGCATGGGCCGCATGAACTCCACCCTCGAGCTACCCGACCTCTCGGCGCGCAGCCTGGGCGAGGCGATCATGTTCTTCCAGATCGCCACGGGCTACGCCGGCGCCTGGTATGGAGTGAATCCTTTCGATCAGCCCGGCGTCGAGCTGGGGAAGAAGCTGACCTACGCCGCGATGGGACGCCCGGGATTTACCGCTGACTCGGACGGCTCGCCGTCCGACGACGGGGACGTGGTCTAACCGTCTCATGGCTGCCGCCCTGCTTCTGGCGCTCCTGGCCGGACTCCTGCTTCCGCTGCAGGCCGGGATCAACAGCCAGCTTCGATCCAGTCTCGGCCATCCTCTCGTCGCGACATTCGTTTCATTCCTGGTGGGAAGCGTCGCCATCGCGGTCGTGATGCTCGGCTTACGGGTATCGATCCCCTCCGCGGGGTTCCGGACTGCCCCCTGGTGGCACTGGACGGGCGGCATGCTGGGTGCTGTCTATGTGCTGGTGACGATATTGGTCGCTCCACGACTCGGCGCCGCGACGATGATTGCGACGATCATCGCCGGCCAGATGCTCGCCTCTTTGCTTCTGGACCATTTTGGCGTCGCCGGCTATGCCCCCCATTCCGTCAATGTGTGGCGCATCGCGGGCACGCTGTTGATCATCGCCGGGGTGGTCATGATCCAGCGCAATTGACCACTTCGAGGTTTGACGCTCCCGGGCCCCTCCGGTAGCTTTTTCGGCGTACTCGATTGTTACCTCGATCGCTGTGAGGAGTAAAAACGATGGCTGATATTGATCTCGATGAGCGCGGCGTGGTCTACGTCGAACGCGAGAGCGGCTCGGTCAAGCCGGTGCTGCTTGGACTCTTGCTGGGGTTGGGATTGGGCCTGTTGTTCGCACCGCAGAGCGGGGAACAGACCCGCCGGGGGCTCAATCGGCGGCTGCGGAAATTTCGCGCGCTCGCCGAGGAGACGGTGGACGAGTTGAGCGAACGATTCACCGGATCCCACCGGGTCGCCCGGGGCGGCGACGACGAGCCGGAAGAAGAGCCGGTCGAGCGGGAGGCCAGCGTGCGGGACGATTTAGAGCGGCGGCTGTCGGCCGCCCGTGCCCGGCGCCGTGCAACGGCGGAAGACGAGGAGCAGCACGCCTGAGCATTAGCCGCGCGCCGGACCTGGCATGGGAGCGTAGGCGGTTTCATCCAGCGCACCCTTCAGATCGCCGACGAAAACCACATTCCCTTCCTCGCGAGCGCGCTGACGTTTGATGCGCTGCTCGCCGCGATCCCGTTCATCCTGTTGTTGCTGGTCGGACTGACCCATGCGGCACGGCTCAGTTCCGCGGCCCCCCCTGGCGAGCTGAACTCGATCCTCGAACACTTTCTGCCGGGTCATGACACCACACCGGGCCACGATCCCTTCGCGGTGATCGAGGCCTTGCTCGTCCGGGTGACCCAGCACCGCGGGACCATCTCGTTGTACTCGATCCCGCTCTTCATCTGGTTCAGCACCCGGCTCTTCAGCGCGATCCGCACCGCACTGAACGAAATCTTCGACGTGTCGGTCCACGCGCCCCGGCGGCACTTCGTCCTGGCCTACATTTTCGGCAAGCTGCGCGACGCGGGCATGGTGCTGACCGTATTGGTCCTCCTGCTGAGCAACACGCTGCTTACCGCGGGTCTGGGAGTACTCCAGGCCAGAGGCAGTCGTGCGGTCGAGGCGATGCCATATATCGGGTTCTTCGTGACCAGCCTGGGCCAGGCGCTCACCCAGCTCCTGACGCTTCCTACTGGCGGTGAGTCTGTTCTATGTGGTCTACAAGTACGCCAGCATCCGGCGGCTGCCGTGGCGCGCGGCGTTGCTCGCCTCGGGGATCACCGCGGTACTTTTCGAGGTGGCCAAGCGCCTCTTCGGCTGGTACCTCCGCTTCGCCCTGGTCAATTCGGTCTCGGTGGACGCTAACGTCGGCGCCCTGATTCTTTTCGTCGTCTGGCTCTACTATACGGCTCTCGTCTTCCTCCTCGGCGGCGTCATCGCTGAAACCTGGGACCTGCGAGTCCGTCAGCGTCGGCAGGAAGCGGTGCTCGCGTAAATTTTTTATTAGGGGATAGGGAGTAGGTGGTGGGTTGTGGGTTGTGGGGACTGCACCAACGCGTTGGTTTTCAGCCCCCACCACCTACAACCCACCACCCACCACCCAATTCTGACCCAAACCCGACTACCATGCGACTCCTTCTCCTCGCTCTGCTGTTAGTACCCGCTATTGCCCGCGCCCAGGCCCAGGCTCAGGACTTCGACTTCTACGCCCGCGGTCCCTACCGGAGCCAGGTCCCCCGTCCCGATACGCTCCTGGGATATCGCGTCGGCTCTCAGCAGACGATGTACTACCAGCAGCAGCAGGTGTTCGACCGCATGATCGCGGCGGCACCCGATCGGGTCCGGACCGAGGTGATCGGACGCTCGGTCGAAGGGAAACCGATGCGGCTCCTGATCATTTCGTCGCCGGAGAACATCGCGCGGCTGGATCAGATCCGGGCCGATCTGTCGAAACTGGCCGATCCGCGGAAGACGACGGCGGATGAGGCGGCGGCGATCGCTCAGCGCACGCCGGTCACCGTGCTGCTGACTCACTCGGTACATGGCAACGAACCAGCCGGATTCGAAGCCGTCGATGCAGACGGCCTACCAACTGCTGGCTTCAGACGAGCCGGCGACGCCAGGCCATTCTCAAGAACTGTGTGGTGCTGATCAACCCGTCGCAGAATCCCGATGGCCACGAGCGCTTCGCGGCGTGGTACAACTCGGTGGCGGTGGGAACCGACGAGCCGGCGGCACTCGAGCAGACCGAGCCGTGGGCCATCTGGGGCCGCTACAATCACTACCGGTTCGACATGAACCGGGACCAGTTGGCGCAGTCGCAACCGGAGAGCCAGGCCCTGGGCAAGCGTGTATGTCCGCTGGCGGCCCCAGGTAATCGCCGACCTGCACAGCACCACGTCGCAGTACTTCTTCCCGCCGGTGGCCGAGGCGCACAACAGAATCTTCCCCCGACCACGTATCAATGGTTCGAGCGCTTCGGCCGTAACAACGGCCGCGCCTTCGACGGCTACGGCTGGCAGTATTACGTGCGGGACATCTTCGACTTCTTCTATCCCGGCTACATCGACATGTGGCCCACCATGCGTGGCGGTCTCGGCATGACGTTCGAGACCGACGGTGGGCCGGAGCTCAAGAAGCGGAAGGACGACGGGACCTGGACCACGTTCGAAATGGCGATTGCCCACCACTACATCGCCTCGTTGACGACGCTCGCCACCGCCGCCGACAGCCGGGCCGAGCTGCTGCAGGATTTCTACGAGTTCCACGTCGACCGGCATGAACGAGGTGAAGAACCGGCCGATGAAGCGGGTCGTGTTCCTCGCTTCACCCGATCCCGCGCGGGCGCGCTGGCTGGCCCGCCGCCTCGCGCGGGAGGAGATCGAGGTCGTCCAGACCACCAAACCGTTCACCGCGCTCAAGGCGAACTCCTATCTGGGAGGTGCGGCGGCGCAGCACACGTTCCCCGCGGGGAGTTACGTGGTCGATCTCGCTCAACCCGAGGCGCGTCTCGCCACCAGCATCCTCGAGCCCACGGCCGTGTTCGATTCCGGTTTCGTTCGGAAGCGAGCTGGACAAGTACGATCGCAACCAGGTGCGCGGGCGCCGGGCCGGCAGCGAGGGCTACGACTTCTACGACATTACCGCCTGGTCACTGCCACTCACGCTGGGTCTCGACGCCTGGTGGACCGAGGACACGCCTTCGATCGCCGGCGATACGGTCACGGTTGACGGCAAGCTGCCCGAGGTTGGCGCCCCGGCCCGGGCCCAGTCGGCATACGTGTTCAGCGACGAGGCGCAGGCCGGCACCAGCCTCGCTTACCGGCTGCTCGATGAAGGATTCCGGGTCGGCGAGGCCTCGCAGCCGCTGAGAGCCGACGGCAAGGCTTATCCGCGCGGGACATTCGTGGTTCGGGTCCAGCGCAATCCGGCCTCGATTCATGAGCGGATCGCCGCCCTGTCCCATGAGCTCGGCGTGCCGGTCACCGCCGTCGGCTCCGCGTTCCCCGACAGCGGCGATGCCGGTGTCGGCAGCGAGAGCGTCGAGGCGCTGAATCGCCCGAAAATCCTGCTCGCCTCCGGAGACGGCATCGATCAGACCGCCTTCGGCGCGGTCTGGTTCTATCTCGAGAAGGAAGTCGGCATGCGGGTCGTGCCGGTCAATCTCTCGCAACCTCCGCTGGATCAACCTGGCCGACTACAACTGCCTCATCCTGGCCGGGGGCGACGGCGACGACCAGTGGAACGAGCTGGGCAGCGCAGGAGGCGAGAAGCTCAAGGCGTGGGTCGAGTCCGGTGCGGCGGTGATCGCGATCGGAGACGCGGCCACCCTCCTCTCCCGGAAGGAGCTCAAGCTGACCGGACTTCGCATCGTGGGCGAGGAGGATTCGACCGCCAAGACGGCGAAGGACACGACCGCGAAGGACACGCTGGTCAGCGAGCGGGCCAAGCCGGCGCCGCCTCTTGTCTCTCCCAGCGCAGCGGCTGGAGGCCGGCCCGAGTTCATTCCCGGCGCCATCTTCCGCGCGACGCTCGACCGCACCCACTGGCTCACCTACGGCTACGAGCGAGATCAGTTGCCGGTCTTCATCGAATCGAGTCGCCTGCTCAAGCCTTCGGAGCGCGGCGCCAATCCGGTGGTGTTCGTCGGGAAGGACCTGACACTCGCCGGCTTCACCTGGCCCGACAACACCGAGAAGTATCTCAGGAACGCGGTGTGGGCCACGGTGGAGAACTCGGGCAGCGGGCGAGTCATCGTGTTCGCGGACAATCCGGTCTACCGCGGATTCTGGCGCGGCACGGCGAAGCTCCTGACCAACGCGATTCTGCTGGGGCCGCAGCGCTGAACCTCGTGATCCTCGCCGCCGGCGCCGGAAGCCGGTATGGCGGCGCCAAACAGCTGGAAGCGGTTGGCCCGGATGGTGCGACCCTGATGGAGTACTCCATCTATGACGCCATCCGGGCTTCGGTTGACCGCCTGATTTTCGTCGTCCGGCCCGGCACCGATCCGGGTCTGCTCGACCGCTGGTCCCGCCGATATTCCCCTCACGCCGAGGTGAAGTTCGCCTTTCAGGAAGACGACGTTCCCTCACCCGGGACGCCGCGGAGCCGTCCTTGGGGAACGGTCCATGCGTTGCTCAGCGCTCGAACAGCGGTCTCGGGGCCGTTCGTCGTGCTCAACGCCGACGATTTCTACGGCCGCGACGCACTGGAAGCGGCTTGCCGATTTCTTAGCCCGCTCACTGGCGATACCCCGCAGTATGCCGTGCTCGGTTATCGGTTGGAGAACACGGTCAGTAGTACGCTGGGCGTGAACCGTGCTTTCCTGCGGATGGACGCAGGTGGGAGACTTCGCTCAATCGCCGAAGCGAGGCAGCTCCGTCCGGCAGAAGGGGGCAACTTCATCGGTCTCGTGTCCGGCTCGAGTCGGGAATTGTCCGGCGATGTCCTGGTCTCGATGAACCTCTGGGCGTTCACCCCCGCGATTTTCCCTTTGCTGGAACAGAGTTTCGCGGAATTTGTCGCCTCGAATCCGGGCCCCGAGCAGGAATTAGTGCTGCCCGAGGCAATTGACTCTCTGCTCCGCGCGGACAAGATCGAGGTCCAAGTCCTTCCCACCCGCGGCATAGGATTCGGTCTCACTCATCCCGACGATCGGCCGCAGGTCTCGACTATGCTGCGGCGCCTGGTCGAGGCGGGAGAATATCCTCAGCTGCTCTGGGACGTCTGACTGAGTCGCCACATCCTCGGCACCACCCGCCACAGGCCAACGCCAGTCACTGTGAAAATCACCAGCCAGAAGAGTCCGAGCGTATTCCTGCCGTAGAGAAAACTCCCGGTTCCGAACAACGCGGAGTACACGAAGCCGATTCCCAGTACCCAGCCCAGCAACGCTTGAGGCAGACTGTCGGGAGACGGACCCACCCCGGCCTCCGCGCGCACCTCGTTCCACCCTGGTCCGGCGGGCCGGACGAGACGGTAGAAGTCGAGCAACCGGCGGCGTTCAGTGGGCTCGGAGAGGAACGCGGTTGCGATCCAGACGCATCGTGGTGATGGCCACACTGATCAGGAGCATCACCGGGGCGGAAACCGGGTGACCCGCACGACTCAGCAGGTGGAACCCTACCGCGACGACGAAGCTCGAGACCATCGCCGCGATCTCGCTCCAGGCGTTCACCCGCCACCAGAACCAGCGCAACAGATACAGAAGGCCGGTGCCCGCGCCGATCGAGAGGATCAGGTCGAACGCATCCTTGGCGGTGCTGAGCGCGTAGGTCGTCAGTGCAGCGCAGACCATGAGTCCCGCCGTGGTCAGCCGGCCTACCAGCACGTAGTGTCGCTCATCCTTGTCGGGCCGCAGGAACCGCCGGTAGAGATCGTGCACCAGGTACGAAGTGCCCCAGTTGAGGTGGGTCTCGATGGTCGAGCGGTAAGCCGCGAGCGTGCCCGCGACGACCAGGCCGAGGAAGCCGGCCGGCAGGAAGCGCATCATGGCGGGGTACGCGGTATCGTGCCCGATGAGACTCGGATCCACGTAGGGGAACGCGTGCGCGATATCGGAGAGCTGGGGATAGACCAGAGTCGAGCACAGGGCCGTGATGATCCAGGGCCAGGGGCGCAGCGCGTAATGCATCACGTTGAAGAGCAGGGTGCCGGTCACCGCATCCTTTTCGGTCTTGGCCGCCAGCATGCGCTGCGCGATATAACTCCCGCCGCCCGGCTCGGCGCCGGGGTACCAGACTGACCACCATTGCACGGTGATCGGCATGATGAAGACGGTGACCGCCGTGCCCCAGTCGCCGAAGTCGGGCAGCAGATGCAGCGTGTCGGCAGGGACCTTGGCCAGCAGACCACTCAGCCCTCCCACCTCCGGGCGTTGCAGCGCGAAGTAGGAGACCGCGATCGTCCCGGTCATCGTGATGGAGAACTGGATCGAATCAGTGACCAGCACGCCCCAAAGTCCGGAGACCGAGGCGAAGAAGATGGTCATGACGGAGCAGACGAGCAGCGTCCGTTCCATCGGCCATCCCAGGACCACGTTCGCGATCTTGGCGGCGGCCAGGTTTACGGTCGCCATGATCACGCAATTGAAAAGCAGGCCGAGATAGACTGCCCGGAAGCCGCGGAGCAGGCGCGCGGCCGGTCCGGAATAGCGCAGCTCGTAGAACTCGAGGTCGGTGAGCACTCCCGACCGCCGCCACAACCGGGCGTAGAAAAACACCGTCATCATTCCCGTCAGCAGGAACGACCACCACACCCAGTTATCGGCCACACCGTGCTCCCGCACCAGGTTGGTGACGAGATTCGGGGTGTCGGTGCTGAACGTGGTCGCCACCATCGAGACGCCGACCAGCCACCACGGCGCCGCGCGACCGGAGGTGAAGAACTCGCCGGTACTCGAGCTGGCCCGCCGCCAGAAGAAGAGTGCCGGCAGGAAGGAGATGAGAATGGATGCCGCGACAATCGCCCAATCGAGCGAAGTGAGCTGCATGCAATGGCTCCGTGGGAGGCAGGCCGAACGTTAGAGAGGGCGGGGGAAAGACGGTAGGTGGGAGACGATAGGTGGGAGACGGGAGACCGGAGATGGGAGAAGGGGATTGCAGATTTCAGTTTGCGCATTTCGGTCGATAGCCCTCAATCTTCAATCTGAAATCATCAATCTTCAATTGCCGTTCCCCGTCTCCCGTCTCCCGTCTCCCTTCTTCCCGCTCGTCGTGTCGGCTATATTTGGCGTGCCCCAGGTCCGAAGGGCGCTGGCGCGCGAACCGCGTCAGGACCTCGCCGGTAGCAGCGCTAAGCGATGTCCGGTGTCGCTTCGGGGTGCCTGGGGCATTTTTCTTTCTCCCGTCTCCCGTCTCCCGTCTCCCGTCTCCCGTCTCCCGTCCTCACGTCCGCCGCCCCTTCCCGTTATTCTTGTCCCATGGCATTGGCTCTCGCCCGTAAATACCGCCCCAAACGTTTCAGTGATCTGCTGGTTCAGGACCACGTCGCCGAGGTGCTGCGCGGCGCGGTGGTGAAGAACCGGGTCGGTCACGGCTACCTGCTGACCGGTCCCCGCGGGGTGGGGAAGACCACCGCCGCCCGGATCCTGGCGATGGCGCTCAACTGCGAACGGAAGGGCACGACGAAGCCGGAGGGGGAGCCCTGCGGCGAATGCGAGAGCTGTCTCCGGATCTGGAATGGGAACGCCAATCTCGACGTGGTGGAAATCGACGCGGCCAGCAATCGCGGTGTCGACGACGCGCGGGACCTGCGGGAGCGCGCGATGTACGCCGCCTCTCGCGCCGACCACCACAAGGTCTACATCGTAGACGAAGCCCACATGCTCACCCGGGAAGCGTGGAACGCGCTGCTCAAGATCCTGGAGGAGCCGCCGCCGGGCGTCGTCTTCGTCTTCGCCACGACCGAGCCCCAGAAAATCGCGCAGCAGGCGGCGCCGGTCCTCTCCCGGTTGCAGCGTTTCGATTTCCGGCGGATCGGGACCGCGGCGATTCGCGAGCGGCTCCGCGCCGTTCTCGCTGCCGAAAAGATCCAGGCCGACGAGGATGCCCTTACCCTGATCGCGCGTCAGGCCGACGGCGGCATGCGAGACGCTCTCTCCGTGCTCGATCAGTGTCTGAGCTTCGGGGAAGGCGCCATTACGGCCGCGCGGGTCCGCGAAGTTCTGGGCCTGGTGACCGACGAGGCCTACGCCGAATTGCTCGAATTGATCGCCGCTCGAAATCCCGCGGGCGTTTTCCCCCTGCTCGATCGCCTGGCCGACAGCGGCGCCGACGTGATCGAGTTCATGGGTGGGGCCGCGGAAGCGCTTCGTGCGGTGCTCCTCACCCAGCTGGGTGGGGATCCAGAGGGAATCACCGAGGGGATGCGTCACGCGGTGACAGCGGTGCGGGATCGGCTCCCCGCTGGAGATCTTCTCCGCATGCTGAAGGTGTTCGCCGACATCGAGCCGTCACTCGCTCGGAGCGGAACTCCTCGCCTCATCGTGGAGACGGTGCTGCTTCGCTGGGCGTTGATGGATCGGACGGTGGAACTGGAGGCAGTGCTTAGTGGCGGACAGGGCGATCGAGGCGGACAGGGCGATCGAGGCGGACGGGGCGAACAAGGCGGGCAGGGCGGACGACGCAGTTCGCGAGCCGAGGTCGGCGCTCAGCAATCCTCCTCTACCCGAACTGCGTGACGTCCTGTCCGCCCCGTCCGCCCCGTCCGTCCCGTCCGTCCCGACCGCCTCGCTTCCCCTCTCCGCCGAATTCACCCTCGCCGGTCTTACCGACGCCTGGCCTCACCTCATGGCAGCCGCACGGCAGCAGAGCCGCTTTCTCAGCGAGGCGCTCGCCACGGCGACGATCACTGAGGTGGCTCCTCCGGTGGTCTGGTTGACGGCCGAGGGCAATCCGACGCTCGCGGAGGGGCTGCAGCACCAGTTGAAAGCCGTTGAAGGCCTGATTGGGAAGTTGGTCGGAGCTTCCGTGCAGGTCCGTATGGCGGCCGAAAAAGAGACGGTCGAGCCGCGGGTCAAACGCCTGTCAGAGGGTCAGGCGAGGGCAGAACGGCTCCGGATTCTTCGGACAAAGGACCCTACCCTCGAAGCCGCCGCCGAGGGCTTAGATTTGGAAGCCCTCGAATAACGGGAGGGCTCCGGCGGGTTGCGGGGCGGTGGGGGGGACCCGTACTTTCCTCAAGCGTTGCAGGGACTTAGCGTAATGGCCGATTTTCAGCAGCTTCTCCAGCTGAGCCAGCAGATGCAGGGCCGGCTGCAGCAATTGCAACGGGATCTGGCGGATCAGACGATCGAAGTCCAGGTCGGCGGTGGGATGGTCCGGGTGACG
The DNA here is from genome assembly GCA_963833365.1 of uncultured Gemmatimonadales bacterium. Taxonomy (GTDB): domain Bacteria; phylum Gemmatimonadota; class Gemmatimonadetes; order Gemmatimonadales; family GWC2-71-9; genus DATBGE01. Next base: position 290,702 of record CAWHXS010000010.1, read on the forward strand.
CTGGATGGGCGAGGTACCGTCCGGGGCCTGACGATCGATCGCGCCGCGTTCGAAGGACGGGACGAGGAGCTGTTGGCCGACCTCATCCTGTCTGCCATCGCCGAGGGCCAACGCCGGGCAGCAGAGTCGCTCCAGGCCGAGATGCGGAAGATGCCGTCGCTGCCGCTGTCTCTGCCGCTCTGAGCCGTGAGCGCCGTCGACGATCTCATAACCGAATTCGCGAAGCTACCAGGCATCGGGAGAAAAACCGCCCAGCGCCTGACCTTTCACCTGCTGCAGCAGTCGGCGGAGCGCTTGACCCGACTGGCCGCAGCCCTGGTGGGGGTCGCTGAACGGGTGCGGCCCTGTACTGAGTGTGGCAATCTCGCCGAGGAAGAGCTTTGCGAGATCTGCCGCGATCCGCGCCGGGATGCGGGTACTCTCTGTGTGGTGGAGGAGCCGTCGGCAGTCGCGGTGGTGGAGCGGGCCGGTGAATTTCGAGGCCGCTACCACGTCCTGGGCGGTCACCTCGATCCTCTGGCAGGGGTGGGGCCCGAATCGCTGCGGATCGACCTCCTCCTCCGGCGGGTTTCCGGGGGTCAGGTGCGGGAAGTGATTCTGGCGACCAACCCCTCGATGGAGGGCGAAGTCACCGCGACGTATGTCCAGCAGCTGCTCGAAGGCCAGCCGGTCCGGGTGACTCGGCTGGCCCGCGGTTTGCCGATCGGGGGGGATTTGGAGTACGTGGACGGCGTCACCCTGGCCCACGCCCTGATCGCACGACAGGAAGTGCGGTAATGCGGGCCCGGGCACTCGCGGTGGCGCTGGGAGTCGCCGGGGGAGCGGCCTTGGGGTGGCTGCTGGCCCAACGGCACATGCGGGAACACCAGGAAGATCTGTTCAGTCCGCGGCCGCTGCGCCGCCTCGCCGCGCTGGGTCACCTGGCCGCGAGCGAAGGCGTCGAGTCTGTTCGTCTGCTGCGGGATTATCTGGAGTGGGAATCGCAGCCCATGCTTCGCCGCCGGGCGGAAGGAATTCTCCGCCGGCTCGAAGCCGCCCTCGGGTAACCACAGGGGAATCGATGTCCGGAGCTTCCAGCTGGTCATTCCGGGAAGAGGACTCGACCCGCATCCACGGGTTGCTGGGCCAATTCCTGCGGGAATCCAACGCCCGCACGGCGATGATCGTCGATCGAGCGGGCCAGATGGTGGCCGTGGTCGGCGAGGAGCCGGTCTTCGACCCCACCGCTTTCGCCTCCCTTACCGCAGCCGATTTCAGCGCCAATGATCAACTGGCCCGGATGATCGGCGAGCCCGAGTTCGGCGCGCTGTTCCACCAGGGCGAGAAGGAATCGATGTACCTCGCCGACATCGCGCGGCGAGTCATCCTCGTGGTGCTGTTCGACAACCGGACGACGCTGGGGCTCGTCAAGCTCCGGGTGAAGCAGACCGTCCTCGACCTCACCCAGGTGTTTCACGAAATGTTCACACGGGGCACCCCCTCCACCAGTCAGGTGGAAGCGGCGTTCCTCGGCGAGGCAGAAGATGAGATTGACAAGCTCTTCGGGGCGTGAGGCGGAGTATTAGCTCATGTCGATGATCAACTACGCGTCCCGCGAGATCAACTGCAAGCTGGTCTATTACGGGCCCGGCCTCGGCGGCAAGACGACAAACCTCGAGTTCGTCTACAACAAGGTCTCGCCCAATTCGCGCGGCAAGCTGATCTCGCTCGCCACCGAAACCGAGCGGACTCTGTTCTTCGACTTCCTCCCGGTGGACCTCGGCACCATCCGCGGCTTCAAGACCCGCTTCCACCTCTACACCGTGCCGGGCCAGGTCTACTACAACGCGTCCCGCAAGCTGATCCTCAAGGGCGTGGACGGAGTGGTATTCGTGGCCGACAGCCAGATCGAGCGGATGGAAGCCAACATCGAGTCGATGCAGAACCTGTACGACAACATGGCGCAGCACGGCTATAATTTGACGACGATCCCGTTCCTGGTGCAGTACAACAAGCGGGACCTGCCCGAACGCGGCGACCATCGGCGAGCTGCAGGCGGCGCTGAATCCCGGCTGGCCGGTCGAGGATGCCGCCAAGCAACGCGCCACGGCGGACCCTTATCACGAGGGTCAGCACCTGGTCGAGCAGGTTGATGGACAATGGATCGAACGGGCGCAGTACTTCGAAGCGGTCGCCATGAACGGAGACGGCGTCTTCGACACCCTTAAGGCGGTCAGTAAGCTGGTGCTCAAGACCCTGGGTCAGTAGGAGAGAAAGGACTGAGGACAGAGGACTGAGGACTGAGAATCGACACCCAGGGCGACATGCTAGAACTCAGTCCTCAGTCCCTTCCCTCATTACTTTCGAAATGTGGAATCTCCCCAACATCCTCACCCTGATCCGGATCGGGCTCACCCCGGTCATAGCACTGCTGCCGTTTATCGATGGTTACTGGCCCAAGCTGATCTGCTTCACGATTTTCATCTTCGCCGCTGTCACCGACGTCATCGACGGCTATCTCGCCCGCAGCCGCAACCTGGTCACCGACCTGGGCAAGCTGCTGGATCCGATCGCCGACAAGCTGCTTCTCTTCGCGACCATCATTCCGATCTACTGGATCTCCCGCACCCGGCATGACCTGTACGACATCCCGGTCTGGGGCAGCATCCCACTCTGGGTCTGCCTGCTGCTGATCGGTCGCGAGATCGCGATGACCGGGTTCCGCTGGTGGGCCAAGCGCAAGGGCGTCGTGATCCCCGCCGGCACCGCCGGGAAGATCAAGGCCACGATCCAGAACATCTACATCGGCGCCACGTTTCTCTGGTTCACCTTCCGCGACGCGCGCAAGCCGATGGGTTGGGAACACAACCGGATCGCCGAGTACTGGAACGAATTCCACGGTGGCGTGGTGGCCCTCTTGCTGGCTCTCGCCACGGTGCTGACCATCTATTCGTTCGTGGACTACATGTTCCAGTACCGGACCCTGTTCAAGAGCCGGTAAGCCATCAGCCGTCAGCCGTCAGCGATCGCATAACCTTGGTCGCTGACGGCTTCGACTGACGGCTCATCGCCTACGCCTCATGGCATCCATCGAACTCCTCACTGTCGGCACCGAGCTCCTGCTCGGCTTCACCGTGGACACCAACTCGGCGGAGATCGGTCGTGCTCTCGCCGCGGCTGGAGTCAGCGTCGCCCGTCGTACCACGGTGGGAGACGATGCCGCGGCAATCGGGGATGCCGTATCAGCGGCCCTCGCCCGGTCCGGAATCGTGTTGGTGACTGGTGGCCTGGGTCCCACCGCTGATGATGTCACCAAGAAAGCAGTGGCCGAGCTGTTTCAGGCTCCGCTCGAATTCCAGCAATCCGTCTGGGATGCGCTCGTCGCGCGATTCGCGCGCATGGGCAGGGTGCCTTCGCCGGTCAATCGCTGTCAGGCCGAAGTGCCCCGTGGCGCTACTGTCCTTCCCAATCGGTGGGGAACCGCTCCCGGACTGTGGCTCGAGGGATCACCTGGAATTGTGATCATGCTCCCGGGTGTCCCCCACGAGATGCGCAACCTGCTCACCCACGAAGTACTGCCCCGGCTCACGCTCGCGGGCAGGCAGCGGAGTGGTGCGCTCGCGGGCATTACGGACGTGGGGTGTTCCCGAGTCCAGTCTCGCCGAGAAGTTGAACGGCGCCGAAGGTGAGATTGCTCCGCTCTCGCTTGCCTACCTGCCCGGAATCAATGGCGTTGATCTGAGACTCACTGCGTGGGACCTTCCCGCGGCGGAGGCGGATGAGCGACTCGGGGCGGGGATCAAGCTGTTGCATGGCAGGATTGGTGACCCGGTCTATGGAGAGGACGAGGATGACCTCGCGGCACTGCTGCTCGACCAGGCCCGACGGCTCGGCCTCTCGCTCGCGACCGCCGAGTCGTGCACCGGTGGGCTGGTGGGGGCGCGGCTCACGGAGGTGCCCGGCAGCTCGGAGGTGTATCTCGGTGGAATCGTGGCCTATAGCAATGCGGCGAAGGTGGCGGAGTTGAACGTCTCCGCGCAGCTTATCGTCGAGCATGGTGCGGTGAGCGAACAGGTGGCACGCGCGATGGCTCACGGTGCGACACAGGTATTCGGCGCTGATGCCGCCATGAGCGTCACTGGTATTGCGGGGCCGGGGGGCGGAACCGCGGAGAAACCGGTCGGATTGGTTTTTGTAGCATCCGCGTTCGGCGGTGAGACTACCTGCACTCGCTACATGTTTCCCGGCAGCCGGGATGATGTCCGCGGGCGGGCGGCTCAAGCCGCGTTGTTCCAGCTCTGGCGACTCCTGGAAGGAGTGAGCCCGTCACCAGGGTGACAGTCAGCCGGCGCTGGAACGTTGCCATTTCCCGATGGTGAGATCCTACTTACCGACACGAGATCCTCATGGTCCACGTGCACCCGCATCACCCGCATGCTTCGGAAGCATTGCTCGATCCGGCAGACCGGATCTCGGAGGTGCTCTTCGGGGTCATTATGGTACTTACGTTTACCGGATCGCTCAGTGTCGCCGAGGCGGGACAGGCTGACGTGCAGGAGATGCTGCGCGGCGCCCTGGGTTGCAATATCGCGTGGGGAATCGTCGACGGCTTCATCCTCGTAATGTTCCGGGTGGCCGAACGGCGCCGGACATACCTCGTCGGGCGGGCGGTCCGCGAGTCCGGCGACGGAGCCGCGGTCATCCAGGCCTTGAGGAACTGGCTGCCAAGCGAGGCGGTGGCGCTAATGGAGCCGGCCCATCTCGACCACATGATCCGGAAGGTGCGCACCCTGCCGCAACCGCCGGCTCCCCACGTCAATTGGAGTGATCTCGGTGCAGCTGGCGTCGTGTTCCTGCTGGTTTTTCTCTCGACCCTCCCGCTGATCGCACCCTTCGTGTTCATGACCGAGATTCACCGGGCGCTGCGCCTCTCCCACGCCATCGCCCTCGTGATGCTCTTCGTGCTCGGAGCCGCCTATGGGCGAACTACCGGCCAACCAGGGCTGCGGGCCGGCATCTTTATGGCAGGTTTCGGCGTCGTGCTGGCGGTGGTGACTCTCATGCTCGGGGGTTGAACTCGGTCATCCGACCCCTGGGGTCGCGGCCGGCTCCTTCGCCGGAGTCGTGTGCTCCGGATCCTCGGTCACCCACCACACGAGCAGAGTATAGGTAACCGCGAGAACCACCGGTCCTACGAAGATCCCAATCAGCCCGAAACCAATCAATCCACCGATCACACCCAGGAAGACCAGCGGGAGCGGCAGGTCGGCTCCCCGCTTGATAAGGATGGGCCGAAGGATGTTGTCCATGGTGACGCACACCAGGGTCCAGAGAAGGAACAGCGTGGCCTTTCCCGTTTGGCCGGTGGAGTACATCCAGAAGACGGCGGGGAACATGACGAGGGCCGGCCCCACCTGAGCAACACAGAGCAGAAAGATGATGGCGGTGAGAAACGCCGCCTGTGGAATACCGAAGAGCCACAGGCCGAGCCCGCTCAGCGCGGTCTGCAAGATCGCGGTCACCACCACTCCGAATGCCACACCACGGATAGCCTGTCCCGCCAGCACGACCACCCGGTCTCCTCGCTCGCCGGCCAGTCGCTCGGCGAATCGTCGAACCCCGTGGGCTGCGATCTCTCCATTGGCGTAGAGGATTGCCGCGGCTATCACGATCACGATCAGTTGGACTACCAAGGCCAGGAAGCTGCCGGCCTTGCGGCCCAGCCAGGCGACGATGGACTGGAGGTAGGGCTGGACCTTGGTGGCCAGGTCTACCTGGCCCGAGGAAACCTCGCGCCACGCCGTATCGATCTTGGTGCCAACCATCGGCACCTTTTGCACCCAGGCCGGAGGAGGAGGCACGGTGATGTTGTTGACCTGCCCTGACGCCAAGTCCCCGAGGCGGCCGGCGACGGAACCCACTGCCAGCCCGATCGGGACCGCAAACAGCAGGAACAGGGCGAGCGTCATGCCCGTAACGGCGAGTGCCCGCTTTCCCCAAAGCCGTCGCTGGAGACTGATGAGCACAGGCCAGGTCGCGACCACGATCATCGTCGCCCAGATCACGGCACCCAGCAGCGGCTGCACGATGAAGAGCGAGGAAATCAACAGGAAGAGGATGGCGACGACCGCGATCGTCGTGCGGGGAAGTTCGCGGTTGGGCGTTGTCATGATCGCTCCGTGTGGATCCCAGGGTTGACTACCTCCGGCGAACTACACATACAGTCCTAGGGATGCCCCCGCCAGCAGCCCTCTAGGGCAACGCTTGCCCCCTGTGCCAGCTTGGCCTACTTCTCGGCCCCTTCCGCGCGCTGCTATCTTTCGGTGCAAAGTGGGACTACCTCGAGAGTGTAACTGATGAAGAAACCAGATGTTAGGAATCAGGAAGCGGAGACCGATCTGCCCCCGGCAGAGGCGGAGAATCCGCCCGATGCTGCCGTACGGGCGGTGGGCCTTCCGGTCGAACTGACTGAAGAGGCCGTCAAGACGGCTGGAGCAGGAACTGGCCGAGGTGCGGGATCGCCATGTTCGGCTGGCGGCCGAATACGACAATTTCCGCAAGCGCGTCGCGCGGGAGCGGCTCGAGCTGACCGACCGGGCCCAGGCCGCGCTGGTGGTGCGGCTGCTCGACGTGCTCGATGACCTCGACCGGGTGGTGGCCGGCGCCGAGCCTGACGGCTAGCGACGTGGTGCAGCAGGCCCTGGTGTCTGATCGACGAGAAGCTCCGCAAGGAACTCGAGGCTGCCGGTCTGGAGCGGATCGACCCGGTCGGCTACGCCGTTCGATCCCAGCCTTCACGAGGCGGTCTCGGTGCTGCCTCCGCCCGACCCCGCGAAGGATCACACCGTGAGCGCCACCTTCCAGGCCGGCTATCCGCTTCAAGGGATCACTGGTCCGCCCGGCGCGGGTCCAGGTCTACTCCACCGAAGGACACGTCTAAACGTGGCGAAGGACTTCTACCAGGTCCTCGGCGTCCCGGACACGGCGACTCCCGAGGACATCAAGAAGGCCTATCGGCGGCTCGCCAAGCAGTATCACCCCGACGCCAATCCCAACAACCCGCAGGCCGCGGAGCGCTTCAAGGAGATCTCCGAGGCGCACACCGTGCTTTCCGACGCCGAGAAGCGGAAGCAGTACGACACGATGCGCCGGCTCGGCGCGTTCGATGCCGCGGCGCACCGGGTGGCGCGGGCCGCACGGAGCGGCAGCGCGCGGCGGCGCAGGACCCAGCGTTGAGGAGTTCGATTTCAGCGACCTCGGCGGCTTCGGTGGTCTGGGAGACATCTTCTCGTCGATCTTCGGCCGGAGCCGGCGCGAGGAGCCGATCAGCCGGAGACGCTCGAGACGGTGGTCGAGATTCCGTTCCGCGTCGCGGCGCTCGGCGGGCAAGGTTCCGGTGACGCTGCCGGTCAACGAGACCTGTTCCACCTGCGGCGGGAGTGGTGCCGCACCAGGGCGCCAAGATCGCCGACCTGCCCCGAGTGCAACGGCCGCGGCACCGTCACCTTCGGTCAGGGCAGCTTCGCGGTGAGTCGGCCGTGTCCCCAGTGCCGGGGCCGGGGGAAGATCCCCACAACACCATGCCCGACCTGTCGATGGCGCCGGGTGAAGTCCGGGTCGAGCGCCAGGTCATGATCACGGTGCCCCCCGGCACCGAGACCGGGACCAAGGTCCGGCTAAAGGGTCAGGGTGGGCGCCGCGCCTGGAGAACCGGCCGGGAGACCTGCTGGTGACCTTCCAGGTGCAGCCCGATCGGTTCTTCCACCGCGACGGGCTCGATCTGATCTGCGAGGTCCCGATCAACCTCGCCCAGGCGGTGCTCGGTACCCGGCTCCGGGTGCGGACGCTCGACGGCAAGAAGGTGGTGCTGAAGGTTCCCGCCGGGACTCAGCCCGGGCGGAAGTTCCGGATCAAGGGGCTGGGGATCGAGAAGGGCGGCCGCCGGGGCGATCAGCTGGTGCAGGTGCAGGTCGAGATACCCGAGCACCTGACCCCGGAGCAGGAGGAGCTGTTCAAGAAGTTCGCCGAGTCGGCAGACCTTAAGTACTAGCCGCTCTCAGCGTCGAGGCGAACTCGCCGCGTCGCAGGCACGGTTCCTCGCGGCACGCGTCGGCCAGCAACCGATGGGTGCCGCGTTCGTCTTCTCCGGCCGACAGGCTGTCGCTGGGCGTAGGTGCCATCCGGACCGCAGCTCCCACGCCTGCCGATTGTCCTGCCACATGAGCGCCAGCAGATCGCGAAGGTCGCCCGATGGACCGGATCCTCCACCGGAGCGACCGCCTCGATCCGGCGGTCGAGGTTGCGGGGCATCCAGTCGGCCGAGCCGATGTAGACCTCCTCGTTGCCGCCGTTCAGGAAGCAGAAGGCCCGGGAGTGCTCGAGGAACCGCCCGATGATGCTGATCACCCGGATCCGCTCGCTCACGCCGGGCATGCCCGGGCGCAGGCAGCAGATGCCCCGCACGATCAGGTCGATCTCGCACGCCGGCCTGCGACGCCTCGTACAGCGCGGTGATGATCTCGGGGTCCACCAGGGCGTTCATCTTGGCGAGGATCCGGGCCGGGCCGCCGGCTTCGGGCGTGCTCGGTCTCGCGGTGGATCATCATCGAGGAAGCGGTCCCGCATGCCCGCGCGGCGCCACGATCAGCTTGCGGTACTGCGCGGGCGCAGCCGAAGCCGGTGAGCACGTTGAACAGGTCGGTGAGGTCGGCGCCCAGGTCGGGATCGCAGGAGAACAGCCCGAAGTCGGTGTAGAGCCGTGACGGTCTTCGGGTGGTAGTTGCCGGTGCCGATGTGCACGTAGCGCCGCATGCCGTCTCCCTCGCGGCGCACCACCAGCATGACCTTGGCGTGGGTCTTGAGGCCGGCCACGCCGTAGCTCACGTGCACCCCGACATCTTCCAGCCGCTGGGCCCAGCGGATGTTGTTCTCCTCGTCGAACCGGGCCTGCAGCTCGATCAGCACCGCCACCTGCTTGCCCCGCTCGGCCGCCTGGGCCAGCAGCCGCGCGATGCTCGAATCGCCGCCGGTGCGGTAGAGCGTCAGCTTGATCGCCACCACGTCGGGATCGTCCACCGCGGTCTGGATGAAGCGCTCCACCGAGCTCGGCGAAGCTCTCGTAGGGGTGGTGCACCAGCAGGTCGCCCTCGCGGATCACCTCGAAGATGTTGCGGCCCGCGCGCGAGCCGCGGCTGGGTGACCGGGTGGAACGGCGGATCCTTGAGCGCCGGCAAGATCGAGCGCCGCGAGCGCCAGCAGGTCCGCCGGTGTCGAGCAGGCCCGGCACCTCGTAGACATCGTCCGGCGTCGAGCGGCGAACCGGCGGCCTCCTGGTCGGCGTTGAACTCCGCCAGCAGCACCTCGCGCACCGACTGCGGCAGGTCGCGGGGCGACCTCGAGCCGCACCACCGCGCCGAAGCGGCGGTTCCGCACCTCCTCCTGGATCGCGCTCAGCAGGTCTTCGGCCTCGTCGTGGTCGACCTCGAAGTCGGTGTTCCGGGTGATGCGGAAGGCGTAGCAGCCCGAGGATCTCGACCCCCGGGAACAGCGACTCGAGGTTCGCGCTGATCAGCTGTTCCAGCGGCACGAAGCGGCTGCGGCGTCTCCGAGCGGCACCCAGCGCGGCAGGATCTTGGGCACCTTGACCCGGGCGAACCGCTCCTCGCCGTCCTGGCCGCGCAGGATCACCGCGAGCGAGAGACTCAGGTTCGAGATGTAGGGGAAGGGGTGCGCCGGGATCGACCGCCAGCGGCGTGAGGACCGGGAAGACGTTCGCCTGGAAATAGCGGTCGAGCGCGCGCCGCTCTTCGGACGCCAGGTCGCCGATGTCGAGGAGTGCCAGCCCCTGCCGCGCGAGCGCCGGCAGCACCTCGTCGTGCAGGCAGCGGGCGTGGTCCGCTGCATGCTCCCGCACGACGGCGGCGATCGCCGCGAGCTGCTCCTCCGGCGTCAGGCCGTCGGGCGTGCGCTCGCTGTAGCCGGCTGCCAGCTGTTCCTTGAGGCCCGCCACCCGGATCTGGAAGAACTCGTCCAGGTTCGAGCTGAAGATTCCCAGGAACTTGAGCCGTTCCAGCAGCGGGGTGCGGGGGTCCTGGGCCTCGTGCAGCACCCGGCGATTGAACTCCAGCCAGGACAGTTCGCGGTTGAGAAACAGCGAAGGGTGGCGGAAATCGCCCAGAGGGGCTTCCGCCAGCGGGGGCGGACAGGTGGAGGTCGGTCACAGGAAAAATCTACGTGGGCCCGTCATGGGGGGCGAATCGGCGTGTAACGGACGGGTAACGGGGCTACCCCCGCTCGGCGTGGACCTTCTTTTCCCCCACCGCAAGCGACAGGAACACGCTCACCAGTCCGATCAGAGAGGCCGGCCCAGAACGCAGGCCAGAAACCGTCGACTCGGAAGCCCAGATCGAACTGCGCCGAGAGCCAGGCGGTAATCATGAGCAGCACCGCATTGATCACCAGGGTGAAGAGTCCCAGCGTCAGCAGTACCAGAGGGCAGGTCAGGACGGTCAGCATCGGCCGCAGGGTGCTGTTGACCAGCCCGAAGATGGCGGCAACGATCAGCAGGCCGACGGGTCCCTTGTCGTAGTGCACCCCGTCCACGACCTGGACCGCGACGTAGAGCGCGAGGGTGTTGATGAGCCAGCGAATCAAGAGGGATCGCATCGGGAGTTCTCCGCCCGCTAGGAGCTAGGCCGATCCTGGCGCAGGTACTGGTCCATCCAGTCGAGCACGGTGCCCCACCAGAGCCGCCGGTTCCGCGGACCTCAGGACCCAATGCCCTTCATCGGGGAAGTAGAGGAACTTGGCGGGCACGTGCCGCAGCTTGAGCGCGGTGAAGGCCTGCAGCCCCTCGGAGAGGTCCACCCGGTAGTCCAGCTGGCCGTGGACTACCAGCATCGGGGTCTTCCAGTTTGTCGAGATAGTTGGCGGGAGACCATTTCTCCATGGTCGCCCGACCCAGCCTGCGACAATTGGCGTCCCCCCGAACTCCCAGGCCGGGAACCAGAGCTCTTCGGTGGTCCCGGTCATGCTGAGCGGGTTGAAGATCCCGTCGTGCGCGACGAGCACCTTGAACCGGTCGGTCTGGCCTGCCATCCAGTAGATCATGTACCCGCCGTAGGAGGCGCCGGCCGCTCCGATCCGGTCCTGTCTACGTACGGAAGCGATGAGACGACGTCCAGCGCCCTTCATCAGGTCTTCGTAGGGCAGCCCGCCCCAGTTTCGCGAGATGCTGTTGGTGAAGACCTGCCCGTAGCCGGTCGAGCCGTGGAAGTTGACCGCCGCGACGACGTACCCCCTCGAGGCAAACAGCGCGTAGTTCCACCGGGCGTGCCACTGGTCGAGCCAGCGCCGACTGAGGTCCGCCGTGGATCAGGTAGATCGAGCGGGATACTGCTTGGTCGGAGTCGAACGCGGGTGGCTTGATCAGCCAGCCGAACACCGAATCGCCCTGGGCGCCGACGAACCGGAGCGTATCCATCGGAGTCAGATCCATCTCCTCGCAGCGCTGCATCATTCACCTTGGTGAGCTGCCTCATCCGCTTCCCGTCCAGCCCGGCGATGAACACCTCCGTGGGACTGCGTCGCGGACTCCCGCAGGAACACCATGGACTCGCCTCGGACCGGGAATCTGCACGGCGGTGTTGAGTCCGCCGGTGACCAGCCGGGTCGTACGGCCTCCGGGGACCTCGATCCGGTAGAGATTGTGGCCGCCACGCTCCTCGACCTCGGCGATCACGGCGCGGGAATCCGGCAGCCACTGGAAGGCCTGGATGCTGATGTCCCACTTCGCCGTCACCGCTGCCCGACGCCCGGTGGCACGCTCGTAGAGCATGAGTTGCTGCCGGTCGGCCTCGAAGCCGGGCGTCGACATCGCCAGGTAGGCGATGTAGCGGCTGTCGGGCGAGTACTGCGGGCTGTTGTCGTTCGCGGCGCTGGTGGTGATGGCCTGACGCCCTGACCCGTCGGGCCCCATCACGAAAATGTCGTTGTTGGTGCTGATGGCGACGATCGGAGTCGGGATTGAAGACCACCGCGAGTTCGGTCGCCCACCGGAGAGATCGCCACGTCGGCGCCGCCCAGCGCCAGGGTCGGCACGTCCCGGTCGATCGGCGTCAGGTCGGTGACCGCACCGTCGGGAAGGGATACCCGGAAAACGTGCTGGCGCAAGTCCGACCCGCCACTCGTTCCAGTGGCGGTAGAACAGATCGTCCCAGATTTTCGCCTCAGTTGGATACTTCCCGCCGCGCTTCTCCGCCTCGGTCGAATCCGGCCACTTCACACTCGGTCCAGAACAGCAATCGCCTTGCCATCCGGGGACCAGAGGAAATCGCCCACTCCGTCCGCGAAGCTGGTGAGCTTGGTCGGCTCGCCTCCGCGCGCCGGCAGTCGCCAGATCTGTGAGCCCGCCTTCCCGGGTGGAGATGAACGCCAGGGTCCGCCCGTCGGGGGACCAGCGGGGCGCCCGGTCGCTGCCGGCCGCCGGTGGTCGCCTGCCAGGTTTCCCCGGTGGCGACATCCGCCAGCCAGATGCGGCTGGTGGAACGGTTGTCCTCGAGCGAGGGAGTCGAGATCGTGTACGCGACCAGCTTGCCCGTCCGGCGACAGCTGCGGGTCGCCGACGGTCGGCATGGAGACGAACTGATCGATGGTAAGGGGCTTCTTGCTCTGCGCGATGAGCTGGCCGGGCAGTACCGCCGCGAGCACCAGGAGGCGAGCGTAGTCTCAAACGATCACTCCGCCGCCCAGCACTCGGCCCTCGGGGGAATAGAGGACTCCTGACTGTCCCGGCGTGATCGCCCGAATCGGCGTCTCCAGAACGAGCCGGATACGGTCATCGTCGCCGGGCGATCACGAGTCGCCGTCACCGCGCGGGACCGATAGCGCAGCTGGACCTGGCAGCTTTCGCCCACGGGCGCCGGCTCGGACAGCCAGTTCAACCTCGGATAGTTCGACTGTGTGGCCGAGCAGACTCATCGGCCGACCCGACTACGACCTCGCGGGTCGCGGGACGGATGGCCACCACGTACCGTGGCTCCGCAGCTTCCGCCCGGCAATCCCTTCCGCTGTCCGATGGTGAATCGGGCGAAGCCTCGATGCTCGCCCAGGACTTCGCCACTGGTGCTCACCAGCGGTCCCGGGCTCAGGGCTGGGGCCTCGGCCGGCAGATTGCGCTCCAGACACCGACACGTAGTCGTCGTCCGGCACGAAGCAGATCTCGACCGATTCCGGCTTGTCGGCAGTCCGCAGTCGAAGCTCTCGGGCGATGGCGCGGGTTTCCAGCTTGGTGAGCCCGCCGACCGGCGTCAGCATGCGTGCCACGACCGCACGATCGATTCCCCACAGGAAATAACTCTGGTCCTTGGCCGGATCCGCTCCGCGGTACAGCGCGCCATCCCGGGCGATCGCGTAGTGTCCGGTCGCGATGTGCCCGCAGTCCAGCGCGTCCGCGTGGGCCAGCAGGTCGCGGAACTTGGTGAACGAGTTGCAGCGCACGCAGGGAATCGGAGTCCGGCCCTGGCTGTACTCCTGCACAAAGTTCTGAATCACGTGGAGGTTGAATCGGTCCTCCAGATTCAGCACGTAGTGCGGGATGCCCAGCTTGTGGGCGACGTCCTTGGCGTCGTTGATCGAGTCGAGCGAGCAGCAGGGACGGTCGGGCACCGAATCGCCGTAGCAGAACAGCTTCATCGTGGCGCCCACCACGTCGTAGCCCTGCTCGACGAGAGCCGCGGCTGCGACGGAGCTGTCCACCCCGCCCGACATCGCGACCAGCACGCGGTTGTCCCTGCGAATGCGATTACGCACGACCGAGCGCCTCCGAAAGCTTGCGGACCTTGCGAACTACGGCCGGGAACACCTCGGCGGCACGATCTACTTCGGCTTCGGTGGTCTCGTGGCCCAGGCTGAACCGCAACGCGCCGAGGGCCAGTTCGCGGGGGACCCCCATCGCGGTCAGGACGTGGGACGGTTCGACTGCTCCGGTCGAGCAGGCCGATCCTCCCGAGGCTGCCACACCGGCCAGGTCCAGGTGCATGAGCAGGGCCTCGCTGTCCGCTCCAGACACCAGAACGTTCAAAATGTGAGGCGCACGCTCGGCCGAATCGCCACAGACGCGCAAATCGGGAACGCCCTCCCGCAGCTTGCCGAGCAGGCGGTCACGCAGTGTTTGCATACGAGCGACGGTCGAGTCGAGTTCCGCCACCGCAAGGGCGGCGGCCCGGCCCAGGCCAACCGCACCGGCCACATTTTCGGTGCCGGGCCGGATGCCGAACTGCTGGCCGCCGCCATGGATGATTGATTCGAGGGCCTTCCGCTCCCGGACGACCAGCGCACCCACGCCCTTGGGCGCTCCGATCTTGTGCCCGGAAATCGTCAGCATGGTGCAGGGGAGTTCGGCAAATCGGATGGGGATCTTCCCGAATGCCTGGACGGCATCGGTGTGCATGAGCGCGCCGGCTTCGTAACATCGCGCCGCAATCACCGGGATCGGCTGTACCGTCCCGACCTCGTTATTCACCCACATCACGGAAACCACCGCCGGATGCTCGCGCAGCGCCTGGCTCACCGCGTCCGGTTCGACCCGTCCCCCGCTGTCCACCGGCAGGATGCGCTCTTCTCCTCCCAGCTCCTTCACGGCGTGAGCGGCGGCCAGTACCGCCTTGTGTTCGGTCGCGCAGACCGCGGCGATCATGGGCTGCCCCCGGTGGCGGGCCGCCAGACAGGCGCCGATTACCGCGAGGTTGTCCGCCTCGGTTCCACCCGAAGTGAATACGATCTGCCCGGGGTCCGCTCCGACCGCCTCAGCGACTTCCCGCCGGGCCTGTTCCAATCCCGCCCGGGCGGTGCGGCCAAAGCGGTGCGAGCTCGAAGGATTCCCGAACGCCCCGGCTCCCAAGTACGGCAACATCGCCTCAAGGACCTCCGGCCGAACCGGGGTCGTGGCGGCGTGATCGAGGTAAACAGGGCCGTGCGACATGGGGGGAAAATAGTGGCGGGAGACGGGAAACCACAATTGAAGATTGATGATTTCAGATTGAAGATTGAGGGCCAGATCGAGCGAAATCTGCCAATCTGAAATCTGCAATCTGAAATCTGCAATCCCCTCTACATGCTCTGGACCTCGAGCTTCACCACGTCATCCACCCGTACGGTTTCCTGGGTGAAAAACGGCTCGCCGTACCGGGTACGAATCAGGGACCCGTAGTGGGCATTCTGGGTTTCGACGAGGGAATAGAGATCCTGACCGGTAGGAAAGATTTCTCCCGCGTTCTTTGCGCCATCGAATTGGCTGGAATAGCACTTGATCGCGGCCAGTTTCCGGTCAAACTGGGCCGAGATGTCGACCACGAATGTGGGCTTCACCGGGTCTTCGCGGTACGCGAGGGAATACAAGATCTTGTGGGGCCGGTGAGGTTCCCCGGCAGCATCGTACTTGGCCAGACCGGCGAGGAAGCAGGCGTCCCGCCCAAGCTCTGAAGCGATTCTGTGATCAGGGTGCCTGCCGATGGCGAAGGGCAGGATCACGACCCGGGGAGCGAAGTGCCGAATCTGTTCGACGACGATTCGGCGCGCTTCCTCGCTGTTCTGCAAATGCGCGTCGGGCAGTCCGGCGTTCCGGCGTTCGGTCACCCCCAGGATCTTCGCGGCTCGCTCCGCCTCTTCCGCCCGCAGCCTGGCACTCCCGTGGGTTCCGCTTTCTCCCGCGGTGAGATCCAGAATTCCCGTTCGGTGGCCTTGATCCACTGCCTTGAGCAACGTGCCGGCACAGGTCAGTTCGACGTCGTCGCGGTGGGCGGCGATGGCGAGGAGATGGACGGACATGAGGTATCAGGGTCCAGGTGTCAGGTGTCAGGGAACCGGGTTCCAAGATACTCTTCAACCTGATCCCTGACACCTGATACCTGACCCCTGGTAACACACCCGCACCCGAAGGAATGCTGATGTCCCCCGACCTTCATCTTACCCTGGCCTTGGGGCTGTGCCTGGGCTGTGCTACCAGTGGCGTTACACCGGTCGAATACCCCGCGGTCAGGGTCTATCACGCCGATACGGGCTCGGTCTCCTCGGCCATCCGCCAGGTGGCGGAGTCGCTCGATGTGAAGCTGATGCCTGATTCTCCCTGGAAGAAAACGACCGCTCTTTACTTCGAAGGCCATTGGAACGAGCAAGGGCAAAAGACCTGGCACACCAAAGACTACATGACGTGCCCACGCGATCCTGTTGGAACGCAGCTCAGCCTGAAGACCGGGGAGGCCCAGAACACCGCGTCGCTGAGCTTGCGGATACAGTTGCGGCCGGTTGTTCCCGACAGCGTCGCACTCCAAATGGGAGTCCGGGCTGCCCAATCCGAGATGGACGAGGGGCAAGTGACCTGGATGGACTGCGAGAGCAAGGGGAAGTTCGAGGAGGTTTTTCTTGCGGCGATGGATTCGGTGATGGGGGTGAGTTCGAGTGAGCGCCAGGTATCAGGTTTCAGGTGTCAGGTGTCAGGGTTAGGGGATGCCGCCCCTGATCCCTGACACCTGACCCCTGACACCCATCACCTAGTTCGCCACCGCCAAACCCCGCCGCCGCCACCACCGGCGAACGGTCAGGATCCCAGCCATTCCCACCAGGCCCAGCGGAACCACCACGCCGAGCGATGCGATAATGCTAGCGTTCAGGTTCACGAAGTTGCGCCAGGCCCGCTGGAAAGCCTCGGCGATGACGGGCGAGCCACGATACGGTCCCTGAATCGGCAAGGGTTCGTGGATGGAAATCGTAAGACTGCTCATCGAGGCGTGGGCGGACAGATAGCGGAGCCGGCCCTCGTAGCGCTCGATCTCCTCGCGTACCCGCGCCAGCTCCCGTTCAACCTCCAGCACGTCCTGCAGCTTGCCAGTGCGCTTCGCGAGCAGCTCGATCAGCCGGTCCTCGAGCCGCTTCCCGTTGGTGATTCGGGCCGCGACATCCGCGTATTCCTCGCCCACATCCTGGGCCGTAATATTGACGTATTCCACCTTGCCCAGCGGCGACATCCCGTTGACCAGCTCATCGAAGCGATCCGAGGGAACCCGTAGCTCGATGGACGCGGAGCGGTATTGCGCCGATCCCGCCTGATAGGAACTGTTGGCCAGATAGCCTCCGAGGCGGCCGGCAAGCTGGCGCAACTGAGCGACTGAGTTTTCCAGGGAATCCACTTCGACACTGGCCTGTCCCGTCCGAATCACCATTACCCCCGGAAGCGAGGAGCGGGCGATCGGCTGGGCGTAATTCACATTCCCTTCAGCAACCTTCCCGCCGGCTACGGCATCAGCAGGTGCCGGTGCCGCGAGTTCCTGCAGTGCGTCACGTCGTTCGTTCGCTTCGTCCTTGCTTTTGTCATCGAGTGCGGCACGCTGCGCCAGGCACGCGGCCGCGGTAAGGGTGAGGGCGGCTGCTATCCAGGAACGCATCTTGTCCTCGGGTTTGGGGTTGCGAGGGGATGCGCCAGACACCGACAGTTGCACACAACGGCGGGGGATGGAAAAGCGTGAGAAGTAAGAGGTGAGAAGTGAGAGGGAAACACAGGGCTACGTCCCTCTCACTTCTTACTTCTCACCTCTCACGCTTTTCCACTCATCATTCGTGTCGCAGGGCCTCAACGGGATCCATCGCCGCCGCCCTGTTGGCCGGATAGAGCCCGAACACGAGCCCGATCCCGATGCTGACCACGGTTGCCAGGACGGCGCTCCACAACGGGACGCCCGATTGGAGGTCCAGCAATTCCTTCAGGACGTGACCGGTGGCCAGGCCGAAGGCGATGCCGAGGAGCCCGCCGATGAAGGTCAGAGTCGCCGACTCGACGAGGAACTGCCAGAGGATCTCCTGACGGGTGGCGCCGAGTGCCTTGCGCAGTCCGATCTCTCGGGTCCGGTCGGTGACCGAGACCATCATGATGGCCATGACGCCGATCCCGCCGACCAGCAGAGCCACGCTCGACAGGGCAACCATGACCCCGAAGAACGCGGTGGTCAGGTTGCTGATGGTATCGAGGATCTGGTCCTGGGTGATGACGTCGAACGTGTTCGGCATGCCGGGCCGAAGCCGACGTTCCCGCCGAAGCGCCGCAATCGCGAGGTCCTTGGCGATGGGGACCGAGACCCGGGGCCATCCCTTCACCGAGAGGAAGAGCCCGTTGGTCTCGTCGTAGTGGTAGTTCCGCTTGGCGGTGACGAAGGGCATGATGGCGCCGATCTGCTGCCCGGGCGGTTCGAAGATGTTGGCCGGCCGCTGATAAATGCCAATCACGGTGAGCGCGACGCCGCCGATCCGGATCCGCCGTCCCATTGGATCGATCTCTCCGAACAACCGGTCCGCTGACTCTTCTTCCAGAACCACGACGGGTTCGCCATCCAGTTCCGAGGGAGCGAAGAATCGCCCCCGGAGCAGGGTGCCGCCCAGGATCGTCCATGTAGTGCTCGTCGGCGCCATAGACCGTGACGGTCTGGGTCGAGACTCCCAGGTACTCCATGCGGAGGAACATCTGGACCCAGATCCCGGCGTACTCGAATCTCGGGGACGTCGCGGACGGCGATCGGCGTCCTCCTCGGTGAGAACCGGACGGATCCGGACCTCATACGGGAGATGGTCGGGATTGAGCGGGGTCTGGCTGAAGAACCGCATCACGTAGAACGCGCTCGGCCCCGCCGTGTTCATGGCGTTGAAGATCTGGCCGCGAATGCCCTCGACGATCGATGCCATCGCCATCACGGTCGAGACGCCGATCACGACGCCCAGAATCGTGAGAGCCGAGCGGAGCTTGTTGGAGCGCAGCGCGTCGAGTGCGATCCCGACTCCTTCATCAAGGTTCCGAAGGATCATGTCATTCGGCGCGGAGGGCGGTGATCGGATCGAGCCGGGCGGCTCGCGTCGCGGGGTACACCCCGAAGAGGATGCCGGTCCCGGCGCCCAGAAGGAGAGCGACACCGATCGACCACACCGTCACCCGGGCGGGGAGCGGCGTGAACGCGGAGACCGCGAGTGAGAGCAGATAACCGCCCGCCACTCCCTGGATGCCGCCGAGGGAGGAAAGCACAATCGCCTCGATGAGGAACTGGCGGCGGATGTCCGCGCCGAGTGGCGCCGAGCGACTTCCGGATGCCGATCTCCCGGGTGCGCTCGTTCACCGTCATGAGCATGATGTTCATGATGACGATGCCGCCGACGACGATCCCGATGCAGACCACGGCCGGGACTACGGTGAACAGCACCTGGGTCAGGCTACGCCAGAACGCGACCAGCGCGTCGGCCTTGTCGACCGTGAAATCGTTGGGCTCGTTGGGACGCAGCCGGTGAGCGACTCGCATCGCCTCCTCGGCCCGCTCCATGGCGGAGGGGATGAGTTCGGAGCTGGCCATCTTCACCGAGACGGTCGTGGTCTTCCGGCGCCCGTAGATCGCTTCGAAGGTCGAGATCGGCATCAGAACGAATCCGTCGAACGACTGCCCCAGCACCCGCCCCTTCTTGGCGGTCACCGCCTTTACCGTCATTTCGCGGCCGGCGAGTCGAATCCGCCGCCCGATGGCCTGGTCTGCGTCCGCCGAAGAGCTTCTCGGCCACATCGTAGCCCAGTACGACGACATAGCGCCGTTCCCGGACATCGGGGTCGGCGAGCGGCTCCCCCGCCACGAAGCGATAGTCCTGCACCACCTGGTAGGGGGGAGTGACTCCGAAGATCAGCACATCGCCGACCGTGCGGTTCCGGTAGGTCACGTCGGTCGTCGGAGTAGGCCATCCGGACTGGAGGGAGACGGCCTGGGCGTCCGGGATGGCCCGATGAACGACGGCTCGCGTCTTCCCGGGAGAGCCGTGGGCGCTTCTGCGATCTCTCGCAGTTCGTCATCGGTCAGGAGACCAACGGCGATCGGGGTGCGGCGGACCTGGAACGCGTTGGTCCCGATTACCGCCCCGGTGATGTTCTCCTTGACGTAGGCGTTCATGCCCTGAATGACCGCGACCACGGTGACCAGGAAGCCGACCGAGACGATGATGCCGAGGAGGGTGAAGAAGGAACGAAGCTTGGCGCTGAGAATGGACTGGATGCGCCAGCTTAAAGGCTTCGTAGAGGGGCATGCTGGAAAATACAAAGGGAGACGGAAGACGGGAGACGGGAGACGGAGACAGATTGAAGATTGCAGATGGCAGATCGGGGTCGAGCTCGTTCTGGTCCTCAATCTTCACTCTGAAATCGTCAATCTTCAATTGCTTTCCCGTCTCCCGTCTACTCGTACCGCAGCGCCTCCACCGGATCGAGCTTGCTGGCCTTGTTGGCGGGATAGAGCCCGAAAATGATCCCGGTGAGGATCGACATCAGCACCGCGGCGACGACCGACAGCAGCGGTACGACGGCGGGAATCGAAGTGAACGAGCGGATCCCCCAGGCGATCAGCCCGCCCATCATCATGCCCGACGATGCAGCCGACCAGGGTGAGCGTGGCGGCCTCGACCAGGAACTGGAACATGATCTCGCGCCGGGTGGCACCGAGCGCCTTGCGCACGCCGATCTCGCGGGTGCGCTCGGTGACCGAGATCATCATGATGGCGACGACGCCGACGCCGCCCACCATGAGCCCGACGCTCGACAGCGCCAGCATCACCAGGAAGAACCCGCTGGTGATCTTGTTCCAGGTCTCGAGGATCTTGTCCTGGCTCACCAGGGCGAAATTGTTGTCCTGCGCCGGCTTGAGGCCGCGCGACGCCGCGCATCGCGGCGGTGACCTCGTCCATCGTCTCATCGACGGTGGCCCACGCCTGGGGACTCACCGCGATCTCCATCCAGCCCTTCCAGTAGTCGCAGACCTTGGTGAAGGTCGAATGGGGAATGGTGACCGACGGGAGAGTCGTTGTCGCCGAACAGGCTCTGCGGCTCGACGTACAGGCCGACCACTTCGAACGGCTCGCCCGAGATCTTGATCCGCTTGCCGATCGGGTCGAGGCCCGGGAAGAGCTGCTCCGGCCAGCTTGTCGTTGATCACGGCGACCCGCGCGCTCGCCGCTTCTTCGAGATCGGTGTAGTTGCGGCCCTGCGATGATGGTGCCGCCGACCGACCGGACCCAGCTCGGGCTGAATCCGACGACCTGCACGCTGCTCAGGTTCACGTCGCCGTAGGCGACCGGTCCGTTGGTGCCCTCGCGCCAGGTGACGTCGCGTACGGTGCGGAAGCTTGGCGCAGCATCTTGGCTTCGTCAACCGTTGAGCCACGGATTCCGCCGCCAGGGCGACAGCTCGTCCGAGCCGTCGCTGATGTTGAGGCCGCCCTGGAAGAACCGCTCGCACGAAGAAGGTCTTGGGCCCCAGGGTCTCGAGCATGGCCGAGACGCTGCGGTTGATCCCGGTGATGGCCGACGCCATCGCGATGACCACCATGACGCCGATGGCCACGCCGAGGATGGTCAGGGCGGCGCGGACCTTGTTGGCCCGGAGCGAATCGAGCGCGATGCCCATCGCCTTCGAAGATGCGGAAGATGTTCATGCGGCCACCCTCCCTATTCCGCCCGCAGCGCCACGATCGGATCCAGCTTGGAGGCCCGGCTCGCCGGATAGACGCCGGCCACCATGCCCGACCGAACACACCGAGGACCACGGCCAGGACGATCGACCAGGGGGCCACCGCGGCCGGGAGCGGGGTCAGCGCCCGGACCGCGAAGGCGCAGCCCGATGCCGGTCCCGATGCCCAGCGCCGCGCCGACGGTCGACAGCGTGGCCGCTCTCGACGACGAACTGGGCCAGGATGTCACGCCGCTTGGCGCCCAGCGCCTTGCGGATCCCGATCTCCCGGGTGCGCTCGGCCACCGCCATCAGCATGATGTTCATGATCACGATGCCGCCGACCACGAGCGAGATGGCCACCAGCCCCGGCAGGGCGGTGATCAGCACCTTGGAAATGCTCTTCCACCCCTCCAGCGCGCCGGCGGCGTTCTGCAGATCGAAGTTGTTCTCCTGCCCCGGGCGGAGGTGCCGCTTGGTCCGCATCAGCGACTCGATCTCGCCCATGGCGACCAGCATCTGGTCGGGATTGGCGGCCTTGATCTGCAGCTCATCGAGGACGTTGATCGGGCAGATGTAGCGCCGGGCCGGTGCCATGAACGGCATCACCGCGAACTTGTCGAGCGAGAGCCCGAACAGCGTGCCTCGCTTGGCCGCGACACCGATCACCCGGTAGGGCAGCCCCGCGATCGTCGACTTCCTTGCCCAGCGGATTCAGGCCTCGAAGAGCTTTTCGGCCAGCAGGTCGCCGATCACGAGGACCGGCACGCCGACCCGGACCTCCTGCGGGGTGAAGATCCGGCCCGGGGCGATGCTCGATGTTCTTGATGTCGAAGTAGGACGGGCTCGGTTCCCATCAGCTCGATGTCCTTGGCCTGCTTGCTGCCGTAGGTGAGCACCATCCGGTCGGAGCAGAACCGGGCGAAGGTAGCGGGCGTCTTCAAGCGTTCGGCGACGTAGTCCGCGTCGTCGTAGCTGATGCGGGGCCGGCGCATGCCAGTCGCGCCACATGTCGTCGGTGACGTTGCCGGTGTTGATGCCCGGCATCCGGCGCAGAGTGAAGGTGTTCAGGCCGATCAGCCGGTTGGCGAACTGATCCTCCATGTACACGTTCATGCCCTGCACGATCGAAACGACCGCGATCAGGAAGGTGACCCCGATCAGGACGCCGATCAGCGAGAAGAAGCTCTTGAGCTTCTGAGTGACGATCGTGCGGAGCGCCATCCGCACCGCTTCGAACAGCGGCATCCTAGGCCGCGGCTCTCGGTGAGTCATGGTATCGGAGTCGAGGCGGCCGTCGCGCAGGACGACGACCCGCTCGGCGTACTGCGGCGATCGAGGGCTCGTGGGTCACGACGATGATGGTCTGGCCCTGGCTGTGCAGCTCGCCGAAGACCGCCATGATCTCCTCGCTGGTGGTGCTGTCGAGGTTGCCGGTCGGCTCGTCGGCCAGGAGCAGGGACGGGCGGTTCACCAGCGCCCGGGCGATCGCCACCCGCTGGCGCTGGCCGCCCGACAGTTCGTTGGGCCGGTGCCCCATCCGGTTGCCCAGGCCGACCCGGGTCCAGCGCCTGCTCGGCCCGCCGCCGCCGCTCCCCGGACGGATACTCCGGCGTACACCAGCGGCAGCTCGACGTTGTGCAGCGCGGTGGCGCGGGGCAGCAGGTTGAAGGTCTGGAACACGAACCCGATTTCCCGGTTGCGGACCCGGGCCAGGGCGTCGTCCGACATGCGGGATGACTTCCTGGCCGTTGAGCCAGTAGCTCCCGCCAGTCGGAGTGTCGAGGCAGCCCAGCAGGTTCATGAAGGTGGACTTGCCGGAACCCGACGGGCCCATGATCGCGACGTACTCGTTGCGCCGGATTCGCCAGGGTCACACCCCGCAGCGCCAGGACCAGCTCGGCGCCCATGTCGTACTCGCGGACCAGGTCCTCGACCTGGATGACGAGGTCGCTCATGACTTCTTCTCTTCTTCCTTCTTGCCGGAATCGCTCACGGCCTTCTTGACCTTGGTGCCGTCCTTGAGGTCGCGGATGGCCTGGTAGCTGCCGGAGACGATCGTCTCACCCGCCTTCACCCCTTCGAGGACCTCGAAGTATTCCTCTCCCGCGATCCCGACCTTGACCGGCCGGAAGGTGGCGACGCCGTCGGTCACTACGAACACGCCCTCGGTTTCCTTCTTCTTCCCGACGGTGGGCTTGATCGTCGAGTCGCGCGGAGCCGATTCGTTGGGCACCGGCTCGTTCTCCCGCACCGTCAGGGCGATGATCGGCACGCTCAGGACGCCCTTGCGAACGTCGGTGATCACCCGCGCGGTGCAGCTCAGGTCGGGCCGGATGTCGGCCGGCGGCTTGGTCAGGGTGACCTCGACGTCGAAGTCCACCGCCCGGTCGTTCGAACCTGAGGCGGTCTGCGGTCGCGGTCAGCTGAGCGCTGTTGCTGATCTTGGTCACCCGACCGAGGAAGGTGGTGTCGGGGAAGGCATCGATGCTCACTTCCACCGAGTCGCCGTCCTGGAGACGGACCACATCGGTTTCGTCCACCTGGACCTTGGCCAGGATGACCGACATGTCCGCGATGGTCATGAGCAGGCCGACGTCACGCGAAAACGTGCCCGGAACCGCGACTTCACCCTCTTCGACCGCGAGCCGCGTTACCCGACCCGAGATCGGCGCCACCAGCCTTGTCTTGCGCAGGTTGTCCTGGGCCTCCTGCATGCCGGCCTTGGCTTGATCCACCTGGGCCTGACTGGACTTGAGGTTCGCTTCGGCCACGTCGCGCGCCGTCTCCGACTGTTCCACGGCCTCCTCGGAGATCAGGCTGGTGTTGGATGCTTGCAGGTCCTTGGCTCGCTTGAGGGCCCGCTCTGCCTGGTCCAGGTTGGCGCGGCTCCGGATCAGATCACTCTGAGCGGAAGCGAGCAACGCTTCGGAACGGGAGACGGCGGCCTGGTAGAGCGCGGCGTCGATCTGGAGCAGGAACTGCCCCTTCTTCACCATGTCGCCCTCTTTCACGGCGATCTCGGTGATCCGCCCCTGGATGTCACTCAGGATGTCGACCTTGGTCTCAGGCTCGATCTTGCCGCTGGCGGTGACGGTGGAGACCAGGTCGCGCGTGCCCACCTCTTCCATCCGGACCTCGACCGCCTTCTTGTTCTTCTTCGCGGCGGTGAGGGCGACGACGCTGCCGATGCTCACCGAGCAGCACCATCAGGACGAGACTGAGCTTCATGCGACGCGACATTTCACGATCCTCGTTTGGTTAGCGGAGCGGGCGACCGACTGCGGCTTCAAGGATCGCCACGGCCCGGTGATACGCATACGTAGCGGCGATGTAATCGCCTTCTGCCCGCTGCACCGCGTTCTGTGCATCGGTTACCTCGAGCGAGCTGCCACTGCCCAGCCGGTAACGATCCTGTGCCAGCCGGAGCTGGTCGCGGGCTGCGTCGCGGCTCTGCGCCTGCACTCCGATGGCCTTGTAGGAGGCGTTCAAGGCGAGGTACCGGGTGTTCACCTCGGTCCGGATCCTGAGTGCCGCGGCCCGGACGTTCTCATCCGCGTCGTCCTCGAACTCCTGCGCCTGCGAGACCTGCAGAGAACGGCCAAATCCGGTGAAGATCGGCAAAGAGACGCCGACCGTCAGGTTGAACGGATTCTTGATGAAGTGCCAGGGAAAGGTCCCATTCGCGTCTTTGATTCGACTTTGAGCAGTCGGGGTCAGTGCGGTTCCCGTCGAATTGAGACCGGCGCGCTGGAAGCAGGCCGCGGATCCGATCACCCCCGGGAAAGCCAGTGCGGAGCGTACCGAGTCCTCGAACACGCAGCCCTGGGCCTGGCCCTGTGCGCCGAACGTCGCCTGTTGCAGCAACAAGCCCTCATCGGTTTGCTGGTTGGTGAATCCTCCCCAAACGGCGGATGCGAATACCGTCGGGAAGAACTGCGACCTGGCTATGCCAACTCCCTTCGACGCGGCGTCACGCCGGTAGCGCAACGCACGGAGCGCTGGGTTTTCTTCCTCCGCCATTTTCAACAGATCATCCAGCTGGAACACGGGCTCCGTTACCGGGAACGAGTCGGTGAGCGCGATGAGCTGGACGTCCACCGGCGGGACCACGCCCATCTGGCGGAAGAGTTCGAGCTTGGCCTCGTTCTCCGCTTGCTGGTCACGCAGCAGCTGGACATCGGCGGTCCCTTTTTGCACCTCGGCCTGCTTAACCTCGATCAGGGTACCCTGGCCCACGTTGAAGCGGGCTTGGGCCAGTTGAAGGAAAGCTCTGGTTCCGTTCCACCTGCTGGCGCGACACCGTGACCTGAGCAGCGCTCGCCGCGGCGATCAGGTACTGGTTGGTGATGTTATACCGCAGCAACACTCCTTCGTTGTCGATCTCTTCATCGGTGGCCTTGAGGTTTGCCTTCTGCTGGCTGGGCGCGATCAACCGGCCGCCATCCAGCTGGTAGGTGAGCCTCCCTTGCCAGTACGACTGGACGAAGGCCGACGTTTGCTGAGTGAAGCCCTGACCCAGGTTTGCCTGACCGGTACCGACGTATCCGAACCCGCCGCTAACATCGGCTCCGGGAAGCAGGTTCCCGTAAGCGTTCCTCAGCGCCCATTTCGCGGGCCCCGCGTTGTTCAAGAACTGGCGGTATTCCGGGCTGCTGGTCCTTGCCTCGGACAACGCCTGCTCGAGCGACAGGGTGGCGGTTGGAGGGGGAATCGTCGAATCGGGAGTCTGCGCCGGGGCCGCGCTAGCGCACACAACAAGCAGGATCAGGCTGGCGGAAAGGGTCCAGCTGCGTCGCATGTTTGCATCCCAAATGATTGGTGGTAAACGCGGCTGCCCCTCATACGGAGGGGGCATCGCAGGCAGTTTCAGCTTGGGACAAACCGGGAAAAAGGGGGCGCTGACAAGCCGACAAAGGATACCTCAGGGTGCGCGGGACGCCTCGACGCCGAGGTCGGGTCGGACAATCCGGATCAGCCTTCCTCCCGCGTCCAGTTGGATCTCCCCGCTGAGCCCCCCGGTCAGCCGGATCTCTTGGATGGCGTCGTGGTCCGGGGGGTTGGTAGCAGCCGCTGGGACGCGCTCCGCCTGAAAGGCTAGCTCTCCGGCCCGAGCGGGGATAGAGCGCGGTCAGCGGGGTGGCCTTCTCGCCCGCGAGTGCCGCGATCTGGAGATATGGCGCAAAGAGGCTGTCCTCCATGACGACCACCCCGCTGCCTCCGGGAAATTCGTTCGCGCTTTCGCCGCCCCGCCCAACGACCCGCACCGTGATCCGGCTACGACCGCCGGCGACCAGGATCTGGCTCGTGGCAACACCGGTCCCGCGGCGATCAAGCAACAGGGTGAACGCATCAGGACCACTGCGTCCCCAAATGGCACTCACCTCGAGCTGAGGCTTGGTGGCCGGGAATCGGGCGATGGAAATGAGACTATCCACGACACTCGGGTCTGATTTGTTCGGGATCCGCCGGAATGACTCCCGGCCTATTTCCTGTCCACCCCTGCTTATGATGAGAACTCCCTGATCGCTTTGTGCCGAGGCCGGGAACGGGCCGACGCCGAGGCACACTACTAGAAGGACGCGCAGGGGAAGATTCATGCGGTGCCGGGGGAAAAGGGAAAACAGCGGGACGCCACCCGATCCAGCATGAAAGTATAAATCCGCTGGCCCACCTCGGCTGTCGCGCCGACCGGAATCGTCACGTTCTGGTCTTGCCATATCTGGCCGCCCGCCAGGTAGAGGGCAAGCGACGTTTCGGCGGCCAGCGGCGTGATGCTGCCGGCCGGCGTCCCGGCAAACTCGGCCGCATCGAAGGTAGCCAAGTCGACTACCTGTAACCGGGCCTTGAGGGGCAGGATGGTGCCGAGGGCTTCAAGATGGGGATCGTAGGCCTGGGCCGAGAGGATGACGAACTCCTCGATCCCTGCCGACGCTTCCCACGAGGCGATAAGTTCGTTCATGACCCGGTGCAACGTCTTGCGCTGGAGCCCGGCCGAACCTGGAAGGCATGAGGTGTCGGGCCGATTGACCCCGAATGAAATGAGAGGCGATCGCACCACGCGAAATCGAGCCGAGAGATCGTCCGCCAGACGCTCCACCAGCGCCCCGATCACGCCAAGCGGGAGATGGGGTGCGTGTCCCTCGAGGGTTCCCACCGGGATGATGAGCCAGGGCCGGGCGGCGACCAGACCGCGAACTGCGGCAGCGGTCAGGTCTTTGAGGCACCACGGATGTCCGTTCTGATTCATCGTCATGGCTGGTCGGTAGTCATTGGCGCGACGGCTATTGCCGCCGCGGAGTGGCTGCGTCGTCCGGCGCCGGTCTGGACCCTCGCGGTCGCTGTACTGCTCCTGGGTGCCATCTATCTCTCGTGGCCGCGTCGGCAGCGGTGGATGGTGGCTCTCTCTCTCGCTCTGGCTGCTCTGACTCTCGCCATGGCCATTGGCGGGCGTCGCTTGAGCTCCATCGAGCACCAGTGGCCTGCCGTGCGGGAACGCCTGGTGACCCAGGCGTCCCAACAGCTCGAGACCGAACTCCGCCAGGCATTGCATCGGGCCGACGCCGCGGCCGCGAAGGGGCTCGAGGCCGCGAAGGGAGACCGCGCCGCAGCCTTCAGCTCCCTGGCTCAGTCCACCAACTCGGCGGGTCCGGAACTCGGCCTCGCCATCCTCGAACCTACTGGAACGCCGTGGGCCTGGGCCGGGCGACACCGGCTGCTGCCCGGCGCCGAGGGCGATTCGATCGCGGTTCGAGCCGATGGATATTACGTCGTGCTGGAGACGCGCCGCCACTCGCCCGAAGGCCGGGTGGCAGTGGCCAGTACCCTGATCTGGGCCCATTCCACCGCACCCCGTCCCGAGGGAAGCCTGAGCGCGCGCTTCGCCGCACGCACCCGCGTCGGCCTGGAGGTCTTCCCACCCGGCACTGCGCCGCACCAGAGCGACCTCTTCGATTTCGAAGAGCCCACCACCGCAGGCCCGCGGCTTCTCTTCAGCGTCCTTCCGGTCCCGCCCGATCAGGGCGAGGCCAAGGAACGGGAGCTGGCCGCGGCGGGACGCGGTGTCGCCGCTGCGGCCGTCCTCGTACTGCTGATCGGAGTGCTCGGCGCAGCGGGGCCGGCAACGCTGCTGTCATCCCTTCTGGCATTGCTGTGGCTCGGGCTCCGTTCCCCCGCGGGATCCGCCCTCGGTTTCGAGGACTTCTTCTCCCCCGCGACATTCTTCCGGGCCTCATTCGGCCCGTTCACCACCTCGGCCGGGGCCCTCGGACTCTCGAGTCTATTGCTCCTGCTCGCAGGATTCTGGCTCTGGCGTCGTAGCGCTCCGCGGCGGCCCTGGCAGCGGGTTATCGGAGTGCTCCTGCTCGCTGCCGCTCCGTCTTTTCTGACCGAGCTGGGCCGTGGCATCACGCCGCCTCTGAACGGTGTGTCGGCCCAGTTGTGGGCTACCTGGCAAGTCGTCCTGGCCTTGGCCGCCAGTGCCGTCATCGTGCTCGCCGCCGCGTGCCTGCGGCCCGGCTCTGAGAAAGGAGCGAGCGACCGTGGCCTGCTCCTCGGTGTAGGGATCGCGCTCATCGCAGCGCTGATCGGCCTCAGGGTCTGGAGTCCTCCGCTGGGCTATCCCACATGGTACACGCTGCTCTGGTTGCCGGCACTGTTTCTGGTCGCTCGCTCGACGCCACGCTGGGGAAGTGTCGTTGCCATCGCGCTCGTCGCGGGCAGTGCCGCGTCGCTGGTAACCTGGGCGGCGGTCCTTAACGGCCGCATCGCGGTGGCGCAGCGGGACCTTGGAAGACTCGGGGAAGTAGAGGATCCGCTGGCCGAACCGTTGCTCGAACGATTGGCGGAACAGCTTACCGCGCAGGGAGGAGTCCGAACCTCCGCGGAGATGTACGCCCTCTGGCGCACGTCTTATCTCGGAGAGCAGGACTATCCGGTGCGGCTCACCTTGTGGAGTGCTCGAGGTGAGCGGGTGGCCGATCTGTCGCTCGATTCGCTCGATCTGCCAACCCCATTGTTGTCGGCGCTGGTGCAGGGCATGGACAGCAGTATCGGCCGGACGATCACCCGCGCGGCGCGGGTCCCCGGACTCCACTACATCCTGATCCAGCGGTTGAGCGACGGCGATGTCTTCACCGCGGTTATCGGACCGCGGACCCGACTGATCACACCGACGCGCCTATCCCGGCTGCTGCGTCCCCCGGCCGAAGGCGCGCCCTTGTACGACCTCGCTCTCACCCCTCCCGGTGTAAGCGCGGCGGGTGAGCCGGCCCAGGTCGGTTGGCGGCGGGTTGGCTGGGAGGTTCGCAACGAGCGCCCGCTGACCCTCTTCGGCGCGGTGCGACATGCCCACGCATCGGTCTCTCTGCACGCGCCGCTTTCGCTGGCCGTGCGGGGGGCGCTGCTCGTTCTGCTCGACGCGACGGTGGTGATCGTCATCTGGCTGCTCACGACCGTCCGACTCGAGGGTCCGAGGCGGCGCTGGTCGTTCAAGCGGGTCGCTCGCTCCTTCCAGGTTCGCCTCGCCGCGACGCTGGCGGTGTTCTTCGTGGTCCCCGCCGCGGGATTCGCCGCCTGGAATTTCTCGCGCT
Organism: uncultured Gemmatimonadales bacterium; assembly: GCA_963833365.1. Classification (GTDB taxonomy): domain Bacteria; phylum Gemmatimonadota; class Gemmatimonadetes; order Gemmatimonadales; family GWC2-71-9; genus DATBGE01. The sequence continues at coordinate 320,783 of CAWHXS010000010.1, forward strand.
TCGATGCCGAGGCGGCGCGAAGCCGCGACCTGTTGATCTCCCAGGTGCTCCGCGATGCGGTATTCACCGCGGGCGGCCTGCTGCGTGGTCCGGGAGAGATTCTGACCTTTGGAATGCAGGAACTCTCCGACCGGCTCGATGCCGATCTCGCGCTCTACAGCGGCGGCACCTTGCTCGCCACCAGCGCGCCCATCCTCCACGACCTCGGTCTCGTCGAACCGCTGGTGGATCCGAGGGTCTTCGTCCGGCTGGGACTGGGTGACGAGATCGCGCAGATCAGAAACGGGACGACGTACATGTCGCCGGTGCGGGTGGGCTATCGCGTGGTCCAGAGCGGCCCCCCGGGCGGCATCGGCATCCTGGCGACTCCTCAGGTGGCGGACGACTGGTTCCTTGCGGAGACCCAGCGCGATCTCGCCTTTATCCTGCTGCTCGCGACGCTGGTGGGAATCGCAGCGGCGGTAGCCGCGGCACAAGTTGTCGCACGAGCGCTCGCTCGCCCGGTGGAGGAGCTCAGAACTTCCGCATTGCTACTGGGACGGGGAGAGACACCACCACTGCCGGAGACACCTCCGGTCGAATTCGAAGAGCTGTTCGGCGCCTTTGCACGAATGTCATCTGACATTCGATCGAGTCAGGCGGCACTCGAGAGCGCCCGTCGCCGAACCGCGGCGGTGCTGGCGGACGTTGCCACCGGAGTGCTGGCTCTCGATGCGCGAGGGGCAGTGATCATCGCGAATCCTCGCGCGCGAGAGATGTTGGGACTCCCGCTGGCCGAGGGTGAAGGAATGGCCGTGGCGCTGGGTGCAGGGTGGGCGCCGCTCGCGACAGCGATGGAGTCGTTCACTCAAGGCGGGCCCTCCGCCGGTGAATTGGAGATCGAAGGACGCCGGCTACGATATCAACTGGAAAGACTGGGGACGGATGTCGGCGGCACCGTGCTCTCGCTCGACGACATTACCGACGTGACTCAGGCAGAACGGGTGCTGGCCTGGGGAGAGATGGCCCGGCAGGTCGCCCACGAAATCAAGAACCCGCTCACTCCGCTCCGGCTGGGGATCCAGCACTTGCGGCGAGTCTATCGCGAACGTCGCACCGAGTTCGACGAGACTCTGGAAACCACCTCGAGCCGGATCCTGGCGGAGATTGACCGGCTCGACACGATCGCGCGGGGGTTCAGCAGGTTCGGGTTGCCGCTGGAAGACGCGGCTCCGCTGGAGAGCGTGGATCTCCTCGCCACCGCGCGAGAGGTGGCGGATCTCTACCGGCTCACCGGCGAAGGCGTCTCGGTGTCGGTCAAGGGGAATGGACCACTGTTGCGTCCGGCCCGGCGCGACGAATTGAAGGAAGTACTGGGGAATCTGGTGGAGAATGCGCGGAACGCCGGTGCCAGCTCCATCGAACTGTCGGTGGCCAAACCGGGATTCGCCGTAAGAGATAATGGCCGTGGAATACCCGTCGAGCTGTTACCGAGAATCTTCGAGCCCAGGTTCTCTACCACGACCAGCGGGTCGGGGCTGGGGCTCGCGATCGTGAAGCGGCTGGTCGAAAGCTGGGGTGCCGAGGTCGAGGTTCAGAGCGTGCCGCGCCAGGGCACCACGGTCGTCATCGCCTGGCCCGATGGAGCCGCTCAGGGCCCGGCGAGCGCCGCCGGCCCCCGGTAACGCGGACCGCGTCCGGTCGCGGGTCCCGCGACGAGCTGCAGCGCCGCCTGCAGTCTGGTCAGAACGTCGGCAAACTCCGGCGTCTGGCTCAAATCGGTTTTTTCCTCAGGATCATTCAGAAAATCGTACAACTCCATCGAGCCATCACCGTTGCGGACCAGGCGGTGGCGGTCGAGCACGATGGAAGCCATCGCTCCTTTCGCCACCGGTGTGTTCTTGGGCAGCCGGCTGTTGTAACTCAACTCCATGACCAGTGTGTCGCCACCGGTCGGCCCGGGAGGTGGCGAATCTCCCCAGAAGCGCTCCAGCGAGTGGCCGGGGATGGGGTGCTTCTTGATTCCGGCGAGCGATAGCATGGTGGCCGACAAATCGTGCAGGGAGACGGCCGTATTCACCCGGCGGCCGCGGGGAACCTTGGGAGGATAGGAGACCAGAAGGGGGACCTCTAGCGCCGGGCGGAAGAGATCGTCGCCGTGCCCGGTGGCGCCTTTCTCGCCGAACATATCTCCGTGATCGGAGGTGATGACGACGACCGTCCGATCCAGCTCACCCCGTTTGTCCAGCGCACCGAGGAGCTCCTCCAACTCCTGATCGAGGTAGGCGATGGTGGCGTCGTACGCGTCGCGTCGCACATCGAGCAACTCGCGGGAGGGCTTCCTCCCGGCGTAGCTCGCCTCCAGCATCTGCTCGACCTTTGCTCTCGTCTCCGCCCCACGACGGCTGAACAGCGTGTCGAAGGGTGGCACCGGCACCAGCGGCATGTGCGCGTCGTAGTAATTGAGAAAGACGAAGAACGGACGCTCGGAACGGTGCTCCAGCCAGCCGAGGAATTCCCGGTTGATCTTCGAGCCGACTTTCCGTCCCGGCAGATCCCAGGACTTGAACAGACGACGAAACCAGCTCTGTTCGAGATAGTAGCCGCCGAGGGAGGTGCTGCGGATCAGCTCTCCCGGGGTCACCATGAAATCGGCGTAGTGCAGGAAGCCTCGTCCCAGACCCTTTTCTCGTCCGCAGTAGAGCTTGTTACCGACAAACCCCGCCGTCGCGTACCCGTGGGCCGCGAACGCCTCGGCTACGACGGGATGAGTCTTGTCCAGCGGTGAAAGCCAGTCCGCGCTGTGCTGGTGGGGGATGCGTCCGGTGAAGATCGAGGCGTGTGACGGCAGGGTCCACGGCGCATTGGTCAGCGCGTGATTGAAGACGACACTGCGCTGCGCGAAGCGTTCAAGGAACGGAGTGGTAGGGCGATCGTAGCCGTACACGCTCAGATCGAGCGAGCGAACCGTGTCCAGAATGATGAGCAGAACGTTGGGCGCCCCAGAATCGGCTTCGGGCAGTGCAGCGAGCCCGCGCCGTTCTTGCCAGGCCAGTAAGGCATGGCGGCCAACGCCAATGGCGACCACCAGCGCCACGACCCAGGGCAGGGAGCGTCGCACCATGCTGATGAAGGATGGCATCCGTGGCGCAATCCAGCGGGAGAGCTGCAGCGCGATGCCTGCGGCGAGGAGTGCCCAGGCCCGGCGATCGACTGAAGGGAAGCGGTAGAGGATCGAGATGACGGCAAGGAAGCCGTAGGTCCAGAGCGCGACGCGCCAGCCGATGCGGCCCCGCAGCAGCCAGGCGAGAATGAGCACAACGACACCACCGGCGAGCAGCAGGATCGCGTCCGCCACCGGCGTCATCCAGGGGAAGTCCGGACTCATGAAGGTGAATTTCTTGGAGCCCAGCAGCTGCAAACGAACGATGCCGACCTCGATGAGGCCGAACACGAGTGCGTACCAGAGGCCGACCCTCAGTACATCAAGGGGAGGTAGTCTGACTTTCTCGTCGGTCAATGAGAGCTCCTGTCAGCCTGGCGCACTAATGGGAGAGGGTCAGGCTTCCACGGTCGATCCGCCACAGGTTATCGCGCGTCAGGTGCACACCGCCGACCCAACGGTCCATTTGAGTCAGGGTACACCAGTCTCGCCGTCCCGCAAGGACCTCGCCGCCTATCGCGGTGCGACGGACAGTTTGACCGTCGGCGCTCCATTCGACCAACGGTGCCGGGACGCCATTCAGGCCATGGAGTCGGGCCGCAAACATCAGGTCGGTAATCCAGGGCCGACCCTCTCCGCGCTGGAAGGAATGGTAGGCCGTGTTCAGCTTCTGGGGAGCATCAGTAAGCGCGGCCAACGCGCGTTCTTCGCTGAACCCCAATCCATTGGTAGTCGAGGGAAGCTCGCAGAGATGGATGCGGAGTCCTTCGCTGAGCAAGGGAAGACTCGGGTCCGCCAGGTCTTGCCCTGCCAGGGCAGCGACTGCTTGGGGGTCCGGAGCACACATGGCGTTCCAGACCGTGCTGCCGAGGTGCAGCAGGGAGGGAGGCAATTCCTGTCTCCGTGCGAGCAGGCCGGACAGTTCCTCCTCGGGCACGAAAGCCAGCGTGCAACCCAAATTGTCCGGGACGTTCGGCCAGCCCACCGGTGCAACCAATGAGAACCGCGCCCGGCGTCTTGGCTTCTGGTGCAACAGGCTGAGTAGCGACAACAGAATGGCCTGGCAGAACCAGTCGCTGCTGAACCAGAGCACGATCTCGTCCTGTTCAGTCAGCGCCCGCTCCAGTGCTGCTTCCTGTTCCAGGAGGAGAGCGGACCCACCTGATTCCGCGTGGTAAACCCGGGAAAGGAATTCGGAGCGGACTCGGCGCCATTCCTGACGAGAGTCGCACTGCGGTGTCGGTCCATCGCAGAGGACTTCGCGCCAGGTGAGCCGTTCTCCCGGGATTCCGGCTCGCGTCAGGCGCTCGAGGACCACATCACCGCCGTGAATGTGTAGCATGGTTGCGCACTCTCTCCCCGCGATGCATGCTATCCGCCGGTTTGCCCCGGCCTAGGCCGAGACAGAGGGCAACCCGGGGGGCGGCCCGACTTCTGCAAACTAGCCTTGTGCCTGTAATGCTGGTCCATCCGACGCGTTCACAGGATCCTCCAAATGAGCACTGAACCGATTCCGCAGGATCTGGTCGCCGTTCACGATCTGTTGCGGGAAACGCTTGCCAACTCTAGAGATAGCGGCAGCGGTCTGGGCTACGGGGTCGCGATTTTCCCCCGGACCGGACGATTTGGCGCGCCGGTTTTCGGCATCGCGACGAGTGGCGGGGAATCCACAGTCCTGACTTACCGGATGCTACAGTCGCTGGTGGAAGTACCGGTCTACGTCTCGGGTCGAATCCCCGCGACGGTGCGGGAGGGTCTGACTTATGGTCCACCGCGCGTGATTCCGGCAGCACTTCTCGATCAACCAGTGCTGCGGGTGGGTCTCACGCTGTGTATCGGCTCCAGTCGGGACGATCTCGAGCGCACCCAGCCGCTCGAATCCAGTATCTTCGCCGGCGATCTCAACGCGCCGATCATTCTGCTCACGGAGATCAGGCCGGAGGGATGGCCGCACTGAATTAGTACGGAGTACCGAGTACCTAGTACCGAGTAGCGCCCGCCTTGTTCGGCCGAAGGCCGCCCCATTCACATTAGTGATCGTGTCATTCCGAGGAGCCCGCGAAGCGGGCGACGAAGCAATCTCCTCAGGATAGCTTTCGGAAGAAGATTGCTTCGTCGGCCTGCGGCCTCCTCGCAATGTTATTTCGTCCACTCGGGAACCGCGGTCTTCATTCGCTGCTGCACCGCCTTCAGACGCTGGTTGTCGGTCCGGTCGGGCGCGCCGCTGAGGAGATCCAGGATCCGCTCCGCTTCGATCCCCCAGCCCATAGCGATGACGGCTCCATTCTTCGACCACTGCAACACTTTGGCAGCCGAGTCGGCCTGACGCTTACGCTCCTTGAGTGATGAGCCGAGCTTGCGGATGTCGGCCAGGGCGCCGACGGCTTCAACCAGGTCTTTGACGTCCTCGTACCGCAGCGGAAGCAGCTTGGTGGCCCACTTCCCGGCGACGAAGGCCACTCGCCACGCGGTCCGTTTCAGGACTTCGTGATCCTTCCCCTCCGCCAGATCCTCCGCCCCTTCGATCAGGGACACGAGGGTGGGTGCGACCTCGATTCCGTACAGCTCTCCGAGTTCCTTCTCCGTCGGTTTCTTGGAGCCCGTGGGCTGCAACTTGGGCTTCAGGTCCTTGAGAATCGCTGCGCATGCACCGATCGCCGCGTGCTGGGTCTGCAGATGCAGTGTCACCTCTTTGTTCGGAGTTTTGGGCGCCATGTCCTGAATGGCCTTTTGGCGCTCTTTCAGCTTGTTGAGAGTCTTAGTGATGTCTTTCATACCCGCCTCGTCTATTCTGTGCCTGCCAAGTATTGGTGATCTGCCGCCCGGAAAAGCTACCAGCGCGACGCTCCCGCAGCGATGATGTCCAAAGTCCCCAACCCTCCGCGGCTGAAGCCGCGACTCGGCTGCGTGTCGCTAAAGCGATGTGGCTCCGCTGATTCTCCCGCATTAATTCGGCCGTCCGCCGCGCCGATTCGATACCTGAGAACCTCGCTTGCCCCGCTAGAATCTGCGGTCACTCACCTCTTGGCCGCATGCTCGCTCGAGTCCGCTCCGCTGCCGTACTCGGCATTGATGCCTACCTGGTCGAGGTCGAAGCCGACCTGACAAACGGCCTCCCGTCCTTTTCGACTGTGGGGCTACCACAAGGTGCCGTGAAGGAAGGACGGGAGCGAGTCTGCGCCGCGATGGTGAACGCCGGCTTCAACTACCCGCTCAAACGAATCACCATCAATCTGGCTCCGGCGGACGTCCGAAAGGACGGCTCCGCCTTCGATCTGCCGATCGCGATCGCACTGCTGATGGCGAGCAGTCAGATCGGCGCGGAAGGGGTTGATCATCTGCTGTTGCTGGGTGAGCTGGGTCTCGAAGGAGATCTGCGTCCCGTTCGCGGGGCGCTTTCCATGACGCTCGCCGCACGCGCCGCGGGACTCGACGGTGTCGTGCTGCCCGCCGAGAATGTGGACGAGGCGTCGGTGGTGGAGGGGATATCGGTGCACGGTGCGCGGACGCTGCTCGATGTTTGCGCCCACCTCACGGGAGACGCTCCGATCCAGCCGGCCCAGTGTAACGTGGCCGAGCTTATGGGCCGACGGGATCACGACCTGGTGGATTTCGCGGATGTGAGAGGGCAGGCGGCGGCGAAGCGGGCGCTCGAGGTCGCCGCGGCGGGGTCGCACAATATCCTGCTGATCGGTCCACCTGGTTCAGGGAAGACGATGCTGGCTCGGCGCCTCCCCACTATTCTGCCCGCCATGACGCTGGACGAGGCGCTGGAGACGACCCGCATCCACAGCGTGGCGGGCCTCCTCACTGGCGGACGTTCGCTCTGCACGACGCGGCCTTTCCGAGCGCCACATCACACCATCAGCGATGCTGGCCTGATTGGCGGAGGGTCCAATCCGAGACCGGGAGAAGTGAGCCTGGCACACGGAGGAGTGCTGTTTCTGGATGAGCTGCCGGAGTTCCGGAAAAACGTGCTCGAGGTGCTGCGTCAGCCGCTGGAGGACGGCATCGTCACCCTGAGCCGCGCCGCGACCAGTCTCACCTATCCCGCCAGGCTCATGCTTGCGGCGGCGATGAATCCCTGTCCCTGCGGGTACTCGGGCGATCCCACCCATAACTGCCGCTGCGATCCGATCGCGGTCGAGCGCTACCTCGGGCGGGTCTCGGGGCCGTTGCTCGACCGGATCGATATTCACTTGGCGGTGCCTGCCGTGCCGTGCGCGGAGCTGGCGGGAGAACCATCGGAAGAGCCGAGTGCTGCCGTCCGCGCCCGGGTCGAAGAGGCTCGGCAGAGGCAGCAGGCTCGGTTCCGGGAGCAACCAGGTCTCTTCGCCAATGCGCACATGGCCTCGCGCGACATCCGCCGCTACTGCGGCTTTCGGAGCCAGTCGAGAGCCTGCTCCGTACGGCGATCACCCGACTAGGTCTCTCCGCCCGGGCCTATCACCGAGTGCTCAAGCTGGCGCGGACGATTGCCGATCTGGCTGGGGCAGGGGAGATCGGCGTTCCCCACATCAGCGAAGCGATTCAGTATCGGAGTCTGGATCGGACTCACCGCAAGGCCGCGCCGATGGCGGGACGGCATTAAGCCGGATTCCCTCGGACCCTGTTCCCGGTTAAATAGGAGCCGGGACCGGTAGACTCGCCTTCTCACGTTACCCGCTGATGGAGTCCTAAACTGACGGCCCCTTCCGTGGTGCAGAGCCTGATCGCCGAGGCGTTCGCGTTCTTCCTCCTCGCGTTCCCCGCGCTCTTCTCCATCATCAACCCGCTGGGCGGAGCCTTCATTTTCCTCGCCGCCACCAGCCATCTTGCTCCCCGGGTCCGGAACAAGATGGCGCGGAAGATCGCGTTCTACAGCTTCGTCACCCTCGTCGTTTCCATGCTCATCGGAGCGTATGTGCTCAAGGTGTTCGGGATCTCGATGCCGGTGCTTCGGGTGGCGGGGGGGATCGTGATCGCTCTCTCGGCCTGGAAGATGTTGACCGCGGACGACGAGGGCGAGAAGCAGAAGGCCGCGCTCGAGGATGCGAGCGGGCGCGAGGCCAAGAACATGGCCTTCTACCCGCTTACGATGCCGGTGACGACCGGGCCGGGGACCATTTCCGTGGCGATAGCGCTGGGGACGGGCAGCGCCCGACGCCCGGTCCTGTTCGCCCTCGAGGCATTCGCCACGGCGGCTCTCATCTGCCTTCTGATCTACTGGTTTTACGCGGGGTCGAGCCGGCTGGCCAAGGCGGTGGGGCCCACGGGAACTTCAATCATCGCGCGTCTCTCCGCCTTCCTCCTGTTCTGCATCGGGATCCAGGTGCTGTGGAGCGGCTTTGCAGAGCTCCTCACCACATTACCGCACGTTCCCTGAGCAAGAACCTGGTGCCTCCCCGACCCCACTTCATGGTCGGTCCCCGCTTGGTCACAAAAGAAACGCCTCCCCTTTCGGAGAGGCGTTTTAAACACGGGACTGGGAAGGAGTATTGACCGCGTTCGTCCCGTGGGAGGTTTGTTGCTGCCCTTACGGACTCGCCGGAGTGGTAGCCGGTGTCGGCGGCTCCAGCTTCTTCAAGGTTTCCTCGTCCAGCTTGCCAGTCACCTTGAGCTTGTTCTGGGTCTGATACTTCTTGATGGAGCCGGAAAGCTCGTCGTTCCACTTCCCGTCCACCTTGCCCTTGTAGAGCCCGGCCTTGGTCAGGCTCTGCTGGGCCATGGTGATTTCCTGCTTGCTGGGTTCATGCTTCTTGTTGCTGGACGTCGTCGCCGCGGCATGAGTCGTCGGGGCGGCGGGTGTCGCCGTGGCCGTCGACTGCGCGTTGAGCGTCCCTGCTGCCAGCACGAAAACACCAGCCAGAGCCAACTGCTTGATCATACGCTTCCTCCATTGGGATGAGCCCGGCCGACGCCGGGACTGTCCAACTGGTCCTGCTTTCGACACTGATGTGTTGGGCAAGCGCGGTGCCACGGGGAATTCACGCAAAGAGGCGTGAATCAGCGGCGGAAGCGGGGAATTTCAGCGTTGGATGAAGCTGAAGCGACAGGGTGACCGGGCGGAGTTGGCGAACGGGACAGGATGTCCGTCCGCCTCACGCGAAGAAAATTCTTGTGATCAGGATCGCGGTACCGACATTCCCCAGCGCTGCAGCATCCGCGACAAGGTGCGACGGGAAATCTGGAGTACCCGCGCGGCGCGTTCGCGATTGCCGTCCGACGCGGCGAGCACCGCCAGGACGTGGCGCTTCTCGACTGCCGGGAGAGGAATCATCTCGGTGGCCGGAGCGTTCGCGCTCGGCGCGATATTCGGTGTGACGTGGGGCACCAGCGAGGCCCGCACCTCCTCCGAGAGATGTTCCGGTCCGATCACATCCTGCGCCGCGAGCACCAGGGCGCGCTCCAGGACATTGAGGAGTTCCCGGACATTGCCGGGCCAGTCGTACGCCAGCAGGGCACGCTGCGCTTCGGGATCCACCGCGACTGGCCCCCGCTCGTGGCGGGCTCCCAACCGACGGAGGAAATCGTCGATCAGGAGCGGGATGTCCTGGCGCCGCTCCCGCAGCGGGGCGAGTGTGATGGTGACCACATTGAGCCGGTAATACAGATCCTCCCGGAAGCGCCCCTCGCGGACCAGCACGGGAAGGTCGCGGTGGGTGGCGGCAATCACGCGAACATCCACCCGGATCGGTGTCTCCGATCCCACCGGCACGATTTCCTGTTCCTGCAGCACCCGTAGCAGTCGCGATTGCAGGGCGGGGGAGATGTCACCGATTTCATCGAGGAAGAGCGTCCCGTGGTCCGCTTCCCGGAAGAGGCCGGGTCGAGCAGCCTGCGCGCCGGTGAAAGCGCCCCGGACGTGTCCGAACAGTTCACTCTCCAGCAGCCCTTCGGCGAGCGCAGAGCAATTGACCGCGACGAACTTGGCCCGGCTTCGCTCCGAGTAGCGGTGGACCGTCCTCGCCACCAGCTCCTTGCCCGTCCCGGTTTCTCCTGAAACCAGCACGCTGGCCTGGCTGGGCGCCACCCGTGCCACCGTCTTCATCACGCCGATGATGGCGGGACTGTGGCCCACCAGTTCGGGCTCCTGCTCCCGCCGTCCATCCGAACCGTTGGACGGCTCGTCACTCCGGGAGACCTGGATCCGTTTCCGCTCGAGCGCGCGCGAGAGTACCAGCCGCAGCTCGCCGATGTCGTAGGGCTTGCTGATGAAATCGTGGGCGCCGGCGCGGATTGCCTCGCCCGCGGTGCCCGCGTCGCCGAAGGCGGTGAGCACGATGACAATCGCGTTAGGATCCCGCTCGCGCACCACGCGCAGGAGATCGAGCCCGCTGGAGCCGGGCATCCGCAAGTCGGTGAGTACGGCGTCGAAGGGGCCTTCGCGTCCCAGCTTCGCGAGTCCTTCGGAAGCGGAGAGAGCCCGGACGATCTGGTAGCTCTCCCGCTCCAATACTTCGGAGAGGAGACGGCAAGCCGCCTCGTCGTCGTCGACCAGCAGAAGTCTCGGAGAAAGTGCCACGCTTATAGCCACGTCAGGCCGTCCGTTCTAAGGCGGAGGGAAGTGAAAGCCGCCACGCCGTCCCCCGCTCGGTTGGAATATGCTCGAGATCCCCGCCCAGGCTCCTGGCCAACCGCTGGCTCACCGCCAGCCCCAGCCCGGTACCTGCCAGTCCCTTCGTGGTCACGAACGGATTGAAGAGGTGGCGCTTCGCCTCCGCCGCCAGGCCGGGCCCGGTATCGCGAATCTCGAGCCATGCCTCCGAGGTGGAGCCGCCGGTCCGAACTTCGATCCTCCCACCCTGCGGCATCGCCTCGATGGCGTTCTTGACCAGGTTCAGCAGGATCTGCTCCACCAGCGCTCCGTCGGACATCGCCATCGATTTTCCCAGGGCGGCTCCGGCCGGCACCAGCTCGCCTCGGACTCCCTGTTCGGCCATCGTCGGCTCGAAGAACCGGAGTACCCGCTCCGCGACACCACCCAGATCGGTGGGGCGAAGCACCGGCGTAGGCCAGGCTCGACGCTCCAGGCGGCTCTTCACAATTCCCGTCAGCCGGTCCAGCTGACCCAGCAGCAAATGAACCCGTTCCAGCGCGAGCGGAGAGCCCGCCGCCCGAAGATCATCGCGCAGTAGCTGCAGGTGCCCGCTTAACGTGTTCAGCGGCGTGCCGATCTCGTGGGCGAACGCTGCTGCCGTTTCTTCCAACAAAGCGAGCCGGTCCAATCCTCGCGCCTTCTCTTCCAATGAGAGCAGGGCGCCGCGGGCTTCGCTTTCCCGCTGCCTTGCCGAGAGCGCTTCGCGAAGGTCGTTGTATCGTCGCGCGAGCCCGCGGAATTCATTGGGACCGATCTCCATGGCCGGAGGAGCCGACTCGACTCCGGCGTGCGCCTGATCCAGCGTGTACCCCAATGCGCTCAGCGGTTTGCCCACCCATTGGGCGGTGAGCCAGGCGACACCCCCCGCGAGCAAGAGTGCCGCGATCACCGCGAATGTGTAGCTGCGTTTCCTTTCCAGCCGGGCCCAGGCTTGCAGAGTCCGGGTCGAGACTTCGACACTCAGAACGCCGTACGGCCGAATGCCACCGAGCGGCTTAGCGACTCGCCAGGCGGGAGCGCTATCCCGTACCTGCCAGGTCCGTAGTGCATTGGACTGGATGGCCTGGTACTCCTCGCTGGTCGGGATCGGATCGCTGAGTGTTCCGCTCGCTGCGACGAGCGTGAGCCGGTCTCCCTCCCGCCGCCACACCGCGGCGGACGTGGTGGTGATGTGCTGACTGGGCCACCCGGCGAGCCCCTGTGCGATTGCGGTGGAGTCACCGGTTGGAGCGAGACGGGAGATGTACTTGGCCCAGGTCTCGGCGAGTGCGACCGATTCGCTGCGGAGGTCATCCAGTCGAGACCGTTCGGACCAGGAAAGCGCGATCTCGGTAGAGCCCAAGACCAGCAGGATGGCCATGGCGGCCGTAAGAACAGCCAGACGATGGATAAGGCCCATGCGAGAGATCCATTTCTGCCTTCTGCCTCGGCGTAGGAAACCGCCCAAAGGCAGAGAGCATGCCACTTTGCCCCCGGCAAACGCTCGGAAAGGAGGCCCTTAGCCGAGACATCCTGTCCTATTCTGACAGAATGTCAGGTCAGGGTCGCGCGGCGCGCTCCAGTCGATCCCGGATCGCGGCCCACCGAGGATCGCTCGGAGGCCGCTCAACCAGGATCAAATCACATCCTTCATCATCCAGCCGGTGCAGCACCGAATAGAGGATGCGGCCGGACGCCAGTGGACTTGACGGGAGGATAATGAGAGGGTCGCCCCCGTTCACCTCCTTGCTCCAGGCCACGACTCCCACCCGCTTCCCCCGCGCCTTGGCCTGCCGGATCTCGGCTTCGACGGCGCCTCGCTTGGCAGTCTCGAATAACCGGAGCGGAGTCTTGGGGGCGTAGTGCCGGTCCAGCATCCCGGGAGAGGGCAGGGGAGCATCCGCAGTGGCTGTCGAGACGGTCTTGAGTGGGCCCACGATCTCCGTCAACTGCTCCGAAGAAATGACTCCGGGACGAAGCAGCATCGCGGTGCCTCCGCTCACATCCACCACCGTGGACTCGATTCCGATTTCGGTAGGTCCGGCATCGAGTATCAGAGGGATGCGGTCCCCCAGGCTCCGTGCGACGTGCTGTGCCGTGGTCGGCGAGACCTCTCCCGAACGGTTGGCACTCGGTGCTGCGATCGGCAGCTCCACGGCGGAGAGCAGGGCAAAGGTCACCGGATGATTGGGCACCCGGATCCCGACTGTCGGAAGGCCCGCGGTAACCAAATCGGGAACGCTGGCTGCCTTGGGAAGAACCAGGGTGAGCGGTCCCGGCCAGAACGTCCGCGCCAGACGTTCGGCTGACTCCGACCATCGTGACGTGATTGCTCGCGCCGCCTCGACGCTGGCGACGTGCACGATGATAGGATTGTGAGAGGGGCGCCCCTTCGCTTCGAAGATGCGACGCACTGCCGCTTCCTCGAGTGCATTGGCGCCGAGCCCGTACACCGTTTCGGTAGGGAAGGCCACGAGTTCGCCGCGGCGTAACAGGTCGGCCGCCTGGGAAATGACCAGCGGGTCCGGCACCTTCGGATCCACCGCGACGATGTTGCCGCCGCTATTCATCGTGACCAGGCGGACGCCGCTGGCGCTTGGTCTCTCCCCGGCGCCGTTTGCCGTGGAGGCGCTGTTCCTTCGAGGCCTTGGTCGGACGGGTCCGTTTGCGTGGCTTGACCTCCTTCAGCGCAGCGGCCAGGACGCTGCGAAACCGCTCGATCACTTCAGCGCGATTCTGCGCCTGGCTTCGGCTGCCGCTGGAGACGAGACGCAGAAGGCGGCCGTCGTCAACCAACCGAGTGGCGAGCCGACTCGTGGCTCTGGCGCGAGACTCGTCGTCGAGACTGGGACTCGCCGCCAGATCCCACCAAAGCTCGATTCTGGTCGAGGAGGTGTTCACGTGCTGCCCCCCCGGCCCTCCGGAGCGCGAGGCGCTGAAGGACAGCTCGCTGAGCGGGATCGAGACCCGAGCGTTGATTTCCAACTGTTGTGGTTGGGTCATGTTAGCCGTCAGCCGTTAGCCGTCAGCCATCAGCAAGAAGCCGTCGGCCATCGGCCGTATGCCGTAAGCCATAAGCCATAAGCTTAAGGCCTAAGGCCTAAGGCTTATAGCTAACCGCTAACCGCTGACGGCTGACGGCTTATGGCGTCTCGCCCATCAACCCTAGTACGTTACCGCCATGGCGGATCTCTCGTCGCTGACCAGTCATTTCCAGGGTCTTGGCCGAGTGCTGCTGGGATACTCGGGGGGCGTCGACTCGGCGCTACTCGCCGTGGTTGGTGCGCGCGCCGTGGGGCCGGACCGCTTCCTCGCCGTGATCGGCCGGAGCCCGTCCTATCCCGCCGTGCAGTACGCGGCCGCGATTCGGGTCGCTCGAGAGTTCGAAGTGCCGCTCCTCGAGGTAGCGACCGACGAGATGGAGGACCCCGCCTACGTCGCCAACCCGACCAATCGCTGCTACTTCTGCAAACACGAGCTGTGGGCTCGACTCCGGGTGATTGCGACCGACCGTGGCTTCGACACGATTATCGATGGGACCAACGCCGACGACCTCGGAGAGCATCGTCCTGGCATGGGCGCCGCGCACGAGCATGAGATCCGCTCACCCCTGGCGGAGCTTGGTTGGTCGAAGCCGATGATTCGTGAAGCCGCGCGGAACCTGGGCATCCCGGTGTGGGACGCTCCCGCCGCTCCCTGCCTCTCCAGCCGGGTGATGTATGGATTGCCGGTGACCGTCGAGCGGTTACGTCAGGTCGAAGCCGGTGAGGCGCTGCTTCGAGAGATCGGCGTATCGGGAGACCTGCGGGCCCGCCATCATGGCGATCACGTCCGGATCGAGGTACCTCCGGAACAAATCCCCCTGGTTGAGCGTAGCTGGCCTCGAGTCCTCTCGGGCTTCCAGGCGCTCGGCGTCGCCGATGTGCGGTTGGATCCGAGAGGCTACCGCCGTGGCGGATTGCTGACCGAACTGCCGGTGTTGAGCGGATGAGGCTGTTTGTGGCGCTTCCAGTTCCTCGTGCAGCGCAGCAGGCGATCGGAGATCTGATCAAGGACTTCGCGGTGCCCGACTCGCCGGTGCGCTGGGTGCGAGAAGAGGGGTTGCACCTCACCCTCAAGTTTTTCGGCGAGGTTGAGGAGACAAGAGTCCCCGAGATCTCAACCGCACTGGGTCGCACCACGGTCGGCATGTCGCCGCTCGCCGTGACGGCGAACGAGTTGAACGGTTTCCCCGCGCTGGAACGGGCCCGGGTAGTCTGGATCGGACTCGACGCCCCACCCGCTCTCGAACTGCTCGCCCATCGAGTGGAGCAGGAATGTGAGGCGCTGGGATTCCCCGGCGAGGCCAGAGTCTTTCATCCCCACATTACCCTTGGCCGGATCAAGGACGGAGCCCGTCTCGACCGTTTTTCCCTCAGGCGACTCTCCACAATCCGCCCCTCAATCCCCTTCGTGCTCGACGCGATGGTTCTGTTTGTCAGCCGGCTTGGACCGGGAGGCGCGGTTCACACTCCGCTGGCGAACTTTCCCCTGTCCCATTAGGCCACCGTGCGATTCTTGTTTCGCATTCTTGGAATTCTGATTCTTGCGGCGCTGGTCAGCGCAGCCTGGCTCTTCCGTGGAGACCTCATGAGAATTGCTCGGTCGAAGACACAGACCGAGGAGTCCGAAGGGATGGGCGTTGCCCGCCCCAGCGCCAACGCGCTGGCGAAGGCCCATGACCGGGTTGATTCGTTGCACGGCTGGAAGGCGGACTCAGTCATCCTGAGCCCGGCCGAGCTTGCCTCTCTCGTGACCGCGGGACTGCCTGCCGAAGCCCGCTCGCACGTGGACAGCCTCGGCGTCACCCTCGGCGAGAATCGTCTCGAGCTGCACGGCCGGCTTGACACCAGGGTCATTCCGAAGGACCAACTGGGTCCCTTCGCCAGCGTGCTGAATCCGTGGGAGCCGGTAGCCGCGGCCGGGCCGGTCTCCGTGCCCAAGCCGGGATTTGCCGACTGGACGGTCGAACAAGTCACCATCAGGGGAATTACGCTTCCTCGGTCGATTTCGCAGAACATCGCCCAGCGGATATTCGCCACACGTGATAGCCGGATTCGAATACCTTTACCGGCGGGCATCGGCGGTCTCAGGATCCAGCCTGACAAGGCCATCCTCTACCCGGCGCAGAAGCAATGACCCAGCGCATTCTGGTGATTGACGACGAACCCGGTATCCGCGAGGCGCTGAAGCAGGTCCTCGAGTACGAGGGCCACACGGTCCGCAGCGCGGGCTCCGGTGGCGAAGCAATCACGGTCTACCCCGAGTTCCGCCCCCACCTGGTGTTTCTCGACGTAAAGATGGCGGGACTCGACGGGCTGGAGACCCTCACCCGGCTGCGGGAGCTGGATCCCGGCGCCACGGTAGTGATGATCTCGGGTCACGGGACCATCTCAACCGCGGTGCAGGCGACCCAACGTGGCGCCTTCGATTTCCTCGAGAAACCGCTCGATACCGACCGTTTGCTGGTGACGGTGCGCAACGCGCTCGACCAGTCCGCCCTGGTGGGAGAGAATCGCCGCCTGCGCGGAGCGGAGGACGCTCGCCATGCGATGGTCGGAGACAGTCCCCCCCTCAAGGAAGTGCGTGCCCTGATCGATCGGGTGGGCCCGACGCCCGCACGGGTGCTCATCACCGGAGAAAATGGCACCGGCAAGGAGCTGGTCGCCCGGGCGATCCACGAATCCTCACCACGGAAGCGAAAGGCATTCGTCGAGCTGAACTGCGCCGCGATTCCTTCGGAGTTGATCGAAAGCGAGCTCTTCGGCCATATGAAGGGCTCGTTCACCGGCGCCGTTACCGACCGGGAAGGGAAGTTCGAGTTGGCGGATGAAGGCACCCTCTTCCTGGACGAGATCGGAGACATGGCTCCCTCGGCCCAGGCCAAGGTGCTGCGGGCGCTGCAGGAAGGGATCGTCACCCGGATCGGCGGATCCAAGTCGATCGAGGTGGATGTTCGGGTCATCGCCGCGACCAATAAGGACCTCGCCGAGGAAATTGCCGAGGGCCGTTTCCGCGACGATCTGTTTTACCGGCTCAACGTGGTCCCCATTCACGTCCCGGCGCTGGCGGACCGCCGGGAAGACATTCCTGCCCTGGTGCAGCATTTCGCCCAACAGCTCGCGGCGAACGGAGGTGTGCCGGCGCGCCGCTTCGAGGAGACCGCGGTCCAGCGACTCCAGTCACGGCAATGGCCGGGGAACGTGCGCGAGCTGCGCAATGCGGTGGAGCGACTGCTGATTCTGGCACCGGGCAAGACGGTCACTGCGGCCGACGTGAGCCGTCTGCTGGGCGACATGACGGTCAGCGACGTGGTCGAAGCGGCGGGGGCGCCTCCGGACGGTACCTTCGAGGCCTTCAAGCACGAGGCTGAGCGATCGTTCCTCGCCAGCAAGCTTCGCGAGCATGACTGGAACGTGTCGGAGACCGCGCGTTCGCTCAAAATGCCGCGCTCGAATCTCTACAAGAAGATCGAGCGCTACGGCCTGAGCCGGGAGACTCCATGAGCGACCAGCCGCGGGACTGGGACAAGGAACTGGCGGCGATCGACAAGGCCATGGCGCGCGGCCCCGCTCCAGCTGCCGGGGCGCCGGTCGCGACCAAGGGTTCAACGTTGCCCGCCGCGGTGCCGAAGCGCGCCGCGGTCGCCACGTGGCTTCGGGTCTTGCTGGGGTTGATTCTGGCCGGGGCTATGACCCAGTGGCCGTACGCCCATGAGTGTGGAGTCGAGCTCTATTTCTACCTGGCTGCGGCACTCACTGTGATCGTGGCCGGAGTGTGGAGCGGCATCTCCTCATGGTACCGCCGGCTCGGATGGGCTCATACGCTCTCTCTGTCGGTCGTGCTGTGGGGCATCTACCTCGCGGGCCGGGAGATCCTGCCCCGTGTCGGGTACGCCAAGCACATTGCCTACTGGGTCTGTTCCTGACCTTCCCGCATGCCAACCACGTTTAAGAACTTCATTGGCGGGAAATGGGTGCCGCCGCTCTCCGGAGCGTATTTCGAGAACCGGAACCCGGCGGACACTTCGGATCTTATCGGCCGGTTTCCCGACTCAGGTCCGGAAGATGTCGCCGTGGCGGTGCGTTCCGCCCGTCGCGGATTCGAGGCGTGGAGGACCGTTCCGCCTCCAGCGAGGGGCGATCTGCTCCGCGGGCTGGGCGACCTGCTCGCCGGGAAGAAGGAAGAGCTTGCCGCCGGCATGACTCGGGAGATGGGCAAGGTGCTGTCGGAAACACGGGGCGATGTACAGGAAGGAATCGACACGGCCTACTACGCCGCCGGTGAGGGGCGTCGCCTCTTCGGACGGACGGTCCCCTCCGAGCTGCGCAGCAAGTGGGCCATGAGTTATCGACGGCCGATTGGTATCGCGGGTCTGGTCACGCCATTCAATTTTCCAATGGCGATTCCTACCTGGAAAATGTTTCCCGCGTTGCTGTGTGGAAACAGCGTGGTGCTGAAGCCCTCGGAAGACGTCCCTCACAGTGCACACCGCTTAGTCGAGCTGGCCCTCGAGGCGGGGTTCCCGCCCGAAGTGATCCAATTGGTGCACGGACGTGGCGAAGTCGCCGGTCGCGCGCTGGTAGAGCATCCCGACGTTCCGCTCATCTCCTTCACCGGTTCCACCGCGACCGGCTCGACCATCGCCGAGGCCGGCGGGCGGATGCACAAGCGAGTCTCGCTGGAGATGGGCGGCAAGAACGCGATGATCGTGATGGACGACGCCGACCTCGATCTGGCGCTCGAAGGCGTGCTCTGGGGTGCTTTCGGCACGACCGGACAACGCTGCACCGCAACGAGCCGTCTTATCCTCCACCGGAAGATTCACGACCGGTTCGTTGCGAATCTTGTCTCGGCTGCTGGAGCGCTGAAGCTGGGGGATGGCCGCAAGCGGGGGACGGAAGTTGGTCCCCTGATTCACCAGGCTTCGCGGGACAAAGTCGAGCGCTACGTCGCACTCGGCCTCGAAGAAGGTGCCGAGCTGGTCCTTGGCGGCTCGCGGCCCCGGGGTACGAGGCTAAATCGTGGTTGGTTCTACCAGCCGACCGTGTTCACCAGGGTAAAGGCTGGCAGCCGGCTGGAGCAGGAAGAAATTTTCGGGCCGGTGCTGGCTGTGATCCGGGTCGGCTCTCTGGACGAGGCGATCCAGATCAACAACGGGGTGCGGTATGGGCTTTCCAGCTCGATCTACACCCGCAATGTGAACGCCGCATTCCGGGCACTCCAGGAATTGGACAACGGAATCACCTATGTGAACGCACCCACCATCGGAGCAGAGGCCCACCTTCCGTTCGGAGGCGTCAAGCAGACCGGGAATGGTCATCGCGAAGGAGGCTGGGAGGTGTTTGAGTTCTACTCCGAGACCAAAGTCGGCTATGCGGATTTTTCCGGCACATTGCAACGCGCGCAGATCGACAACTATGAGATCTGAAAATGGGGTCTGCCCCGCTTGCGCCTCCGATAGAGCGGGGCTAAGGTTCTCAAGTCATCCCTCCCTCTGCCCGCCCCGAGGTCGAGTCTGATGCGCCCAATGCGAGTCGGCACCGGCAAGCGAGGCCACTCATTTGATGAAGGTTCGCTGGATCAGTATCTCCGGGAGATCAGCAAGTACCCGCTGATCCCGCAGGAGGAAGAGGTCACGCTCGCCCAGCGAATCCGCATCGGGGACGAGGAGGCGCTCGACAAGCTGGTCCGCAGCAATCTCCGCTTCGTGGTTTCTGTCGCCAAGAAATACCAGAATCAGGGCGTTTCCCTCGCCGACCTCATCAACGAGGGCAACCTCGGCCTGATCCGCGCGGCTCACAAGTTCGACGAGACCAAGGGCATCAAGTTCATTTCCTATGCGGTCTGGTGGATCCGGCAGGCGATTCTTCAGGCCCTGGCCGAGCAGAGCCGGATCGTCCGGGTTCCGCTCAACCGGGCTGGAACCCTGCATCGGATCGGCAAGCGGTCCTCCGCATTGCTCCAGGAACTGGGACGGGAACCCACCCCGTCCGAGATCGCCGAGGGAATGGACATCTCGATGGAAGAGGTGCAGAAAACCCTCTCCATCTCCCAGAATCACTTGTCGCTCGATGCTCCGCTTACTCCCGGCGAAGACAACAAGCTGCTGGACTATCTCCCCGACACTCAGAATCCAGGCCCCGATGCCGACACGTTCGAGCACGCGCTCAGCGAATCGATCGAGGAGGTGCTGGGAACTCTGAAGGAACGGGAGGCCAAGATCCTGCGGCTCTACTTCGGCCTCGATGGCCCCGAGCCGATGACCCTGGAAGAAATCGGTAGCCTGCTGGGCATCACCCGTGAACGGGTTCGCCAGATCAAGGAGAAGGCCCTCACCCGGCTGCGGCACGTGAGTCGGGCGAGAGCGTTGGAGAGCTTCCTGGCGTGATGGCTCCCTGATATTTCAGATTGAAGATTTCAGATTTAAGATTTGAAGCCTCCGGTCTCCGAGGCAAATCTTCAATCTGAAATCTGAAATCTGAAATCTCTCAGGCCCCGTCCAACGCCTCCCGCAGCACCCCCTCCACCTCGTCCCACTCAATCAGAAACGCGTCGTGCCCGTAGGGTGACTTGATCTCCCGATAACGGGCGTCGACTCCGGCGGCGGCGTAGGCTGCGACCCACTGCTCCACTTCGGCGGGGTAGTAGAGGATGTCGGTATCGATGCCGACGCCGATCAGCCGGTTGACCCGAATCCGTGTCTCCTCCGCGGCGACGCCGTGTCTCCCACGTCATGGAGATCCATGCTCCGCATCAGGCTGACATAGCTGGCGGCGTCGAATCGCGCGATCAGCTTGTCTCCCTGTCGCCTCAGGTAATACTCCGCATCGAACTGTCCTGCCCGGCGCGTCTGCCGGCGCCCGAAGCGGGTTTCGAACTCGATCGCGCTCCGGTAGGTGATCATCGCGATTGCCCGGGCGGCGGCGAGCCCGGCCGCCGGCCCTTCGCCCGGGGCGTAACACCCTCCCTGCCAGCGGGGATCGGCTTCGATGGCCAGCCGCTGCGCGGCATTCCACCCAATGGCCTGGGCCGAAGTCCAGGCAGGCGCGGCAAAGACCACGACACTCTCGGTAGGCACCGTCGCCAACCTGGCCCACTGAAGCGCCACCATGCCGCCCAGCGAACCACCGGTGGCCAGGGCCAGCCGCGTGATGCCCAATTCCTCGAGCAACGGGCCGTGGGCCCGGGCCAGGTCTCCCGTGGTGAGATCCGGAAAATTCTCCGCGCTCGGATCTCCCGGAGCAGGACCACTCGAGCCGTAGCAGCCACCCAGCAGATTGGCCGCGAGGATCGGGCGGCGGGCGGGATCCAGCGGCTTGCCCGGTTCGAGAAGCGGCTCCCACCACTGGTGTACTTCATGGCCTCCGGTCAACGCGTGGAACACGAGCACCCAGCCCTGCTCGGCTCCCAGCTCGGGATCGCCGTAGGTTCGGTAGCGCAGTTTGGCGTGGCGGATGGTTCCGCCGCGTTCGGTACGGAAATCTCCCAGCTGAAGATCGCGGACTGGCGCGACGGGGGCGGGGGAAAGCGTCATGCTTCTCCCGCCTTCCTCGACACGCCAGCCGCGGGACATCGTCCGGAAGTCACCGCGTGCTCCCGGCCGTTTCGGCCGTCTTTACTTCCGAGAGTTGTCCGGTCTTCACGTCGTAGACGAATCCCCGGATCTCGGTATCGGGCGCAATGAGGGGACTCTTGCGCAGAAACTCGACGTCATCCCGGACGCTCTTGTGGAGGTCGGGGAAGGGAAGGAAATCGATACCGCTCGCGTCCGAACCGAGGTCCTTCTCCACCTTCTGGTAGAGATCGTCATTGCCGAAGGTGAGCATGCCGCACTCGGTGTGATGCACCACGGTGATCGCGTTCGTGCCCAAGAGCCGCTGCGAGATCACAAGGGAGCGGATCGCATCCTGCGCCCTCCCGCCGGCATTCCGAATCACATGCGCATCCCCTTCGGAGAGGCCGAACGCCGAGGCCGGGTCGAGCCGCGCATCCATGCAGGTCACGATCGCGAGGTGCCGGGACGGGGGCAGGGGCAACAGCACCGGGGCTCGCTCACCCGAGTAGCGCCGATTTTTCTTGAGGACTTCATCGATCTCCGACATGGTAACCTCCCTGGAGCTCTCCGCTCCTTGTCAGGATGCCCGCCGTACCTCTCGGGCGAGTGTCGCGTTCAAAACGAAAATGGAGTGCACGATTCTGGTGGCCTGGGTACCAAACACCGCGGGCACGGTGACGCTTACCTGGCGCGCCTCAGGATCAACCTCGATGACTGGAATGCTCTCGGCCCGCAGGGCGCGGTGAAGGGATTCAGTCAGGCGCAGCGAGTCTTCCAACGGCGTACTGCTCAGCGCCGTCAGCCGGACCATCACGCCGTCGGTGGGTGCGGTGGCCACCGCACGAACGGCCTCACGCGGCGCGAGGGCGGAGATCCTCGTGAGTGGCCCCTCGCCATCGATGGCATGGAACTCGAGCGTTAACCCGCGCTGTTCCGCCAGTCGCGCTGCTTCCGGATGAATTACCCGGGACCCGGCGGCAGCCAGGTTACTCAGGAAGGAATGCGGTGCTTCACCGATGGCCTGCCCTTCGGGGACCAGCTTGGGATCAGCGGTGCGAAGACCGTGTGCGTCCTTCACAAATTCCGCGTGATCCGCCTCGAGGGCCGCGGCGAGAGCCACCGCCGTTACGTCAGTTGCTCCGCGACCCAATGTGACCACCCGCCCTCGATTCCATCCCTGGAACCCGGTCACCACCGGTACCGCGCCCCGATCCAGCAACCGGGTGAAACGCCGGGTCGCCACGGCGCCGATGTGAGCGTGACCAGCCCGGCCGACGGTTCGTAGCCCTGCCTCACGCGCGTCGAGCGACACGCCCTGTACGCCGAGTTGCTGAAGCGCCAGGGCCAACAGCGAGGCGGCGACCACCTCTCCCGCTGCTACCGCGCGATCCGCTTCCGAGACCGGCCCCCTGGTCCCGCCCGCGGCAGAGCGCACCTCGTCCACCAGCCCGAGCAGATGGTCGGTGACTCCCCGGCGCGCGCTGGCTACGGCCACGACCGGGCCTGCCGCGGCACGGAGCTGGACCCGTCGCGCCGCCGCTGCGATACGCTCGGGAGAGGCCAGCGCGTCTCCCCCGAGTTTCACGATCACCGGCTTGTGACTCATCCGGCGACTCCCGCGGCCTGCCGGGCCGGCGGAGAATCCGTGGCTGCCTCGCCGCCCAGCGCCTGGTCGAGATCGGCGATGAGGTCGCGAACGTCCTCCAGGCCGACCGAGAGCCGGATCAGCTCCGGTGTGGTGCCAGTCGCGATCTGCTGCTCCGGGGTGAGCTGCTCGTGAGTAGTGGACGCCGGATGGATGATGAGTGACTTGGCGTCTCCCACGTTGGCCAGGAGCGAGAACAACTTCACCTTGTCGATCACAGCCTTGGCTGCGGCGTGCCCACCCTTCACTCCGAAGGTCAGGACTCCGCCGAACCCGCCGCTCAAGTAGCGACGCGCGTTCCGATGCTCGGGATGACTCTCGAGGCCGGGGTACGACACCCATTCCACTCTCGCGTCCTTGGCGAGCCAGCGGGCGACCGCCAGCGCGTTCTCCGAGTGGCGCTGGATCCTGAGCGGCAGGGTCTCGAGCCCCTGCAGGAAGAGGAACGCGTTGAAGGGCGACAGCGCGGGCCCGAGGTCGCGCAGCAGCTGGACCCGAAGCTTGAGGATGAAGGCGAGCGGACCGAACGCCTCGGTGTAGACCAGTCCGTGATACGACGGATCAGGCGACGAGAACTCGGGAAAGCGCTTGCGAGCGGTCGGGCTGGCCCAGTCGAAGGTGCCGGCGTCCACCACCGCACCGCCGATTGCCGTGCCGTGGCCGCCGATCCACTTGGTCGCCGAGTGGATGATGATGTCGGCGCCGTACTTGATCGGCCGGCTCAGGGTCGCCGCGCCGAAGGTGTTGTCTACCACAAGCGGGATTCCCGCCGAATGGGCGATTTCGGCCAGCGCGGCGAAGTCGGGGACGTCGAGCCGCGGATTGCCGATCGTCTCGACGAAGAGCAGCCTGGTGCCCTCGTCGATGGCCTGGCGTACCGCATCCAGGTTGTGGATGTCCACGAACTTCGTGGTGATGCCCCACTTGGGCAGAGTGTAGGCGAAGAGATTGTAGGTGCCCCCGTAGAGCGTCTGGGAGGACACCAGGTTGTCTCCCGCGCGGGCGAGATTGAGGACAGTGAGCGTCTCCGCCGCCTGACCGCTCGCCAGGCCGAGGGCTGCGACGCCGCCTTCGAGCTCCGCCAACCGCTTCTCGAACACATCGGTCGTCGGGTTCATGATGCGGGTGTAGATGTTCCCGAATTCCTTGAGACCGAAGAGCGCCGCCGCGTGCGTCGGTGTTGTTGAACACGTAGCTGGTGGTCGCGTAGATCGGCACGGCTCGGGAGTTGGTGGTGGGATCGGGGACCTGTCCCGCGTGAATCGCTAGGGTGTCTGGATGCAATGGCATGATCGGCTCCGTGGTGTTGGCGACCGACTTCCTGCAAACGAAAGAGGCCCGGTTCACTCGGTGAACCGGGCCTCGCAATGGTCGAATTGTGTTGGGCTATGGGTACGCGACTACCCCGATCCGACGCATGCCGAGAACACGGCCCACCCTGAGGGGTGGACACATGCACATGATTCGACAACACATCGGGAACGGGGACTCATTTGCCGGTCTACGACTCCTTCAAAATGAAAAACCCTGCCGATCTGAGCGCAGGGAATGATAACCCGGCGCTTTAGCTCTTTGGTTCGGGGACGATCCCCCGGCGGGAGCAAGTGGCCATAAATCCGTCCGCCGTGTAAACCAACCTATGATTCTTCGGGAATCCTGTCAAGCGAGGCACTTTGCCGGATGAATTGCGCGTAGGGGCCGGACTACATTTCACCCCGAAACCGAAATCCTCATCACATCCCGATCCCACCGATGGCCGCCAATCCTTCCTTTGATGTTTCGACCGGCGCCGACCTCCAGGAGGTCGACAACGCGGTCAACCAGGCCGCTGAAGGAAGTCGGCGCAGCGCTACGACTTCAAAGACAGCCACTGCACCATCGAGTTCGACCGTACCAAGGCGGAGATCCGCCTCGCGCGCCGACAATGAGTTCCGGATGGAAGCTCTGCTCGACATCCTGCGGACCAAACTGGTCAAACGGGGAGTTCCGATCCGGAACCTCCGGATCGGAGATCTGATCCCGGGAGCGGGTACCTCGGTGCGGCGGACCGTCGGCATTGACGCAGGGAATTCCCCAGGACACCGCCAAGAAGATCGTGAAAGCGATCAAGGACCACGGATTCAAGAAGGTCCAGGCCAGCATCCAGGGCGAAGAAATAAGGGTCACCGCACCCGTCGAAGGACGAGCTGCAGACGGTGATCGCCTTCCTGCGAGGCGCAGGATTTCGAGCTCGAGCTCAAGTTCGGCAACTACCGCGGCTGAGTTCGTGCGCTCGCGTTCTCCCGCACGACTCGTCCTGGTCGCGCTGGGCTCTCGTCACGCTGACCTGTACTCCTGCTCCGCCGCCGGAGGTCCCATTTCCGGTCCAGACGCCGGCGCGCTCGAGCCAGCCGGAGATCCGGATCGGCCTCTCGTCGGGTCTCCGCTGGTTGAGCTGGCCTCCGACTCCGAATCGGCGCTGAAGGGAGACGGTACGGCGAGCCTCTCACGCTCCTCCACATGGAGTGTGAGGGTCTCGGGCGCCGGCTCGAGCTGCGAGACGGATCCGGATCCGACCAGCACCGCACGACGGTCCGCTGAACTTTCGTGCCGGCCTCCGGATCTCTGATGAGTGTCGCCGGCAGGCATTATCGTGGCAGCGCCAGCGGTGTTTCGCGACCGGACCGGACTGACCGTCGTCAATCTGGTCGGTATGGAGGACTATCTCGCCGGGGTTGTCTCGGCCGAGATGGGAAAGCGGGAGCCGGCCGACCGCGAAGCCCTCGCGGCGCAGGCCGTGATTTCACGGACTTACGCGCTCAAGAATCTCGGGAAGCGGCGAACCGAAGGGTTCGACCTGTATCCCACGGTGGTAGATCAGGTGTACGGCGGCATCGGCGCCGAGACCCCAGCTCGGATGGGAGGCGGTGCGGGAAACGACCGGGCAGACTCTCACCTTCGGCGGCAGCCCGATCGACGCGTTCTTCTATTCGACGTGTGGCGGGCAGACCGCCGCGGGCACCGAGGTATTCGCCGGAGCCAACCGGCCCTATCTCCGTCGGTGCGCGGACGAGGATGCCAACGGACAAGCCTACTGCCGCATCTCGCCCCGCTTTCGCTGGCGCGAAGAGTGGACCGGCGATCAGCTCCAGACCATCTTGCAGCGCGGACTGTCGTGCCACCTCGTTTCGGGAAGTACGGTCGGTCCGAGGTGGTCGCTCGTACGCCGCTCGGATCGGGTGGCTCGGCTCACCATCGGTGTGGACGAAGACCAGATTCCGGTCGATCGGCCCGGCGGTGCGACAGGTACTGCACCCGGTGGACGAGCCGCTGCTTCGGAGCGGCGCCTTCACTCTCACCGAGAGCAGGGAGGGACGAGTCGTTACCGGCCTGGTCGCCGACGGTCGCGGATCGGGCCATGGGGTAGGATTCTGTCAGTGGGGCGCGGTCGGCCGTGCCCGCGCCGGCCAGGACTTCCGCCAGATTCTCGCGGCGTATTTCCCGGGCACTTCGCTCGAGCGGATGTACTGAGCCTTCTCAACTCCCGGAGATCAAGGATGGCTGATCCCGTCAGAGTCGGCGTCATCGGCGCCGGAGCGATTACCCAGGTTGCGCACTTGCCCGTGCTGCGGAAGCTCAAGGGCATCGAGGTGGTGGCCATCTGCGACACCGACATGCCCAAGGCCAGGGCCCTGGCCGATCGCTTCAAGGTGCCGGATGCGTTCAGCGACATCGAGGAGTTGCTGGAGTACGAAAAGCTCGACGCGATCGCCATCTGCACGCCGAATCACCTGCACGAACCCCACGTGATGGCGGCTCTCTCGGCCAACTTGCACGTCTTCGTCGAGCGTCCCCTCGCCCTGAACGCCGCCGAAGTGCAGCAGGTCCTCCGGCAGCCGAAAAGAAGAAGCGGGTCCTGATGGTGGCGCTCAACCACCGGTACCGCTCCGACGTGCAGATCGTCCGCAGCTTCGTCCAGAGCGGAGAGCTCGGGAAGGTCGAGAGCGTTCGCGGCAGCTGGCACGTCTTCCGCCCCAGCCGGTCCCAGCTGGGATGGCGCACTCGGCGCGACGAGGCCGGAGGCGGCGCCATGCTCGACCTGGGTTACGCGATTCTCGATCTGGGCCTGTGGCTGGCGGACGGGCCCAAGCCGGTGCGGGTGAGTGCCTCGCTGGATCTCTCCGGAGACGGGAGTGTCGAGCCCTCCGGGAGCGCGTTCGTGGTCTGCGAGAACGGTTTCTCGGTGTTCCTCGACGTCACCTGGCGCCATATCGGCGAGGGAGAGCGGTTCGGAGTCGGCGTCCGGGGCAGCCGAGGGCACGGCCGGCATCAACCCGCTCCATGTGTGGAAGGAATTGCACGGCGTGCCGACAGACGTCGCACCGACCGGATCCATTGGGCGTGAAAACCCCTTCACCGCATCCTACCGAGCGGAATGGGCGCACTTCATGGCTTGCATCCACGGCCTGGCTACCCCCCCTGACAACAAGGAGCAGATCACCCTGCATCGCGTGATCGATGCGATTTATCAGTCGGCCAAGGAGGGAAGGGACGTGGATTTGTGAGGATCGGCGGGAAGGCGGGCGGGCGGGAGGGCGGAAGGTTTGTGGGATTCGACGCTGTTCGATCCCGGTTTCCCTGGCTTCTTGCCTGTCTTTCGTTGTGCGTTTCCTCTCGGGCCCTCGCCGTTTCAGCCGATCGCCCTCCCGCCTTCCCGCCCTCCCGCCTTTCCGCCCTCCCGCCTTCCCGCCCTCCCGGCACCGAACTGTCGATCTCCGTCCTCACGATGGGCCCCGGCAGCGAGGTCTGGGAACGCTTCGGCCACAACGCGATCGTGGTGGAGGACCATCAGCAGGGTACCAGCATCGCCTACAACTACGGGATGTTCAGCTTCCGCCAGGAGAATTTCCTGCTTCGCTTCATCCAGGGCCGGATGAATTATTGGATGGCGGGATTCGACACCGATTTGGACGTGGCGCGCTACCGGGCGGCGCAGCGATCAGTCTGGCGACAGGAGCTCAATCTTACTCCGGCGCAGCGAGTCGCCCTGCGGGATTTCCTGGTCTGGAATTCCCAGGACGAAAACAAGTTCTACCGCTACGACTACTATCGCGACAACTGCTCGACCCGGGTTCGGGATGCGCTCGACGTGGCGGTCGGTGGGGCGATCAAGGCTCAGACCTCCAGGCTGCCTGCCGGCACCACCTTTCGGTTCCACACCCAGCGTCTCACCACCAACGACATCCCGATCTACACCGCGATTCAAATCGCCACCGGCCGCGGAGCGGACGAACCCCTGTCGGCGTGGGAGGAGATGTTTCTTCCGTTCAAGCTGAGAGAACATCTTCGGGCGGTACGAATCCCCGACGACTCGGGTCACATGGTGCCGCTGGTGAAAGCAGAGGAGACAGTCTACCAAAGCAATGCGTATCCGGTGCTCGACGCCCCGCCGCGCTGGATTCCGAACTATTTGATCGTGGGACTGGTTCTCGGTGTCGGGCTCGCCGTTCTGGGAACGCTCGCGGCGCGATCCGGATGGGCCCGGGTCGGCTTCGGCGCCCTCGGCCTGACCTGGACCTGGGTCACCGGGATAGTGGGGACGCTTCTCGCCGGAATGTGGGCCTTCACCGACCATGTGATCGCGAGACGCAACGAAAACGTGCTGCAGTTCAGCGTGCTGGCGCTCGCGGTCGCGATCCTGCTGATCCCGGTGCTGCGAGGGAAGAACTGGCCGGTTCGTTCGGCCCGCGCGCTCGCCATGGTGATGGCTCTGTTGTCGATCGCTGGTCTGCTGGGGAAGGTCCTGCCGGGCTGGATTCAGGGTAATGGTCAACTGCTGGCGCTTGCGGTTCCCGTCAACCTTGGCCTCGCGGTGGGTCTTCAGCGGTTCACCCGGGAATAGACCCGGGTCCTAGGCGCTCCTCTCCCATAGCCTGTGGTCTACGAACAGGCGGAAGAGCTGGGAGTCCAGCATTCCGCCCTTCACCTCGTCCTGCATGATGTCCAGCGCACGCGGGGCGGGCACTGCGCGCTTGTAGGGACGGTCCTGCGCGGTCAACGCGTCGTAAATGTCCGCGATTGTCATCATCCTGGTCTGCAGCGGGATGGCATCGCCCTCAATGCGCCGGGGATAGCCCCGTCCGTTCAGCTTCTCGTGGTGGGCGTGGGCGATGTCGGGAATCTGGCTCAGCCCCCGGGTCCAGGGAATGCGCCGCAGGAAGTCGAAGGTGTGGGTGACGTGACTCTCGATCTCCAGCCGCTCCTCCTCGTCCAGGCTGCCCTTTCGAATGCTCAGCATCCGGACCTCGGGCTCGGTCAGGAACGGGACCGGATTCCCGTCGATATCGTCGAAGCTCGAGCCGGCGAACTCGCTCAGCTGCTCGAAATTCCCCTCGGCCAGTAGCGACGGCTCGTTGGACTCCAGCACCACCCGGAGAAAGCGTTCGGTGAGAGCGATCTCCGCTCTCGTGCCGACTCTCCAGCTCGAGGAGAAATGTTTCGTACCCCTCGGTGCCGTTGGCCAGGAGATAGTCGGCCCGCTCTTTCTCGAACCGCCATTGCGACGCTGCGCCGGATGAACGCGTGGCGCTGGCGGATCAGGGTCAGGTTCTCATTGTAGAGCTTCTTGGCTTTGACCAGCACCTGCTCCCGCACGCCGACCTTGCCGAAGTCGTGGAGCAGGCCGGCGTAGCGGATTTCCCGGATCTGTTCCGGGGTGAAGTTGACGAGGCGAAAGGGCCCGTCGTCCACCCGGTCCACCAGCGGTCGCCAGCGCCACGGTCCGCGTCGCTACCCGTTCGGAGTGGCCCGAGGTCGTCGGGTCGCGCTGTTCGATGGCGGTGACCGCAGCCCGAACGAATCCCGTCGAATAGTCGCTCGATCGCCTCGTAGAGCTGGCTGTTCTCGATCGAGACCGCCGCCTGGCCCGCCAGCGCCCGGACGAGTTTCACGGTATGCGGGCTGTAGGAAATGATCTGCCGGTCTGCCTCCTCTGGAGACGCCAACCGCGCCGCAAAGTCCCGCTTTCGATTGATGAGCTGGACGACGCCGATCACCTCTCCGTGGTGATTCCGCATCGGGATGACCAGCATGGACTTGGTGCGATAGCCGTAGCGCTGGTCGAACGAGCGGTTGAAGGCGTACTCCACGTCCGGCGGCAGCGTGTAGACGTCATCGATCACCAGCGGCTCGCCCTCGGACGCGGCGTAGCCCGCGAGCGACGCCTGATCGATCGGCATGGTGAACTCGACGAAGGGAATGTCGGGCCGGCTGTCGTTCTGGCTCAGCTTGAACCGCAGACGTTTCTCGCCCCGGTCGTCCGTCTCCACGACGTAGAGGCTGCCCGCATCCGACTGGGTGATCCGGCGGGCCTGGTTCAGGATCAGGTCCAGCAGCTTGTTGTAGTCCTTCTCGGTCGTGAGCTGGATCCCGATATCGGTGAGCTCGGTGATCTCGCTGGTCCGGGCCGCCGTCTCCGCCTGGGCCCGAAGCGTGTCCTGGCGAGCCGCCGCTACGAGCAACGCGCTTCGAAGCCCGACCAGCAGTTGCCGCCCTCCGATCGGTCCCCGGACGAACCCCGCGAGTGCTTCGGCCGGCAAGTCGTGAGGCACGTCCTCTTCGCCGTTTGCTCCGAGGGCCAGGACCGCGACTCCCGCATCGCGCAGGGCCAGCAGGGCGTGGGGCGTGAAATGAGAGCGCGCCACGGCATCGAGCAGGAGAACAGTCGGACGGTGATCGGCAGCCACCTCGGACGCCGAACTCACCTGGCGCACCTCGACTCCTTCCTGAGCCAGCGGAAGGCTGATGGTTTCGGGCGTCCAGGACGGGAGGTGAAGCAGCAGAAACTTCATTTCTTGGCCGCGGCGCTGTCCGACTGGGCCACGATCGAATCGTGATCCAGCGGCTTGACGCCGCTGATGACCTTCAGGGGGCGGCGGCTCAACTGGTCCATGAGGTACTCCATCTTGATGCTCACCACCCGGATGTTCTCGGCGGTCTGCCGGATCCGCTCCCGATTGTCGACCGCGACCAGTGTCGCGGCGTCGGCCAGAGTGTCCAGGTTATTCATCAGTTGCCGAGCCTCGACCAGAGTCGCCGTGAGCGAGTCGTGCAGGCTGCCGAGCCGCCCGCGTGTCTCGCCCATGAGGCTGTCGGCCGTGGCGAGGACCGGGCTCAATTGATCGAGGCACGACCCGGGCATCGGCGAGCGTCTGGCGCACCTCAGGCGCCGTGCGCTGCATCTCGGTTTCCACGCTGCTCGCGGTGTGATCGAGTGTGGCGAGGAGCTTCCGGGTGTCGCGCAGGATGTCGGAGACCTGGGTCTTCAGCGAATCGGCGACTTCCTTGAGCGTTTGCACCGCGGTCTGCGGGACCTTGGCGCGGATCGTGTCGCCCGGCTCCAGCTGGCCGAAGCGGGCATTGGGTGGGACGATCAGCGAGATCTCGACCCCGCCGGCCAGGATGGCGCTCTGGATCAGCTCAGCACGGGTGGCTCGGGGGAGGACGATCGGAGTGCCGTTCTGGTAGCGTTCGCGGAGCCGAAGTGCCACCACGAATTCCGGCGGACCCATCGACGCTGTCCACCTTGGGAGAGATTCCGGCCACCTCACCGATCTGGAGTCCCTGCAACAGGACCCGGGTGTCTGGCTTAAGGTCGAGCACGGAAGGGCTCAGCATGTACACGTGATCCGCCGCTCGTTCCAGCCCCGGGTAATGACGAAAGCAGTCGCGAGCACGAGTCCCGCGGCCAGGACCAGAAGCCCGACCAGAGCGTCGCTCCCCCGTTGGCTCAGCTTCATGCTTTCACTACCTCAGCCTGTCCCTTGCTGACCCGAACCAACCGATCCACCCGGCGGCGCAGCAGGGTGGGAAGCTCCTGGCCGGTGATGAACAGGGTCCGCCGGCTGCCTTCTTCGGTCTCACCTCCACGCGCCACCTCGAGCAGCTCCGCGGCTACCCGGTCGGGAAGGCCATCGAACGGCTGCTCCAGGATCACCAGCTCGGGATCGAAGGCGAGGGCGCGGGCCAGGGCGGTCCGGCGGCGCTCTTCCTGATCGGCTTGGGCCGGGCGCACCTCGGCTACACGCACGATCCGCAGCTGGGCGAGGATCACGTCTACCCGTCCTTCGATTTCGCGTTCTCGAAAGTCGCTGCCGAAACGGAGCGGCAGGCGGATGTTGTCGCGCAGGGTGAGATTCTGCAGCAAGCCGTCGCCGGCGGGAAGGTATCCCACGCGCCTGCGGAAGGCGAGTTGCGCGCGGCGATCCAGGTGACGATTTCGGTCCCGAGTACGAGTGGCGCGGCCCGAGGCGGCGGCTCCAGCCCCATCGCCAGCGCGCCGAGGGCGTCCACACCGCTCGCTTCGTCGCCCAGCACTACGACGGTCTCGTGGGCTCTGCACCGTCGAGCGCGAACAGCGGCCGGCGGTCCGCGCTCCGCGCTGGGCTGGCCGCGGAAAGGGTAGTGCGGGCAGGCGAAGCAGCGGGACTCCCTCGAACGAGAGCATCGGCGGCCGGGTCACTGCAGCACCGCCACGAAGATCGCGGAGAGAGACGAAGATGAGCACGATCGAGCCCACGGTGCCGCGGATCACCGCCTGGGGGATCTCGGTCGGCCCGCGCCGGACCGAGAGGCCCTGGAAGCTGGGCAGCAGCCCGATGATGGCGCCGAAGGTCAGTCCCCTTGACGAATCGTGAGGACCACGTCCTGCGTGGTCAGACTCTCGAGCACGATGGCGAGGTAGCGCGACGCCGCTCATCCCGGCGCGTGCTG
The DNA here is from genome assembly GCA_963833365.1 of uncultured Gemmatimonadales bacterium. Classification (GTDB taxonomy): domain Bacteria; phylum Gemmatimonadota; class Gemmatimonadetes; order Gemmatimonadales; family GWC2-71-9; genus DATBGE01. The sequence goes on from CAWHXS010000010.1 coordinate 353,475, forward strand.
GCGGCGAGGAATCCGCCGAAGAGCGCGACCACGTCGAACAGCACGATCAGCATCGACGACCGAGACCACGCAGCCGAAGAACCGGGGCAGCACGAGGTAGTGGTACGGGTCGATGCCCATCGCCTCGAGGGCGCCGCACCTCGCCCATGACGGTGTTGGTGGCGAGTTCCGCGGTGATGGCGGTGCCGCTCCGGCCCACCACCGCGAGCGCGGTGAGAATCGGACCCAGCTCGCGCACGATCACGACGACCATGAGCTTGCCGATCAGGTCGGTGGCGCCCGACCCGCCCCAGCTGGCCGATCGAGGCTGGAGATGACGAGGAAGCTCAGGATGCCGCTCAGCAGGACGACGAGCGGCGACCGCCTCGAGGGCGGTGAAGCGGAGCTGGTTGAGCAGCACCCGGCCGGCGACCCGGCGCCCGGCGCCGGGCAGGGCAGGCGAGCGATCCGAGGGCCTCAAACGCGAAGCGCGCCAGCGCACCCACCCGGGCGAGCCAGCGCGCCGTCCCGCGGCCGAGGGCGGCGAGAAAGCCGTCACCGCATCAGGCCGGCGACCCTTCTTCAGCCCTTCCTTGGCCTCCGCTGTAGTCGGGGAAGACCGCGAGGGCCTTGTTGTAGTACTCGGTCGCCTTGGCCTTGTCGCCGCGGTCCTGGTAGAGCAGGGCGCGGCTGTAGTAGGTGAGCGCCTCGGTCGGCACGTTGCGCGCCTTGGCGGCCTCGCTCACTCGGTGGGCAGCGGCGGCAGCTTGGTCTCCGCCATCAGTTCTCGGACCACCGACTGGATGATCTCGAACAGCTCCTTGCGTTCCGGAGCTTGCGGATCGTTGGAGACCACCTTGAGGATTTCGCTGGTCTCCACGTCCACGATGCCGGGCGTCGACCCGGAAGTCTCCGTAGAAGTCGATGAAGCTGCCCATGATCATGTAGCGGGCGCCGACCAGCTTGCCGATCTTGGCGGCGGTCGCGGCGTCCACCCGGCCGGCGGTGCCCAGGTTCTGCTCGTCGAGCAGCTGCTGGGTCTCGCTGCGGTCCACCAGGCGGGCAGCGGGATTCTGTGCCAGCTCGCTGATCAGCATGCCGGCGATGCCCTTTCGCAGGGCCTCGAAGTTCTCCTTGTCCTGGCCGTACGAGCCGCCGTTGTCGAACGGCAGCACGGCGATGCCCGGCCGCGTGTCCTGCGCGCCGCGCGCCGACGGGCAGCGGCCGAGGGCCAGCACCGAGGGTGCCAGACTGGCGCCTCCACATAGTAGCTCCTCGTCAGAGGTTAAGCGTCATGCCTTCGCGCGCCGCGTCACTCGAGCCGGGCGCGTACCGCCGCGCCTGGTCTCCGAGCCTCGCCAGGAGCGCGGTCGATCGCCTCATCGTCGTGCTCCGGCTCGTGATGAAACAGCACGAGTCGCCACCTCCCGCTGCCCGCGGCGAGGTCGATTGCCTGCTGCGGGGTGGAGTGCCCCCACCCGGCCCGCGGCTCGATCGAGCTCTCGGAGTACATCGCGTCGTGGATCAGCGTATCGCACCCCGGCCAGGAACGCCACCAGCCCGTCGCGCCAGCCGGGGGGCACGTCGTAGCTGCCCCCCGGTCCCAGCTCGTTGTCCGTCACGTAGGCGAGGCTCGCCCCGCCGGCCAGCGGCACCAGCCGGAATGCCCAGCGTGGTTCCCGGATGCCGCAGCCGGTACGCCTCGACCTAGAACCCGTCGATCTCGAACGGCCCCGCTGCCCACCTCGCGTGATCGTGAGCTCCGCGGCCAGCGCCTTGAGCGGCACCGGAAAGACCACCGGGTCCATCTGCCGGTCGAGGATCTCCTCGAGCGGCACGCCCGACTGGGCCGCACCGTAGATCCGGACCGCGTTGCCGCTCGGGTACAGCGGCTGAAAGAAGGGCAGCCCCTGGATGTGATCCCAGTGGGTGTGCGATGAGCAGGATGTCGAGGCTCTCGCCGCCGTCAGCTTCCTTGGTGAGCTCCTGTCCCAGGGGCCGGATCCCGCTGCCGGCATCGAGAATCACCAGCTGGTCGCCGCCGCCCGCGATCGCGACGCACGAGGTGTTGCCCCCGTAGCGCACGGTGTGCGCACCGGGCGTCGGAATCGAGCCTCGGGTTCCCCAGAATGTGACGGGGTAGGTCACGAAGTCCTGGCTCGGAGACCCGGACCGCAAGGACGTCTGCCAGCCCGGCGGCCGCACGCGGGTCACGGCAGAGCGGTGACTCGGTCACGTGCGCCGCGCGGCGGCCTGTTCCAGCGCGGCCCGGTCGCTGAGGGTGATCTGGCGGCCCTTGACCGTCGATGCAGGCCGCGTTCCACGAAGTCCCGCATGGTGCGGGAGACCGTCTCGCGGCTGGCGCCGATCATCTGGGCGATGAGATGATGGGTGAGGTTCCGGGTGATGCGGTCCCCCCTTCCTCGTCGGCCAGACGGAGCAGCAGGTCGGCCACCCGGCCGTTCACGTCGAGCAGGACCAGGCTTCCGATCTTGTCGTCCGCGCGCCGCAGCCGGCGCGACAGCTCGCGCAGCAGCGTGATCGCGAGTTCGGGGGAGCCGGCGGAGGCGATTGCCTGGAAGTCCTCGCGCCGGAGCAGCAGGACCGGCGCGTCCGTCATGGCGATGACGTGGGCCGAGCGGGGCTCGTCGTCGAGCAGGGCCATTTCGCCGAAGAAGGTACCCTCGCCCAGGACGGACAGAATGACCTCGCGGCCGTCCTCGCCGATCAGCACGACCTTGACCTGGCCGGCGGCGACCAGGTAGAGGGTATCCCCCTGGTCGGCCTCGAACAGGATGACGCTGCCCTTGGGGTACTCGCGCTCCCGGCACAGGTCGGCCAAGGGCGACGAGGTCGGCTTCGGGGAGACCGGCAAACAGCGGGACCTTCCGGAGGACCTCCAGTGGGGCGGCCGGCACGTCGACCTCGAAAGGGGTGGTGGAAGTGTCGATGATTCACGATACTTGCGCCGTCGCCTGTCAAACGAGTGTCCAATTTCGCCGGATCCTGATGGGCGTGCGGCACCATCGGGGCGCCCTCCGGCGGTCATCAGGGCCGGAGTTGCGGCAGAGTGGCCTAACCCGCTAAATTGAAAGGCTTTCCGCCCAAGGGGCGGAGCAGGAATTCGCCCGATCAAGGAGCGGTACACGTGAAGGCCGAATATTCATCCGATGTATCACAAGATCACCGTGCAGTGCGCCTGCGGCAACCAGTTCGATACCCGTTCCACGTCGACGAACGTGCACGTCGAGGTCTGCGCCCAGTGCCACCCGTACTTCACCGGCAAGCAGCGCCTGATGGACACCGCCGGCCGGGTCGACCGCTTCCGCCGCAAGTACCAGGGCGAAAAGCCAGCCGCGGAAACCCGCAGAGCTGAGCGCATGGACGCCCGACTCCGCCAGGCGCTCGCCCGGGCGGAGGAGGTCGCCAAGGCACTGGCCGACCCCTCGACGGCAAGCGACCCGGCCAGGCTCAAGTCCCTGGGTCGCGAACACACTCCGGCTGGCCCCCATCGTCCGGCCCGCCGAACGGCTCGCGCGGGCTCGAGAGTGAACTGGCCCAGGCTCGGGAGATGGCACTCGAGGCCGATCCCGAGCTTGTTGCGCTCGCGCCGGGCCGAGGTGACCCGGCTTGACCCCGCAGGTCAAGGCGACTCGAGGCGGAGCTGCACGACCTGCTCCTGCCGCGCGATCCGCATCGACGATCGCGACGCCATCGTCGAGATCCGGGCCGGCACCGGGGAGACGAAGCGGCGCTCTTCGCCGCGGAGCTGTTCCGGATGATCCGGCGTTTCGCCGAGCGGAAGCGGACTCGACGGTGGAGCCGATTTCGCTCAGTGAGGCGATCCGCTGGGGGACTGAAGGAAGCGATCGTCGCGGTGCGGGGCACCGAGGCCTACGGCCTCCTGCGGCGCGAGTCGGGGGTGCACCGGGTCCAGCGGGTGCCGGCCACCGAGACGCAGGGACGGATCCACACCTCGGCGGCGACCGTCGCGGTCCTGCCGGAGGCGGAGGAGGTGGACGTGGTGATCCAGCCCAACGATCTCAAGATCGATGTCTTCCGCTCGTCGCGGCCCCGGCGGCCAGAGCGTCAACACCACCGACAGCGCGGTCCGCATCACCCACCTGCCGACCGGGCTCGTGGTCTCCCAGCAGGACCAGAAGTCCCAGCTCCAGAACAAGCTCAAGGCGATGGAAGTGCTGCGGGCCCGGCTGCTCGACCGGATGATCGCGGAGCAGGAGTCGGCCCGCTCGCGCGAGCGCCGGGCGATGGTGGGCACCGGCGACCGCTCGGCCAAGATCCGGACCTACAACTTTCCCCAGAGCCGGGTCACCGATCACCGGATCAATCTCTCGGTGCACAACCTGGCGGAAGTCATGGATGGCGAGCTCGACGAGCTGGTGAGCGCGCTGCGGATGGCCAGCCAGCAGGAGATGCCGGGTGCCTGAGACGCGGTCCGCCGCTGCGACGCCTTGCGTGAGGCACGCGGTGCTCCGGCTGCACGCGGCCGGCGTCGCCGAGCCGCGCCGCGAGGCCGCCGGCTCTGGGCCGACCGGCGGGGCCATCGCGCCGAGGTGACCGCTGCGGGACGACCCAGTCGATCAATCGTGCGCGGCCGCTACGAGGCCGCCGTCGAGCGCCTCGCCGCAGGGGAGCCGCTCGCGTACGTGACGGGGATCAGCAGGCTTCCGCCGTCTGACCCTCGCTGTCCGACCGCCGCGCACTGATTCCCCGGCCCGAGACCGAGGGGCTGGTCGATCTGGTGCTGCGCGCGGGTATCCGGACGGCCTCGTTGCGGATCTCGGGACCGGGAGCGGCTGCATTGCGCTCAGCCTGGCCGATGAAGGCGGGTTCGTCAGGTCATCGGGGTGGATCGCTCGCGGGAGGCGCTGGCGCTGGCGGCGGAGAATCGAGACCGCCTGGGCCTCGCCGGTCGACGCTCGTGGAAGGCGACTCTGTCGCCGCTGCCGGGGGACGCTGGATGCGGTGGTCTCCAATCCACCCTACCTGACGCAGGGGAGTACGCAGCGCTCGATCGCCTCGGTGCGGGACTGGGAGCCGGCGGCGGCGCTGGCGAGCGGTGCGGATGGTCTGCGCCACGACTCGCCGGCTGCTGGTGCAGGCGCGGGATGTCGTGCGCACGGCGGATGGCTGGCGACTGGAGGTGGACTGCTCGCGGGCGCCCGCAGTCGCCGGTCTCGCGGCCGACGGCCGGCTGGGTGGACGATCAGTGTGCACGATGACCTCTTCGGCCGGGCCCGATACCTGCTGGCGCGAAGGAGCGAACCGGCGTGATCTGGGAAAAGGCAGAGGAACTGGGGCGCCTGATCGGGCAGACCCCGGAATGCAAGGCGCTGCGGCGGGCCGAAGCCAGTCTGCGCGAGGACAAGGAGACGGTTGCCAAGCTCGACACGATCCAGACCCTGGCCAGGCAGGTGGATGATCTCGTCGCCCAGGGACAGATGCCCGATCAGGCCACGGCGGAGACTTACGAAAAGGCGGTGCGGGATCTGGAGGTGAGTGTCATCGGGCAGGCCTACGCCGTGGCGCGCGCCAACTTCGACAAGCTGATGATCAAGGTGAATCAGCTGATTGGCCAGGGCATCGAGAAGGGTGCCACGAGCAGCATCATCACCCTGGGATGAGTCGCGGGTTCTTCCTGGCGGTGGAGGGACCAGAGGGGGCCGGGAAGTCCACCCTGGTCGCGGGGCTGGCGGCCCGACTCGCGGCAGGAGGGGACGGAACCGCTGCTGGTGCGGGAACCGGGCGGAACCCGATCGCCGAGGCGATCCGCCGGGTATCTGCTCGATCCGGCAGAGCACAGCTGGCCCCGATTGCGGAGCTGTACTCTTCCTCGCCGCGCGCGCCGATCTGGTGGCCAGGGTGATCCGTCCCGCGCTCGAGCGGGCCGGAAACGTCGTGATCGCGGATCGATTCGAGCTCTCCACCGTCGCCTATCAGATCGGCGGGCGCGGGCCTCGATCGAATCGCTGGTGCGGAGTGCCAACCTGCCGCCACCGGCGGGCTGCAGCCCGATCTCACGCTGGTGCTCGACGTTCCACCGCGCACCGGGCTCTGCCCGCATTCAAAGGGCCGGTGCGGCAGTCTCGACCGGATCGAGCGGGAGGACGATGGATTTCACCAGCGGGTGGCCGAAACCTTTCACCGGGCGAGTGGTAAGGGCATAGTGCACCTCGACGGTGCGACAGTCACCGGAACAGGTCTTGCCCCGGCCTGGGATGAAGTGGTACAGGCTCGGGCGGCGGCCAAGCCCCGGTCGCGTTAATTTACACGTTCATGATCCGAGGCGGCGCAGCGTGCGCCGTACCGGGCAAGTATGGAGGCGATTATGCGGCAGCGTTGGGTCCTGATTGTCCTGGTGGCGGTGACATCGTTCTTCACCGGCGGCTGGCTGATGCAGCAGGGCATCGCCAGTGACGGCAACGTGTACCAGCGCGCCCGGCTGTTCGACGACGTGCTGTCCTACGTCAGCGCCTACTACGTCGATTCGATCGGACAGGGAGAGCTGTACGACAAGGCCACCAACGGCCTGCTCGAGGAGCTGCACGATCCCTACTCGGTTCTGCTGGAGGGCGACGACTACAAGGCCCTGACCGAGACCACGACCGGCAACTACGGCGGCCTGGGCATCCAGATCGACGTGCGCGACGGCTGGATCACGGTGGTGGCGCCGCTGCCCGAGACTCCGGCTGAGCGGGCCGGGATCGAGACCGGTGACCAGATCATCGCGGTCGACGGCAAGTCCACCGAGGGCTGGAACAACGATCAGGCGGTCAAGGCTCTCCGCGGCCAGCCGGGCAGCGACGTCGAGCTGAAGATCCGCCGGGCCGGAATCGGCGCACCCTCATGGTTTACAACCTGACCCGGGCCCAGATCCACGTCCGCTCGGTCCCGCCGGGAACGATGTTCCCCGGCGGTGTCGGCTACATCTCGCTGAATCCGGTGGCGGAGACCTCCACCAACGAGCTGCGTTCCGAAATCACTGCGATGCTCGGCAAGGGCATGAAGTCGCTGATTCTCGACCTGCGGGGCAATCCGGGAGGCCTGCTCGATCAGGGCGTTCGGGTGGCCGATCTCTTCCTCGATCCGACCCAGGAGATCGTCTCGACCCGGGGCCGGGCCAAGGGCTCGACCAAGCACTTCGCCGACGAGCTGAAGCAGGAGTGGCCCAATCTGCCGATCGTGACGCTGGTGAACGAAGGAACCGCGAGCGCCGCCGAGATCATCTCCGGCGCGCTGCAGGACCACGATCGCGCCGTGGTGGTGGGTGTACCGACCTTCGGTAAGGGTCTGGTCCAGACTCTTTCCCCTTCTCCGACAACACCGCACTCAAGCTCACCACCGGGCGCTGGTACACCCCGAGCGGCCGCACCATCCAGCGGATCGCGAAGAACGAAGAGGACCAGTTCCAGCAGGCCCAGAACGAGGCCGACGGCACACCGGACAGCGCCGCAGCCGACACCACCGAGCGGCCGAGCTTCCACACCGACGGCGGCAGGACGGTGCGCGGTGGAGGCGGTATCGTTCCCGACATCGTGATCCGCCAGGATTCGCTGACGGCCCCGGAGAAGGCGTTCGCCACGGCGCTCGGTCCCAAGTTCCCGGAATACCGGGACGCGCTGACCTCCTACGCCCTCGCGCTCAAGAACCAGAAGACCATCACCAGCGAAGACTTCAAGGTCACGCCGGCGATGCGGTCCGAAGTGCTGACCCGACTTCGTGCCCAGGGCGCCAAGCTGACCGACGACGACCTTCAACGGGGCGTCGGATCCTGATCGACGAGCAGCTGGGATACGAAGTGTCCCGGTATGTCTTCGGGCGCTCGGCCGAGTTCCGCCGCCGGGCTCAGGACGACAAGCAGATGCAAGACGCCCTTGACCTGCTTCGGAAGGCTCAGACTCCAAAGGATCTCATGGGTCTGGCAATGTCGCAGGCCGGCTCGGCCGGGAGGAACTGACCGATCGGAGAGGCTACGCAGATCGCCGCGGCCCTCGGGACCGGGATCGCGGTCGGTATCCTCTCCGCACTGGCCGGAATCGGCGGTGGTGTCGTGATGGTCCCCTTCATGTATGTGGTTTACCGGTCGGCACCGGTGACCGTCTCCGCCCAGACCGTGGTGGCTCATGCCACGAGTCTGGGCGTTGCGTTCGTGACATCGACTTTCGGCACCTGGCACTATTCAAGAGCGAAGGCGGTTGCGTGGAGGGCGGCTGTCGCCTACGCGGTTCCCGGAATCCTTTCCGCCTTCGTCGTCGCGCGACTTCTGACCAAGGTCCATGAGGTACATTGGATCCGCGCGGCCTTCGGGGTGTTCCTTCTGGTATCGGCGGCGGACATGGCGAGGCGCGCCATGATTCCGCATCCGGTGCACCACGAGCAGCCGCCGCACTCTTCGGCCTGGCTGGGACTCGCCGGCTTCTTCGGCGGCGGGATGAGCAGTCTGCTCGGCATCGGAGGAGGCCTCATCGCAGTTCCGGTGCTGCTGTACGTTGGACGCATGCCGGTACAGGCGGTGGCTCCAACGGCACTGGCTGGTGTCTGTCTCACCACGCTTGCGGGGAGCATCGGCTACATGACCGGTGGGGCGGGTCCGCCGGTGTCACCCTGGATGGTGGGATTCGTTGATGCGCGAATGGCCCTCCCCCTGGCGATCGGGGCGGTGACCGGTGTTCCGCTGGGGGTGCGACTTCAACCGCACCCTGAGTCCTCAGAAACTCTTCTGGTTCTTTGCCGCGACATTCTGTGTCATGGGCGTCCTGCTGATCAAGGAGGGGTTGGGTGGCTAGACCGAGAATTGCAATCATTGGTGCGGGACGAATGGGGCAGGGCCTTGGGCTTGGCGTTGCAGCGGCGAGGCTACTCCGCGGCACTCTTCGCGCGGAGCGAGCGTCCGGCTGGCGGCCTCGCTGCTGCTGCAGACCGGGGATATCGCCGCCGTGACCGACGGCGCCGAGGTGGTGATCATCGCGACGCCGGACGACGCGGTCACCGCGGTGGCGCGTCAATTGACGGAGGCAGGAGCGGTCACGCGGGAACAGGCGGTGCTCCACATCTCCGGGCCTGCTGGATCATCGATTGCCCTGGCGCCGCTCAGAGAGACCAGAGCCGGGTTGGGTTCGATGCATCCGCTGCAGACTCTCGCCGATCCGGCCACCGCGGTCGAGCGCCTGCAGGGTGTCTATGCCATGATCGAAGGCGACGAACCGGCGCTGCAGCAGGCCGAACGCCTGGCGCGGAGCCTGAAGATGATCCCGATCAGGATCGAGGCGTCGGCCAAGCCCCGCTACCATGCGGCGGCAGTCTGGTCGCCAATTACACCACCGTGCTCGGGGTCGATCGCGGAACGGGTGGCGCGCGAGGCGGGAGGTGTCACCCGAGGTCGCGAGAAAGATCTATCTGCCGCTGCTCAAGGGCGCCGTGGACAACCTCGCGGAATTCAGTCCCGTGGCGGCGCTCACCGGACCGATCCGGCGTGGGCGACCTGGCGACAGTTCGCGCCCATCTCGAGGCGCTGCAGGGTGAGGATCGTCGGTCTATGCCGAGTTAGCGCGGGCCGCGCTGGCTCTGGCCGGGAGAGGGAGGGCTGGCAGAGTCCCAGGCCACGAAAATGGAAGCGCTATTGAACGGCGCCGACGTCTACTGGTCGATGACCCGGACCCCGGATGGCACATTGAAGGTGAAGGAGTTCTGGCGGTGGACGCCGGTTGATCATCCACTCCGCTCAGCACCAGGGTCCGGTTGGTACCGGTCTTCTCCTGGATTTCCAGCCTCCGCGGCAGGTTGTCGGACTGATCGATCCACAGCATCGCGGTCCGGAACGGGAGCGATGGGTCAGCGGAGTCAGTTCGACTACATCGGCGCTCCGCGGCCTCCCACGGCGTCCTCGCTCACGTACCGGCTCTGATAGCGCTCGGTCGCATTGGTGAGGAGCCAGGCCAGAACATTGGGACCGTAGGTCGCGTCCTTGGGAATCGGTGTGCGAACGACCTGGCCCGGCGTCGTGCTCGGGGTATAGATCCAGATGTATTCGCCGTCCATCACGATCGCCTCGCCGTTGGGATCGGTGAAGCGCATCGCGAGGGAGGCGGTCCCGGCCTGAGCCAGCCGCCCCTTGCTCTCGAAGGTGCCGATCATTGAGTCGGCGATGATCTGCCGGAAGTCCGCCTGGAACGAGCTGAGCTGCTGATAGGCGCCGCGGCGCGGGCGATGATGGTGTCGGAGCTTACTTGGGCTGCGGCGGTCTGGCGGACGAGACGGACAGGACGGACAAAGCGGTCAGGACGGTCAGGACGGTGAAGAACTCGACCGCCCGCCCGCCTGTTCGACCCGATCGCTCTGCCGTCACGTTCTCACTCCCGCTGCCACTGCCACCCGACGCCCGATCGCCTCGGCGATGATCCGCGTCTCTTTCATCAGGCGGGCGAACTGCTCCGGATACAGACTCTGGGCGCCGTCGGAAAGGGCCCGGTCCGGATTGGGATGCACTTCAACCAGCAGTCCATCCGCGCCGGCGGCCACGGCGGCGCGCGCCATCGGAATCACCATTTCCCGGTGACCGGTCCCGTGGCTCGGATCGGCGACGATCGGCAGGTGCGAGAGCCCGTGCACCACCGGGATTGCCGACAGGTCGAACAGGTTGCGGGTGGCGGGATCGAAACCGCGCACGCCACGCTCGCAGAGAATGACTTGCGGATTGCCTTCGGCCAGGATGTATTCGGCCGAGAGCAGCAGCTCCTGGATGGTGGCCGAGAGGCCTCGCTTGAGCAGGACGGCTTCCGGAGCCTGCCGGCCCGCTTGAGCAGCGAATAGTTCTGCATGTTGCGCGCGCCGATCTGGATGATGTCGGCGACCTCGGCCACCTGGTCGGCGCCCTCCGGATCCATCGCCTCGGTGACGATCAGCAGTCCGGTCTCCGCTCTCGCCAGCCGCAGCAGATGGAGTCCCTCGACTCCCAGTCCCTGAAACGAGTAGGGCGAACTGCGTGGCTTGAACGCTCCAGCCCGCAGTACCGTGGCACCGGCCTCGCGCACCGCCTCGGCGGCGGCAAGGATCTGCCGCTCGCTTTCGACCGAGCAGGGCCCGGCCATGACCACGACATCTTCGCCGCCGATCGTGAGTCCACCGGGCAGCGTCACGATGGTGGATTCCGGCCTTCCACTCGCGGGACACCTGCTTGTAGGGCTTGGAGACGTGGATGACTTCCTGAACGCCGGCAGAGCGCCTCGATGCGGGAGCCATCCACCCGTCCGTCGTTGCCAACCAGGCCCACCGTGGTGCGCTGCCGCCCCGGCATCGGACGGGCCTGATAGCCCATCTCAACGATCACGTCGCAGACCCGGCGCACCTCCTCGTCGGTGGCGCCGTGCCGCATGACGATGAGCATCTACACCGCCTGCCGTTCCGCGAGCCGCACGCCGACGATGGTCGAGACGCCGGGCTCCTGCATCGTCACGCCGTAGACCGCTTCGGCCGACTGCATGGTGCGCGGATTGTGGGTGATCACCAGGAACTGGGTCGACTGCTTGAACTCGTCGAGCAGGCGGGTGAACCGGCCCACGTTGGCGTCGTCGAGCGGCGCATCCACTTCGTCCATCAGGCAGAACGGGCTCGGCTTGGTCAGATAGATGCTGAAGAGCAGGGAGACCGCCACCAGGGTCCGCTCACCGGTGGAGAGCAGGTGAATGCGCTGGGTGCGCTTGCCGCGGGGGGCCGCGTGGATGTCGATCTCGCTCTCGAGCGGATCGTCCGGATTGGCCAGCCGGAGATCGCACTCGCCGCCGCCGAACAGGGTCTGGAAGACGTGGAGGAAGCTGGTTCGAATCGCGGTGAAGGTCTCCAGGAACATGGCCCGCGCGGTGCCGTCGATTTCCCGGATGGCCTGTTGCAGCGATTGCCGCGCCGCGACGAGGTCGTCCCGCTGGGCGGTGAGGAAGTCGAGCCGCTTGCTTTCTTCGGCGTGTTCCTCGACCGCCAGCGCGTTGACCGGACCGATGGTCTCCAGGCCGGAGACGATCCGGGCCGACTTCGTTCTCCAGGGTGTCGATGTCGAGATCGAGCATGGGGGCTTCGGCCAACAGGGTATCGATCGGCTTCCGCCATTCGGCCTCGACCCGCTCGACGATGCCGCGCCGCCGGGCGGTGGCTTCGGTCATCTCCAGATCGATCCGGTGGGCTTCCTCGGTGAGATCATCCAGCCGGGTGCGCATCGCGTGCAGAGCCATTCTCGGCTTCTTCCAGCGCCTGTTCGGCGTCCGATGCGGCTTGATCCGCGTCGGCCGCGGCTGCCTCGAGCTCCAGCACCGCCACCTTCCGCTCGGCCCGTGCTTCCAGCCACTGAGCCTGCTGTTGGGCCAGGCCGGTGGTGTCGTCGGTCAGCCGAGTCAGCTCGCTGGCCAGTGCCGCGGAAGCTCACGGCTCGGCCTCCTCACCGGTGCGAAGGGCACGTTCGAGGTATCCTTGCGCGGCCTCGAGCCGGGCCACGACCTGCGCCTCCTGGACCTGGCAGTGGACCCGGGCGTCGCGCGCCGCTTCCTGCTGCTCTTCCAGGTCGGCGAGCCGGGCCGGGACTGTCCCAGGCTTTCTTCGATCCGGGCCCGGGCCAGCTCGCCTTCGGTGAGCGCGACGTCGATTTCCGACCAGCCGCCGCTCGGAGCGCTCGATCCGTTCCTGAAGCGAGGTGAGCTGCGTCTCGGCCTCGCCGAGGTCGCGAGCGGTTGACGAAGCCGCATCGCGAACCGCATCTTCTCCGCGGCGCCACCGCCACTCGCTCCGCGTCGCGCGCGTGATCGGCGGCCTGCGACGCGCTCTCCAGGGCCACCTCGACCTCGGCCAGACGACGAACCGTCTCCGACCAGGGCGATGTCGGCCCGCGTCCAGCGCTGCCTGGGCTGCGCTGGAACATCGTGGCTCAGGCTCTCCAGCTCGGCCCGGCGACGCAGCGGACCGGAAGGAGCCGGTGCGCCGGGAAGCAGGATGGCTCCGTTGGGCCGGCGAAGCACGCGCCCGCCGCCCGCGAGCACCTGCGAGCCGGCGAGCAGTGCGCGCACCCACGCCGCGGCCGGACCCTTCGGCGACCAGACGGCCTTGCGAGCGGATCGTCCGCCTTCCGTGCCGGTCGGGCCCGAATCGAGGGGCAGCAGCGCGATCATGCCGGGCTGCTCGCTCGCGTGCCAGTCCTGAATCGCCTCCAGCGCAGTGCTGTCGCTTACCAGCACCGCGTGCACCCATTCGCCCAGCAGCCGCTCGGCCACTTCGGCGTCCTCCCGGCCGGTGCGGAGGAAGTCACTCAACGGTCCCAGCACTGCGCCACCGAAGCGCGACTGCGAGCGGCCAGGAGAGCCGCGGCGCCCGGGGCCAGTCCCACTCGATCGCGCTCCAGCTCCTCCAGCGCCTGACGCCGGGCGGTGAGCTGCGCCAGGGTCTCCTCCGCGGCATCCGGCGATCGGCACGCTCCAGCGCTTCACGACGCCGGGTTTCGGCGACCAGGTGGCGGCCCCGCTCGGCTTCGGCGGCGGTCCGCTTGGCTTCGGCCGACTGAGCCGTTCGGCATTCGGCTGACGGCCTCGGCCCGTGCGGCGTTCGGCGACCTCCAGCTTCGGCCTGCAGATCCTGACGCCGTCCCGGCCACCGACTGAGGCCTGCTCCCGCAGCGAGGAGAGATCGGTCTCCAGCGAGGCCCGCTCACCCTCCAGAGAGCTCAGGATCTGCGCGCGACGCTGGAGATCCTCCTCCAGCTGGCGGACTGCTTGACGCTGATCGCCCAGTTGCAACCGGACCTCTTGCTCGGTCTGGGCTCGGCCGCCAGGTCGGCGCGATACGCTCCCGCTCGAGTCTGGGCGGTCTGCCGTTCTGCATCGGCCGCGTCGTGGTCCCGCTGCGGCCTGCTGGCGGCGGGTTTCCATCTGACCCCGTTCGTCGGTGGCGCGAAGCCGGCGGGCCGCGGCGTTGGCGAGACGCTCAGCTGCGAGCGCCAGGTCTCCATCCAGGCGGCCCAGTTCGAGCCGAACGTCTCCCAGCCGGCGAGCGATCTCGGTGCGCTGCACTTCGGCCGATGCGCGAGTGCGGGCGCATTCCTCACGAACTCTGCTTCGCGACCGTCTCCCATGAGGTCACGAGCCTCGGGCAGCTCCTGGGTCAGCTCACCATGACGCTCTTCGCTGGTCGCAATCTGTCCGGCGAGGCGCTCCAGCAGGCGGCGAGCCAGGGTCAGCTGCACCGAGAACTTCTCTTCGCTCAGCTTCGACGTAGCGTCTCGGCCTTTCCCCGCTGCCGGGCGAGGCTCCGGATCTGGCTCTGGACCTCGGCGATGAGGTCCTCCACCCGCTGCAGGTCGCCGCCGGTCTCTTCGAGACGACGCTCGGTGGTCTGCCTGCGATCGCGGTAGAGACCGATCCCGGCTGCCTCTTCGAACAGCGAGCGGCGCTCCTCGGCGCGATCGGAGAGCAGCAGCTCGATCATCTTGGCTTCGATGACGACACCTGCGTCGCTGCCCAGGCCGGTTCCCCGGAGCAGGTCCTGGATGTCGCGCAGCCGGACCAAGGCACCGTTCAGCAGATAGTCGCTCTGTCCGGACCGGGAGAGGCGCCGGGTTATCTGGACCTCGCGATACGCGATCGGCAGGTCTCCCTCGGTGTTGTCGAGGAAGAGCGATACCTCCGTGACGTTGACTGGCCGGCGGCCCGCCGCGCCCTGGAAGATCACGTCCTCCATCTTGCCCGCCGCGCAGCAACCGGGCCGATTGCTCGCCCAGCACCCAGCGAACGGCGTCGGATACGTTCGACTTGCCGCATCCGTTGGGACCTACGATCGCTGTGACTCCCTCGCCGAAATTGAGCGTGACGGTATCGGCGAAGGATTTGAAGCCGGAGAGCTCGAGCTTGGTGAGCTTCATGGGCTGGCGTCCTGTGCGATCGGGTTGATAGATGAAGAAAGGACGACCCAAACGGCGGCCGGCTGATTCGGCGACTTCCCGCGTCGGATAGGGACCAAGGACCACGCGAAAGCCTTCTTCTCCGGCGCGCGGGTCGATGACCCGGGCCGGAAGTCCCGCGCTGCTCAACTGCGAGGCCAGCTCACTCGCCCAAGCCTTGTTCTGCGAGCTGCTCACCTGGAGGAAGACCTCGGTACTCGACACGCTGTCTTCCGCCACGACCGTTGACTCAGGAATCTCAGGAGTCGGGCTCGCGGTACCGGTCTCAGGAGACCAGGGAAGCGTGATCCAGTAGTCCTTGGCGCCGCCCTTTACCCGCCCGGTGACGGTCATCTTCGACTGGGTGAGGTCAATCGCCACGACGTCTCCCCCCGACTTGAGCAGCAGGAGCTGCTGATTGGTGACGGTGGGAAGATCGCTGCTCCATTCGGTCTCGAATCCCGCCACGAACTTGTTGCTCGACAGATCCACCAGCCAGAGCGAGTCCGCGGAGGGTGGATTGATCAGAAGCCACCGCCCGAAGGGTCCCATCCGCAGCGCACGGGCCGGTCCGGGAAGGGTAATCTCCCCGACTTGCTCGTTGGTGAACCGATTGAATACCAGAACGGATCCTTCCCGCCTCGCCACGTACAGGCGGTGCCCCGAAGGCGAGAAGGCAACGGCTCGAGCGTGCTCCGAGATCGGAATGCTCTCCAGCTTGTTCTGCTCTCGCGGATCGACCAGCACGACCGCCGTGTCAGCCGCAACAGCCACCATGTCTCCCCAGAGGGTTGCCGCCGCGTCGCCCGAGGGAATCGGAACCTCGGTAGGAGGCTGGTCGCTGCTCAGCACGTTCAGCTGGTTGCCGCTGCCGCGGCGTGATGGCGAGCAGTTGGGCATCCTTGGTGCCGAACAGGTCGCGCGGGCCGGCTGGGCAGCCGGCTCTGAAAGCGGACCGGGTTACGGCGCACCAACTGGGTCACCGCGTTGCTGTCGTCGACGGTATAGAGGGTCCCGTCCGGCCCGATGGCGGCATCACGAACTCCGTCGATCACCTGCTGCCGCACCCTGCCGGTCTGCAGGTCGAGGGTGACGACCTCGGCCTTGGCTCCCAGCAGGTAGATCAGTCCCTGGTCCAGGTCCGCACCGACGACCCGGCGCGACTGCCTGGCAGCGGCCCCTGCGGACTTCCACTTGGCCGGATCGAGACGCGGGCGGGCGGTACAGCTGTGCCTGACCCCCCGCCGAGGGAATCCGAAGCAGTGTTGAGGGTGGTGAAGCACTGGCAGCGGAGAGACCGTGAGCCAAAGAGGGCGGGGGAGTCTGGCACGCGAGCGCACCGACGACGAGCCCCGCAGCGGCGAGGTAAGGACGGCCGTTCACAATGAAAGATAGGTGGGACGGCCGAGACGGTGGGAGTGCGGAAGAAGGGCGGGCCGACGGTACGACAGCTCGACAGTAGGACTAACTAAGCTTGGCCGCTCCCTACCGCCGCTCCATCGTACCGCCGTCCCGCCCCTCCTAGAAGGCCGGACCCAGGCTCAGGGTCCAGTAGCCCTTGAATGCCGACCGCTCCTGCGGAATCGAGTAGTCGACCCGCAGGATCATGATGTCTGAACAGGTTCATCCGCGCTCCGGCGCCGAAGGTCTGGCTCGGCGTCCGCACGTTCAAGGGATCATCGCCCGAATCGCGGTGCCACTTGACGGTGCTGGCGTCGTCCCACGCCACGCCCACGTCATAGAACAGGGCGCCCTCGATGGGCGGGAAACCCGAGGGCAGGAAGGCCAGGCCACCGTACAACAGGGGGAAACGGAGCTCGGCATTACCGACCGCGATCCGGGTACCCAGCAGCCGCTCGAGCTGCACGCAGGTAAAGTTTGCGGAGCGGCATTCGTGGCTGTAGTACGAGCCCGAAGTGTTACCTCTGACCAGGTCGGTGCTTCCCAGGAAGAGCAGGAATCGGTCGTTAGTCCGGTCCGTAGCGGCCGTAGCCCAGCAGCGCGGGTGGCCAGAGTGAACGGACCCAGGAGGTGATCGTAGCGGCGATAGTCGGCCAGCAAGGAGGTGTACTGCCAGCCCCCGACCGCCTGAGAGACGCTCAACCGCAACCGCTTGCCATAGAAAGGAGCGACGTATCCCGGCAGCGAGTTGTCGAAGACGTACGCCACCGACGGCTCGAGGAAGGTGGAGTTGCCGCCGCTCCGCTCCCGGGTGACCGGGTCCTGAGTCAGGATCCCGCTAACCGGATCGAATTGCTCGAAGACCGTCTGGATATGCGTATCGACGTTCACGACGGCCATGTTGCCTTCGAGACGGCGGAACCGGTCGATCGGGTAGTACGAGCCGAACTGCGCCGATCGATAGACAATGCGTTGGATGTTGGTCACCAGCACGTTGGTCGTTCGAGCCGTCCTGGGCCGGGACCACGATGCTGGGTTCGATGAAGTAGTACGGCTCCTGGCTCAGGCCGACGCCCCAGTTGAGCCGGTTGCTCAGGTTGAAGTACGAGGCACCGACCTGCGCTTCAGTGATCCGGCCGTTGATGAAGAGCGAGAACAGGAGGTTGTGGTTACCCAGCATGTCGCTGAGCTGGATGGCACTACCTCCATAGAACCCGCGGCCGAAGTTGTCCCGGGTGTAGCCGATCGTCGGCCGGGCCACGTAGTCCGGCTGGAACTTGACCTTGTACTTCTGGTCGGAGAACTCGGCTGTATCCGGCAGGTTCAGCGCCACGGAATCCATCAGGGCACTGATCGAGATCGGCTCGGTGTGGGACGAGTCGCGACCGGCCGGCTCGGAATCGGCCTCCCGGAAGCCCTGAGGCGTGCGGTAGAGCGAACCGGTGTCCTCGATTGGGGGCCGGTTGCCCAGCTTGGTCGAGTCCGTGAGGGTGTCGTTTATCTCGCCGACCGGCCTGGTGACCGAGTCCACCCGCTGGGCGATGAGCGGCTGAGGCGGCTCGGCAGTTGGCGGCGTGGGCGTTTCAGTAGGCGGCTTCCAGGGATCGCGCTTGAACGAGCGGATGTTGTCCACTGCGTAAACGTCGAAGTCGCCCTTGTTGTAGATCACCGAGGCGAACCGATCCGCCTTCTGGGCCCAGCTGATGACCGGCGAAAACGTGGTAATGCCCTGCGCGCCGGTGAACAAATGGGTCAGCTGGTAGAGCTGCCGGTCGGTGAAGTCGAACAGGTAGATGTTGCTGACCCCGTCGCGGTCGGAGACAAACGCGATCGACTGGCCATCCGGCGCCCACTGGGGGCTCCGATTGGTTCCCCACTCCATCTCGGGGAGGACCTCGATCGAGTCGGTATCCAGATGGTACAGCGCGATCTTCAGGTTCCCGATCTTCAGGGTTTTGAAGTCGGTGTCGGGCCCGCGATCGGTCGCGAACGCGATGGTTTTCCCGTCGGGAGACCAGACCGGGTGGAAGTCGGCGTTCTTGTCGTTGGTCAGTCGCTGGAGGTTGTCCCCGTCGGCGTCCACGATGAAAAGGTCGGAAATGCCTCCGTCAAGCCCGGTGAATACCAGCTTGGTGCCGTCCGGACTCCAGCTCGGAGTCAGGGCACCACTGAGCTTCAGCTTGATCCGGCGGATCTCCTTGTTTCGCTTGGGATCGATGATGACGATATCATCCCGCTCCCCCTTCTTGGCCGCGATCGCAAGCTGGGTCCCGTCGGCGGACCAGGAGGCCGTCGAATTGATGAACCGGAAGGTCTCGTAGTTGGTGCTGTAGGTCGACTTGAGCAGCTTCTTCTCGACCTTGCCGGTGTGGGCGTCGGCGAGATAGAGGTCAACAAAGAAGAAGTCGCCCTCGCTGAAGTACGCGACCTTGGTCCCGTCCGGAGAGAGGGCAGGGGCCAGGTGGTAGGTGCCCTTGGACTTCTTCTGGCTCAGGATCTCTTCCGCCACGGCACGCGGAGCGTCGCGCGTCGCCACCTCGGGCAGGTAGCGCTTCTGCACCGCGTCGTGCCAGAGGTCAGTGAGCTTCGCGTAGTCAACGCCGATGGTGCGTTTGAGCGATCCTTCGAGACCGCCACCGCCCGCCAGAGTTCCCTGCAGGATCGCACCGATCGCCTCGTCTCCCCACCGCGCACCGATGAAGGCCATCAGAGCCTGACCGAAGCGATAGGGGAAAATCCGCGGATCATTCTCCAGCTGATCGATGGTGGGCATCTTCCCGTTGCGCACCGCGTCCCGCAGCCACATGGCGGTGCTCGCGTCCACGGCGCCGGCGGGATCGCCCTTGTCACTGGTCTCCACCGACAGGTACTCGGCCATGCCCTCGACGAACCAGAGGGGCGGATTGATCGCGATCACCTGCTGCAGGCCCGCGCCCGCCCGACCCCGACTCCAGATGTCGTATTGGAACTGATGAACCATCTCGTGCTGCAGCACGTGCTCCAGCTCATCGTAGGAGCCCGTGAAGGGGAGAATTATCCGCTGCTTCAGGAAATCGGTGACGCCGCCGGTGCCTTCGCTGGGCGACTCGCCCCCCAGCGCATTGGTCTGCTGGAAGTCGGAGTGCGAAGCGTAGAGGATGATCGGCTTCCGTTCCTTGTATTCGTGCTTGAGCAGGCGAGACAGACGGCCGTACGACCGCTCCGCCATGCGGGCAGCATCCAGCGCCGCTTCCCTGGCATCCGGGTAGTAGTGGATGTCGAAGTGCTCGGTCCGGAGGATGCGAAAATCAAACGAACGGTACTGGACCTTGTTCTGCCCGAAGTACTGCGCAGGGAGCAAGGCCGGTGTTGCTGCCAGCAGGGCCAGCCCGAACGCCAGGCGTCGAATCATGAGCATACCCAACCTTGTCAGTGACCGATGCTCAATTCCGGAGCATCGGTCCAGAGCCGCTCGAGCTGATAAAACGCTCGTGACTCTGGGTGAAACAGGTGGACCACAAAGTCCACATAGTCCAACAGCACCCACCGTCCGACGGTCAGTCCCTCAACATGGTGGGCCCGTTGTCCCTGGTGATGCAACTTGTCCATCACCGAGTTGGCCAGGCCTCTCACGTGCGCATCGGACGTACCGGACGCTACCACAAAATAGTCCGTCGCATCGTTAAGACCGCGTAAATCCAGCACCAGCAAGTCCCGTCCCTTCAAGTCCGCGATCGCCTCGATGGCGGTTCGCAGCGCTTCGGGCGGCCGCGCCCCGGTGGGACTCTTCATGCGGCCGCGCCCGTGGGATGCTCGCGCACCCCGTCTTCTACCTGATAGAACACCGCCCATGCCCCGAATCCAACATGGGCACCCAGGACCCCGGTGGCCAGCGTCACGAAACAATCCCGGGGCTGGTACGCGGCAACGATGGCTCGCCGCATTCGCTCGGCGGGCTCCGGGGCCTCCGCATGAACGATCCCGAAGCGTACCGCTTTGGGCCGCGGAGTGAGGCGTCGTTCCAGCAGACTCAGGACGCGGGGTACCACATTGTCCCGCCCCCGCACCCGGTCCACGGGAATGATGGACCCGAGATCATCCAGGCCGAGGATCGGCTTCACGTCCAGGAGCCCGGCGAGCCAGGCTTTCCCGCGAGTCACCCGACCCGAACGCAACAGATTGTCGAACCGATCCACCGTCACCAGCGCGCCCGACTGGCGCCGTACCCGCCGCAGCTCTTCCGCAATGTCTCTGGCCGACCACCCCGACTCCGCGAGTTCCGCGCCTCGCAGGGCCAGGAGTCCGAGCCCGAGCGAGGCCGATGCACTATCAACGAATTCTACCCCATCTATGTTCGCGGCACGCGCTGCCATCATCCCAGCCTGAAACGTGCCCGACAACCGGGAGGCAACCAGTACCGCTACGACTTCGTCGGCTTCCGACCGAGCGTCCCGTAGGACCCGCACGAACTCGGCCGGTGTCGGCTGCGAGGTGGTCGGGTGCGCTCGCGAGCGCCGCATCGTGGCGTAAAACGCTTCAGGCTTCAGTTCCACCCGATCGCGGTACGTCGTATCGCCGAACATCACCTGCAGTGGCACCAGCGCGATATGATGCCGGTCCAGCACGGCATCGGGCAAATCGGAGGAGCTGTCGGCCACGATCGCTACCGGGCGCCGCTCGGGATGCGCAAGCTTCCGATGCTGCACGCGCATGTCTTCCGCCTTGCTCGCGGAGACCGTTCCCCAGCGGGCTGCACAGGTAAAGACGGCATCCGGCGTGTCAGTGTGCACATGAAGCTTGAGGATGTCTCCCACCACCACGACCTGCACGCTGCCGCCGAACTCACGCAGGACGGAGCGTACCTCGTTGGCCGACGGAAGCTGTTCGCCCCGGACCATCGCCTCGGTGCAAAACTGGAAGTCCCGCTCGGCGGCGACATCAAACTCCGCTGCGGGAATGGATGAGAATTCACCAGTGGTGGCCGTCGCCGGAAGGATGGGATCGCCCTCGATCAGTCGAACAACTCCTTCGATCATCCGCACGAAGCCCTTGCCGCCGGCATCCACCACACCGGCTTCCTTGAGCACCGCCATCAACTCGGGGGTGCGGGCGAGTGCGACTTCGCCTTCGGCGAGGAGCCGGCTCATGAACACGCTGATGTCGGGAGAGTCGACGGCCGCGCGCTCGGCGGCGAGGGCGGCCTCCCGAGCGACGGTGATGATGGTGCCTTCCCGGGGGTCGTCGAGAGAGGAGTAGAGCCGGTCGGCGCCCTGGCGGATGGCGCGGGCGATGTCCTTCGCGGTGCCTTTCTCTCTTCCTTCCAGCGCCTCTGCGAAGCCCAGAAGAAAGTGCGCCAGCATCATCCCTGAGTTCCCGCGGGCGCCGAGGACGGCGCCGCGAGCAGCGGTCCGAGCGGTATTGTCGAGGGGTGAGTCGCCCAAGGCCCGCAGGGCATCGGAGACTGAGCGGAGGGTCAGGCTGAAATTGGTGCCGGTGTCACCGTCGGGGACCGGAAAGACGTTGATCCGGTTGATCTCGTCCCGTCCGGCGGTGACCCAGTCGGAGGCTGCCAGCAGCGAGCGTGACAGCCTCGGACCGTCAACGTATGCGATCCCGACGCTCATCGGGCTGGATTCACTCAGCCTCGACGGAGACGTGAACCTCGGCGTGCACGTCGGCGTGGAGCCGGACGGGGGCGACGTGAGCGCCGACTGTCTTGATCGGCTGGGTCAGCTCGATCTTCCGGCGGTCCACGGTAAGACCCTGGGTCGCGAGCGCGTCGGCGATGTCCTGGGCGGTGATCGATCCGAAGAGTCGCCCTTCCTCACCGGCTTTGCGGGTCAGTACCACCTTGGCCCCGGCCAGCCGGCTGGCGAACGCCTCGGCCTCGCCACGCTCGGCCACACGGCGCGCGTCACGGGCCTTCGATTCGGCCGCGATGCGCTTGCGGTTGCCCTCGCTCGCCTCATAGGCCAGGCCCTGGGGAAGCAGGAAATTCCGGGCATAACCGGCCTTCACCTTCACCAGCTCGCCGGCCCGGCCGAGAGACTTCACATCTTCACGCAGAATCACTTCCATGACACTACCCTCCTGAGGCGGCCGGAGTGAACCGCCGGCGAAAATCAATCCAGGTGTCGGACAGCCCGAAGAGGAACAAGCCACTCAGGGCGACCGGGAAAATGAAGACACGCACCAAGGCACAACGCGACGAGCACACCGCTTCCCGATGAGCCGATCGCCGACCAGGCTACCGCGGCGCCTCGAGTGACATACAAACAGCCTACAATCAGCGCCAGATTGGCTCCGAAGACATGTGCCGCGTTCGGCAGCGGGAGCACCAGCAGCGCCAGGCACAGCACCACACCCCAGACCAAATCGTCGCTGAAGCGAAACTCGGCGAAGGGTCCAGCCCGGTGGCCATACGGCTTGGCCGCGATCCGGTGGTACCAGCTCCACGCGAGTGCCATCCCGGGGATGGCGCTGGCGATAAGGAGCCCGGGGAACAGCATTGGCCGAGGCGCCGATGCCATCCGCCATCGCATTGATGTACACCTGCACGCCGGCTGCGCGCTCGGGAGAGAACAGTCCCGAATCCAGCAACTCCCGGCAGCGCTCCCAACCGTCGTGGGCAACGGCGAGGGTCACATCCTTCCACTGGGTCCCCAGGATCCAGGCCCAAGCCGTCGCTGCGGCCGTGGCAAGACCACAGGCACCCAGCGCCCCCGTGATCATGTGCCGGTCACGAGTCAGCATGAGCAGGGCGAAGGCCCCCGCCGCCATCAGTCCCCAGCCGATCAGCATCGTGCTGGCGATCCCCGAGGCCCCGGCAGCGAAGACCGCGATGGCGCTGACCGTGACCGCGAGCCAGATCCATTCCCGGCGCGAATCGGGTCGCGACGCAGCCAACAACGCGGCGAGGGGCCCGAGCACGAGAATGGGCGGGAACAACACCAGATAGCCAAAGAGCACTGCCGCCCCAGCCCACGAGGTACGGGGCCGCCCAACGGTACCAGCCACAGTAGCTGTCAGCCTACGTAGCCCTTGATGTAGGGCAGCAGGGCCAGCTCCCGCGCGCGCTTGATTGCTGTGCTGAGCTGCCGCTGATGCCGGGCACAGGTGCCGGAAAGCCGGCTGGGCAGAATCTTGCCCCGCTCAGTCAGGAACCGGGTCAAGGTCCGCTCGTCCTTGTAGTCCACCACCCGCACGCCGGCTTCGCAGATGGCGCAGGTCTTCTGGGGGCGTCTCATTCATCGTCCTCCTCATCTGCCTTCGCAGCGCCAACCGGCACCGGCTGCTCACCCTCGCTCACCACCACCAGGAAGCGGAGGACGCCTTCCTCCAGCTTGACCGCGCGCTCGAACTCCGGCAGGGCATCGCCGGTGGTGTCGAACTTGGCTACGACGTAGTACCCCGTGTCGTGCTTCTTGATGGGGTAGGCCAAGGTGCGCTTCCCCCAGTGATTCACCTGGGGAGCCTCGGCGCCTGGCTTCTGGATGAGGGCGTGGAATCGAGCGAGTCGCTCGTTGATGGCGGCTTCTTCGAGAGCACTATCGAAGATATAGACCGCCTCGTACTGACGGGTCATGACACCTTCCTTTGGTCGATGAGCCCCGGCCCTGGTGTGGGGTCCGGGGAGGATGATTTGCGAGCGGCGGAATAGTAGTGGGGGTAAGGACTTAGGGGAAGGGGACGGCTGAAAAACGTGAGAGGTGAGAGGTGAGAAGTGAGAAGTGAGAAGTAAGAAGTGAGAAGTAAGAAGTGAGAAGTAAGAAGTGAGAAGGAAATGCGTTAAGCGACCCTCCCTGGCCTCACGGTCACGGAGGGTCGATTGTTCCGGGACCCGTCTCACGTCTCACCTCTTACTTCTCCCGCTGTTCCTTCTCACTTCTCACTCTCACTCTCACCTTCTCACCTCTCACGCTGTTTACCGTCTCCGCCAAACAGCCGGAGGATGAAGAGGAACAGGTTGATGAAGTCGAGGTACAGCGCCAGCGCGCCGACGATCGCGTAGGACCCGACCTGAGGACCCTCGACCTGGAGTGCCATCGCCTTGAGCCGCTGCGCGTCCCACATCGTGAGCCCGGTGAAGACCACCACACCGCACACCGACAGGATGAACTGGAACATGTCGTTCTGCCAGAAGATGCCGACGATCGACGCGATGACGACTCCGATCAACCCCATGAAGGCGAACTGCCCCACGCCGGCGAGGCTGCGACTGGTCATCGTCCCGTAGAGGGCGAGCGCTCCGAACATCGCGGCGGCGGTAAGGAACGCCGTCGCGATCGATGATCCGGTGTAGACCACGAAGATCGCGGAGAGCAGCACGCCCATCAGGCCGGCGTAGACGACGAACAGCACCGCTGCCGTGGTCGGCTCGATCTCCGATATGCGGGCGGAGAGGTACCAGACCATGCCCAGGGTGCCGAGTAACAGGCCCCAGACGCAGAATTGGGTTGCCGAAGACCGCCTGCAGAATGACCGGAGAACTCGCCACGTAGAAGGCGACGACTGCCGTGACGGCGAGACCGACGAACATCCACCCGTAGACTTTGCGGAGGAACGCGGTGATTCGCTCGGCCTCCAACGACTGCCTGAGCGAGCGAGGGCTGGCCGGTTCCCTGGTATGGGTTCGACATGAAGTCAGAACTCCGAGAAAGAGTGTGTTTGCTGCCGAAACTTAAGCGGCTCGGATTCCTATTACCAATCCCGACCGCCGGTCGGACCGCTCTGGGCAGGGCGTCCTTCGTGACTGGCAAGTTGTTCCCGCTCAATGCTTTCCAGAAGGCGGCGGGCGCGCTCGGAGTCCAGCTCCGGAGCCGATTCGCCCTCGCCCTCTCCCTGGCCGCCACCGGCCATCGCTCCAACCGCTGATTCCCGCGCTCCCTCGTAGCCTTCCTCGCGCATCTGTCCCCGGCCCGCCATGCCACGGCCGGTTCCCCGAGAGCCCGGGCCGTCGGTGTCGCCGCGGCGCCGGAGTGCCAGCTCGAGATTCCACTTGGCTTCCTGGTCTCCCGGATCGAGCCGCAGTGCTTCCTCATATGCCGCAATCGAGCGACGCAGATGATCGCCCTGGCCCTCTGCGTCCTCGTCGGCGCGCAGGAATGCGTTGCCGAGGTTGAACCAGGTCCACTCCTTGAGGCGGGCGGATTCGCCTTGCGCGGACTGCCAGGATCTTGGTGGCGTCGAGGTAGTGCCGCATGCGGTACTGGGCATTGCCCGAGTTGTAGCGCACGGCTGGATTGCCGTCCTGTGCCGCGGCGCGGGAGAAGGCTTGATACGCCTCGTCGAACTTGCCTGCCTCGTAGAGCTGTCGGCCGGCGATCAGATCCTGGCGACCCTTGCCACAAGTCGTCGTGCCTGCGAGCAGCACAATTCCAGCCGCCTTGGCGAGGAGCGCGGGAATCTGCCGGCCCGCCTTGCCCGGCAGACCAAGCAGCAGATCGAGACTCAGCAGCAGGACGGCGATCGCGAGGGGCCATTGATAGCGCTCGGTCGGTTCGGTGGCCTGTTGCTCACCCAGCATGCGGGACTGGAGCGATGCGAGAGCGGTGGAGACCCGCTGCAGTGCCTGCGAGTCGTCCCACCGCGCGTAGCCACCGTCGCTCGCCATCGCGATCGCTTTGAGATCGTCCTCGTTGAGGTGGGTGACGACCTGCCGGCCGATGTGATCCAGGAACCAGGGGCCTACCTCCGATCCTGAATCAGATGGCATGCGGGCCCCGTCGGCCGTGCCCACACCGACCGCAAAGACTGGAACCCGCGCTGCCCGCAGGGAATCGAAGATCGCGGGAGCGAGCGGCTCGGAGTTTTCACCGTCCGATAGTAGGACCATGGCGCGTGAGCCTGACGGTGTACCCTCACGACTGAGCGTATGCAGGGCGACCTTGATCGGCGCCGAGAGATCGGTGGCGGGGTCGCCGATCTGATCGGGCGACGCAGCGCTCGAGGAAGAGCTGGAAGGTTCCGAAATCGGTCGTGGGCGGGAGCTGGAGGAATCCGGCGCCACCGAAGACCACGAGACCGATCCGGTCGCCGGGGGACACCGCGGCGAGCTGCCAGGCGAGTTGCTTGGCGCGCTCGAGGCGGGTCTCTCCCACATCTTCCGCTTTCATCGAGCGGGAGAGGTCGAGGGCGACGATGATGTCGCGGCCGGTTCGCGCGAGCGGCGCCGGGTGTCGTCCCCACTGGGGTCGCGCGAGCGCCAGCGCCAGTGCCAGAACGCCGAGGCCTCGAAGCCAGGGCCGCAGCCTCTCTCCGGGAATCGTGGGGACCGAGGAGGTGCGGGCCACGAGCTCCGGTGCGGCGAAGTCGGCGAGGGCCTGGCGCCGGGCGCGAGATCCCCGACGCTCCAGGACGAAGCACCAGCGGCGCGGCCAGGGCGACCAGCAAGAACAGCGGGTGCGCGAAAATCATGGCAGCCGCCGGAGCCAGGTGTTCTCCAGCGCATGCGCCGGAGCAGGTGAGGACGAGCCCCACGAAGAGCATCCAGGGGAACAGCTCGTGGTACCGCCTGGTCTCATTCACCTCGACCTCGATCCGTTCCAGCGGATCTATCTCGGCCATGATCCGGTTGAGGCCTTCGGGATCGCTGGCGCGGTAGTACTGACCTCCGGTTCGCGCCGCCAGGGACTTGAGCGCCGCTTCGTCCCGTCCTTCGAGGCGGGGAGAAAGAGTGCGCACACTCCAGACCCCGTTCAGCCAGGTCTGCGAGGTGTCGCTCGAGCTGAGGCCGATCGCGTGCACCCGGATCCCCAGAGCCCGAGCCGCTTCGGCTGCCATCGGCGGACTCGGCTCGCCGGTGTTGTTGGCGCCGTCGGTAATGAGCACAATGGTGCAGGCGCCCGCCGGCAGATTCTTGAGCTGGTTGAGACTCAGGCGCGAGAGCGGTCCCGATTGCGGTGCCGTCGGGCAGCAAGCCGATCTGCACCTGTTCGATCAACCGGTCCAGCACGGCGACGTCGGTTGTGAGCGGAGCCTGCAGGTAGGCCCGGCCTGCGAAGATCACGAGGCCGACGAGATCTCCCTGGCGGCGACGCACGAACTCACGAACCGTTTCACGCGCCACGGCGAGGCGGTTGCCCGGCTTAAAGTCCGTCGCCTTCATGCTGCTCGAGATGTCGAGCGCCACGATGATGTTGCGCGACTTGAGGCGAGTGGGTTCGGCCTTGCCGGCCACCTGGGGACGCGCCAGCGCCACGATCAAGAGGACGAGACCGCTCGCCAGCAACACGGCTGGCAGCCGGCGCCACTGGACGCGCGCCGATTTCGATTGCGGCGGGAGAAATCGCAAGGCAGGGAAGGCGAGCCGACGCACGCGGAAGCCTTCGTCCTGCGCGCCAGGACTGCCAGAGCCAGAGGCATGGCGCCACCAAGGCCAGGAGGAGCAGCGGGTCAGCGAATCGCATCCGCCACCTCGAACCGGGCCGATTGGTTCCATTCCGAGAGGAGCCGGCGAGCTGCAGCGAGATGATCCATGGCGGCGTCGCGGTCGGGCCGAACGGCGGCGAACCGGACCAGATCACCCGCCGTGAGGAGCTGGATCATCCGTGCGGCGCCTTCTGATGCTGCCGCTGTCCGGGGGAGAACCTCGCTCAACTCGGGCGTGGTGAGACTGGCCGAGTCAACCATGCCGGCGTCTACCAGTGCCGCGCGGAGAATATCCCGTACGCTGGAGTACAGCTCAGGTACCCCATCTGCGCTGGCTCGCGCTTGTGCCTCCAGCCGATCCAGTTCCGCCAAGGCCTTGTTGAAGGGCGCTCGTGCCGGGACTGCGGTGACGGTCGTTCCAGGTGCTGTTCGTTCCCGACGACACAGTCCGCGCGATCACCAGCACACCAGCCAGAACCACCAGCAGAAGAACGACCAGCGGCGCCCAGCGTGGCGGTCCGATGTCAGCCAACGGGCGAATGTCCTTGAGCTGGGGGCTTCCTGCCGGCGCCAAACCGGAAACGGTGATCGAGACTGGCTGGTGGACCAGGGTATCGATGGGTTGGTCGCTCTTCGGACGGTACAACAGTGCCAAGGTCGGCACCGGCTGGTTGCCGAGTCGGTAGAACGCGAAGCGCACCGTGCCGTGAAAGGTTCCCTCGCGATCGGCGCGCAGGGAGTCTCCTCCCAAGTACTGCACGCCGTCGGGTGGGGGAATCAGTGGGCGGGGAACCCGGTCAACCAACTCTTGTCCGGGATCGAGGCGGGCGGTGACGTCCGCTATCACGGGATCGCCGAGAAGCACTCTGCCCGGCCTGATGCTCACGGTCAGCGCTTGAGCCTGAGCCGTCCCGGCGGAATATCCGACAAGAATCCCCGCGATCAGCACCACGCGCAACATGTTCAGGCCGTGCGACGGTTCCGGCGGCCGAAGAAGGCGGCCAGCGGTTCGGAATAGGGTTGATCGGTGGAAAGCCGCAGCAGGTCGATCCGGTTAGCATGGCAGCGGCGTGCGAGGCTCGCCTCGAACTCGACCCATTGATCGTGGAGTTGACGGTGCGTTGCCTCGAGGGAGAGATCCACGGTTCTCCAGTCCCCGGTCTCGGGGTCCCACAAAGTAGCGAGACCGATAGAAGGCATTGCCCGTTCCCGCGGGTCACTAAGCTGGATCGCCACGACATCGTGCCGCGGGGCGAGTCGTTCCATGGCGCCCCATTGTTCCCGATCCATGAAATCGGAAATCACGACGACAGCAGCGCGGCGGCGGAGCAGGGGTTCGAGATAGTCGAGCGCGAGGGGCAGGTTGGTGCCGCGGCCGGCCGGCTCGACGCCGAGGACCCGGTCCACGATCGTCAGGGCATGGCGCCGTCCGCTTCGGGGCGGTGCGAACCACTCGACGCGATCGGTATACAGCACGGCACCGACCCGGTCACGATGCCGCGTCCCGGCCAGCGCCAGCACCGCGGCGAGCTCGGCGGCGAGATCCCGCTTGGTGCGCAGGGCGGAGCCGAAGTGGCCCGACGCACTCACATCGATCACCAGGAGCACGGTGAGCTGTCGCTCCTCACGAAACCGCTTCACATAGGGGACGCCGAGTCGCGCCGTGACGTTCCAGTCGATGGTGCGAATGTCGTCTCCCGCCATGTACTCTCGCACTTCGGCGAACTCGACCCCGCGTCCGCGGAACACGCTCGCATAGTCGCCGGCGGCGAGACTCCGGACCAGACCGCGAGTCGTGATCTCCAGCTGGCGTACGACGCGAACGAGTTCGGCGGGGATCACCGGACCGGCACCGCTTCGAGAATCCGATCCAGGATCTGGTCGGTTGAAACACCTTCGGCTTCGGCCCGGTAGGTGGGAATGAGCCGGTGCCTGAGGGTGTCATGGGTCATCTGCTTCACATCCTCAGGCAGCACATAGGCTCGGCCCGCGAGAAAAGCGTGTGCCTTGGCCGCCTTGAGCAGGTGAATCCCTGCCCGGGGCGAGGCGCCAAATTGCACCAGCGTCTCCAGATCCTTGAGCCCTATCGAGGCGGGTGCCCGGGTCGCGGCCATCAAATCGAGCACGTACTCCTTGATTCGCTCGTCCACGTGCATGGCCCTTACTTCTACGCGGGCGGCGAGGACGCGCGCGGGATCGAGGACCGCGTTCGCAGTTGGCTCGCGGCCCATCGGTCATCCGATCGAGAATGCCCCGCTCCTCGGTCCGACTGGGGTATCCCACGAGCAACTTGAAGAGGAACCGGTCCACCTGCGCCTCGGGCAGGGGATAAGTGCCCTCGTGCTCCAACGGGTTCTGAGTCGCGAGGACCACGAAGAGCTCGGGGAGAGGATAGGACTCTCCACCGATCGTCACCTGCCGTTCCTGCATCGCTTCGAGCAAGGCACTCTGCACCTTGGCGGGCGCACGATTCACCTCATCGGCGAGGAGGACGTTGGTGAATACCGGGCCCCTCTGGACCGTGAAGTCGCCCGACTTCTGATTGTAGACCAGCGTGCCGATGAGGTCGGCCGGCAAGAGGTCCGGTGTGAACTGGACCCGGCGGGATTCGCTGCGGATCGTGGCCGCGAGGGAACGGGCCGCCAGAGTCTTGGCCAGCCCCGGAAGACCCTCAAGGAGAAGATGGCCGTCGGCCAGGATCCCGATCATGAGCCGCTCGAGCAGCACCTGCTGTCCAACGATGACCCGGCCGATCTCGTCCAATGCGGCGCGGAAGGGCCGGCTCAGCGCTTCGATTTCCGGTCCGCGTTCCAACGCGGAGCCGGTGCGGAAACGTTCCAGGGTACTCGACTCCGGATTCATCATCGCTCCAAGGCCGCGAGAGTGTGAAGTGGGAATATACGCGGTATGTTTTGCCCCGAACCCATGAGTAACGATCCGGCCTCCACCGACCAGCCTCACGGCTTCCCGCTGACTCGCGATTCGGTACTCGTTGAGCTCAGGAGCGAGGACCGGGAGAAACGGGAGCGGGCGTGGGAATCGCTGGCCGCAGCCTACTGGCGCCCGGTGTACTGCCATATCCGCTTGCGGTGGAATGCCTCACGGGACGATGCGCAGGACCTGACCCAGGAGTTCTTTCTGCGCGCCTTGGGCGGAAATTTCTTCGAGGGATACGATCCGGGGCGTGCACGCTTCCGCACCTTTCTTCGAGCCTGTCTGGATCGGTTCCTCAGCAATGAACAGCGAGACGCCGGTCGGGAGAAGCGAGGTGGCGGCATCGTCTTCCTCCCGATTGACGTCGGAGAGATCGAAGCGGATCTCCTCGCGAACGGCAATCCGGACCCCGATCCGGACCAGACTTTTCACCGGGAGTGGATTCGCAGTCTGTTCATTCTTGCGGTGGATGCCTTGCGTGCCGAGTGCGCCGCGGCAGGAAAGGAAGTGCAGTTCTCGGTATTCGAGCGGGCCGACCTGCTGGCGGTCGAAGGCGCCGAGCGGCCGAGTTATCGTGACCTCGCCGAAGAATTCAAGCTCCCCGTGACGCAGGTGACCAACTACCTCGCGTTTGCCCGCAGAGAGTTC
This sequence comes from uncultured Gemmatimonadales bacterium, assembly GCA_963833365.1. Classification (GTDB taxonomy): domain Bacteria; phylum Gemmatimonadota; class Gemmatimonadetes; order Gemmatimonadales; family GWC2-71-9; genus DATBGE01. The sequence continues at coordinate 384,715 of CAWHXS010000010.1, forward strand.
CGAAGGCTGGCGCTGGAGCGTCTGGCCTCGTTGTGCGGCAGTGAGGAGGAGTACCAGTCGGAGGCCCGCGAGCTCTTCGGGATCGCATCGCCATGACCCGGATCTCCGACGCGGCGCTGGAACGCCTGCGCGATGTGGCCGAGTGGCCGGAGCTGACCGGCAACCGCTATGAGATTGTTGGCGCGCTGGGACAGGGCGGCATGGGGACGGTGTATCTGGCCCGCGATCGCGAGCTGGAGCGAGAGGTGGCGCTCAAGGTGCTTCGCGCGGCCACCTCCACTCCGGACACTGCCCAACGACTCCGGCGCGAGGCCCGCATTCTGGCCCGACTGGAGCATCCTGGCATCGTGCCGGTTCACGATGTCGGACGACTTCCCGATGGGCGGGTCTACTATGTGATGAAGCTGGTCCGCGGCGTCCGGCTCGATCACTACGCCCGTGCCGCAGCTGCTCACCGATCTGCTCCGGCTGTTTCTCCGAATCTGCGAGGCGATAGGCTTTGCCCATGCCCAGGGGGTGATGCATCGGGATTTAAAGCCGGGGAACATCATGGTGGGGGCGTTTGGGGAGGTGTTGGTGCTGGATTGGGGGATTGCGAAGGTGGGGGAAGGGGCGGGAGGGCGGGCAGGCGGGAAGGCGGACGGAAATGTGCGGACAGGGCGGACAAGACGGACAGGGCGGACAGGGCGGACAGGGCGGACGAGGCGGACAGGACGGACGAGGTTGATGCGACGAATACGGCTCCGGGCACGATCCTGGGCACGCCGGGATTCATGTCGCCGGAGCAGGCGAGGGGAGACGTCGAGCAGGTCGATGCCCGGAGTGATGTTTACAGCCTCGGCGCAGTGCTCCGGCTTCTCGTCACTGGATCGGAGGGACAGCTGGCAGGACTGCCGGCGCCGCTTCGGCCTTTGCAGGCGATCTGGCGGAAGGCGATGGCCCCGATCCCCGGCGATCGGTACCCCTCCGCTCAGGCCTTGGCCGACGATGTAGCCCGGTACCTCGACGCACAACCAGTCGATGCCTATAAGGAGCCGCTGCTGGAGAAGGGGCGGCGCCTCATCGCCAAGTACCAGACGCCGATCCTGCTGGTGCTGGCCTACTTGGCCATGAGGATCTTGTTCCTGGTGACGAGGGGAATGTGAGAGAGTCGGACAGGGCGGACGGGCGGACCGTTTTAAAGGATTGGGCACGGACGGGTAATAGAAGAGTGCGGCTGGTAAAGCTTGGCCAACCACAAGGAGAATCCCGATGAACAAGCCGGTGCTGGGTCTGGTCCTGGGAGGCGTTTTGGGTGCACTCGACGGGCTAACGGCCTTGGTCTCGGCGCCCGAGGTGGCTCCCCAGATCGTGGGGATCGTGATCGGGTCCATGGGGAAAGGACTGGTGGCGGGACTGCTGATCGGATGGATCGCCCGGAAGCTTCATTCGCTCCCGCTTGCTCTCCTCATCGGCTTGGGTATCGGTGCGCTCCTCGCACTCCCCTTCGCCCTGGGGACCGATCCCAACACCGGCAAGCGCTACTTCTGGGAGATCATGATTCCCGGCTCGATTGTGGGACTCATCGTGGGATACGCCACCCAGAAATTTGGCCGGCCCGCCGCGCAGAGAGCCTGATCGTCACAGCCTCCAACCCGTCGAGAGGAGCAGCTCATGCCGCGTCCCATTCACTTCGAGATTCCGGCCGACAATCCGGAGCGGGCCATCGGTTTCTACAAAGGCGTGTTCGGATGGACCTTCCAGAAATGGGATGGGCCGATGCCCTACTGGATGGTGCTGACCGGCGAGAACACTCCGGGAATTGATGGAGGCATCCATCCGCGGGCGCACCCGGGGCAGGGCCCGGTGAACACCGTGGATGTGCCCTCGTGCGACGACTTCGCGAAGCGGGTAGAAAGGGCGGGTGGAAAGGTCGTCGTACCCAAGATGGCGGTCCCGGGGATCGGTTGGCTGGCCTACTGCACGGATCCGGAGGGGAACACCTTCGGGATACTGCAGGCGGACGACAAGGCGGCCTGAGGGGCGACCTCAGCTGGAGAAGCGGAACAGCACCACATCGCCGTCCTGGACTACATACTCCCGACCCTCGGCGCGGGCGAGGCCCTGCTCCCGAGCAGGCTTCCATCCACCAACGCGCACGAAAACGTCGTAGGCGACGGTTTCGGCGCGGATGAAGCCCTTCTCGAAATCGGAGTGGATTACACCCGCCGCCTGAGGCGCCTTGTCGCCGCGGTGGATGGTCCAGGCCCGCACTTCCTTCTCTCCGGCGGTGAAATAGCTCTGCAGGCCAAGCAGGTGGTAAGCGGCCTTGGCGAGACGATCCAGGCCCGACTCGGTGACGCCGAGTGAGGAGAGGAATTCGGCGCGATCGGCGGGGGGAAGCTCGCTGAGCTCCGCTTCGACCTTGCCGGAGAAGACCACGAGATCGGCCTCTTCGCCGTCTTTCTTGATGGCCGCCTGGAGGGCTTCGACGTGGCGGTTGCCGGTCGCGATCTCATGCTCGAGCACGTTGGCGGCGTAGAGCACCGGCTTCGAGGTGAGGAGATTGAACGACCGATAGGTCGGGGCCTCCTCCTCGGTGGGGACCACGGTGCGAGCGGGGCGGCCCTCGGCCAGGACGGCCTGCACCGATTGCAGGAGACGGGCCTCCAGTTTCGCCTGGGCGTCCCCGGACTTGGCGGTGCGGGTGGTCTTGTCGAGACGCTTCTCGACGCCGGCCAGGTCGGCGAGACCAAGCTCGATGCCGATGATCTCCCGGTCGCGAACGGGGTCGACACTGCCGGTCACGTGCTGGACGTCGGGGTCGTCGAAACAGCGAATCACGTGGACGATCGCGTCCACCTCGCGAATGTTGGCGAGGAACTGATTTCCCAGCCCTTCTCCCTGGCTCGCTCCCTTCACCAGTCCGGCGATATCCAGGAACTCGACTGCCGCGGGGATCGACTTCTGCGGCTTCACGATGTCCGCGAGGGTATCCAGGCGCGGATCGGGGACGGTGACGACCCCGGTGTTCGGTTCAATGGTCGCGAACGGATAGTTCGCCACCAAGGCACCCGCACTGGTCAGGGCATTGAAGAGGGTGGATTTGCCGACGTTGGGTAGACCAACAATTCCGAGGCGCAGCATGGTTGGAAAGGGCTAATTGCAAATTGAAAATTGAAAATTTCTAATTGAACAGCGGTTCTTTGTGTCCTTCGTGTCTTCGTGTTGAAGACAAGGAGCTTCAATTGTCGGCCATCAGCCGAACACCACCCGCTAACAGCTAACAGCTGACGGCTAACCGCTAACCGCTAACCGCTAACGGCTTACGGCTTAGGGCTATTAAACCGATTCATCGCCGGCTCGATGCCCTCCAGCACCCAACACTCCACCGCCTCGGACATCGGATCGAGCAGCTCGTTCAGGGCGGAGCGCTCTTCCTTACTGAACTGGTCGAGCACGTAGTCCGCCAGTCCTTCCTGCTCCGGGGGAACCGGCCCGACCCCAATCCGGAGCCGAGGGTATTCCTGGGAGCGGATGGCGCCCTCGATGCTCTTGAGGCCGTTGTGACCGCCGGCGGAACCGCCGGGACGAAGGCGAAAGCGGCCGATCGGGAGGGCCACGTCGTCCACTACGATCAGCAGTTCCCTGGCGGGATCGAAGGCGGATAGCGAACGGAGCGAGGCCAGGGCGGCCCCGCTCCGGTTCATGTAGGTCTGCGGCTTGATCAGCCTGACGTCGGTTCCTTCGACGTTCCCCTGGGTTTCGCGTGCCGCGGGAACCCGGCGAAAGGCGGGTAAGCGCCAGCGCGCCGCCAACCGATCCGCCAGAAGAAACCCGGCATTGTGCCGGGTGTTCTCGTACTCGGGGCCCGGGTTCCCCAGGCCCATGATGACCCGCAGGGTTTACTCCTTCTCCTTCTTTTCGCCCTTGGCGCCGGTCTCTTCGCCTTCCTCGTCCTCGGCCTTCGCCTTCCGGATCAGTTCGGGCTCGGCCGGGGCTTCGGCGACCACCTCAGGCGTGGCCACGATCTCGGCACGCGGTGCTACGACGGAGCAGATCGGCAGATCGGCCAGGCTCAGGATGTCGGCCTTGGGCACGGTGATATCGCGCACGAAGATCGAGTGGCCGATCGCGACGTTGGTGACATCCACTTCGACGTGCTCGGGGATGTCGGCCGGGAAGACGCGGATCTCGATCTTGTGCATCACCTGGTCCATGACGCCGCCGTGATTCCGCACGCCGTCGGCGGTGCCGACCAGATGGATCGGGACTTCGACCGTGATCTTCTCGTCCGCCTTCACCTCGTAGAGGTCGAGGTGCAGGATGTCGGTGGCCCGGAGCGGATGGCGCTGGATTTCGCGGATCAGCGCCTTGACCGGCGCGCGGCCGTCAATCGTCACATCCAGGATCGTCGTGGCGACGCTGGTGGTGGACAGGAGGCGGCTCAACGCCGCGCTGTCGATGGTGAGCGTCTCCGCGGCGCGGTCGTGGCCGTAGATGACCGCCGGAACCCGGCCGCCCTTCCGATGAGTGCGAGCCGCGCCCTTGCCGGCATCCTTCCGGGTGTCCGCCTGTAGTGTCGCCTGCTGTGCCATGGTCCGATCCTTCGTTACTGGTCAGTCGAAGAGCGAGCTTACCGACTGGTCGCTGTGAGTGTAGCCGATCGCCTTGGCCAGGAGCGGGGCGATCGAAAGAATCTTGAGCTTCGAAAACCGCCGCTCCGGCGGCAGGTTGATCGTGTTGGTAACGGCGATCTCCGTTACCGGGCTGTCCTTCAGCCGCTCCACCGCCGGTCCCGACAGCAGCGCGTGTGTCGCACAGCAGTAGATGTCCTGGGCGCCCAACCGCTTGAGCGCATGGATCGCCTCGGACATCGTGCCACCGGTATCAATCATGTCGTCGGGAATCAGGCAGTCCTTCCCCTCGACATCTCCCACCACATTCACGACTTCCGCCACGTTGGCCGACGGGCGCCGCTTGTCGATGATCGCGAGTGACGCGTTGAGCCGCTTGGCGAAGCCGCGCGCCATCTTGGCTCCCCCCACGTCTGACGCGACCACCGCCAGGTCCCGCAGCGACTTCTGCCGGTAGTGGTTCACGAACACCGGCGCCGCGTACAGATGGTCAACCGGCAGGTCGAAGAACCCCTGCATTTGATGCTGGTGGAAATCCATCGCCAGCACCCGGTCCGCCCCCGCCACCGACACCATGTTCGCCATCAGCTTGGCGCTGATCGCGACCCGGGGCTGATCCTTCCGGTCCTGCCGGGCATACCCGAAGTAGGGCACGACCGCGGTAATCCGGGCGGCACTGGCCCGTCGCGCTGCGTCCATGAGGAGCAGCAGCTCGAGCAGGTTCTCAGCCGGCGGGTTGGTCGGCTGAATGATGTAGACGTCTCGACCGCGGACGTTCTCGTCGATCTTGACGAACAGCTCACCGTCAGCGAAACGCTTGATGGTGACCTGGCAGAGCGGCTGTGCCAGCTGTGCCGCAACCTCCTCCGCGAGAGGGCGGTTGGCCGACCCGCTAAGGAGGAGCATTTGGCTCCGCGACATCGAAAGATCGTTCATGGCGGCAGCCCGCCAAAATAGCCGGGGAGTGGGGGTTAGGTCAATCCGGGCGGTAAGGCGGGATGGCGGTAGGGGGGAACGCGGTCGGGGCGAACGAGGCGTACGGGACGAGCGGCCAATTTCCAATTTCAAATTCTCAATTTGCAATTATTTGACAGACTCCACTTTAGGTGGTAAAAGGGCACACCGGACGTGATGGACCCCTTCACCCTGGCTGGCCCGGAGCCCTCCCCCTGGCCGCCTCACTTGGAAGGAGCATCGCCATGTCACAGCTGGTTGCGTTGTCCTTGAGTATCGCGCTGCTGGGCGGAGTTGCCACGTTCGTGCTGCGGGCCATCGGGCTCGCGGTCTGGGCGGCGTTCATCGCCTGGGCCTGCTTCTTCCACTCAGGTGGTGACGGGAAGGCGCTCAAGACAACGATCATCGGCAACGCGTTCGGCTGCCTGATGGCCTATGTTGCCCTGTGGCTTGTGGTCGCGTCTCCTCTGGGCGGGAGCGAGGCCGGGATCGCCGTGATTGTGGCCATCACCGTGTTCGTGCTCTGCCTGGCGGCTCACCTCCCGGCGCTATCCTCGATTCCGGCGAGCGTCTACGGTTATGCATCGACCGTCGCCTTCTTCCTGCTCACCGCGCAGGCCAAGGCGATCGCTATGCTGACCGACATCGACTATCACACCAACCCGCTGCTGCTGATCGTGCTTTCGATGGTTGCGGGGGCACTGTTCGGATTTGCCTCGGCCAAGCTCGCCGGGGCTCTCGCCAAGAAGGCGTGATCACATACGAGTAGCGGGATGCCGATGTCGACATCCCGCTCTCGTGAAGTCTGCAGAAGCCGCAGATAAACGCGGATGAACGCAGAAGTTGGGCCTGTCAGTTCTTGAACTTCCTAAGTGAACACCTCCAGAATATCTGCGTTCTTCTGCGGCTGAATCAGGCCTGGCATCCAAGCTAGCCGGGGCTCTCGCCAAGAAGGCCTGATCACATACGAGTAGCGGGATGCCGATGTGGACATCCCGCTTTCTTATTTCCGTACAGGCCGCGGATAAACGCGGATGAACGCAGAGGTTGGCCGGTCAGTTCTCGAACTACCTGGGTAAACGCCTCAAATAATATCTGCGTTTATCCGCGTTCTTCTGCGGCTAACCCATTCTCACTCCGTAGATCCTGCGTCAGGCCTTTCCTACCAGCTCGGCCCTTGTCGCTGCAAGTTCCTTGAGTTGCGCGGCATCGAGTTGGGGGTACTCCAGATCGAGCGTGGACAGCCCGTCAATCACCGCGGCCGCCACCATGACTCTGGTGAACCACTTGTTGTCTGCCGGAATGACGTACCAGGGCGCTTCCTTCGTCGAGGTTTCCCGGATCAGGTCCTCGTAGGCCTTCATGTAGTCATTCCAGTAGCCCCGCTCCTTCACATCGCTGGGAGAGACCTTCCAGTTCTTCTCCGGAATGTCGAAGCGCTCCAGGAACCGCCGCTTCTGTTCCTTCTTCGACAGGTTGAGATAGAATTTCCGGATCAGGACCCCATTCCGGCTCAGGTAGCGCTCGATGGCCCGGATGTCCTGAAAGCGTTCCTTCCAGATGTCCTTGGTCATCAGCTCAGGCGGGACCTTTGATTTTCGCAGCAGCTCGGAATGGACCCGCACCACCAGAGTCTCCTCGTAATAGCTCCGGTTGAAGATGCCAATCCGGCCCCGCTCCGGCAGGCACTTGAGGCAACGCCACATGAAGTCGTGATCGAGGTCTTCGCTCGTCGGCGCCTTGAAGGAAAAGACCTGGCAACCCTGGGGGTTGATCCCTGACATCACGTGCTTGATCGCGCCGTCCTTCCCCGCTGCGTCCATGGCCTGGAAGATCAGCAGGACGGACCACCGGTCCTGAGCATAGAGCATTTCCTGGAGCTCGGCGAGGGCCGCGACACCGGTGGCCAGGACTTCCTTGGCACGAGGTTTGTCCTCCGAGCCCAGCCCGAGGGTTTCCCCCGGATCAAAGTCATCGAGGCGGAATTTCTTCCCGTCTGAGACGCGAAATTTCTTCGCGAACTTCCGGGCCTCGCGGATCACCTTCTTCAGAGTATCGAGTTCTTTCGGCACAGGACGCCTTCCGTTGTTCCAGTCTTGAACCCGAGTCCGTTAGCGACTACTTCGACGAAGTCGAATCGGACGCGGCGGTCGAATCGGGGACCTGCCATCCCCCGCCCAGGGCTCGATAGAGCGAGATGTAGGTCCGGGCGTGATCGAGCCGCGCCCCGACGGCCTGGGTTTCGGCCGTGAACAGCCGGCGATCGACATCCAGCACTTCCAGATAGTTCGATCGCCCGGCGACATAACGCGCTCGCGTAAGCTCCGAACCTTCGGTCAGCGCCTTCACCTGAAGGTCCCGCTGCTCGCTGATCTGCTCGAAAAAGCGGATCCCGGCCAAGGCGTCGGAAACCTCGCCGAAGGCAGTCTGTACGGTGCCCAGGTAGAAGTTCGCCGACTGGACCCAGCGGGCCTTCGCGGCCTGCACGTTGCCCTTGATGCGTCCCCCGGTGAAAATCGGCTGCACGATGCTTCCCCCCACCGACCAGACGGTCTGTGGTTCGGAGAGCAATTTGTCCAGTTGGGGACTCACCCAGCCGAACAATCCAGTGAGTGAAATGCGGGGGAAGTAGTCGGCCTTCGCGACGCCAATCTCGGCGTTGGCCGATCGAAGCAACTCCTCCGCTTCCCGCACGTCCGGGCGCCGCTCCAGCAAGCTTGAGGGGATGCCGGGGGGCACTTCGGGCGGCAGCGACTGTTCGGACAGGGTGGTCCCCCGTGGAATCGGACTGGGACCACGCCCCAGGAGCAGGCTCACAACGGTTTCCTGGTTTGCGATCAGCCGCTCAGTGTCCAGCTCGACCGCGATCGCATCGGCCAACTCCGCCTCGGCTTGCGACACTTCGACTCGGTTGGAAACCCCGCCCAGTTCGCGGCGCTTGAACAGATCGACCGTTTCCTGGCGGGACGCGACGGTCTTGCGGGCGATCTCCAGCTGCTCATCCAGGCCGCGCAACGTGAAATACGCGTCGGCGATGCCAGTGACCACGCTGATGATGGTGCCGCGCTGGGCGAACTCGGTGGCGAAGAACTGGGCCTCGGCCGATTCCTTCTGGCGCCGGACCCGGCCGAAGAGGTCGAGCTCCCAGGAAAGAATCCCATCGAGGAAGAACCGGTTGGTTATCCGGGACTGATTGAGGGCATTGGCGTCGGGGCGAGTGATCTGTGATCGATCGGCGCCGCCCTCGGCGGCGACCTGGGGCCAGAGCGCCGACCCCGCCACCTTGGTGATCGCCCGCGCTTCCTCTACCCGGGCGATGGCGATGCCGAGGTTGTAGTTGTGCTGGATTCCTTCCAGGATCAGGGCATGCAGCGTGTCGTCTCCGAAGACCTCCCACCAGGGGACGTCGGCGATGATGGCCGCGGCCGAGTCGAGCTTGGCGAGGGAGTCGGGCGAGTAGACCGTCGTGTCGGTGAATCGATAGGTCTCCGGGACCGCCACTTCGGGGCGCTCGTAGCCCGGCCCCACTTTGCAGGAGAGCGCGGCCACAACCGCCAGAACGATTCCTGCGGAGCGCCTGGTCACTAGTGCCCGCCGCCGTGTCCGCCCTGTTCGCCAGCCCCACCGGCCTCGGCCGCCGCTGCTGCTGCCGCGGCTCGTGCCTCGGCTTTCTTCTCTCCCCCGGTCAACCGCTCTACCATAACGAAGAGGGCGGGCACCAGCAGGACGCCGAGGATCGTGGCGACGAGCATGCCGCTGAAGACGGTCGTCCCCATCACCTTGCGCGAGGCGGCACCGGCGCCCGCTGCCCGCATGAGCGGCACCACGCCCAGAATGAACGCAAAGGCGGTCATCAGGATCGGGCGGAACCGGAGCTTGGCGGCATCGAGCGCCGATTCAAACAGCGGCCGGCCTTTGTGCAGCTCGGCTCGAGCGAATTCCACGATGAGGATCGCATTCTTGGCCGCCAGACCGATGAGGGTGACCAGTCCGATCTGGGCGAAGACGTTGTTTTCAAAGACCGGGCTGATCTGCCGCGCGATGAACAGACCCAGAAACGCGCCGAACGCGGCGAATGGCGTACCCAGCAGCACGCTGAATGGCAGGGACCAGCTCTCGTATTGTGCCGCGAGGATGAGGAACACCAGCACGATGGCCAGGAGGAAAATGACTCCTGCCTTGCCCTCGGCCGCCTTCTCCTGGTAGCTGAGCGCATTCCACGAGTAACCCATGTCGGCCGGCAGCACCTGCTTCGCGACTTCCTCGAGCGCCTTCAACGCCTGGCCAGAGCTGTATCCGGGGGCCGGGGTACCGGTCACCTCGGCAGCCCGGAAAAGATTGAACCGGTTGGTGAACTCGGGCCCGCTGGTCTGCCGCATGTCCACCAGGGTCGACAACGGCACCATGTCACCGCCGGGCGTGCGAACGTAGAAGAAGCGGATGTCGTCGGGCTTGGTGCGGTAGGCTCCTTCGGCCTGCACGTAGACCTTGTAAACCCGGCCGAAACGGTTGAAGTCGTTGACGTAGGTACCGCCCAGGAAGCTCCCGAGTGTGTTGTTCACATCCTGGAGCTGGAGTCCCAGCTTGAGCACCCGGTCGCGATCCAGATCGGCAAAGAGCTGGGGCACATTGGCCCCATACGGCGAGAAGGCGCGGGCGATCTCGGGTCGCTGGTTGGCGGCCTGAATGAACCGCTGGGTTTGTAAGGCGAGGTACTCGGGGGTATTGCCGCCCAGGTCCTGCAGCATCATCGAGAAGCCGGAGCCGTTACCCAGTCCCGGAATAGCGGGCGGACCGAAGGCGATGGTGATCCCCTCTGGAATCTCGGTGGCGAAGGCCTGGTTGAGCCGCGCGATGATGCCGCTCGCCGTTTCTGCCTTGCCGTGCCGCTCGTGCCACGGTTTGAGCTGGACGAACACGAATGCCATGTTGCTGGAGTTCGCGTTGGTGAGCAGGGAAAACCCGGAGATGGCCGAATAACTCTCGACTCCCGGCGTCTTGCCGAGAATCCCTTCGATCTTCTTGGCAACGTTGTCGGACCGCTCCAGCGAGGCCGCGTCGGGCAACTGGGCGTTGACCATCAGATAACCCTGGTCCTCCTCGGGAACGAAGGACGAAGGCACGCGAGAGGCGATAAGGGCGGCAAGCGCGCTGACCACACCTACCAGGATGGCGCTGCGAACCACTTTACGGGCCAGGTAACCGGCCATCCCGACGTATCCCCCGGTGATGCGGTCGAAGACCCGGTTGAACGCGGCAAAGAACTTTCCCAGCGGTCCACCGACCTGTTGCTTCGGCTTCAGCAGCATGGCCGACAGCGCCGGGCTCAAGGTGAGCGCGTTGAAGGCCGAGAACAGCACCGAGATCGCGATGGTGATGGCGAACTGCTGGTAGAGCAAGCCGGTGATGCCCGGCACGAAGGCGACCGGCACGAACACCGCCGTCAGGATCAGGGCAATCGCAATCACGGGCCCTGAGACCTCCTGCATCGCCTTGAGGGTGGCCTCCTTTGGCGCGAGCCCGTGCTCGATGTTGTGGATCACCGCTTCGACCACCACGATCGCGTCGTCCACCACGATACCGATGGCCAGCACCAGGCCGAGCATCGACAGGGTGTTGACCGAGAAGCCGAGCAGGGGGAAGACGGCGAAGGTCGCGATCAGCGAAACCGGCACCGTAAGCAGCGGAATCAGGGTGGCCCGCCAGTTCTGCAGGAACAGGAACACCACCAGGATGACCAGCACCACAGCCTCGAGCAGCGTGTGGGTGATCTCGGTAATGCCTTCGGTAATCGGCAGAGTGGTGTCGAGCGAGATGCGGTAGTCCACATCCTCGGGAAAACGTGCCTTGAGCGTCTCGAGGGTGGCGCCCACCTGTTCGGAGACGCTGAGTGCATTGGAGCCGGGAATCTGGTAGAGCCCGATCAGCGCGGCCGGCTTGCCGTTGAGCCGTCCCAGGCTGCTGTAGATCTGGGCGCCGAGTTCCAGCCGGGCCACGTCACTCAGGCGTACCTGTGAGCCATCGGGGTTGGTACGGACGACGATCTCGCCGAACTGCTCGGGCGTGGCCAGCCGGTCGGCGGCGCGCACGGTGTAGGTGAATTGCTGGCCCGAAGGGGCGGGCGGGCCTCCTACCTGACCCGCGGGGGTCAGCACGTTCTGCTGCTTCACCGCGTTGACGATATCGCTGACCGTGATGCCGAGTGTCGCCAGGCGATCGGGGCGGACCCAGATCCGCATGGCGTACTCGCCGCCCGACATGAGCCGCACCTGGCCGACTCCCGGGACCCGGGCCAGGGCGTCGATCACGTTGATGGCGGCATAGTTGTTCAGGAAATCGCCGTTATAGCCACCGTTGGGCGAAGTGAGCGAGATGAGCAGCAGCGGAAAGGTGAGCGACTTCCGGACGGTGACGCCGAACCGTTTTACGTCTTCGGGCAGAAGCGGCTCGGCCTGGGAGAACCGGTTCTGTACCAGCACGTTGGCGATGTCGAGGTCGGTGCCGACCTCGAACGTCGCCCGAAGCTGCATGGTGCCGTCGTTGGCGTTGATGCTCCGGAGATAGATCGAGCGTTCCACCCCGTTGAGCTGCTGCTCGATCGGGGTGGCAGTCGTCTGCTCGACGTTGACCGCGCTGGCGCCGGTGTAGGTCGCCAGCAGCATGATTTCGGGTGGGGTGATTTCGGGATACTGGGCGATCGGCAGCTTCCTGAGCGCCACCACACCCACCAGGATCATGATGATGGAAATCACCATCGCCACGATCGGGCGATTGACGAAGAACTTCGCCACGGCTTACTGCTTCTCCGCCGGCTTGGGGGTGAGGCCTTCCGCCGCTTTCTCCTGGGCGCCGGAATCAGGGACAGCCTCTTTGATCTTCACGGTCATGCTGTCCCGGAGCCGCTGCAGTCCCTCCACCACGACCTTTTCGCCAGGCTTCAGGCCCTGGTCGATCACCCACAGCGAGCCCACGCGATCGGATGGCGTCACGGCCCTCATGTCTACCTTGGCGTCGGAGCCCACGACGGCCACCGAATAGTTGCCCTGGAGCTCTCGCACGGCACGCTGGGGCACCAGCAGCGCGCCCTTCTTGACGTCGGTCCGGACCTTGACCCGGGCAAACTGCCCGGGCCGTAGCATACCGTTGTGGTTGGGGAAGGCGACTTCGATCTGGAGGGTGCCGGTCGCGGGATCCACCGAACGGTCGGCAACGCGAGGTTTTCCCTTCTCGGGATACTCTGACCCATCGGCCAAAAACATCCGGATGTCCTGATCCTGATTCCTGAGCTCTTTCTTGCGTCGCCAGAGTTCGCCGGTACAGCCTCAGGTACTCCCGCTCCGGAATCGCGAAGCGAACCCAGATCGGGTCGGACTCCGAGACCGTGGTGAGCAGGCTCCGGGCTCCGGGTCCGACCAGGTCTCCGATCTGGGCCTCGGTGAATCCGACGATGCCGTTGAGCGGCGAAGTGATGTGCGCGTACCCGAGGTCGAGAGAGGCGGTCAGTTCCGCCGCGCGGGCGGCCTCGAGGCTGGCTTCGGCGGTCTGTTTGTTGGCGAAGGCGTCGTCGTATTCCTGCTTGCTCACCGCGTCGGATTCCGCCAGTGGTTTGAGACGGGCTTCCTCCAGCTCCGCATTGTCGAACTGGGCCTTGGCCGCCGCGACCTGGGCCTTGGCCCGCGCCACCGTCGCCTCGAAGGGCTTGGGATCGATCTGATACAGCAGCTGGCCCCGCCGGACCTGTCCACCTTCCGTGAAGCCCATGGATTCGAGGAATCCGGTCACCCGCGCCCGGATCTCCACGGTCTGCGAGCCGCGTGTTTCTCCCACCGCCTCGATATAGATGGGCACATCCTGCTGGAGGACGTCGGCAAGCGTCACCTCGGGCGGCGGAGCCGCGGCAGGCGCTTCTTTCTTGCAGGCCGAGAGGACGAGCGCCAAAAGAAGGATCGTCATCCTGGGCAGCGAGTGCTTCACGGACGCCTCAGCAGGTGGCGGTGCGGCTTGGGACTACCGGAAAAGGAGAACATACCGTTCGCTGGACTTGGGGCCAGAGGGCCGGCACGTGGTGCCGGATACCGCGACAGGCCCCGTTCCTTGTGTCGCAGCCTCATGGCGTGGTCTTCCGCTTCGGCTTGCAAGCTCCAGCTTTCAGAGAATCAGCAGCGGTATCCGGAATCGGAATGAATCCCTTTCCGGTTCCTTCGAGCGGGATGTTATCCAGCCGGGGAGCGGCGATCTCGTTGTGATCCATGCTGTTCCTCCGGCGGACCGGCTGCCGCTCGGGCCCTCGCGTGGTGTCCGTGGTGTCCGTGCCGCCTATGGTGTCCGTAATGTCCGCGCACGTCGTGTCTCTGACCGATGGGGCGATCACGCTGTCCTTCTGCTGGCCCCGGACGCCGGCCGGTATTGCTCCGAGCACGAGGCAGAGAAGCGTTGCCGCGAACCCACGACGCAACCTGATTCCCTCAGCCATTCAGTCCTTCTCAGCTCCCATCATAGAAGTAGAACTGGAACCCGGCCTGGAGCCGGGTCGCATGATCCGACGCTCCATCATTCTGTTCGTTGTCGCCGTACAGGACCTCGAGACCCAGGCTGAAGACCGAGGTCGGTGAGTAAACCGCGTTGACGGAGAGATACTTGGTCTGGTGGAACGCGGTGGGACCTTGCCCAGCAGAGTTATCCACCTGAAGGATGCTCGCCACCACCTGCGAGCTCCACTTGTCATTCCAGAAGTGCTGGAATCCCACATACCCGCCAAAGGCCGGCAAGGCCGTGATATCGCCGCGCGCCATCCTGGGCGGCATCGAGGCCAAACCCCACCAAGTCGTTAATGTACCGGCCGATGCCCTGCCCGTACATCCCGTCGAGCTGGAATACGTCTCTGGTGTTTTTCCCGAGGCCAATCACCGCGCTTCCCTGAAAACCGAATCCGAAGGTGCGAGCCTGGGTATTGCCGTCATCGTATCCGATGTCCCGCAGCACGACGCCCAGCTGGGCGTGGCCCCAGTCGGCTTCGTAGCGCGGGTGAAACGCGAGATCGGGGAGTGGGCTGACCGGAACGGCCGCACCCGGCAGAGTTACGTCGGAGCTGGGCTGCGCCAGCGCGATCTGAAAGGTCCACTTGTCGTTGATCGCCCTGGTGTACTGGATCTCCGGCACGGTGATGTAGGAGGCGGAATTCGGTCCCTCGAAGTCCACCGTGTTGGGGAACGCGTCGATGTCCATGAACGGACTGTAGGTCTGGCCGACCAGGAGGTTTGCAGCCTGGACGTAGGCGTGGCGCAGATGCAGCGCGGTGGAGGTACCCGGACCGTAGAGATCGAACTCCAGATAGGCCCGCATCCGCCCCATGGCCGATGGGCGCCGAAGCTCAAAGCTCATTCGGGTCTGCCGCACATGCAGGTTGAAGTTCTTGGTATCGGCTCCACCCCCGATGGGGATGGTTGAGGGCACGAACAAGTCGGCGGCACCAGCGGGATCCAGGTCCCGGATCATGTCGAGACGAACGTACCCCCCAAGCCTGAACTCGGCCCCACCGGTGCCGGGGAGCGTCACGAATCCCTTGGCGTCCGGGTTGAGCGGGATGTTATCCACCCGGGGAGCCGCCACCTCTTTCTTGTCCATGCTCTCCCGTGGTTTCGTTGTCACCTTCTTGGTCGTGTCCTGCTGCGCCGACTTGACTGAGTCTTGCTTCACGTTTTCGGGTTGCTGGGCCCCGGCCGCGCGGCCAAGCAGGACGGTCAGGGCCAGGGCGATTAGCAGGCGTTTCACGGTCGGTCTCCTTGCAAACTCATCTGCGGTGACTGGAGTTCACTGGGCTACCGCAGAGCTTGCAAGCTCCGCGGCCTTTCGTTCAGCGGCAGCACGCATCGATCGAATGAAGAACGGGAAGATCGGCACGGTGACGAGGACCAGGATCATCGCTCCTCGTGTGGTTTCGGAATCGGCGCCGTAGATGGCCCAGAGACAATAGGTCGCGGCGGCCAGACCGATCACGATGGCGGCCCGCATCGTCTTCGCCGGCACTTTCTGCTGATAGCAGACCTGCCAGAGCGCCACTGCGGAATAGAGGTAGGGCAGCACGACCAGGATCACCGCCAGGTTGACGATTGCGTCGAACTGGTTCGACAGGTTGGGCTGGAGGGTGAGCAGCACCACCACGGTCATGAGGACGCTCACCAGAATCAGGCCCTGCACAGGGACGCCTCGCCGATCCACGCGGGCGAAGATCCTGGGAAACATCCCGTCCTGCGCCGCAGCCTGGCTCGACTCGGCCACCACCAGCATCCAGCCACCCAGGGCACCGGCCGTCTTGGCGACCGCACAGATGGCCACCGCGAGCAGAGCGACCCCGCCGAAGATGCGCGCTCCCGCCTCGGCGAAGGGCGCGTGCGACTGCTGGAGCTCCGCGTTGGGGATGAGCCCCATGATGACCGTGGAGCAGGAGACGTAGACCACGGCCGAGAGAGCGAGCCCGGCGAGCGTCGCGATGGGGACGTTACGCCGGGGGTTCTCTATGTTGGTCGCCGAGACGGCGGCACTCTCGATTCCCATGAATGCCCAGAGCGCGATAGAAGCGGCGCGGGACGCGGCGTGGAAATCGGACTTGCCCGTCACGTTCCAGGCCTCTTTGAACAACGAGGGTTCGAACCAGAACCACCCGACCGTCGCGATGCCGAGGATCGGGATCAGGGCCAGCGATAAGGTCCAGGTTTCGAACCGCCCCACGAACTTGGGGCCGATCATGTTCACCACCGTGAGCAGCCAGATCACCCCAATCGTTCCCACCGTACTTCCCGGACGATGGCCCATCCAGGGGATGAACGCCGCGAGATAGCCGGTCGTGGAGACCGCGATTGCCACGTTGCCCATCCAATTGGCCAGCCAGTACACGGCGTTGGTCTGGAAGCCGATGTAGGGACCGAGCGCATCCTTGGCGTAGACATAAGGACCGCCCAGCACCGGCTTGAGCTCGCCCAGTTTGGCAAACACGAGCCCGAGCGCGCCGGCTCCCAGCGTGGCAATGACCCATCCGTAGACGGACACACTGCCCACCGTGGCCATGGTGACCGGCAGCAGGAAGATCCCTGTGCCGATGATGTTGCCGGCCACCAGCATCGTCGCTCCGAGGAGCGACATCTTGTGGCCCTCTGCTGTGCCACTCACTTCTTGCGGGCGCCTTTCAGGCACTGCAGCCAGAGCGTGCCATCCCGGTTCTCGGCCCCGTGGGTATCGTGCCCGAAGCCGGGGAACGTGGCGTCCCACGACTGCAAGGCACGGAGGTAGTTCAGGTACGGCCCGTCATTGGCGCCGGTGTACTCCCCCGCCATCAGCATGGGAATCCCCGGGGGATACGGTGCCACCGCGGTCGCCACGACGCGGTTCGCGGCCTTCTCGAGCGGGACGTGCTCGATCTGGCCCCGCACCAGGAGATCGTAGGCGTCGGACGGTATCATCTCCACGTCGGGCAGGGTGGAGAACGCCTTGGCCAGCCACTCGGTCTGCTTCGACTTCTTCAAGTGGGCGAACATCTGGTCTGACACGTCACGCAGTCCGAGGGTGGAGTAGGTATCGGGATAGTCGTTGGCGAGTGCCGGCAGCACCTCGGAGATCGGGGCATTCCGGTCGTAGTCCCGTTTGAACTCAAGCAGGATGTTGAGGAGCGTTCCCCACTTGCCCTTGGTGATGCCGATCGAGAACAGGAAGAGCACGGTGAAGTCGGTGGTCTTCTCGACCTCGACGCCGCGAGAAGACAGGTATTTGGTCACCAGGGTGGCCGGAATGCCCTTCGAGTCGAGGCCGCCCTTGTTGCTCACGCCGGGGGTCACGACCGACACCTTGATGGGATCCAGCATGCAGTAGCCGTCTTCCAGGTCCTCGAACCCGTGCCAATTGTCGCCGGGGTGGAGCACCCAGCATTCCGGATCGGTAGCGAGCTGCGACGGCGCGGCTTCGTGGAAGGGGATCTTTTTCCCGGTCTTCTGGTCCTTCACCTGGTCGGCGTTCCAGGTGTTGAAGAACCACTCGCCATCCTTGGCGAACTGGCGGTTGACCCGGCCCATGGTCTGCCGGAACGCGACCGCTTCTTCGATGGATTCCGTAGTGAGTGCGACTCCGCCGGGACCGTCCATCATCGCCGCACAGATGTCATTCGAGGCGATGATCGTGTATAGCGGCGAGGTTGAGGCGTGCATCATGAACGCCTCGTTGAACCGGTCGTGCGGAATGGCGCCGCGGCCATCACGCATGTGGAGCAGGGAAGCCTGCGACAGTGCAGCCAGGAGCTTGTGGGTGGAATGGCCGGCGAACAGCGTCGGTCCCTTGGGGTCGTGGTCGGCCGGGTCGCCCGACATCGCGTGCCGGTCCCGGTAGATCGGATTGAAGCGGGCGTAGGCGTACCAGGCTTCGTCGAAATGGATCCGGTCCACGGTGGGATCGAGCAGCTCGACCACCCGCTTCGCGTTGTAGCAGAGGCCGTCGTACGTCGAGTTGGTGATGACGGCATGCACCGGCCGGAGGTCGGTCTGCTTCGTCACCAGCGGGTTCTTCTTGATCTGGGCGGCCAGGGCCGCCTTGGTGAGCTTGTCGGGATGAATCGGGCCGATGAGCCCGTAGCGGTTCCTGAGCGGGACCAGGTAGTTGGGCACCGCGCCGGTCATGACCAGTCCGTGCTCGATGGACTTGTGGCAGTTCCGGTCGCACAAGGCGATCTGCCCGCGCCCTACCGCGGCGTGGAAGATCACCCGGTTCGAGGTCGACGTCCCGTTGGTGACACAATAGCTGCGGTGGGAGCCGAAGACTCGCGCGGCATACCGCTCGTGCGCACCGATCGGGCCGGTGTGATCGAGCAGCGATCCCAGCTGAGCCAACGCTGATTGAAAGGTCGGTGCGGAGCAGGTTCTCCCCGTAGAACTCGTAGAAGACCCGTCCTACCGGAGACTTGAGAAACGCGGTGCCGCCGGCGTGACCCGGGGTGTGCCAGGAGTATTCGTACTCCCGGGTAAAGTTGATAAGCCCCCGCGCCATCGGCGGGATCACCGCCTGGCCGTAGCGCCGGATTGCCGCTTCGACCCGCCCGCCGATGAACGCCGCGGTGTCCTGCAGCATCCAGATGAACTCGTCCACCATCTCCATCACATCGATGGGAATGGTTGCGGCCGCGTCCCGCTCCGCCGTCAGAAAGATCGGGATCTTGGCGTTGCGCGACCGGACCAGGCGAAGCAGGTCGATGGCGCCGGCGTGATCCTTGTCGCCATCCAGGTCCCAATCGAGGAGGACGGCGTGAATCGCCGAGTCGGAGGAGATCACGGCATGGCCGTCCTCCGCGGAGGCTGCCTCGACGACGCCGATATCCCGGCTGGTCAGCTCCTCGATCAGGGCGTGGGCAGCCCGCCCGGCCGTCGAGGCCTGGCCGATCTCGTCATCCACCATGAGGGCGCGGATCTGCACCCTCCTCGATGTGCGTTCTAACATCGTGATCCCTTTCTGCCGCTGCTATTCAGGCAGCGTAATCCACTGGTAAAATGTCTTTGCCTTGTCATCCGGAGTCCCGAAATCCTTGGTATACTCGCTGACCAGGTCCCCGGAGCGATAGAGATTGCTGAGGCCGCGATCCACCGCGAGGCGGAAGTCCTCGTCGCCCCGCTGGAGGGCGAGTCTCAGCGACTCGTAGGTGAAATAGCGATCCAGTATGACCCACCAGCGCGCCAGGTCACCCGTCGAATTGCGTTTCATCGCGTCGAGCAGGACGGCCCGATCGGTGAAGAAGACGTTGGCATGCCGGTCGTGCACCGCCTGGATCCCGGCGTCGAAGCTTTCGACATGGTTCACTATGGCGGTGAGGTTGAACTCTTTCAGCTTGCTGTTTAGCCACGTCTCCGAAGTGGTTCCGGGGACCACAACGAAGATCTGTTTCTGGACCAAAGCGCCAGCCGAGGCTCGCCAGGTCGGACTCGACTGCGGACGTCCGTTCAGGATCTCGCGCAGCCGGGCGGGAGCGTCGGTGCGCAGCAGTGCGCCGATGCCACCCGGGAAGATCGGGATCGAGAAATCCACATCCTGTCGCCTGCTCAATGTTTCGGTGTCTGCTCCGCAGAGGAGATCCACCTTGCCCTCTTTCACCGCGTTGAAACGATCGGCGAGCGTGAGCTCCACCCATTCCACTTTGACCCCGGTCAGGTTCGGCTGGGCCGACACCGCACCCGCGAGTTTCTGGCAGACCGCGACCGAGAACCCCGCGGGGTTGCCGGACTCGTCCTTGTAGGAATACGGCCGGGCGTCGCTGAGGTAGCCGAGCCTGATCGTGCCCGCGGTTTTGATTCGCTCCAGCGTGGAGCGTGCCGGTCTGGGTCGTTGGCTTCATGCGTGGCGTCTGGGCTTCCGCTGCCACGGTAAGTGTCACGATCAAGGTGCCTAGGGCGCTGGCAAGGAACCGGGTCCGATGCCCGCGCGGGGTCACCCATCCTGCTGAGTGCATAACCCTTCTCCTTTCGACGGTGTCGGTCTCGGGTTTCACGCGGCTTTCGCGGACTTGGCGCCCGCCGTGGTCGCTGATGTGAAGCGGGGCGCGATGAATCCCCAGATGACGTAGGCAACACCCATGACCAGCATCCCTCCCATGACCGCATCCTTGCCGGATGCCCAGAGGGCGTAGACGCTGTAGAGCATCGCGACCAGCGCGATCGCCGCGTTGCGGCGGAAGATTCCCTGGGCTGACATTCGCCGATCTCATCATCACGATCAGGGCCGACAGGCTCACCACGTAGGGCATCACGTTGGTGACCACCGCCAGATTCACCAGGGCGCTGAACTGCTCGCTCAGGCTGGGCGAGATCGTGGTCAGTGCCAGCACGGACTGCACGACGCCCAGCACGATCATGCCGGTGATCGGCGCTCCCAGCTTGTTCACTTTCGAGAAGAAGGCGGGGAACATCCGCTCGTCGGCTGCGGATTTCCCGGTCGTGGCGATGGTGAATTGCCATCCCAGGAGAGAGCCGAGGCACGCGATCACCGCCAGTCCCATGACGATGGAGCCGATGGTCGGGTTGAACATGTGGGCATAGGCCAGACCGAAGGGGCCGGTCGATTTCGCCAGCTCGTCATTGGGCACGATGCCCTGAATCACGGTGGTGGAGAGGATGTAGATCACCGCGGCGCCGAGAGTACCGAACAAGCAGGCCAGCGGCACATCCCGCTTGGGGTTCTCCACGGCGGCCGAATTCTGTGCCGCCGATTCCATCCCGAGGAACGCCCACAGCGTTAGCGAGATGCTCGAGCCGACCCCTTCGCCGAGGCTGAGCCCATGGGGGTTCCAGGCAGCCTGGAACACATCGCTCTTGAACCAGATCCAGCCGGCAAAGGAAAGGAACCCGACCGGAAGGATGACACCCCAGACCGTCACCGATCCGATCTTTCCGGTGATGGACGGGCCGCCGAAATTGGCGACAGTGGTGAGCCAGAGCAGGATGATTACCCCGATACACGTGGCGATCGGTGTCGAGGACAGCCAGGGCACGAAGGTCGCCAGGTACCCCACCGCCGAGATCGCGATCGCGACGTTGCCGATCGCGAGCGACAGGAAGTAGAGGAAGAACACCTGGAAATACCCGTCCTTGCCGTAAGCATCCTCGGCGTAGGCCGCCATGCCGCCGGGCCGCTGGTTGAAGAGGCCCGCCTGGGCGAAGCCGTAGGCGATGGCCATCGATCCCACCGCCGTGACGCCCCAGGAGAGCAGAGAGATCGCGCCCACTTGGGCCATGTTGGCCGGTAGCATGATGATGCCGGAGCCCATCATGTTCACCGCGACGATGAACGTCAGCTGGACCACATTCATCTTCTTAGCTTCTTGCACGGTCTCCCCCCTTCTTCGGTGGCCGTCTCGAGTCTGACTCGCGGACCACGTAGGTGAAGAACTTGATGCGACCCTCGACCCGCTCCTGATACACGCCCTGGACTTCGTAGTTGAAGCCTGGAAAGCGGTTGAACGACTCCTGGAAGGCCATGAAGTACTCGAGCATGGGACGCGCCTTCTTGTCCCACCGCTCGCCTGGGACAATGACCCCGATGCCGGGTGGATAGATCAGGGCGAGTGTTGCGGCGATGCGGCCCGTGATCTGGTCCAGCGGTATGTAATCCACCTGGTTGGCAACCAGCGCCTCGTAGGCCGACTCGGGGGACATCGCGAGCTCCGGGAAGCTCGAGGCCCGGAAGCATTGTCGCTGGAGTTCCTTGATATTCGCCTTTCGGTAGAAGGCGTGCATTTCGTTGCAGACTTTTCGCAGAGTGTATCCGGCGTAGCGCTCCTGGTTCGCGGCGTAGAGCGTCGGCAGCACGTCCTCGAGCGGCGCGTCGTCATCCCAAAGATTCTTGAACTTGACCAGCTTGGCGAGGAGGGTATTCAGCTTGCTCTCGTCCTCTGCCGGGGTCATGAGGAAAAGGATGCTGTTGAGGTCGCACTTCTCGGGCACGACGCGCTGTTCCCGCAGGTAATTGGCGACCACCGTAGCCGGCACCCCGAAATCGAGATACTCGCCGGTTTTCCGGTCGATCCCCGGAGTCAGCAGGCTGAGCTTGTTCGGGTCGGCCATGACGTAGCCGTCGGCGTAGCCCGAATACCCGTGCCACTTGCTCTTCGGATTGAAGTTCCAGCACTGCTGCTCCCGCTTGATCACCTCGGTGGGGAGATCCTCCCAGGCGACGTCCTTCAAGTCCTTGGTGAATTTCGAGCCTCGGATCGTCACCACGTCGGGCACGAACGGATCGAAGAACCACTTCTCGTCCTTCGTCCGCCCGGACTTCTCGAAGTGGCGGCAGAACGACCGGCACTTCTTCCGCGCCTCGATCCCCAACGCGATGCAACGGTCCCACAGCATCTCGCCGGCCAGACCATCGTGAACCTTGGCGTTCACATCCAGCGAGGCGAAGAGCGGATAAAAAGGGGAGGTGGAGGCGTTCATCATGAACGACTCGTTGAACCGCTTGTGCTCGAGGTAGCGCGGCTGTCCCCTGATGTGCTCGTCCCGCTTGTGAATCTGGGAGGCCTGGGAAAAGCCGGCCCCCTGCTTGTGCACCGATTGGGTCGAGAACAATCCCGGCGTTTTTGGCCCCAGATCGGTGAGCCGCATCGGGCTGTGATCTTCGAACAACGGATGGAAGGCGTTGTAGCCGATCCAGGCCTCGTCCCACAGGACGTAGTCGCACAGATGGCCGATTTTCTCGAGGACCAGTTTGGCGTTGTAAATCGTTCCGTCGTAGGTCGCGAGCTGGATGCAGGCCAGCCGGAAGGGGCGAGCGGCCTTATGGCGACTCTTGTCCGTCACCAGGGGGTTGGCGCGGATCTGCTCCCGGAGATAATCCTCGTCCCACGCGTCCCAGTCCACGGCGCCGATCATGCCGAAGGAATTCCGGGCAGTGGGGAGAAAGATCGGGATCGCACCGGCCTGGACCAGCGCTCCCTGATGCAGGGACTTGTGGTTGTTGCGGTCGAAGAGGACCAGGTCGCCTCGACGCAGGACGGCGTTGGCGACCACCTTGTTGGAGGTGCTGGTCCCGTTCAGGACGAAGTAGGTCTTGTCGGCGCCGAAAACCTTCGCGGCATAGCGCTGGGCGGAGGCGGCCAGGCCCTCGTGGATCAGCAGATCGCCCAGCTCCACGTCGGCGTTGCAGAGGTCGTTGCGGAAGACCCCTTCGCCGAGGTGCTTGAAGAAGAGTTGGCCGGCGGGGGATTTCCGGTAGAACTGGCCGCCCTGGTGTCCCGGGCAGGCGAAGGTGATGTTGGCTTCGCTGTCGTAGGAGACCATCCCGCCGAAGAAGGGCGGCAAGAGCGTCATCCCGTAGTCCACGATGCTTGCCAGGACCTGCTTGGCGTAGAAGGCCGGTGTCTGCTGGCCGAGATAGATGTAACCGTCCACCTCGCCGAGTTGGCCGGCGACTGCGACGTCGGAAATTCGGCTCGAATCGGCCAACGCCCAAAGCGGGGTCTGGAAGCCGATGGACCTAACCGCCACTGCCAGCTTCCGGGCCCGGTCCCGGCGATCGCCGTCGATCAAGGCGATGTAGGCTCCGACCTCCGCGTCTTCCGATACATCGCGCTCGTAGTGGTCACTCACCTCGACCTCAAACTTCTCGGACTCGAGGTACTCGAGCAGCTGCCGGGTTTGCGCGTCGTTCCCATCAACCAGCGCCACCACCTTGAGCAGGCGGTGAAACGGGATGGGAATCGTCGGTGTCTTAACCGTGAATTCGATCATTTATTCTCAGAGTGACCAAGGCGTCGACCTCACCACTACTTCATGCAGTACACGTGGTACGCCCCCTCGTGCTCCTCGGCCCCTTCGACCTCCTTGGCGAAGCCGGGGAAATGCTCGCCGTATTCCTGCAGCGTACGGACGAAGGTGAGCCAGGGACCGTCGCCCGGCCCGATGTTTTCCCCCGGCATGACGATGGGGATGCCGGGAGGGTAGGGGATGACGCCCACCGCGACGACCCGGTTCGACATTTCGCTGAGCGGCACCTTCTCGACGTCTCCCGCCATGAGCTGCTGGAAGGCCTTCCGCGGAGTCATTTCCGGCGTGGGAAGCGATTCATAGGCGAGGGCCTGCCAGTAGCCGGTGCGGCTTTGCCGCATGTGGGCCCACATCTCGTCTCCCAGGTCGCGCATGCCCATGCCGGCGTAGCGCGCCGGCGCCTTCGCCACCAGGCCAGGCAACACCTCGTCGAGTGGCGCATTGCGGTCGTAGTCGGCCTTGAAGTCGAGTAGCGTGTTGATCAGGGTGCCCCACTTTCCCTTCGTGATGCCCACCGAGAAGAGGAAGAGCACCATGTGATCGGTGGTGCGCGAGGGGACGATGCCGTGGCGGCCGAGGTAGGCAGTGACCAGGTCGGCCGGAATGCCCCACTTCTCGAGTTTGCCGTCCCGGCCCATGCCGGGGCAGACGACGCCGAACTTGATTGGATCAAGCAGGCAATAGCCGTCAGGCAATCCCTCGAACCCGTGCCAATCCTCCCCAGGATGCAGAACCCAGCAACTGGGATCGGTGGCCAGCTGCTCGGCCGAGGCCTTGTAGAAGGGAACCCGCTTTCCGGTCTTCCGGTCCTTGATCGTGTCGGCGTTCCAGGGCGCGAAGAACCACTGCTTCTTGGCCTTGAACTCCTGGTAGAACCGGGCAACGAGGAGACGGCAGGCCACCGCTTCTTCGATCACGCCCTGGGTCAGCGCCAGCCCGCCAGGTCCATCCATCATCGCCGCGGCAATCTCGTTTGAGGCGATGAGGGAGTAGAGCGGCGAGGTGCTGGCCTGCGCGCAGTAGGCCTCATTGAACCGGCCATGATCTATGGAGCCCCGTCCGTCCCGGATGTGGATGAATGAGGTGAGCGACAAGGCGGCAAGCAGCTTGTGGGTTGAATGGGTGGCGAAGACCGTCGGGTCGTCTTCGGCATGAGTGGATGGATCACCCCGCATCGCGTACCGGTCCCGGTACATCGGGTTGAACCGGGCGTACCCGTACCATGCCTCGTCGAAATGGACCCGATCCGAGCTTTGCCCCAGGAGGTCCTGCACCTTGGTTGCGTCGTAACACATCCCATCGTACGTGCAATTGGTCACAACCGCGTAAACCGGCTTTTCATGCGGGGCCTGCTTCACCAGGGGATTGGACGCGATCGCCTTTGCGATGGACTTGGGGGAGAGCTGTTGCGGTGGGATCGGGCCGATGATGCCGTAGCGGTTTCGGGTCGGCTTGAGAAAGACGGGGATACCGCCCGTGATGGCGAGTCCCTGCTCGATGGACTTGTGGCAGTTGCGATCGCAAAGCGCGATCTCGAGATCGCCGACGCAGGCCGACATGATGGTCCGGTTGGACCCCGACGTCCCGGCCTGCACCGAGTATGTCCGGTGGGCGCCGAAGACCCGTGCGGCGTACTTCTCGCTTTCGCCAATCGGGCCGCTGTGGGTGAGGAGCGCGCCGAGTCCCCCGCGCTCGATCCCCATGTCGGTGCGGAAGAGGTTCTCTCCGTAGAAATCGAAGAACAGGCGGCCGACCGCGGATTTGGTAAAGGCGACCCCACCCTGGTGGCCGGGCGCCGCCCAGGAGTATTCCCGCTCCCGGTTATAGGCCGCGAGAGCCGCGGTGAACGGGGGCAGCAACACGTCGCGGTAGCGTTCCATGGCGGTGATCACCCGCCCCGCGATGAAGCCCGAGGTGTCCTCGAGCAGCCAGACGAACTCGTCCGACAGGGTCGCCACTTCCGGCGTGAGGCTGCCGGCTATCCCTCGACGATCCGCCAGCAGGAAGATCGGGATCTTGGCGTTGCTGGCCCGGATCAGCCGGAGCAGTTCCGTCGCCTTGGCATGCGACCTGGCGTCGTTCTTTCCGGCGGTCCAGTTGAGCAGGATGCAATGCAGCCCGGCATCGGAGCCGGCCGTTGCGCTGCCATCTTCCAGCGACAGGGCTTCAACAACATCGACGCCGCGCGACACGAGCTCCTCGGCCAGGGCATGGACGGCTCGGCCCCCCGCGGTCTCGGGCTGGGCGAGCTCGTCGTCAACAATGAGCACCCGCCAGCGTAGCTGAGCGCGCTGTGGTGTAATCATCGGGATCTCTCT
Organism: uncultured Gemmatimonadales bacterium; assembly: GCA_963833365.1. Classification (GTDB taxonomy): domain Bacteria; phylum Gemmatimonadota; class Gemmatimonadetes; order Gemmatimonadales; family GWC2-71-9; genus DATBGE01. Next base: position 410,887 of record CAWHXS010000010.1, read on the forward strand.
AGTGATGATCTGACAGCAACAATTCGAAAGACGAATCCGGTTTCACGATCCCCGAGCACATCCGATCTCGAGGCGACCTGGTCCGCACCGCAGGAGGACAAATGGAGGTTCCCCTCGGGGAATTGCGGGATATGTGAAGACGAGAGCACGTAGTACGCTCCCGGTTAGCAGCCCAGACAATGTCTCTAGGCTCTTCGAAGGTGCAGGGATCGGGATGGACTCGCAATGACTTTGGGCCTGCCCAAAAGGATTACTCGGGCTTGAGGATCAGGGCCGGATTGGCCCCTTGCTTCGACTCGCAACGTGAGCTTCGGATGGAATCCACCGAGTTGCCAAAGTGCCGGGGATGGTTGAGGATGGACAACGTGACGGACGCCAATCGGGTCCTGGTTTGGGAATTCGGCGGACAGAAGCGGATAGCCCTCGTTGGAGAATCCGGTATTGTGGTCGCGACTCTTTCGAGACCCGACTATGCCCACTTTCCATTACGCCGGCATCACAAACGCCCTCGCCGTTGAGGTCCGGCAGACTCGCCGCTCGCCGCAGTACGGGCACCCTGCCCACCAGGAACTGGCCAAGGGCACCGGCCCCTGCCGCCTTTGCCTAAAGACCTTCGCCGTGGGGGAGGAGGAGCGGATCCTCTTTACCTACCAACCGTTTTCAGCACCGGGTAGTCTGCCGGCGCCGGGCCCGGTGTTCATCCACGCCGAACCCTGCCAGCGCTACGACGCGCCGAGTCTCCCCGATGATTTTCGGAAACTGCCCATGGTGATAGAGGGGTACCTGGTGGAGGGGAAGCTCGCGATTCAGACCCGCGTAAACGGGACGCCGCCCGAACAGGTGATCAGTGAGGCATTCGCGATACCCGGTGTCCAGTACGTACATATAAGGAATGGAGAGGCCGGCTGCTTCATGGCGCGGGTGGATAAGGAAGCGGGCGACGACTGAGTGTCGCCGCCCGGTCCCGTGTGATCGTTGATTTTCGATCCGTTCCGCGGTTTTCGGGTTAAGCGCCAAGGTCGGATTCGCGATCTTCCCCCCTTGAGGTGGGGGGCGGATTCGCGTTTTCCCGCACCCTGGACGCTGGATCCAGCTGTACCGCGGCCTGCTTCGCAGCATGTAGCAGGAAAAGTGTCGCTTCCGCGGCTTTTCGGTTGCCACCGCATCTCCCCATTCTGCGATATTCCCCCGTTGGGATAGGGGGCGTGCTCGCGTTTTTATGCCCGTGATCACGACTCCGCCGAGTCGGTTGCGACGGAGAACGTCTTCCGGCCCCGCGCACCGGCGGCGAGGCCCGCAGCGCAGCCGAGGAAGGCCGCTCCCCCCAGGATGATGAGCGATCCGCCGAGCCCCGGCTTGGCGGACATGAGCGCTACGACTCCCAGGCCGATGCCTGTCCGAAGCCAGGCCGACAGCAGCAACACGGAGTCTTGGAGCTGGCGCCGGAGGGCGGGGTGAGCGCCCCTTCGCCCGACAGTTCCTTCGCCATCGAGCCAATCCGGCGCCCGGTGACGACCGCTCCCAGGATCGCCATCGTGACCAGTCCGATCAATCCGAGAATGATCCAGGGCTGAGATCCCCATCGTGTCACGGTCAGGTAAATACCGGTGATGATGAGGGTGAGGCCGGAAGGACCGCCCACCCGGCGAAGGCCCTGGAGTAACCCCGCCCAGTCCCGGAACTGGCCGACCGATCGGGCTCGGCGGAGATTGGAGAGGCCGGCCCACTCCAGGGCGAGGGCGGCGAAGAGACCGAGTGCGCCTACGATGTGGAGAAACAGAGCTGCGTAGTAGAAAGACATGGGAGCCTCCATGACAAAGCGACCTGAAGCGAGGCCACGGCAGTACGGCCGAAGCGGCACTCTATATTTAGTTGTACTGTACGTACAATTAAAGTACAGCGTTTCATGACTCCTCGCCCCTATCGCCAGGGCCGGCGCCAGCTCGCCGCCCAAAAGACCCGCGCCAAGGTTCTCCGCGCCGCCCGGTCCCTCCTGACCGGGAGGGGAACCGAACGTTTCAGCCTGGACGCGGTCGCTGAGCGGGCCGGGGTGGCCCGCATGACGGTCTATTACCAGTTCCGCTCCCGGCGGGGGCTGATCGAAGCGCTCTTCGACTCGTTCGCGGAGGGAGGCGAGCTACCGGAGCAGTTAGGACTTGCCTTTCAGCAGTCGGATCCCGATCAGGTCCTGGCCGGTGTGGTCAGCGCCTTTGCCCATTTCTGGCAGGCGGGACGGACCTGGGTCCGCCGGGTGCGAGCCCTGGGCGTGCTGGACGCGGCGCTGGGAGCGGCGATCGAGGCGCGGAATGCCAGGCGGCGTCAGGTAATACTGGCGGTCGTCGACCGTATGCCAAGCCGGCTATCGACGGTCGAGCGGGCCGAGGTGGAGGAGATCCTGTATGCGCTGACCAGTTTCGAAATGTTCGACGCGCTGGCGGGGCCGAAGCGAAGCCTCGAGGATATCGCCCCGACCGTGCTGCGTCTGGCCCGAGCGGCGCTTAACAAGCAAGAGGGATCTCGCCGGTGACGGCTCGCAGCGATCACTTCGATGGCCGGCGGTTCTTCAATCCGGGCGGCGCGAATGGCCAGCCCTTCTGGAAGGCACCATCCATGCTGCTCACGCCAAGAACCCGGTGGCCGTCGAACGTTCCTGTTAACCAAAAACAGCCGCCGCAGACTGGGCCGGCGGATGTTGTCGTCACGTTCATCGGCCACGCCTCCTTTCTCCTGCAGATTGGGGCCATCAAACTGCTGATCGATCCGGTCTATTCCGAACGAGCGAGCCCGCTTTCCTTCCTCGGTCCCCGGAGGGTACGGGCCCCGGGAGTACGATTCGAGGATCTGCCTCCGATTTCCTGCGTGCTGTTGAGTCACAATCACTACGATCACTGCGACCTGCGGACTCTGCGCGCCCTTGACCGGCGCTTTCACATGCCGATCGTGACGCCAGTCGGCAATCGGCGACTGCTCCAGTCGGCCGGCATCCAGCACGTCGAGGAACTCGACTGGTGGGAGAACGCTCACACCGCACCGCTCCCCGTCACGCTCACGCCGGCCCAGCACTTCTCGGCGCGTCACCCGTTCGACCGGAACCGCGCGCTATGGGCCGGGTTCCTGATCGAGGCGTCTGGCCGCCGGATCCTGTTCGCGGGAGATACCGGGTATGGCGCGCATTTCCGGGAGATCGCGGTCCGGTTGGGCCCCATCGACTTCGCCTTGATCCCGATCGGAGCCTACGAGCCGCGCTGGTTCATGAAGGACATCCATATGAACCCCGCGGAAGCCGTGCAGGCGCACCTCGATCTTGCGGCGAGGGAGAGTCTTGCCATGCATTTCGGGACTTTTCAGTTGACGCCGGAAGGCATAGATGACCCTCCTCGTGAACTTGTGAAGGCATTAGTCGAGCGGGGCGTTTCTGCGGAGCGATTCAGGACCGTTGCGGTGGGTGAGTCAGTTTGGTTAGGGCGGCGCGAGGCGCGATAGGTGGGTCAGAACGCAGCGCCAGCTGGAGCCCTCGCGGATGAACATGTTGGATTGCCGTTCGACCTCGCGAAAAGGATGGCCGCGAAACTTTCCCGCCGAAACACCGCTCGCCGTCACGATCGCCGCATTGCCGTAGACCCGGATCTGGACGTCCTCCGATTCCATCACATCATGGCTCAGGTCTCCGGATTCGATCACGGCCAGGAATGCGGCCCTGTCGATCGTGCGGCCGTCGGAGCCGATGAGGATCCAATCCTTTGCCATGTAGCGGCCAATCTCGTCCGCATCGTTGCGGATCATCGCGGCATCCCAATCCCGCACGACGGCGAGGAGCTCGGATTCGGTTCCTGACGTCATGTCGCGTCTCGCTTCTTCACTCCCCATCCGACCAGCGCCAGCAACATCGCCGGAATCCAGATCCACACAAACTCACTCCTCAGCACAACCAGCGCCCGATCGGTGAAGAAGCGGGTGACGCCGATCGGGGAGACTCGTATCGGCGTCCAGGGCAGAAAGTATCGGGTGTTGGAGAAAGGCGCGAAGAACGCGACGCCAAGGCCGCCGTCGGTCATTGCATCGAGGAACCCGTGGCTGGCGGTGGCCAGGAAGAGATAGGCGAACAGGGCCTTGCTACCGAGCCCTGGGAAGCCGTGCTGAAAGAAGGTGAAGGTGACGAGGCCGGCGAGCGCCGCGGCGAAGGGCAGGGAATGCCGCTTCGGAATCCCCGGCCGGTTAAAGCAGACGCCGATACTCAGCGCTGCGATCGCGTGGGAGAAGGCCGAGGCCAAAATCGATTTCTCAGGCTGGGGCGCCTACTCCGTAATCACCCGCTCCGCCCACTCCACCAGCGACACGAAGATCTTGGGATTCCCGAACGTGGCGCCCCAGTTGGCCAGATCCGCGTCCACCACCCCGCGCGCCTTTGCACAGGCACCACAGGCGTAGATCGTGATCTTCTGCTGCGCCATCTTCCCGAGGGCTTCGGCCACCGGAGGCCAGCCGACTGGCGTAGTGGCTTCCGCCACCGACTTCCGCATGAGTACCACCGCCTCGCCCAGCAGGTAGATCTGGACCTGGTGCGCCGCCTCGGCGAGCGCCAGGCCGTGAGAGAAGGGAAAGGCGGCCTTGGTGGGATCATCCGAGCCCCAGGCGCTCTTGATCAAGATCTTGAGCGGCGCTGCGCGAGTTGCCGCGACGACGGATGCGGGAAGCAAGGCTGCTAGCGGCCACGCCGCGAGCTGGGCGAGAAAGTGACGTCGCGCCATGGAAACCTCCGGATGGAGCTGGGTTACCGGGACTTCGGTGGTTCCTGGTAAAGGCCGATGATGTTGCCGCCCGGATCGCGGAACCGCGCCGTGATTTCCGGCGCATCGACGCCGAGGGGCTGGACGATCGTGCCAGCAGCCGCGACCACGGACTTCACGGCAGCCTCGACGCTGTCCACCATGATGTAGAAGAGCAGGCCGGGTGCGGGCGACGCGGGGCGACCGGTAACCCAGGCTCCGCTCACTTCACCGGTCGTATCGTCGAAAGCTGTGGCTCCATCGCCCCGTTTGCGAATGTTCCAGCCGAACACCTTCGAATAGAACTCGGCGGACTTGGTTACGTCCGTCGCGGGCATTTCGAGGTAGCAGATCTTGCCGTTTCGGTTGGTGGGGGGCATAGGGGATTGGTAATTGGTAATTGAAAATTGGTAATTGAAATGACCTGTTTTGGGCGGTCATCCTAAACGTCTATGTCGTTCATGTTTCCCTTTTTTCAACACGAAGACACGAAGGGCACGAAGTGGGCGTCAACAACGATTGAATTCCCCTTAATCAAGCAAATTACAAATTACAAATTGCAAATTGACAATTGACTCGAGACCGTCTTGGCGGTCATCGGAACCCTTTGTGCCCTTTGTGTCTTCGTGTTTAACTGGCGGAGCCTAAGGCGCCCCCCTAGCGCCTCAGCTGCCACGCAATCGTTTCGGTTCCACTCACCCCATTCGCCGGATCAGCATCGGGATGCTCGTGTGCATCTTTCCCTTCGAGCGTGGCATAATCTGATGCCTGTTGCTCGTAGGTATCGATGATAGGGCTGTCTCCGCGAGTGGGGCGTTCCCCGGCTGCCTCCGGGCACCAGACTTTGATGTTGTACTTGCCGCCGGCGGTGCCTGTGCTCGCGTGCTCGGCGACCAGCATGCCGGGTCCTTCGAAGGCTGGTCCATCGGGCGACTTCACTTTACAGGTGACTTTTCCGGAAGCGACCGTGGCCGTGATGGATCGGCTCTCCGTACCGTCGGCGGTCTTAAGCTCGGAGGAGTAGCTCACGGTCCCACTGTAGTAGTGCGCGCAGTTCCAGTTCGAGAGGCTGTCCGTCTTGCAGCCGGACCAGGGGCCGCTGGCCTGAGCTCGCAGGTGTGCAGGGCCCTGCACCAGAACGAGGGGAAGCAGGAATAGAGCGGCATGTCGGGGCAGCATCGCCATGGAGCCTCCTGGCCTGGGGAATCCTACGGGCGATAAGCTGCGGCCTGTGGCGGCAGGAGACAAGCCGTGCACTTACCCGTCGAACAACGCCATTTCCTCGGGCGTCGGCGCCTGAAAGATCGCAAACCACTTTGCGACATCTTCCTGGGTTATTGGAGGGTTTTCCCGGTCGCGCTTTCGAATGCGCTGGAAGAGGGTATCAGGAGCAGCCGACACGTAGCGCAGTTCAACCGCCGCTCCCAGCTCACGGGCCCGGAGACGCAACACATCACGCTCGGCTCGTGCCCAGGTGCCCCATTCGATAATGACGACCATGCCGAGCGCGAGGAGGCGCTGCGTGAGAGTCCACTGCAACGCCTCGATCCGTTGGCGGCTGTCCTCATCGTAGAGATCGATACTCAGCGCGTCCATCCAGTCGTCGGGCGACAGGCGAACGGCGCCAAAGTCATGCTCCAGTGCCTGAGCGACCGTGGTCTTTCCGGAGCCAGGAAGGCCACACACGATGATCAGCCGGGGCTTCACGGTGCCTTCAGGGCTTCACCATGACCTTGATTGCTGCCCGGTCGTTCATCTCGCGGTAGCCGTCGGGAACCTGGTCGAGGCCGATGATCCGGTCGAAGACCCGCCCGGGCGCGATTCTGCCCTCCAGGATGTCGGGAAGAAGTTCGTTGATATACGCGCGCACTGGGGCAGGGCCGCCGCTGATGGTGACGTTACTGTAGAATGCCGTCTCCCAGGCCGCGGTCGTCTCGTAGTGGGGCACGCCGACCCGGCCGACGGCACCACCCGGTCGGACGATGCCGATCGCGGTGCCCAGGGCCTGATCGGTGCCGACGCATTCGAGGACGGAGTGGGCGCCGAGGTCGCCTGTCAGATCCAGCACGAGCTCCACCGCCTCGTCGCCGCGCTCGCTCACCACGTCGGTCGCCCCGAACTCTTTCGCCAGCGCAATGCGGTCAGGACGGCGACCCAGGATGATGATTCGCTCGGCGCCGAGGCGCCGGGCGGCGATGACGCCGCACAAGCCGACGGCCCCGTCGCCGATGATGGCCACCGTCGAGCCGCGGGTAACCTTGGCGGAAACGGCCGCGTGATGGCCGGTCCCCATCACATCCGACAGCGTGAGCAGGGACGGTATCAGGGCGTCGTCCGCGGCGACCGGCAGAACGACAAGCGTTCCGTCCGCCTGGGGAACCCGCAGGGCTTCGGCCTGGGCTCCCCCGACCTCGGGGCTGCCGAAAAACCCTCCGTGGACGCACGAGGTGTTCAGTCCCTCGTGGCAGAAGACGCAGGTTCCGTCCGAGTAGGCGAATGGCATCACCACCAGGTCACCCTTCTTCAGCGTGCGTACGTCGGCTCCGACGGCTTGCACGATGCCGATCGCCTCGTGGCCCATGGGCCTCGCGCCTTCGGCCGGCTCCATCAGGTTGTAGGGCCACAGGTCACTGCCGCAGATGCAGGCGCTGCTGATAGTGATGAGTGCATCGGTGGGTTCGACGATGCGGGGATCGGGGACGGTCTCGATACGCACGTCCCCTGCGCGGTACATGATGGTTGCTCGCATCGCGATTTACCCCTCCAACTCCTCGACGCACGTACGGAACGATGCCGGATCCTATACTACATCCGCGCGACAATCTGAGGGAGGGTGACCGGATCGCGGTGATGGGCGTGGTGTGATGGCCGCAGCGACCGCCAGCTTCAAATGCGGGTCAGGCGCCTGCAACCTTGACCCGCACCCGGACGGCTTGAAAATTCAGTGACGTACGTGCGTCACACTCAGATCCGTGGAGGAACCAATGTATCTCGTTCGCGAAATCTTCAATTGCAAGCCGGGCAAGGTGCGCCCGATGGTGGATAAGTTCATCGCGATGGGCAAGCTGGGCGAAAAGGTCGGCATGCCGCGCATGCGGATCATGACCGACCTCTGTGGTGAGCAGTACTGGACGATCGTTGCGGAGATGGAGGTGCCGAGCCTCGGGGCCTTCGAGGACATGATGAAAGATCCTCAGGGTTCACCGGAGGACATGAACTAGTTCGAGGAGAGCTGATGAAGGGCGATCACGATCAGGCTACTGCGCTTTCACCGTCGCCTTGGCTGCTTCCCGGCGGGCGTTCTCCTCTTCGACGAGCCGGTATGCGATGTAGTACTTGAAGATGTTGGAGACGTAGGTCACGGTCTCGCGTCCGATGCGCTCGGACGCGATCTGCTCCACGTTGCCGAACCAGACGTTCGGGTTCAGCCCGCGCTTCTCGGCCTCTCTCCGCAACTGGCTGACCCGGCCCGGCCCCGCGTTATACGACGCGAAGGTGAACAGCGCCTTGTTCAGGTCGTCCATCGGCTCGTTCTCGAAGTACGTGTCCCGGACGGTTCGCATGTATTTGACGCCGGCGTGGATGTTCGGCTCGAGTAACGTGATGTCACCGACTTTCAGTGACGCGCCGGTCTCCGGCATGATTTGCATGATGCCGATGGCTCCGACCGGGCTCCTGGCGTTCTGATTGAGTCGGGACTCCTGGTACGCCTGAGAGGCCATCAGCAGGTAATCCACGTTGTACTTGGCGCTGTACTTCCGAAAGAGGTCCACGACCGCGAGGAAGGTCTTGCGCCCTTTGGCAGAGGTGGCGCTCTGCACATAGGTCGCATCGACGAGGTATTTGCGCTGGATCTGGTTGCCAAAGACCGATCCCAGCCCGTACTTCCCCATGAACGTGTTCAGGGCGGCGAGCAGCTGGGGGTTGTTCTTGCGGACCGCGATGCCAAGGCTACCGCCGGTGTGCAGCGCAACATTCTCGTGGACGAGAATGTTGGGAAAGACCTTGCTCCAGAAGCCTGCGAGGTAGTCGTCGACCACGATGGTCGGGATCAGACCCGCGTTCACCATCTCGAGCAGGTCGTCGTCCTCCAGGTTCGCCGGGGCCTCCTCAATCAGTATCGGAGGTTTCCCTTCGGCTTTGAACCGCTCGCTGAGCGCCAGCAGGTTCTGGTAATAACCGCCGAGCTTGCGGGCGAAGACTTCCCTGCCTGCCAGGTCCTCAAGGGAGCCAATCGTCGGCGCCCCGGGGCCGGTGACCAGGATCTGGTTCACGTTCATCCGAGTGGGATCGCTGAATTCGACGTACTGCTGCAGCTCAGGCGTCACCGGCACCTGTGCCGCAACCATGTCCACCTTGCCGTCGACGAGCGCCGGCAGCAGCATTTCGCGCGGCAGCGGGAAGAAGATCACAGAGATCTTGTTGCCGGTGCCGGTCTTGAAGTGTGTGTTGAGCCGTTCCTCCATGAGCTGGCCGTACTCGTAGGCGATGCCGCGTTGCTTTCCCCGGTCGATGAAATAGAAGGTTCGATTGAACGTCACGCCGACCCGGACGGCCCGGCGCTTGACCAGCTCGTCGAGGTCGCCGGTAAACGCCGTGAGCACGGCCTCGCGCACCGAAAGCGGCAGCTGGGTTTCGAGCTCGGAGGGCGGCAGTGGAATCGGGACGTCCGCGATTGGCGGTTTCTGCGCCTGCTTGTCGCCACCGCACGCGATTAGTGCCATCACGGCACCGACGAGGAAGACCGCAGTCAGATCGATCCTTGCCTTCATGATTCTCTCCAGCTCCACGTCCGAGGGCTACTTCGCGGGTCCGCTCCCAATAGGCGGGTCGAGCAGGGATGCCGCAAGGTGTGGCCGCTTGCCCTTTGGGGAATCCCGATCAACGCTCCGCCGATGCCATCGCTCGGGCTACGGACCAGGGATGGAGCTGATGGCACTGCCGCCAGCGTCGCGAGGACACCGGCAGGTCTCGAATCAGGATGCGTTGTTGCGGGGAAACGGGGCGAACCTGCCCACGAACCTACCCCAGAAATTCGTAAGTCCAATTGGCCCCGGTGGATTCGAACCACCATTCTCGGATCCAAAGTCCGATGTCCTGCCGTTGGACGAGGGGCCAGTGCGGTCGGGGAAACTTAGTGGGACGGGAAAGAAGGAGAAGGGAGACGGGAGAAGGGAGACAGGGCCTCCACTACTTCGCCGTCTCATGACTCGTCCCGAAAATCGGAGCGCGTTGTACATCGGTGAACACCTATCTTTTGCTTTAGGACAGAGACCGAACGGGTCGTCAAACGCGATGGAATTATTCCCCGCGTACGCATTCAGATTGTCCGCCTCCGAGGCCAACGGGATCCTGGGTGAGAAACCGCCCGTGGAGCGAACCCTACCCGCGTCGGGACGGTCCGCCGGTGGCATAGTGCTACGCTCGCCCCGCCTTGCCAGCGCGTTTTCGGCGCGGCCGGGCTATCGGCTTCCGGGCTTCAGAACCGAGCTCATCCCCAGGCGCCGGCGGACTATCCGATACCTTGCCCAGTGCTTTCAGGTAGGCCGGCCGGGACCCGCGCCGTGCCCGCGCGCCGAGGTACTCCTCCGTCAGCAGCGCTGCGAGCTTCTCCGCCACCGCGGTACTTACGAACTGGTCGAGCGAAATGCCCTCCCGCTCGGCGAGTTCGCGGGCGCGGGCGTGGAGGGAGTTCGGCAATCGCAGGCTCAGGGCACTCATGGCAACCCTCTGATCTGTTCGAGAAAGGCGTAGGGAGACACCGGTGTCACCCCGAAGCGCTCGCTCCCCATGAAGTCTCGGGAGTGAATGTGACGATCCGGTCGCACTGCCCGTTGACCGCCGCTTCCAGGACCATGTCATCCTCGGGGTCCGGCAATAGGGGCCGCCACAGGAAGTGAATTGGCTGGTGCTCCCCCGTCGCGCACAGGTAGTCGAGGACCGCGTCGACATGCGCCCGGGACAACCGGTGACCGGTCCCACGCCGCTTCAGCACCTCCTCGTACTCCAGCACGAGGGGGACCGAGACGACGTGCGCGAACCGCCTGGTGCCGACCAGGGTGAGCACGCGATATGAGGCGCCGCGCCGCGAGCGGAGGCCGGCCACCAGGACATTGGTATCGAGCACGACACGGGGCGGCATGCGGTATCATAGGTGATACCACGTCATCGGACAAGGACTCGCCTCCGGAGGGCTCGGGTCTTCACCATGCTCCGCAAGCCCGCGGCCTCACCTAGAAGGCCTTGGCCGAGTTGGTCGAGCTCTCCTCATCCAGAACCCCGCGACGTCCTTCAACTGTCGCACCGACCCACCCAGCTTGGCCCACTCCAGCTTGGCGAGGATGACATCCTCGGCCGATGCGATGAACAATCGCAGGCCGTCCACATGGGTCAGCGTGCGCCGATCGAACTCGATCCGGCTGAAGGGTCGGGACTTCCGGCAGATGAAGTCGATCTTCCAGCCCGTAATCAGATCGATCACGTTGAACTGCAATTCCCGCTGGAGCGTCTCGAGCGCGGCCTGCTCGTCGGCGAAGTACAGGGAGGGGGGGTAGGCTGCGAATCAGGACCCGCACCTGGTCCGGAGACGGTGCGATCACGAAGTCGATGTCCTGGGTGGCACGCGGGTGTCCTTGGTAGGCGCTGGCGAAGGACCCGGTCAGCATGTAGGGAATCCCGGCGGCCTCCAGAGAGGCGACGATGCGCCGGAAGAGGTCAGCGGCGGTCACCGCAGTGGTGCTGGCAGCACGGCATTCGGCAGGGTGAGCCGGAGAATCTCCCGCTCGACTTTGGCCTCCGGCCACTGGGGATGCTCGGCCCGAAGCCGCGCTCGGAGCAAGGCTCGGGCGGTCAGACTCATCTCGACGGCGAGTTCCAGCCGGCGGACAGCCGAGAGGCCCCGCAGGATGCGGAGCTGGAGTTCGGCCGCAGCGGCAGAGCTATCGATCATGGGTCTTCAGCAGAACAAACCCCGGCCTGCTGCGGCGACAGCGGGACCCGATGATGCGAAGTGGGCGCCGGGCAATCCGCACCTGCAGCCGCCGTCCCCCCTTCCCAATAGGGAAGGGGGACAGGGGTTAGGTAGACGAGCCGATGGAGGACACCGACAGATCGGGATTCCCCTCGCGCTGCTCGGGGCAGGCTCTCGTTTCGGTCGGAATGACAGCTACGGCCGACCCTCGGATCGACGAACTGATGGCCGCCGTCCCCCCTTCCCAAACAGGCGACGAAGTGCCCCCGAGCGAAGCGAGGGGGCCGGAGACGACCGCCCGCTAGCACGCCCGGCCAGCGCGGCAGGATATTGAGCATTGCTGGCTTGCGAGGGTCGGCTGGACTGTCTTGGTCTTCGTAACCCCGATGCCTCCCTTCACCTCGCGGCTAGGGGGTGTGAGGTCTTTGATCGTGTTCCTGCTAAGAGAGAGTCGCTTGGTGGGCCTGGTCTTGCGCGCGCCTGGCTTCCTCGGGCTCATACCTGCCTCCTGCGAATGCGTTTAATGTGAAGACCACGACCGACCTCACCATACAGGTGGCGGGTCGCTGGGGGGAGGACCCGTGGCGCACCCACGGTCTGCCGAGCCGCGCCTTTAGTCGCGAGATGTCGGAGTTCCCCGACTTTGCGATCTATGGAGTGTCAGATCGTACCCGCACCCATCGAAAACAGATGCATCTGCATCGGTATGAAGGAGTTAGTCATGGACCAGTCACTGGTGAATTCGGGCTTCGATATCGAGCTGCTGATCGGCGGACGGTACATCGCCTACATGCTGCTCTCATTTTCCGAAACGGGTGCCTTGCCTCTCAAGGTGCCGACGGACATAGGGCTGGTTGACGTCTTTCAGCCGGATGACGTCGACCGGCTGTACGAGCCTCATCCCGATGCGATTCCTCTCACCGCCTCCGCCGATTCCTTCAAGACTGAATTGATTTTTGGTCACCCGTCCGGGGCGAACGTCAGGGTCGACGTGGAAGTCTTCACCCGCAACGAGTTCATCTCGGCTTTCGCCAGCTTCGCGCTGATCCATGACACCGATTCACAAGGGAACCAGACCAATCATCGGCTCCGAATTGAAGTCCTGGCGATCGAGCTGACCCCGGGGCTCCTGGGCCTGCTCATCGCCTCCGGGTCGACCCTGGACAAGATGCTGGAACAGGTGAAGGACCAAGTGGATCGCGACGTCCCGCTGCCCTTCATCGGTGCCGGCAGCGACGTGGCCTCGGTCGCGTTTCGCCAGCTTCCGTCGCTCGATGGCGGCCCGGTCGCGATCGGCGTCTACCTGAACCTGCGGCTTCGCAACGGTGGCAACCCCACCGACTTCCTGCCCGACCGGGGGGACATCTTCGCCGGGATGAACTTCCTCGAGGAAGGCCAGGACATCGCCTTCGCGGTGCGGGACGACTTCTTCAAGGATCTATCGGCTCACCAGAAGTTCCTCTTCGCCGAACCGAAGAATGATGGGAGTGGCGAGTTCAAGTTCCCGCTCCGCCGCGACCTGTTCGATCCGACCAGTGAGGAGATCGGCCAGCTGTTCAGCGTCTCGATCGGCCCGGGCATCAATCCCCAGAATGGGCAGCTCACCGGCGAAATCAGCGTCAAGATTCGCGGCGAGTACTTCGTGGACAACTTCTTTGATCCGGATTTCACCTTCACCCTGACGCTGGTCCCCAACTTCGACGACGGGGTCATCACCTGGTCCCACAAGACCGACCTGAGCTCCGATCTGGCGGCGATCCTGTCCTTCCTCGTAGCTGGGTTCGTCGGCCTGATCGGCTATGCCATCGCCTCGGACGTCGTCGCCGATTCACTGGTGGACGAGGACCAGCAGCAGCAGATGTCCCGGTTCCTCGAGTCGCTGCCGACCCAGGTTCTGACCGAGCTGGTCCGCTGGGACCCGTTTTACGTCACCAAACACCAGATCATGGCGCGGGTGGACCAGTGGATCGTGAACGGTAAAGGCATCGCTTTCAGCGGACGCGCGGCACTGGGCAAGGCGACCGAACCGGTTGACCACGTGGTTCTCCGTACCGAAGTCCGCAACAGCCTCTTCGAGATTGAACGCTACGAGTACCGGGTGCGGGATCAGGTCAGAAATGTCATTCCGCGTGATCCATCGCAGACTTTCTCCGCCACCGACCGGCTCAGCTGGGTCCAGAATGCGACCGACCCGGTTCTCTTTGGGCTGACCGACGACGAAATCGTGGCGCGATTGGACGCGAAGAAGATCATTGGACGGCAAGACCTCCTGCCCAAGAAGGTCCACCTCGATGATCACAAGATCTTCCGGATGCTCTGCATCACGCCGCTCGAGGTGAAGGAGCAGATCCGGATCGTCGAAAACAGGTTCAAGAGTGAGACCCGGACCCAGATCTCCAACGATCAGGGGGCTGCGCTGCGTGAGGAGGCCCGAGTCGAACTCGAGGCCGAGCTCGGTATGCCTCCCACCCAGGCGCAGATCGACGAGCGGTTCCGGCAGAAGCTCGACGCCCTGGTGAAGGAAGCATTCGATGCATACAAGGAGAGCGCTCAGTACGAGCAGGACATTGAGGCGGCAGTGGATGGCATACTACGGCTCGACATGGCTCCGAACGAGTACGGTCTGCTCCAGCGGCGGGGGATCTTGCGGGTAACCGGCTACGACCTGATCGAGCGGCACAACCGCAAGTTCCGCCCGGGGACGACGATCCTCTATTACCGGGACCGGCCCGACTTCGATCCGAGGGATAACCTGCTGAACATGCTGAAGTACGCGGTGGATCATTCCGTGTCGAACTAGACGAACAGGGCGGTCGGGACGGACGAGGTGGACAATCTCCATCGCTCCGCCCCGTCCGCCCTGTCCGCCTTGCCCGACCGCCTTACCGCCCTACCGCCTCGTTCCCACTCTCCGCCAGCAACCTCACCAAGGTCGGATAGTCCACCGGCTTCACCAGGTGGTGATCGAACCCGACGTCTTTCGACTTTCGCCGGTCCTCCTCCTGGCCCCAGCCGGTCAGGGCGATCATAAGCATATCTCGGCCCCAGGGCTGGGCCCGGATTCGGCGGCAGACCTCGAGGCCGTCGAGGTTGGGCATGCCAATGTCGAGGAGGACGACATCGGGACGAAATGCCTCTGCCACCTCGATCGCTTCGACTCCCTCGTTGGCCGTGTGCGCCTCATTGCCCGAGATCTTGAGCAGCATGGCCAGCGAGGAGGCCGCATCGGTGTTGTCATCCACCACCAGGATGCGACGAGGCCTCGCCGCCGGCATGCTTTCCGGCACCACTCCATTGCTCGGCGGCGCGCTCATGACGGGGAGCCGAACCTCGAACTCGCTTCCCTTGCCGAGTCCCTCGCTATGGGCAGTGACACTCCCGTCATGCATCTCGAGCAGACGCTTGACCAGCGTCAGGCCGAGGCCAAGGCCGCCGTGAGGTCCTTCACCGCTCTCGTCGATCTGGGTGAACATGTCGAACACACTGCCGAGGCGCTCGGCTCTGATGCCGACGCCGCTGTCTTTGACATTTACGATCACGGCAGAACCTTCTTCGACGGCCGTGATCCAGATGCTACCTCCCCGCGGCGTGAACTTGCAGGCATTGTTGAGCAGGTTGCCGAATACCTGGACCAGGCGGGCCGGGTCGGCATCCAGGAAAATCGGCCGTGGCGGCAGGCTGACGCTGAACCGCTGCTCCTGTGATTCGGCGAGCGGCCGCCAGGCTTCGACCGCCTGGTTGATGATCTGGGCCAGCTCTACCCGCTCTTTGGCGAGGCCGAGCTTGCCGTGGGTGATGCGGCCGATGTCGAGCAGGTCGTCCACCAGCCGTACCAGCTGGCCCAGCTGGCGATCCATGGTCCCGTAAGCGTCGATGGCTTCGTTTCCGGAATCACCGGTGCGTTTGATGATCTCGAGGGTGTTGCGAAGGGGGGCGAGCGGACCTCTCAATTCGTGGGCCAGCACCGCCAAAAATTCATCCTTGTGACGATCTGCCTGCTTGAGTTCGTCCAGCAGGACATGAATCTTCTCCTCCGCTTTCTTACGATCCGTGATGTCCCTTGCGATCTTCGAGGCTCCGACAACATTCCCGGATTCATCGAGCACCGGGGATACGCTCAGCGAGATGTTAATGAGCTGGCCGTCCTTTCGGACCCGGACGGTTTCGAAGTGTTCGACTCTTTTACCAGCCCGGATGCGACGCAGGATCTCCTTCTCCTCGTCCTGCCGGTCGGGGGGAATGATGATCGTGACCGGACGGCCGATTGCTTCGGCGGCCCTGTATCCGAAGAGCCGCTCCGCCGAGGCATTCCAGGTCTGAATGATCCCGTCCACTGTCTTACTGACGATGGCGTCGTCGGAGGACTGCACGATGGAGCTGAGAAGGCGAGCAGGACGCTGGGAGGTTCGCATGGCCTCCCCGAAACCAATGATGATGGAGCAGGTGATGAGGTACGCGGTGAGCCCGACCAGAGTCGGCATATCCAGGACGAATGCACCGCGCGGCGCGATGAAAAGGTACGAACAGGCGAGGTACCCGAGGAGCACGGCGACCAGCGCGGGGCGCCACCCGCCGATCCAGACCCCGAACGCGACGGCGCCGTAGAGCGTCACCAGCGGCAGCGAATCGCCCAGGATGGGGTCCAGCAGCCAGCGGAGCAGCACGGCCGCCGTGACTGCAACCAGCGTCAAGCCGTACGTGACACCGGGTTTATGCACTTAACCTCCAAAACCAGTTCCGAGTTCCGAGTTCCCAGTTCCCGATGTCCTGTCTCCCTTCTTCTTTCTCCGTTCTCCCTTCTCCCGTCTCCCGTCTCCCGTCTTCCGTCTCCCGTCTTCCCCCCACAACCCACCACCCACTACCCACCACCCACTATCACAGCCACCACCTCCCCGAACTTCCTGCCAAGCATCATGAGCGCATCGTCCCTCACTTCCGCACTCCGATACACCGCAAACAGCGCCGAACCTGACCCGCTCATCCGGCACACCAGGGGATGGGTTCTCGCGAGCGCCTCGAATGCCTGCCGGATCTCTGGATGATGGCTGAAGACAGCCGATTCGAAATCATTCCCGGCGAGGCGGCCGATGCTGCCCCAGCTCGAGAGGCTGTCGTGATCCATCGCGATGGCACCCCGTCGTCCGGCATCGTGGTGTGCCGCGTCTACCCAGCGATATGCCTCCGCGGTCGAGACACCGACCTTGGGGATCAATAGTATTCCGGGCGCCGGTGGAAGCGGCGGCAGCTGTAACATCCGCTCTCCCCGTCCCCAGGCCAGTGCGAGCCCGCCGCCCGAGATGAAGAACGGCACGTCGCTGCCGAGTTTGGCCGCGAACTGAAGCAGCTCGTGTCGGGGTATTGCATCTCCCGCGAGCTGATTCACTGCCAACAAGGCCGCGGCGCCATCACTCGAGCCACCGCCCAGCCCGGCCCTGACCGGAATCCGTTTGGTCAGGATGAGCCGGACCCCGAACTTCCTGCCCGTCGCCCCGAGTACCATTTCGGCGGCACGAACCGCGAGGTTCTGCTCCGCCGGTCCAGTATCGGCCCCGGCGACCTCCAGCGCAACCGACTCCCCTTCCACACGCTCCGCGCGTAAAGCATCGGCCAGGCTGATACGGCAGAACAGAGTTTCCAGGCTGTGGTAACCGTCGGCTTCCCGGGCGAGCACGCGCAACAGCAGGTTGACCTTGGCGTGCGCCGCCAGCTCTACGGTTGTGCTCACCCCGGAGATCTCCGGAGGTCGCGGAGCCCGATGTTGGTGCGTGCCACCGACCAGGCACCGAGCAGGGTGATGGGGATGAAGGTGGTGATGTGGTAGGTGAAGGCGTAGGTCGCGGCCAGGCTGGGATCCACATGGTAGAGCCCGAGGACCGCGATGATCGGCGCCTCGAAGACGCCGACATATCCCGGCGTCGAAGGAACGGCGATCCCGAACATGATAAGACTCTGCATGAGCAGCGCGCCGGCGAAACTCACCTCGATGCCAAAGGCCGCGAACATCACATAAAAGGAAAGGGCGCTGAGCCCCCACACGGCAAGCGACCAGAGCACGACACCGAGTATTCGCACCGGCGACTGAAGCGCCGAGAGTCCCTGGCGGATGCCTTCGATGATGGTAACCAGCCGGTCGGCCAGGCCCTTGAAGGGAACCAGCTTTCGGATCGTGGCTTCAGCGGCCCGAGGAAAGGCAACGACGGCTCCGGCGAGAGCGAGGCCGGCCACCGCGGCGACCCCCACGAGGGTCGCGAGCCGCCCCATGTGTACGCCGCCGACTTCCGCGTCAGCCGGCAGGCCGGCCAGCAGCAGGCCCAGGCCGAGGAAGAATCCGACGGTGAGCGCGTCGAACATTCGCTCCACCGCGATCGAGCTCAGGGCGGCGGTGAAGCGCACGCCGGCAAGGCGCGTTGCCGCGAAGGTCCTCACCACTTCTCCGATCCGAAGCGGCAGCACGTTGTTCGCCATGAAGCCCATCGCGATCGCATGCCAGAGGGGACCCGGTGGAAGCCGGCTCCCGTCTTCGGCGCGGAGCAGGAGCTGCCACCGGAAGATGCGAAGCACGAAGGTGAGCGTCGCCATGACGATGCCCACGATGATCGGAAAGAGCCGAGCCTCCCTCAGGTGAAGGAGGACCTCGGCGAAGTTCACATCCTTGAGCGACCACCAGAGCAGCGTCGCCGAAACGACGATACCGAGGAGAGCCTGCCAGACCGGCGGGCGTTGGGAGACGGGTGGGGACGACAAGTGCGACTACTCGACCTGCGCGAGATCTACGAGGTCGAGCAGTTCCTCGACAAGCGGTCGTAAGACTGCGCCGGCTGCATGGGACGCCATTGCCTCCTGGATCTCCAGTCGCACGGCGGCGGCGCGAGTGAGTGCGCTCCGGCCCCGGTAGCAGAGTGCAGCGATGTCCACGACTGCTGGTGCATCGGGGGCTCGCGCGACGGGGGCCGTGGGACGCGGCTTGATCAATTCCTCGATCGACGCACCGTCGAGCCCGTTCTCGGCGACCAGCCGGTGGTACTTGAGCAAGGTCGCGAGGATACCGGTGTCTTCCGCGTTCGGGGCCGCTTCGTCGTCGGGCGCGAGGGCCTCGATGGGGACGACGTCCTCTTTGGGGGCGACAGGGGCGGCAAGCGGCTGGGCGACGGGCGACACAGGCGACGGGACGACCGCAGATACAGGCGAGGGGGCGATAGGCGACGGGGTGGCAGGGAGACCGATGTTCCGAACATCCTGCGCCAGCACGGCCAACGCCTCAGCGAGGCCGGTCCTCCCACCCGATTCGCTCACGGCCCGCAGCTTGGAGCCCACGGCGCGAAGAATTGCCGCGAAGTGGCGATGCTGTGATGCCGCACTCCCATCGCCGATCGCGGTCCGCGTCGCGGCTGAGATGCTGTCGAGCGCCTCGGCGAGCGCATGATCGGTAACATCGTGGCTCAGGATCTGGAGCACGCCGGAGAGCGAATGCAGCCGGAGACTCTGCATCGTGGGAGATGTCGCCCGCTCCAATTCATCCGCTGCCTGGCAGAGATGTTCGCCCCGGCTCACCAGCTCGGCCGCAATCATCTCGACTCGCGGTGCCACCTGGGGCGCCGTGCCGCGACTCACCACTCCCGGTTCGCCGTCGGGGAACAGGCTCTCGATCGGGACCACCGCGGTCTGCGGTGGCTCGGCCTTGAGCAGGAGGGCTGCGAACTCCCGGCACTCCGTCGCCTCCGGATCGGGCTTTCCCTGCTCGGCCACATCGCGCGCCGAGCGGGCCAGCGCCTGCGCTGCCGCAGCGAGCAGTTCGCTGAGCAGAGAACCGGCGGTGCCGCTCAGCGCGTTGCTGCTGCGCTCGACGCCATCGAGGATTTCGGCGAGGGGAGGAAAATCAGAGAGTGCGGCGAGACCACGGAGCGGCTGCATCCGGCGCAGCACCGCCTGCATCGGTTCATGCCCGGCAGACGAGGCGCGCAGGGACCGCGCGGCCTGGTCCAGTGCGCTTGCAACGGTTGCCGCTTCGCGCGCGAGAAAGACGCGAACTCCCGCCTCGCTCACTCCGCTGATCCCACCCGAACCGGGACCCGCCATCGCCTCGAGCCGCATCGCGAGCCGTTCGGCGCGACCACTGTCGTCCGGCGTCCACTTCGTCACGTGGTGGACCAGGTCCCGCATCTCATCGACGGCTGCGGCGACCAGCGTCGCCGTCTCCATGTCCCAGGGCCGTCGCCCGTCTCGATAGGCGCGAAGCACGTGCTCCATGCCGCTCGCCGCACGGGCGATGAGGTGCTGGTTGGCCATGAGCGCGCTGCCACGAAGCGCTCTGGCATACCGCACCAGCTCGTCGGGTCGCGGCGCAGTGGCACCGGACACCAGCACACCAAGCCGCTCGAGATACTCGCCGGCTTCGTGGGAAAAGAAGTCGTCAATACCGAGCGGCTGGGTCATCGCGGACTCGGGTAAAGGCTCAGACTCTGGTGAAGGCGAAGGAGAAACACCCTAAGTGTAGGAATCCCCAGCGTTTCGGTCAATTCGTGGGACCGTTACCGGGGGACCAGCCGGCGCATCTCGCTTACCGCTTCCTTCATCCCGGTGAGAATCGCCCGGCTCATTATGCTGTGACCGATGTTCAGCTCCTCGATCGACTGAACCGCCGCGACCGGCGCGACGTTAAGGTAGGTGAGGCCGTGACCCGCATGAACTGCCAGACCGATTCCGGCGGCGTGGCGGGATGCGTCCTTGACCTGTTCCAGAGCGACAGGCCCCTGACGCCAGGTGTGGGCGTAGCGCCCGGTGTGCAGCTCGATCGCGGGAACGCCGAGTTCGCGGGCGCGGTCGATGCTCTCGCGGGTAGGGTCAATGAAGAGGCTCACGCGGCAGCCGGCCCCCGCCAGCCGATTGATGGCTTCGATCAGTCGGGGGTCCTTCCGGGAGAGATCGAGCCCGCCTTCAGTGGTGATCTCTTCCCGGCGTTCCGGCACCAGCGTCGCCTGGAACGGTTTGAGCCGGCAGGCCAGGCCCACGATCTCGGAGCTCGAGGCCAGCTCGAAGTTGAGCACGGTGCGAACCGAACCGGCCAGGCGTTCGAGGTCTTTGTCCTGCATGTGGCGCCGGTCTTCCCGCAAGTGGGCCGTAATGCCATCGGCACCAGCGGCTTCGCAGATCTCGGCGGCTGCGACCGGGTCCGGTTCGTCGGTCTTGCGCGCTTCGCGCAGGGTCGCGACGTGATCGACGTTGATGTAAAGACGCATGACGGTTGATGATGTAAAGACCTACGACGGTTGATTGGGACCACGCGCCTGTTTAACTTGCGCCACTCTTTTTCGGAGCGCGCCCGCGTGAGGAGATCGCCAGTATTCGCCTGCCTGATGACGCTGGTCGTAGCATGCGGCGGCGGTGGCAGCCCGGCATCTCCGGCACCTGGCAACGCCAGCGATAGCCCGGAGGCAGCGGTCAAGAACTTCATGCAGGCGATCGCCGACAGCAATATCACCCGGATGACGCAGCTCTGGGGCACAGTCAAGGGTCCGGCCGCGGAAACCAAGAAGCCGGACGACTACGAAAAGCGGATGGTCATCACCCAGCTGTACCTGCGGGGCGCGCCGTACCGGATTCTTCGGGTGGATCCGGTCACCGACGATGCCACGCGGTCGCTGGTGACGGTGGAGCTCAGTCGGGGCGAATGCACCAAGACGGTGCCGATCACTGTGGTCAACACGGGCAGCAACTGGATCGTTAATCAGATTGACCTGAACCTGGCCGGGACACCGGTGCGGCCCTGCGAGCCGTCGGTGCCCGAGGAGTCGAAGCCCTGATCAGTCGGTAAGCTCGATCAGGATCCCCGAGGTGCTCTTGGGGTGGAGGAACGCCACGCGGCGCCCACCCGCACCCGGACGAGGTTGCTGATCTACGAGCTGGTAGCCGGCGCGACGGCAGGAATCGAGGGCTGCGTCCAGATCGGGAACCCGGTAGCAGATGTGATGGATACCGGGACCACGCTTGGCCAGAAACCTGGCGACGGGACTATCGGGGGTGCGGGGCTCCAGGAGCTCGACCTCGGTGTCGCCGAAGTGCAGCGAGACGATCATCGCCCCATCGGACATTTCGGGGCGGCCGGGGGCCAGACCAAGGACCTCGGTATAAAAGGTAAGGGCTGCGGTGATGTCCTCCACCGCGATGCCAACATGGGCGATCCTGGGGCTGGAGATCAGGGGAGCCTCCCGGGGAGGATATCACACGGCGCGTCCGGCCTGCGGGGCGGGCGCAAGTATCCAGTAGTGGAAAGGATCATAACGAATGTCGAGCAGCAACGTCACGCATGTAACCGATGACTCGTTCGCCGCCCAGGTGGAGCAGAACGAGGGCCTCACCCTGGTGGACTTCTGGGCCGCCTGGTGCGGACCCTGCATCGCCATCGCTCCGGCCATCGACCAGCTGGCGGATGAGCTGGTCGGCAAGGTGAAGATCGCCAAGCTGGACACCGATGCCAACCAGCGGACTGCCATCCGGTTCAACGTGCGGTCGATTCCCAGCATCCTGTTCTTCGTGAACGGCAAGCACGTGGACACGGTCGTCGGCGGCCACCCGTCCAGCATCAAGAACGTGCTCACCGGGAAGATTCAGCAGCATAGCGGGGAAACGGTTAAGAAGTAACTCAGTACGGGGTACCGAGTAACGAGTACCGAGTTCCCAGCGGTGAGAGGTGAGAAGGAAGAAGAGGTGGGTAGGAGGCCGGCTTGAGCCTGGCATCCTGCCCACCTTTTTCTACCTAACCCCCTGTCCCCGGCCCCCTCGCTGCGCTCGGGGCGACTTCGTCGCCTATTGGGAAGGGGGGACGGCGTCCCAAACCATCTCCCTCCGGCCGAAGGCCGCATCCATCTACTAGGGCCGCGGTCACCCTGAGCGAAGCGAAGGGGACATAGGGTTGAGTGCAGTGCAAAACGTGAGGTTTACCGCTGGCGACCTTGGCTGATTCGACCGAACTTCGGATGATCCGTTGTCGTGTCCTGGCAGGATGTGCTATCGAGACTCCGCGTGTTCGCTCCGCCGAACCGATCCGTTGTCGACTGCCTCGCAGGATGTGCTATGGAGACTTGTGTTCGCTCCGCCGAGCCGAGTACCGCATCCCAACCTTTCGGTCCCTTCGCTCCGCTCAGGGTGACAGCGGCCTTGTCAATTAATGCGGCCTTCGGCCGGTCCTCTGCTTCAGACTCGCAGTCAACTCAGGACGCCGTCCTCCCTTCCCAATAGGCGACGAAGTCGCCCCGAGCGCAGCAAGGGGGCTGAGGTCAGGGGGTTAGGTGACTCAATCCTCAGTCCTCAGTCCTTTCCCGGTTCAACTACCTTTCTCTCATGGCCGCCACGCTTTACGTCGTCGCGACGCCGCTGGGCAACCTGGGTGATCTCACCCTCCGCGCCCGTGAACTGCTCCGCACAGTGGATGTGGTGGCCGCTGAGGATACCCGCCGGGTCCGGGGGCTCCTGTCGCACCTCGACGCCCATCCCAGGGTCCTGAGTTTCCACGCCCACTCTCCGGTCCGCCGGCAGGAGACCCTGCTCGAGATCCTAGGCGAGGGGCGCTCGGTTGCCCTCGTGACCGATGCCGGGACACCGGGCATCAGCGATCCCGGTGCCGAGCTCGTGGCCGTCGTGCGCGAAGCCGGGTTTCCTGTCGTCCCCCTGCCAGGACCATCTGCCGTCGGGACTGCGCTCTCAGCCGCCGGGCTTCCCGCGGATCGCTACTTGTTCCTCGGCTTTCTCCCTCGCAAAGGGAAGGAACGCGCCCGCCTCTTGCAGCAAGCCTTGTCGTCGGAATGGACCGTGGTGTTCTACGAAGCGCCGAGCCGGCTGACCGAGCTGCTCGGCGACGTGGCGAAGCAACAGCCGGAGCGCCGCGTGGTGGTCGCGCGGGAGCTGACCAAGCTGCATGAGGAATTCAGAGCCGGAACCGCCGCCGAGACGCTCGCGTACTATGAAGAAACTCCACCCCGTGGCGAGGTCACCGTTGTTCTGGAAGGGAACGGTAAGCCGGTCGAGCCGCTCTCGTCCGACGACGTTGCGGCTCGCGCCGTCAGGCTCCTCGCCGAGGGGCTCACTCGCAAGGCCGCGGTGCAGCAGCTTATGAAGGAAACGATGATCTCGCGGAACGAGGCGTACCGGATCGTGATGGAGACACCGTGATACGCGGCTCGGCGGCTCGGCGGCTCGGCGCTCTGGCGCTTCTCCTTGCAACGACCACCTCCCTCGAGGCGCAGGCGGCGGGGAGTCGTATCCCGGGCACCATGACGATCGGGCGCCTGCACTACGACGGTGGGGGAGACTGGTACGCCAATCCTTCCAGTCTGCCCAATCTCCTCGCCGCGATTGCGTCTCGTACCTCGCTCCGGGTCGCGCCGAAGGAACGCGTCGTTACCCTGAGCAGTGACGATCTGTGGGATGTCCCGTACATCCATATGACGGGGCACGGCAACGTCCACTTCAGCGACCAGGATCTCGAGCGGCTGCGGCGCTATCTCCGCCAGGGCGGGTTCCTCCATGCGGACGACAACTACGGCATGGACCAGTCCATCCGGAGAGAACTGGCTCGGCTCTTCCCCGATCATCCCCTGGTCGAGGTGCCGCTCAATCACCCGATCTATCACCTGATCTACGATTTTCCCAAGGGCGTCCCCAAGATTCATGAGCACGATGGCAAGCCGGCGCAGGGCTTTGGGATCTTCCTCGATGGTCGTCTGGCGGTCTACTACACGTACCAGTGCGATTTGGGCGACGGCTGGGAGGACTTCGAAGTCCATCATGATCCACCCGAGAAACACGAGGCGGCGCTGCGAATGGGAGTGAACCTCTTCGCCTACGCTGTGGGGTACGGCGGGTGACCGGCTCGCCCACCGCTCAGGCGCTGCACCGCCTGGCCCGGCCGCTCAAGCGGCTCGACAGCCTGGCGTGGCTGGGCTTCGGCCTGGGAGGTGCGCTCCTCGTCCTGGGGCTCCTCTCTTGGGCGGCGCGACTCGGATGGTACCAGGAACCGACGTGGGTGCTCACCGCCTGGGCTGCGGCGAGCGGTGTCGCTCTCGCGATGCTGGGCCGTGGTTGGCGGAAGCACCGCGAGTTGACGCCTCGGAAGGTCGCGGGTTGGCTCGAGGACCGGGGACACCGGCGCGGGTCGCTCACCGGGCACCTGGATGATTCGGTAGCCGGGACCAGTTCGGAGCTACGGCAACTGGCCGATCAACGCTCCGCGACGGCACTTCAGAGCCTCGCGGAGCAGGAACTCCTTCCTTATCAGCAGAACTTCCAGCGTCGAGCGATGCAGGGTGGCGGAGCGGTGCTGGCCGGACTGACTCTACTCTGGTCGGCCGGTCCCACTCACGGTCCTGCGGCTCTCTTGTTCAAGCCTCGCGCAGCCTGGAGCGCCGCCACTGCGCCGGTTCAAATCAGCCTTTCGGACGATGAGGCTGATCGCGGCGCAACGATTAAGGTCTCGATGCAGGCCCTGGGTCGGCGCCAGGCGATTCTCTGGACCCGGGCGCCGGGAGAAGTGTGGCGCGGACAGGGGATCAAGCTCGATTCCCTGGGCACGGCCACGAGAGATATCGGTCCGCTCGAGTCCGATCTCTTCCTTCGCCTCACCAGCGGCGGCCGTGGCTCCGACACCCTCCAGGTCCATATCCGGATTCCCGCCTTCCTCGGCCGGCTCGCGGTAACCGCGCGCTATCCGTCATATCTGGGCCTCGAGGACGAGCCGATCTCCACTGACGGAGACACGGTCTACGTGCCCGCAGGCACCCGGCTCGAGACGCGGGGCGAAGCGACCGCTGACTTGAGCGACGCCAGCTGGAGCGCCGGCGGGTACCGGGCCTCGCTGGCTACCAATGGACCGAAGTTCATGGGTGTCTTCACGCCGAGCGGCACTCGCCGGTACACCCTGGATCTGGCGACCGCATCGGGTCAGCCATTGTCGGGAGACACGGTTCACATGGCGATCGTGGCGGTACCCGACAGCGTACCGCGCGTCGAGCTGCCGGTTCCCGGAGTGGACACGGTGGCGCCGCTCTCCCTTCGAGTGCCGCTGGTCGTCGATGCCCAGGACGATCACGGGGTGCGAAGCGTCGTCATCGAGAGTCGCCGCATCAGCCGGCTGGGATTCGCCGATCCGCCTGCGACCGAGATCATCCCGCTCCCCGAGGCCGATCAGCAGCGCGCCATCGTCGGATTCGAGCTCGATCTCAACCAGCGTGGTCTGCTGCCGGGCGACACCATTCGCTATTTCGTCACCGCGGCCGACAACGCTCCGGAGCCCAACCAGGCTCGCTCGAAGGAGTTCGTGCTGCGTCTCCCCACGCTGAGCGAGGTGCGCCAGGCGACACGGCAGGCCTCGGAATCCGTCTCGGGACGGATAGACAGTCTCGCCGCGGCGAGCCGGCAGCTGGAGCGGGCAGACCGAGGACCTCTCTCAGGAACGGCCCCGCAACCAGGCCGACAACGCCGAGGCCGGTAGCACCAACGAGTCTTTGTCTTTCGAGGCCGCGAAGCGAGCCGAAGCCGTAGCAGCCTCTCAGGAACAGCTGCAGAAGCAGGTCGAAGAGGTGAAGAGCGCCATCGAAACGCTGGAGAAGAGCGCCCAGGCCGCGGGACTCGCCGATCCGGAGTGGCAGAAGCGGCTGCAGGAAATCCGGGAGCAGCTGGATCGTGCGATGACGCCCGAACTGAAGCGAGCAAGCTCGCCGAGCTGCAGAAGGCGCTCAAGGATCTCGATCCGGAGCGGACCCAGGAGGCGCTGAAGGATCTGGCGAAGGCTCAGGAGGAGATGCGTGAGGCGCTGGAGCGGAGCAAGGAACTGTTCCGTCGCGCGGCGCTCGAAGGCGATCTCGCGAACCTGACTGCCGAATCGAAGGAATTGTCCCAGGCGCAGCAGCAGTGGAACCAGCAGGTGGAGACCGCCGATTCGACGCGCTCTGCCGCGGAAGAAGCGGCCCTCGCGGCGCGGGCCGATTCCCTCGCCGCGGCGCTGGAGAAGACCGGTGAGCAGCTGTCCCAGGAAGGACGGCAGGAGGCCATGCAGCAGATGGCCGACCGCGCGTCTCAAGCCGGCAAGCAGATGAAACAGGCCCGTCAGTCGGCATCCGCAGGTCAGCGGAGTCAGGCGAAACAGCAGGGACAACGCGCCTCGGAAGAGCTGGACCCGCTGAGCGAAGATCTTCAGGAGCAGAGGAAGAACCTGGCTCAGCAGTGGCAAGCCGACGTAGCGCAGGCGCTCGATCGCTCACTGGCCGAGACGAGCCGCCTGGCCGAGCGCGAGCTCGACGTGAACGAGGCGCTGCGACGCGGCGATGCCTCGGCCGAGGTGCGCGCGGAGCAGGGGGCGTTGGAGGAGGGCGTCGACCGGCTGCTGGATCAGGTGAAGGAAATCAGCGGGAAGAACGCCCTGGTCTCCCAGCAGAGCGCCGTTGCTCTCGCCGCTGCCAAGGACCAGATGCAGCGTGCGCGCGATGCGCTGGCCAATGCGGCGCCCAACGCCCGCGAAGGTGCCGCCCGCACCGGTGAAGCGGTCGATGCGCTCAATGCCGCCTCATACAGCCTGCTGCGGAGCAAGAGTGCGGTGCAGGGGGCCGGATCTGGCTCCGGATTGGCCGAGGCACTGGAGCAGATGAATCAGATGGCATCGCAGCAAGGCCAGCTGAGCCAGCAGGCGGGCGGCATGCTCCCGATGCCGGGAGGAGCCGGTGCCATGCAGGAACAGATCCGGGCGCTCGGTGCCCAACAGCGCGCCCTAGCCGAACGGTTGGAGCGGATGCGGGCGGGCGGCAATCTCCCCGGCACCGCTGAGATGGCCGACGAAGGAAAGGATCTGGCTCGCCGCCTCGAGGCGGGACGAATCGATCGGCAGACGGTGGAGCGGCAGGAACGCCTGTTCCGCCGGATGCTCGACGCCGGACGCACTCTGCAGGGACAAGACGAAGACGAGAAAAAGGAACGGCAGAGCACGACGGCGGGGGACGACAGTGTCCATCTGCCACCCGCGTTGCGTTCTCTCCTCCAGGGCAACGACGCGGCGCTACGGCTTCCCTCATGGGAAGCGCTGCAGAACCTGAGTCCGTCGGAACGGCGGATGGTGGTGGAATACTTCCGCAAACTTTCCGAATGGGCGCAGCCCACTGAAAAGCGGGAACAGGGAACGGGGAACAGGGAACAGTGATCCCGCTGACTGCTCACCGCTCACTGCTCACGCTGTTGGTACTTATCCTCCCCGTCACGGGAAAGGTCTGGGCTCAGGGCGAATCCCTCACCCGCGCCTTCGATCTCGAACGCCGCGGGAGTTTCGCCCAGGCTGCTGATCTGTATCGTTCGGTTCTCGCGACCAAACCCGGCGAAGTGTCGGCTCTCCTTGGCTTGGAGCGCTCCCTCGTCCCGCTGAATCGTCTGCCGGAAATTCTCCCGCAGGTCCGAGCCGCGCTCGCGGCCAATCCCAGCGCGGCTCCGATCTACGGCGTTGCTCTCCGCGCCTACTCCGCGGCCAACCAGCTCGACAGCCTGGAATCGGCCGTCGCACAGTGGGCCAAGGTCTCTCCAGGCGACGAGACGCCGTTCCGGGAGTGGGGTGCGGCGGCGCTGGCGCGACACGATCGCTCGACGGCGCGGAAGGCCTACACCATGGGGCGGGAAAAACTCGGCCGTCCTGATGCCCTGGCCGCGGAAGTCGCGCAGCTCGCGGTCCTGGACGAGGATTGGAGCGGAGCCGCCAGGGAATGGGCTCGCGCCACCAAGGCCATGCCGGGATACCGACCCTCCGCTATCAGCTCGCTCTCCGAGGCGCCGAAGAAGGCTCACGACGACATCCTGAAGCAGCTGGACAAGGAAGATTCTCCCGAGGCCACTCGGCTCTCGGTTGCGCTCCGCGCCCGCTGGGGAGATCCGCTCGGCGCATTCAACTCTCTGATGGAGAATCTCCCGGAAACTTCGGCGCAGGCGATCGAGGCGCTGCAACAGTTCCTGGAACAGGCCAAGACCCAGAGCACGCCCGACGCCTACAAGGCGCAGGGAAAAGCACTCGAGGAGCTGGCCGAACGCTGGTCCGGCGCGCCGCAGAAGGCGCGCTTTCGTCTCGACGCCGCTCGAGCCTACGCGAGTGCCGGTGACCGCGCTTCTGCCCGGCGGATGCTGACGATGATCGCCGAAGATCCGGTCAACGCGCCGACCGTGACCGCGGGAGCCTCCGCGACCCTGGTCGGGCTTCTGGTAGATGAAGGCAAGCTCGACGAAGCGTCAAAGCGGCTGGAGGAGTACCGCAACCTGCTCCCGGTCGATGAGTACCAGGAGCTGAGACGGCAGATCGCGCTTGGCTACGGGCGAACCGGTGCGCCGGATCGCGGCTTGGCGTTGCTCACCTCGGACAGCACAGTAGAGGGAATGGCTGCGGTAGGGCGCATTCAACTCTATCGTGGCGACATCAAGGGAGCCTCGGATGCTTTCCGGGCCGCCGGTCCGTTCGCCGGTGACCGGGCCCAGGCGACGGAGCGCACCGCTCTGCTCGCGGTGCTCCAGCCGATCGAGGCCGAGTCGCTTCCGGCACTGGGGTCCGCATTCGCGAAGCTCGACTCGGGCGACAGCGTTCATGCCGCCGCGGCATTTGAGAAGCTGGCCGCTGATCTGCCTCCGACGGGGGGTGGCGCCGAGCTGAAGCTCCTGGCGGGCCGGATTCAGGCGGCGCAGAAACAGCCGGTCGCGGCCGAGCAACTCTTTAGGGCGGCGATCGTGAAAGACGCTCCCGCTACGGCGGCCGCGGCCTCACTGGAGCTTGGTCGCCTGCTTATGGACCAGGAGCGCGGTTCCGAGGCGGCGATAATGCTGGAACAGATGATCCTGGATTATCCCACGAGCGCTCTCGTGCCCCAGGCTCGACGGCTGCTCGATCAGGCGCGGGGAGCGACGCCGAAGACATGAAACGGCGAGAATTCCTGCGAACAACGGGCCGGGCGGGCATGGCGGGAGTGGCGGGCACCTGGCTCGGCTCAATCCCAATCTCCCCGAGGAGAGCTGCCCCCTGGTACCTGATTCCCATGGACGACGTACAGTCGGATCACCTCAAGGCGTACGGGGTGACCTATCGCGTCCTCGAGCGGGGCAGCCGGGCGGAATGGTTCCTCAACTATCGGGGCGGATCGTTCCTGGTGCCGGGTGAGGTCGGCACCGATCGGGACGCGGCACTGGCCGGGGTGACGCTGGAGCCGCTCGACGAAAACAAGCTGCTCTCGATCCGCGCCCAGCTCCAGCAGGAGAACATGGACGCGGTGCCGCTCGAGAAGCCGCCCAAGGTCGCGGTGTACGTCACCCCGGGAGCATCGCCCTGGGACGACGCGGTCACCATGGTGCTCAACTACGCCGGCATCACCTTCGAGAAGATCTGGGACCCGGAAGTCGCCACCAAGGCGCTCAAGAAGTACGACTGGCTGCACCTCCACCACGAGGACTTTACCGGTCAGTACTCCAAGTTCTTCCTCAATTACTCCGGCGCGCCCTGGCTCACCGACATGGTGCAGCGGAATCAGGCGACGGCCAAGGCACTGGGCTTCGCCAACGTGCCCGCGGAGAAGCGCGCGGTCGCACAGGAGATCCGGGCATTCGTGGATCGCGGCGGGTTTCTCTTCGCCATGTGCACCGCGACCGAGACGCTCGACCTGGCGCTGGCCAGCGCCAATACCGACATCGCCGCGTCCTATGCCGACGGGACGCCGATGGCGCCCGACGCGGCCAGCCACATGGACTGGAGCCAGGCGCTCGCCTTCCAGAATGCGCAGCTGGAGCTGAGTCCCAACGTGCCGGCCTTCTCCGACATCGACGGCCACCAGGTCAACTCACCGGAGCGCCGTCAGCCGCTCGGCGCCTTCAAGCTCTTTGGCTTCAGCGCCAAGATCGATCCGGTCGCCACGATGCTGGTGCAGAACCATCGCGACGTCATCCCCGACTTCTACGGCCTCACCACCTCATTTACCAAGCGCACCCTCAAGCCGGCCGTGACCGTCCTGGCGGACGAGACCGGCGCCCCATGGGTCAAATACATCCACGGCGAGCTGGGGCAGGGCACCTGGACCTTCTACGGCGGCCACGACCCCGAAGACCCGCAGCACCAGATCGGCGACCCCCCCACCGACCTCTCCCTCCATCCCCATTCTCCGGGGTATCGGCTGATTCTGAACAACGTGCTCTTTCCGGCGGCGAAGAAGAAGGAGTTGAAGACGTAATAGCAGCCGTCAGCCAGCCAGCCGTCAGTCGTCAGCCGTAAGCGGTCAGCTGTTAGCGCGCCTGCAGTGCACCTCATCCCGACGACGCAAGGCGAGTAGGACCTAGGTCCCTCGCGCTGCGCTGCCCGGGATGAGGTCTACGCTCGGGATGAGGTGCCTCGCTGACGGCTGAGGCATGAGCGTGCCTACGGCTGACGGCTGACGGCTGAACGCGACTAAATTCCCCTCCCAATGCCTCGCATCCCCACATCTCTCCAAGCCGCACTAAGCACCGAAATCGCCGCTGCCGGCGGTCGGGAAGTCTCCTTTGTCGCCCAGGTGGGACAAGATGGCGAGATCACTTCCGTCCGGGTCGTGGCGCGAGGAACGGTCGAGATGGTGCTGGCGTTGCCGGGTTCGGCGCAGCGGGGGGAGATGCTGCTGCACAATCATCCCAGCGGTGTGCTGGAACCGTCGATCGCCGATCTGAGTGTCGCCGCACGGCTACACGACGGAGGCGTCGGCTTCGGCATCATCAACAACAGCGCGACCGAGCTTTACGTCGTGGTCGAAGTGCCCAAGGGACGGGTGCAGAAAAAGCTCGATGCGCTTGGAGTGGTGCACACGCTGGGAGAACGGGGCCCCGTTGCTCACTGTATGGGACAGTACGAGGATCGGCCCAGTCAGCGTGACATGACCGCGCACATCACCGATGCCTATAACGATGGCGGGGTGGTGTTGCTCGAGGCCGGTACCGGGGTAGGGAAGTCGTTCGCCTATCTGGTTCCCGCCCTCGCCTGGGCAGCGGCCAATGGTGAGCGTACCGTGGTGAGCACCAACACGATCAACCTTCAGGAACAGCTGGTCGGCAAGGACCTGCCGCTTCTGCGGGACGCGCTCTCGACCGAACAGCACTCGCCGACCTTCGCCCTTCTCAAGGGCTGGCGAAACTATCTCTGTCTCTCCCGGCTTCACGCCGCGATCGGCGCCCAGCGCTCACTGCTCGAGCCGGACAAGTACGACGAGATCCGCAGCATTGCCGAGTGGGCGGGCCACACGGCCGACGGAACGCTGGCCGACCTCGCCGTCCCTCCCACCCCGGAAGTCTGGGACGAGGTCAGCGCCGAGGCCGACCTCTGCACCCGTCTCCAGTGTCCTCACTTCGAACCCTGTTTCCTGTTTCGCGCCCGACGCCAGGCAGCCGAGGCGGACATCGTTGTGGTCAATCACCATCTGCTCTCCGCCGACCTCGCGGTTCGGCAAGTGCAGGACAACTGGACCGAAGCCGCGGTCCTGCCGCCTTATCGCCGCCTGATCCTCGACGAGGCTCATCACCTGGAAGACGTCGCGGCAGCTCACCTGGGCATCCAGGTCAGCAGCCGTGGTCTGCGCCGTCTCCTGGGGAGACTGGAACGGAACGGCAAGGGATTGCTGCCGACCCTGGCGCACGAGCTGACCTTCCAGGGCGATCTCCTGAGTCGAGCGAGCCTCGACCTGCTTCGCGGCAAACTGCTCCCGGCGCTCTTCGACGCGCGGCGTGCCACCGACGAGCTGCTCCTTCGCCTGCACGGTCGCCTGGAATCGGAGCCGGGCGGCGTGCTCCGCCTGGGCGAAGACTTCGCGAGCGACCAGATCTGGTCCCAGGGACTCTCGGTTGATCTTGAAGCCTCGCTCGGGGCGTTCCGCGGAATCCGCGACACGATCGAGACGATTGTCGATCGCCTGACTGGCGCCAATCCCTCGGAGCGGCGCGATCAACTGCTTCAGGAGCTGCGAGGGGTGATGCGCAGGATGGAGGCCGCCTCCGATGGGCTCAATCGAACGCTGCGGCCCGCCGCGGGCGGTCCGCCGATGGTGCGCTGGATGGAACGCACTGGGCAAAAGGGACAACAGGTGTCTCTGGCCGCGGTGCCGCTCGATCTCGCCCCGATTCTTCGGGAGCTGCTCTTCGAGCGGGTCGAAACCGTCGCTTTGACCAGCGCCACGCTCGCCGCCGGCGGCGATTTCAACTTCCTTGAATCGCGCCTGGGCCTCACCGGTGAACCGAACCTGGTGAGCACTCGCGAGATCCTCCCATCGCCATTCGACTTCGGCGCCCAGTGCCTGTTCGGGATTCCGGACGACGTGCCCGATCCCCGCGAGGACGAGGCGGGACACTCCGCCGCTGCGGTGCAGATCGTCCATGATCTGGCGTGGGCTTCAGACGGTGGACTTTTTGTCCTGTTCACCAGCCACGCCGCGCTGCGACGGGTAGCGCGCGAAGTCCGTCACATGGTGGGAGAGCGGTGGCCCCTCCTGGTGCAGGGTGAAGCGCCACGCGACGCGTTGCTCCGCCGCTTCCGGGAGAGCGGGCAGGCAATCCTCTTCGGCACCGATTCATTCTGGGAAGGGGTCGACGTTCCCGGTCGAGCGCTCCGGGCGCTGGTCCTCACCAAGCTACCTTTCAAGGTGCCGTCCGAGCCGCTCACTGCCGCGCGACTCGAGCGGTTGGCAGAGCAGGGCGAAGACGGCTTCATGAACTACCTTCTGCCCCACGCCGCGCTCAAGCTGAAGCAGGGCTTTGGCCGGCTGATCCGGAGGCGGACGGATGTCGGTGTGGTGGTGTTGCTGGACCGGCGAGTGCTTACCAAGCGGTACGGGTCCCTCGTGCTTGGCGGACTTCCGCCAGCCGATCGAGTGGTGGGACCGTGGCGCGAGGTCCGCATCAGGGTCGAGGACTTTTTCGCCCGTCACGGGATCGGAGCCAGTGTATGAGCGGGGTGCGTCCGTCGAAGATCATCGGAGTGGGCCGGAACTATCGCGCGCATGCGCAGGAGCTGGGGAACGAGATGCCGGCGCAGCCGATTCTCTTCTTCAAGCCGCCCTCGTCCTTGATTGGTGAGGGCGAGGCCATCGTCCTGCCTTCTGTCTCGCAGCGGGTCGAGTTCGAGGCGGAGATCGGCATCGTGGCCGGTGCCCGGCTCCGGAATCTGACCGTCGAAGAAGCGGAGGCCGCTCCACTCGGCTTCGTTTGTGTCAACGACGTGACGGCGCGCGATCTCCAGAAGGTGGACGGCCAATGGGGACGGGCGAAGGGATTCGACACCTTCTGTCCGGTCGGTTCCCGCGTAGTTCACGGTGCCGACTGGCGGACCCTGGAAATCATCGGCAGGCTTAACGGCGTCGAGCGCCAGCGCGCACGGGCAACCGACATGGCGTTCTCGATCCCGATGCTGGTCTCGTTCATCAGCCGGGTAATGACCATCGAGCCCGGCGACCTGATCGCCACCGGCACACCGGCTGGAACCGCACCGATGAAGCCGGGAGACGTAGTGGAGGTGGAGATTCCGGGAGTGGGCGTACTCAAGAACCCGGTGAGATAGGTCTTGGGAGAGCGATGCTGCTGCCGCGCAGGTCGGAGTTTTCCTGGATTGCTGTCGTCGTCACGTTGGCGGTGCACAGCCTGTTGCTCTTCGTGGTCATCGAGGGGCGGCTTCCGGACGTTCCCAATCGGCAACATCTGATCGCCATCCTGCCGCCAGAACCCGACCAGGTTCGCGCCTACCCCATGCCCTATTCGGCGCCGAGACCGTTCATCGGCAAGGGGATATCGAAGGCACCGCTGCCGCCGGCCAATCCGCTGCCAGTCAAGGAACGGCCGATCACTCTCCGGGTCGAGCCTCTCACGGGTCCCGATACCATCGTGCCTCACGTGAAATACGGGAAGCTATTTCCTGACCTGGGAGATGGCAGGCTCTGGGTTCGTCCGCTGCCGCTTCCACCGAAGGAGCTGGCCAAGCGGCTCGACAAATCCAACGCCGAGCTGGTGGACAGTGCGGTCACCCAGATCATCCAGGCATTCCTTGATTCAGTGGGTGCGGCACCCGGTGCGGAGGGCGCCCAGCTGCCGGACTGGACCAAAGAGGTGGACGGGCTCAAATTCGGGCTCGATTCGAAGAACATTTATATCGCCGGCCTCAAGATTCCGGCGGCGGTGCTCGCGCTGCTGCCGATTCCGGCGGCAACCAACCAGCAGAACGCGTTCAAGCGGGACGGGATCATCTACGACGATCTTCGTCACGCCGCAGAGCAGGCCCAGACGATGGATGACTTCAAAGCGGCGATCAAGAAGCTGCGGGAACAGCGGCAGCGGGAGCTGGAGTTCGAGCGGGCCCAGCGGGAAAACCCCGATTCTCTGGCGGCACAGGAAGAACCCAAACAATGAAACTGGTGGACACTGAAGAGACGATCGTCCTGGTCACCGGCTCCGATATTCGGGCCGAGGAGCGGGACCGCCCGACGGCATATCGCCTCAAGGCCGAAGTGGATCAGAGGGGAGATGGGCAGGCCTTCCGCCGTGCCGTGGTGGTGGGAGACGTGTGGTACCTGGAGAACCGGATCTTCCATCTCAATCCGACGATCGCGATCGGCGGGCCCGGGGTGAACAACCTGAGCGATCAACTGCTGCAGACTCTGCCCGCAGTCTGGACCCAGGATCAGCGACTCTTCGTGCACGCCGACTTCGAGGGAGACTTGAAGCGGGCCTGCCTCTGGGGCGCCGATGCCGCGGCGACGGCCGGTGCGGTCGAGTACTTCGTGACGCAGGGAATTCTGGACGACCTGCTCCGGCGGATCTGGCGGTTCCGTTCCGGTGTTCTGGTGTGAGGGTCAGGGTGGAACGACGGTCCCATCCGGTTTGAGGCGGGCCCCGGTTCCGGGGAAGTCGAGTGCAGTGACTTGATTAATCAGCGTGGTGGCTTGAGAGGTTGAATCGGGCGCGGGCCCGGTCGCCCGGGATCTGAAGCAGCGGGACCATTCGCGCTCCCTCGAATTTCCCTTCACCAGACAGGTTCGAGCTGCAGCACCGCGGTGACTCCCAGCGGGCCCGCGAGATTGAATCCCCTGTAGGTCGCGAAGTTCCCCAGCGAATAGAAGATCGGCTTTCCCTTGTAGAACTCGACGCCGCGCAGGACGTGCGGTCCGTGGCCCACGACCGCATCCGCACCAGCGTCGATCACTGCGCGGGCCCACTTCCGCAGATCTCCCCTCGGCTCCTTCGCGAGGAACTCCGGGCCATTCCCGGTCCGCACCGCGGTCCTCCCCTCGGTCCCTCCGTGGAAAGTCACTACCAGCAAGTCCACGTGGCCCCGCAGGGAATCCACCAGCGCGGCACTGTGAGTGATCTCGAGCAGGTTGTACGCGTTGGGATAGGTGGAGAAGCCGATCAATCCCACCAGCGTCATCCGCTCGTCGCGAAACACCGGGGTGATGGCGACCTCCTCCAGCGGCCCATAAGGAGTGAGGCCAAGGGTGCGGAGGATGTCCTCGGTATTGAGCCGAGCGTCGAGGCCGTAGTCGTTGGCGTGATTGTTGGCCAGGTTCAGGTGAGTGAACCCGGCGTCCTTGAGCCTCGGTGCCAGCCAGGTAGGCGTGGCGAAGGCATAGCAGTTCGAGGGGGGCTGGCTTCTTCGTCGCCGCGGGCTTTTTCGCCGGCTTGGGGGCTTTGGTGGAATCAACCGCGGTGGTGTCGGGCGGGGGGCCGCACTTGTACGACCAACCCGAGTCGGAGAGAACGCCTTCGAAGTTTCCTACGACGAGATCACCCTTGAGCAGCGAATCGACCTGGCGAAGGTCTGTCGTCCGCTGTCAGGCGGGATTCCATCTGGGAGGGTGCGGGTGCCGAGGTTGATGTCGCCGGTGAATGCGAGACGGATGGGGAAGGGGGAGTGGATGATGCCAGACTGGGCGGACAGGACGGACGAGGCGGACAGGGCGACAGGGCGGACAGGACGGACAGGGCGGACGAGCGGACAGGAGCCTCGATCTCGAATGACCGCGCTCGACCGCCCCGATCGACCCGACTGCCGCGTCAGCTCTGCCCGCCGTCCGACTGACCGACGCACTTGGCGTCGCGCCGACTTCGCGATCGCGCGAGGCTCTCGTCCCGCCCCACCACCGCCAGCAGCTCGTTCACCGGCTCCGAGACAGTCGCCGCCGGTCAGCGCGACGCGGATCGGCTGCATGACGTCGCCCAGCTTCTTTCCCTCGCTGCTCGGCCAGCCCCTTGAGGGTCGACTTCGAGATTGGCCGCGTTCCAGTCCATGAGCGGTCAAGGCGGAGCAGGGCGGACAGGGCGGACGCAGAGATTGCCGAGAAGGCGTCTGGACCCATCTTGCTAGACGAGCTGCGTCGCCTTTGGCATCGCGCACCACTCGGCTCGCATCCGAGCCGTACCGCGACCTGTTTCGCGATGTCGAGCAAGGTCCGCGACCGCGCCTTTACCGCGTCGATCAGCGCGGGCAGCCGCTGCCCGTCGCCCGTCACGCCCATCTCATCCAGGTGATGCTTCACCGGTCCCAGCAGATCTTCGACCGGAACCAGCGACAGGTACTGGCCGTTCATCCACTCGAGCTTGGTGAGATCGAACACCGCGGGCTTCTTCTGGATTCCGTCGAGTGAGAAGAGCTCGATCATCTCTGCCTCGGGCAGGATCTCCCGATCTCCACCGGGAGACCAGCCCAGCAGCGCCAGGAAGTTCCGCATCGCGAGCGGCAGGATGCCCAGGTTGCTGATAGTCGCCCACCGCGGTTGCACCGTGACGCTTGGAGAGCTTCTTCCCGTCGGCGCCGAGGATCATCGGCACGTGGGCGAAGATCGGGATCGGCTTGCCCAGTGCGCGGTAGATCGCGATCTGCTTCGGGGTGTTGGAGATGTGGTCATCGCCCCGGATCACGTGGGTGATCTCCATCTCGATGTCGTCCGAGACCACGGCGAGATTGTAGATCGGGCTGCCGTCGCTCCGGAGAATGATGAAGTCGTCGAGGTCGCGGCCCTGGAAGCTGATCCGCTCGTGCACCGCGTCGTCCCAGGCGATCTCCTCATCCGGCATCCGGAGCCGGATGCTGAACGGGCGCCCCTCCGCGAGCCGGGCGGCGATTTCCTCCTTGCTCAGCCGGCCGCAGCGACCGTCATAGCGGAAAGGCGTCCCGGTCTTGTCGGCCGCGCGCTCGCTGCGCATCCAGCTCCTCCTTGGTACAGAAGCAGCGATACGCCTGATCCCGCGCCAGCAGTCGCTCGGCGTCGGCCCGGTGGCGGTCGCCGTAGCCGCCCTGGAAGAAGGGCCCCTCGTCCCAGGTGATCCCCAGCCAGGCGAGGCCGTCGAGAATCACCTGAGTGTGAGACTCGGTGCTCCGCTCCTTGTCGGTGTCCTCGATCCGCAGGATGAAGGTGCCGCCGGTGTTCCTGGCGAAGAGCCAGTTGAACAGCGCGGTGCGGGCGCCGCCGACATGGAGGTAGCCGGTGGGGGAGGGGGCGAAGCGGACCGCGGGGAGTCATAGGTGTCAGGTATCAGGTATCAGGTGTCAGGGGTGAGGATGAAAAGAGGTGCCACGATGTGTCAGGCCGCGGTGCGGAATCCCCTGACACCTGACACCCGGTCACCTGACACCTGCAGTAACGGAGTGGGAGGGATTCGAACCCTCGATAGGGCTTTTCAACCCTATAACGGTTTAGCAAACCGCCGCCTTCAGCCTCTCGGCCACCACTCCAGAGGGCCGGAGTTCTAGCCCCATCACCGGGCCCGCGACAAGGCATTGCGCCCCGCGAATCGCCCGGCGCATCCGACTCTGCTGCGGCGCATCCCTCGACAGTGCAAAACCGCATCGTGAACCCGGCTTGAGGTTGTCGACGCGTGCCTAAGGCATACCCATTGCAACCCAATGCCGCATTCCTCTGCATGAGGGAGGCCGCCATGCGATCACATCGACTTGCGCCTATTCCTGACCCTGTGCGGCTTCTTGCGCGGGCGGCACTGATCCGTCGGGTCGAAGCACGGTGATGCCGGGGAATCGCACTGGTGGCGGTGGAGGAGGGGGCGGCGGAGGCGGAGGTGGCGGCGTCCGGGAGTGCCCGACCTGGGCGTCAACGCGAGCCTCAACGGCCAGCGCCCGTTCCCCGACGACAATCCCTGGAATACCCCGGTCGACACGCCGCGGTGGATCCCAATTCCGGCAAGATCATCGCCAGCATCGGGCTGACCGAGGCCTGCATCCCGATTTCGGCACCGAGCCGACCTACGGCATTCCCTACGTCGTGGTGAGCGGCACCACAGGCACCAGGTGCCGGTCACCTTCGACTACGACGACGAGAGCGATCCCGGGCCCTACCCGATTCCGCCCAACCCGCCGATCGAAGGCGGGAGCCAGCAGCACCGGCGACCGCCACATCCTGATCGTCGACCGCGACAACTGGATGCTCTACGAGTTGTACGCCGCGTATCCCGGACGGCAGCGGCTGGCACGCGGGGTCAGGCGCGATCTTCGACCTGAACTCGAACGCGCTGCGGCCCGCCGGCTGGACCTCGGCCGACGCGGCGGGGCTGCCGATCTTCCCC
This sequence comes from uncultured Gemmatimonadales bacterium, assembly GCA_963833365.1. Classification (GTDB taxonomy): domain Bacteria; phylum Gemmatimonadota; class Gemmatimonadetes; order Gemmatimonadales; family GWC2-71-9; genus DATBGE01. Next base: position 450,196 of record CAWHXS010000010.1, read on the forward strand.
GGCCTGGTGCGCTATGACGAAGGTCGAGCTGGGGTGATCCGCCACGCGATCCGCTTCACCGTCCGGCGACTCGCGCCAGGCCTACATCCCGCCGGCCACGTCACTGGGCCAGCGCGAGCACCAACGACTCGCTGCCCCCGATGGGCATGCGGGTGCGGCTCAAGGCGAGCTTCGACATCGTCGGCTTCCCGCCCAGGCGCAGGTCGATGCTGCGCGCGCTCAAGACCTACGGCATGATCGTGGCCGACAACGGCTGCGACTGGTACTTCTCGGGCGCGTCCGACCCGCGCTGGAACGACAACGACCTCAACACGCTCAAGAGCGTGGCGGGCAGCAACTTCGAAGTGGTGAAGATGGGGCCGCTCACCACCAACTAGGCGACCAGCTCCGGAGCCAGCGCCCAGCGGCTCGAGCGAGTGCCGCGCGCGAGATCCTCCAGCAGATCGTCGCAGTGCTCTCGATGCCGACCGAGAGCCGCAGCAGTCCCTCGGTGATTCCGGCCGCGGCCTGCTGCTCCGGCGTCATCGAGGCGTGGGTCATCGATCGCGGGATGCGCCACCAGCGATTCGACCCCACCCAGCGACTCGGCCAGCGTGAAACACGGAGCCCGTCGAGGAACGCGCGGCACCGCGGACTCTCCCCCGTCCAGCTCGAAGCTCACCATCGCGCCGAACCCGCGACTGCTGCCGGGCGGCCACCGCATGTCCCGGATGATCGGGCAGGCCAGGGTAGTGCACCTTGGCCACCGCCGGATGCGACGCCAGCAGCTCGGCCACCGCGGCCGCGTTCTCCAGGTGGCTCCGCATCCGGGGGTACAGCGTCCGGAGGCCGCGCAGGGTGAGATAGCTGTCGAACGGCGCGCCGGTGACCCCGATCACGTTGGCCCACCAGGCCAGCTGTTCCGCCAGCGCTCGCGTCCCGGGCCACGACCGCGCCGCCTACCACGTCGCTGTGGCCGTTGAGGTACTTGGTGGTCGAGTGCACGACGAGATCGGCGCCGAGCGTGAGCGGACGCTGCAACGCGGGCGAGAGGAAGGTGTTGTCGACCACCAGCAGCGCGCTCGGCGCGCGTGGCCGAGCTCGCGGCGAGCTCGCAGGTCGGTGATGCGGAGCAGCGGATTGCTCGGGGTCTCGACCCAGAGCATGCGGGTCGGACGGGCAGCGCCTCGGTCAGCGCATCCGGCCGACTCTCGTCGATGTACTCGACCTGGAAGTGGCCCCGCTCGGCGAGCGAGTCGAGCAGGCGACGGGTGCCGCCGTAACAGTCGTGCGGGGCCACCAGCCGGTCTTCCGGGCGGAGCAGCTGGACGACCAGCAGGACCGCCGACAGGCCGGTCGAGGTCACCACCGCGCCGGCACCCTCCTCCAGCTCGGCCAGCGCCACGGCGAGCGTGTCGCGGGTGGGGTTGGCGGTCCGGGTGTAGTCGTAGGTTCGCTTGTCCTTGAAGCCGGCGAACGCGAAGGTGGACGAGAGGTAGATCGGCGGGATGACCGCACCGTGCTGGCCGTCGGTGGCGATCGCCGGCGCGCACCGCGCGGGTCTCGGCGCCGGAGACGGGGAGGGGGACGTCTTGCAGACATCGTGTGCGGCTCCCGGGTCCCCAAAACAAAAGAACCCGACGGAAATGAGCCGCCAGGCGTCGCTTTTTTAGCATTTGTTTAACGTGGCTGCAATAGGCGGCAAATGACCACGACGCTTCGGTTGTGGGTGAGAGAATAGGGATGGGGCCTAGATCCGTCAAGGGAGAAGGAGTGAGGACTGGGGAAGACCCCATCCTTCTCTTACTCGTCGGAAGTGCCAAAGTCTGCGTGGTAATGC
>CAWHXS010000011.1:0-95877 GCA_963833365.1 uncultured Gemmatimonadales bacterium
ACAAGACCGGCACCCACTTTTCTTCCTTACGCAGCACCCCACTTACCCACGAGAGTCTCTCGTCTTCCGGAGCCGGAAGAATCTCGATCTCGGGATGTGCGTCCGCGTCATCCACTTCGAACGCAACTAATCCCGTGTCGGTGGTCGCCACGACGACGGTAGCACACGGCTCCGGGGGATAGGTACCCTGGTCGAGCAACGCGCCGAGGTGCACCTGCGGCACCAACCGGCCCCGAACCGTGGTGACTCCGCGCAGCGCGGGAGCGCCGGCAGGAACCCGGTGCACGTGTCCACCCTCCTGCACCTCGATCACATCGGCCATCCGGAAGGCGAGCTGCCGCCCTCCGGCAGAGACCAGGAGCAATGCTTGCTTCACCGCCGCGGCCTTTCTCGGAGAATCTGGTTCGCGTGCTCCGCGATCTGACCTAGCCCGAGCACGTAGTCGGCTCCTCCGCCGGCCAGGGCGGCGCCAGGCATCCCGTAAATGGTGGCGGTTTCCCGATCCTGCGCGATGCCGATGCCGCCAGCATCGTGCATTGCACGAAGTCCTGCTGCTCCATCCCGTCCCAACCCGGTCAGAACCACGCCGACCGCGGCCGCACCGAAACACTCGGCGACCGAATAGAACAGCGGATCAGCCGCCGGGCGAACTCCCCAGATTGTCGGCCCCTGATCGAGAACGATTCTGAGGCCGGTCGCGGTGGAGGTTATTCGCATATGATAATCGCCGGGGGCCACGTATGCGGTATCGGCGCGAACCGGAGCGTCCTGCTCTGCCTCGACCACCGCGAGCCTGCTTTGTGAGTCCAGCCGCTCGGCAAGGCTACGGGTGAATCCGCGCGGCATGTGTTGCACAATCAGCACCGCTGCTTCCCGTCCGGTGGTCAATTGGGGCAACAATTCGGCCAGAGCCCGGGGGCCTCCGGTTGAGGCGGCAATAGCTAGCGTGCGGCGCGCCTCGTTGGGCGCCCTGACGTGAGCCGGCCCCTCGACCCTGACGGGCCGGGCGAGAATCGGCAGGCGCCCGATATCGGCCGCGCGAGCGGCACGCAGCGCGTCGATGAGCCGGGGGGCGATTCGCAACGCCGAAGCCCTCCCCTGCTCGTCCTCCTTCGCCACCAATTCGACGGCACCGAGCTCGAGGGCCCGGATCGAGCCGGTAGTGCCGGCGCCCGCGTGCGAGCTCACGACCACGATGGGTCGTGGGGCTTCCGACATGATGTACCCGATCGCGCCGAGTCCGTCGAGCTGAGGCATCTCCAGATCCATCGTCACCAGATCGGGATGAAGCTCGTGGACTTTCTGCAGCGCTTCCATTCCATTGGCCGCGGTGCCCACCACGCGGAACTGCCCGGAACCGGCGACGATCTCGGAGATCATGCGCCGGAAGAACGCGCTGTCGTCCACCACGAGGACCGAGGGCAGGTCAAAGCTCGTAGACCGGGCTCCCGACCGAACGCACCTCGATTTTCCCATCGGCGGTGTGAAACCACATCGAACGCCCCTGGCCTCCGCCGACCGACTCGCCGATGAACCGGAATGCCGTGGGCGCTCAGCACCTCGCGACACGCCACGACGTTGCGGTCGCCCATCTGGATCGAGCCGGGCGGCGTCAGGTTGGCGAACATGCTCGCGCCGCCGACCAGGCGCGCGGTGAGGCGGCGCCGGTCGGCACCCAGCGCCGACATCTCGGCAATGAGCGCGGGAACGCCGTCTGGGGAAACCGGCCCGGAGCCTGACTGTTACGGCTCGAGCGAGAGCGAAGGAAGCAGAATGTGCGCCAGCCCACCGACCCGGGCGGTCGCATCGTAGAGGGCGATGCCCACGCAACTGCCGAGCCCCAGGGTACACAGGATCTGCTCTCCCGTGGCGGCCTTGATCTCGGCAACCCGCACCATGTGCTCGCCTGGCATCTAGACCGGCTTCCGGTAGACGCGTTCACGGGCTCGAGCAGAGTGAGCTGGTCGCGGATCGGCCCGAAGATGGTCTCCACTTTCCCCAGAAGCAGGTGACCACCGGGAACCAGGGCGTCGAAGAAGGCGCCCATCAGGCGTTCCTGGGTCCGGCGATCGAAATAGATGATCACGTTGCGGCAGAAGATCAGGTCGTAGTGCGGAGAGGCTGGGGACTCCCGCAGCAGGTCGAGGCGGACGGATCTCGCACACGGCGCGAAGACGGATCCACCTCGTACTCCCTCGGGCGCGATCTGGCGGCAATACTGCTTGACGAGAGCCGGCGGCGTCTCGCTGAAGACGCGCTCGGATACCGGGCCTCGCGGCCCGCTCCAGCGACACCCGGTCGATGTCGGTGGCATCGATCGAACGCCGGTCGATCCAGTCTTCGCGGCCAGCGGCTGGCGCAGCCTCAGCGAGCACCATCGCGAGGGTGTAGGGCTCCTCGCCCGAAGCGCAGCCTGCGCTCCAGACCCGTACCGCTTCCCCGCCGGGCGGAGACCAGCGCCGGCAGCAGGTTGCGCTCGAGCCAGGCCAGGTCTCCGGGTTGCGGTAGAACTTGGTGACGTTGATGGTCAGGACGTCGACCAGCCGCTCGATCTCCTCGGGCGCCGGTCGCAGCTCGACCGAGGATAGTCGTCAGTAGGTGTGGACGCCGCAGGCGCGCATCCGCACCGCGATCCGGCGCCGCAGGCACTGTCCTTGTAAGCTCCGCGTCGAGCGCCATCCCGGCCGACGCGATACGCTGCGCCAGGCGGTCGAAGCTGGCCTCGTGCTCCGCGGTTCACTCGCTGGCCCCCAGGGTGTCGAGGTTGGCCCGGGCGAGCTGGTGGGCCGGGATTGAGCTCGGTGACCCGCTGCCAGCAGTCCGGGCCCGCTCCCGGTCGCGCCGCTTGTAGGCGATGTTGCCCAGCTTGAAGTAGAGGTCGTCGCCCAGCTCGGGGTTCAGCTTGGCGGCGCGCTCGTAGGCTTCGAGCGCCTCGTCGTACGGCCCGCCCGGTAGAGCAGATCGCCCAGGTTCTTGAAGATCTGCGGCAGCGACGGGTCCTCGGCCACGGCGCCCGCGCAGCAGCATCTCGGCGCCGGCCAGATCCCCGCCGAGTTCCAGCAGGCAGGCGAGATTGTTGCGGAGCACGGCGTCCGAGGGGAAAGGCCGCGACCGCCTTCTTCCGCGGGCGAGCGCCTCGGTCGATTTCGGCCGGCGCCGCGGCAGCGAGCGCCATCGCCCAGAACCAGAGTCGGCGGAACGGGGTCCGTTCGCCCCAGAGCTCTCGGGCCCGGGCCAGGCGGCCTGGGGCGACTTCCGGATCGTTACGCTTGAGCGCCGCGACTGCCCCAGCCCAGCATGGGCCGGGCGTCGTCGCGCGACTTGCTCACCGCCTCGCCGTACGCGGTTTCGGCCTCGGTCAGCCGGCCGAGCTGTTCCAGCGCGAAGGCCAGGTTGTGCAGCACCGCGGGCCGGGAGCCGGCCTTCTCGGGCGTCGCCGTGAGCGCTTCGACCGCATCCTCCCAGCGGGCCTGACGCAGCGCGATGAGGCCGAGGTAGAACGGCGGCGCTCGGCTCGGCGGGGCGCAGATCGGCGACCCGGCGGAATTCGCGCGAGGCCTCTTCGAGCATGCCGGTCTTGTAGAAGGCGACGCCAAGGTTGCGGTGCTCCTCGACCCGGGTCTCGTTGACCCGGGGCTGGGCCGGAGCGACCGAGGTTCCGACCCGACGCACGAACCCCGCGGTGATCAGGCCGTACAGCGCCTTGCCCACCTCGAACTCGACCAGGCCCGACTCGTCGATGAGCTGCTGCACGTCGCGCTGGCCGTCGATGCAGACCGAGCAGCCGTTCCTGCGCCTGTTCGAGCTCCACGTCGGTGTCGGTGACGTGCTCCCGATCGACGTCGAAGATCAGGTCGAAGCAGGGGATCTTCTTTTCGATCAGGCTCCACTCGTCCACCCGGCGCGCGCCTTCGAGCAGCAGCGACTCGGGATTGATCCGCACCAGGAAGTCCTGATCCGGCCGCATGCCGGCCTCGAAGTTGAAGGTGCCCTGAGGTCCAGGTGAAGAGGTAGTAGACCGCCTCTTCGATCTGGAGCCGCATGTAGTCTTCGAGGTCTTTTCGCGTCACCGCGCTGATTTCCACCAGCAGATCTCACCCAGCTTGCTGTCGCGCCGCTGCTCCTGCAGCGCGATCGCCTCCTCCAGCTGCTCCGGAGTGATCCGGCCGTTCTTGACCAGGAGGTCGCCGATCCGGTCGCGCCGGTTCACGATGGATGGCGTAGCAGATCCGGCCCTCGTCGAAGATAGATGTAGCCGAAGTTCTGCCGGTCGGCGACGGCCAGGCAGCCGGTCTTCTTCCCCAGCGCGAGCAGCTGGAGCACGTCCGGGAGACTGGCCTCCTTGAGGCTGCCCTTGATCGCCATCAGCGCAGATCCTCGATCACCCGATCGGTCAGCGATCGGGCCAGTCCCACACCATCTTTTCGCGGCTGCGGAGCCCTCCAGTGGGCGACAGCACGCCGCTGGTGCGATAGGCGGCGCTGCGCCGCAGCGGGGCCGCCGGACTGCCCTCCAGCACTTCACGCGCGAGGGCGGCAGTTCGCCTTGACGTGGCGCTCATCGGCCTCGTGCAGCACCCGCTGGACCATTTCGGGCAGAGCACGCACCGAGTCGGCCGGCCGGCCCGCCAGATAGTTCGCCAGCTCCTGGTCGGCGGGCAGATTTCGCTCGACGAGAAGACGGGCGATGATCGCGGCCCGGACTTCCCGGTCGGGCGCGGGCAGTTCCACCACCAGCCCACCGTTCAGCCGGGTCTGCAGACGGGCTTCGAGTCCCTCGATCTCCGGCAGCGGCACGGCCGAGGTGAAGACCATCTGCTTGCCGCCCTCGTGCAGGAGATTGAACAGCCAGAACAGCTCCTCCTGCGAGCGCTCCTTCCCCGACAAGCAGGTGGATGTCGTCGAGCAGCAGCGCGGTGATGCGGCGATAGCGGACCCGCCACCAGTTCACCCGGTCTTTGTCGATCGCCTTGATCAGATCGTCGACGAAGTCCTGGGTGCCGAGGCAGGCGACGACTGCGTTGGGTTGGGCGGCGAGCTCATTGCCGATCGCATGCAGCAGGTGGGTCTTGCCCACTCCGCTGCTGCCGATGATGACCAGCGGGTTGTAAGTCGCTCCGGGTTCGGCGACGACAGCCTGAGCCGAACGGACCGAGATCCGGTTGCTCGCCGACTCGATGAACGAGTCCATCGTCCAGAGCGGCGAGGGTCCCGGCGGCGGGCTTGCCCCCTGGCGGGCCCGATCGGTTTCGGTGAGCGCTTCGGAGAGCCGGTCCGGATCGCGAAACAGCGCGGTGCCGGCGGCGGCGGGATCGAGCTCCTGCATCTCGGCCTGCAGCAGCTTGAGCCGCTCGATGTCTTCGACGTAGGACCCGAGTGCCGCTTCCGGGTTCTCGGGCGATGTCTCGGCCAGCAGGTGGCGCAGCCGGTCTACCCGGTAGCCTTCGCCGTCCCAGAAGAGGATCGCCTCGTTGACCCGCACCCGCCACGGCTCGACCTGTCGCGCCACAGCGGACTGAATCTCGGAGAGGAACGAACCGAATTCATCGCCCGACAGCGCCGGCTCCTCCTCGGGCGGAGGAACGGCTTCCGGCTCGAGGGGAAGGTGACTCTCCAGGTTGGCGTGATTGAGCGGGACCGGAGGGCCCTCCGCTGGAGCAGGACTCGCCTGCTTCACGACACCAACTCGACCCAGCACTGCCCGGGCCTGCTGCGGGTCCAGCGGCTTGTCGCTCACCGCCTGGAAGGCGATCGAGCCGGTTCAGCGCGCCGATCAGCTCCCGCACGCTGCCGAGTGGCAGTCCGGCCACGGTCTCGATCACGCTGGCGTCAACCTGCGCCTTCCGCTCTTCGGCCTGGCGCCGAAGAATCGCGACCCGGGTCTCGAAATCGGGCGCGGCGATGTCGATCACCAGCCCGCCGGCAAAGCGCTGGATCAGGCGCTCATCGAGGGCTTCGATCTCGTTGGGCGGACGATCGCTCGACAGCACGATCTGGCGGCCGGAGGACAGCATCGTGTTGGTGAGGCGGAGCAGCTCCGCCTGCATTTCGCGCCGGTGAGTGAGGAACTGCACGTCGTCCACCAGCAGCACGCCGACTTCGGCGTAGCGGCGGCGGTAGGCGTCTCCCTGTCCCGCGGCGATGGCCGCATGGAAGGCTTCGACGAAATCGTCGAGGGTGAGATACTCGACCGTCACCTGCGGATTGATTTCCTGCGCGGCGTGGCCGATCGCCATCAGCAGGTGGGTCTTGCCCAGCCCGGATCCGGCGTAGACGAACAGCGGGTTGTAGACCGCGCCCGGCGACTCGGCCACGGCGCGGGCGGCGGTGGCGGCAAGCCGGTTCGCTGCGCCCACAACGTAGTTGTCGAAGCGGTACCGCGGGTTGAGCGGAGTACTCACGTCGACCGAACTCCCGGCAGCCAGCCGCTTGAGCACCAGCTCGGAGATGCCCTTCAGAGTCTCGAACACTCCGGTCCCTCGCACCGCATCGGCCGGGAAGCTCTTCAGACCCGAAGAAGTTCAGCGAGTCGTCCAGCTCGCTCGACGTGAGGACCAGGTCCTGCGGCAGGTCCTGCTTGTTGTACTGGAGCACCATGGGGAACTGGCGCACGTCCACGCCCTGCGCCAGCAGGTTGGCCTGCAGGTTCTGCAGGCTCTCCAGGTTGTCGTCCAGTCGCCGGGCCTGGCTGTCGGCCACGAAGACCACACCGTCGGTGCCCTGCAGCACCAGCTTCCGGGTGGCGTTGTAGTAGACCTGCCCCGGGACGGTGTAGAGCTGGAACCGGGTGCGTGAACCCGGAGATGACGCCGAGGTCGAGGGGCAGGAAATCGAAGAAGAGGGTGCGATCGGTCTGGGTCGCGAGAGAGACCATGCGGCCCCGGCGCGAGTCGGGCACCCGGCCGTAGATGTACTGCAGGTTGGTCGTCTTGCCGGACCGTCCCGGTCCGTAGTAGACGATCTTGCAGGTGATCTCTCGGGTCGTGAAGTTGACGAGCGACATGAGATCCTAACGTCCGAAAAGAGCCCGCAGGCTCGCGTTGAGTTCCCGCTCGAAATCCACGGCGAGCACTTCCTTGGGGCGCCGACTCTACCGGAGCAGCCGGCGGCCAGCTCTTCGACCATCTGCTCGAAGAAGACTTGTACCAGGCCGAGATTGGTCTCCGTGCCGAAGACCACGAATGCCGATCCAGCGCCCTCTGCGGAGTGTCGAACCAGGCCAGATAGTGCGCCTGCGCGCTGGCCCTGATGCACCAGGTTCCGGAACGGCGGCCAATCCCATCAGCCCGGGCGATTTCGCTGGACGACGAGATGATGGCAGCCCCGAGCGCCGCCGCCGACATCAGGTCGAGCGCCCCGGTGAATCCGTGTTGGGCCACCACCTGGCCGGACGTCGTCATGAGCAGGGTGAGTCGCGCGGATGACTCCGACACGAAGTCCTGCAGCGGCCGGACTACCCAGGGTTCCAAGGCCCGCATCAGACCATCCGCTCCGCGGCCTTGAGCATCTCGAGCCGGGTCAGCCCCAGCGGGACATCACGGCCGGTCACCGTCACCAGAAGCAGCTCCTGCGACGCCGGGACGAGCAGCAGGCTGCCTTCCGCCGCCTGCAGCTGGATGAACCTGGCGGAGCCGAACGAGGCCCTGGTACTGAGATCCACGATCCGGCTGGCGAGGGCCGCAGCGAGGGCTGCGAGCGCCTTGCCTTTCATCCCGTCCATCAACGCGTCCACCACGACAACACCGTCATCGGCCGCGACGACCATGGCGCCACGCACACCACGCAGCCGGGTCAGCGGCTCGAGCAGGGCCTTGTAGTCGCGGATCATCGCACCCGCTCCAGCCAGGCGGTCGCGGCCTTGCTGGCCCGCTCGGCGAGAAAGTGGAGCTGGCCGACGGGAAGTGCTGTGTCCATCGCCGCGATCAGTCCGGTATCCGAGGTCGGCTGGACCAGGCAGAAGCTCAGCTCTCCGCATTCGACGGTAACGTGGCGCCATTCGCCGAGGTCGAGCAGCTTCGCCGCCCGGGTCGCTTCGCGCGCGGCGCCGGATACGAGTGCCGCGGCAACCTCGCTCACATCCTCTCCGGCGGTGCTGGCGAGGCCGCCGCCCAACCTCAGGCCATCCGCGCTCGCGAGGAGCAGCCGGTTCACACTGCCTTCGAAGCCGAAGAAGGGATCGGGAGCAGGCGGACTGCGCTGTGGCAGGGGCTCGGTAATCTCCGGTGGCGCCGCTTCAGGGCGTATCCCATACCTCACCGCCGCCACCCAGCCGGTCGATCGCGCTGCGCAGCCCGTCATCGCCCGGGTCGGCCGAGTGAGCCAGCTGGAGATGCCGGATAGCATTCTCCCGATCGCCGGCCCGGTAGTAGAGGAAGCCGATGCCCTTGTTCGCGCCGACGTGATTGGGCGCGATGCGGAGGACCATGTCCCACTCATCGAACGCATTGGCGTAGTCGTGCCGATCGGCGAGGATGCGGGCGTAGAGATCGTGAGCGTCGGGCAGATGGGGATAACGGCTGAGCCCGGTCAGCGCCACCTTCTGCGCCGCCTCGAGCTGGCCTCGCCCGCGGAGCGCTTCGCCCAGACGAAGAAAGACCAGACTGGTCGGGTCCGCCGCCAATTGGGCGGTGAGGGCCCGGATGTCTTCAATCACGGGATCCTCGCAGTGCGTTGTCGATCGTTAGCGCGGCCTGCCGCAGCCGGTCTACCGCGGGCAGCTGGGCCGACTCCTCAGGCGCCATCGGCCCCAGCCGGCGCCAGCGGTCCCAGACCTCCGAGGCCTCCTGGAAGCGGCCCATCGCGATCAGGCTCAAGCCAAGCAGGCGGTGCCCTGGAGTGGACAGCGGGTCCAGTTCGACGGCGTACCAGAGCGCATCGGTGGCCTCGGCGTAGCGCTGGGCCGTCAGCAGGGCGCGGCCGTAGGCGAGGTACGCCAGAGGCTGATCGGGATGGCGACTCACCGCGACTTCCGCGACGGCCACTGCGGCGTCGGCGTCTTGCTGATCGATATGCGAGTCGGCTTCGCCGATGAGCATCGCGAGGTCGCCATCCGAGGTCTCTTCAGTAGCGCGGCGGGACGGATCCTCCAGCATCAAGAGTCCGGCGGAGGCCAGGCCGAAGACCGTCTTGGCCACGTCGAACTCGGAGCGGCCGAGTGTCGCCGCGACGTCCCGAATGGTGCGGTTCCCGTCCACGATCGAGAGGACTTCCCATTCGGTGGGCAAGCAGATCGAGCGGGCCGTCCGCGGCGGGCTCCTGACCCAAGTCGAGGCACGATGCCGAGGTGGGAGATCTTCTTTTCGATCCGGGACCACTCATCAATCCGGCGGGCCGCCTCCATCAGAAGGAGCGAGGTGGGAATCCGGATCGTGGCCTCGGTAGGCCATTCCCCTCCTCTGCCCTCCTCGAACGAAAAGTACCCCTCCGACCAGCCCATCAGCTCGAACACGACTTCTTCGATCTGCTGCCTCACGTGCCGCGCGAGCTCGCGCGGCGAGATGGCATTCTGGCTCACCAGGATCTCGCCGAGCCTGCGGCTGTCACCCGACGCCTGCGCGCCCCTCGCGCGCGCGAGCTCTTCCTCGGTGATCTTGCCCGCGGCGTAAAGGAGGCGGCCGAGCGGATGAGGGTTGCTGCGGATTTCGGCGCCGACCACGACACCCTCTTCGAAGAAGACGGTGCCCGCGTTCTGCCGCAGTTCCGACGTGACGCGGAGAATGCCGGTCTTCCGGCTCAGGTCAAGGAGCTGGCAGACATCGTGGATGCTCAGTTCCTTGAGCGGCCCTTCGATCGCCATGACTCAGGCCGCTCCCGCCGCGAAGATATGCTTGAGGTCTCGTGCGGATCGCGCGTGGCTGCGCGCTGCCTGGGCATAGGTCCCACCGGGATCGATCTGGATCACCCGCTCCCACGCGTGAACCGCGTCCGCGTACTGCCGCATGCGCGACAGGGCCACGCCCAGATGGAACAGCGCGGCTTCGTTCTCGGGATCGAACTTGAGCAGACGCTGGAGCGCCTCGATCGACCGATCCGGCCGGCCGTCATCCAGCAGGCAGCGACCGAGCAGCAGCAGCGCATCGAGGTCCCACGGCTCCGTCATCAGCATCTCGACCAGAAGGTCTACCGCGCCCGCGGGCGATTCGCTCCGGCGTATCAGGTCGGCCAGGGCGAGCGCGGCTTCCATGAAAGTGGGCAGGAGGTCGAGCGCCTGCTGGTAGGCGCCTTTTGCCGCCACGGGATTCTCCCGGGCTTCCTCGAGGCGGCCGAGGTCGTGCCAGACCTGCGCGAGAGTGCCGTCGAGCTGTAGCGCGACCTGACAGGCCTCGACCGCACCAGAGAGATCGCCCAGCTTGCCGCAGACCCTCGCCTGCAACTGGAAGAGGTCGGCACGTCCCGGAGCGAGCTGCTGAGCACGCCGGACCAACTCGCCGGCGGATTCCGGCCTGTCACCTTCCAATCGTACCCGGGCCGCGCTGACCAGAACTTCCACGTCGCGTGGCATCATGGTAACCAGGTCCTCGACGTGCTCGCCGGCTTCGGCGGGTCGGCCGAGCGCGAGAAGGGCGCGGACCTCGCCAAGGGTGGCGTCGGGATCGCCCGGCTCCAGCATCAGGGCTTCCCGGAACCGCTCCAATGCCTCGCCGTGGAGGCCACGCCGGGCGAACACATGCCCCATGAGCGTGGTGGCACGGGCGCGGGGTGCGCCCTTGTGCAGCGCGCGGTCGATGTGGGCGGTTGCGAGCTCGAGCAATCCCTTCGCCACGAAATCGGCGGCCAGGGCGAGTGGATCATCCACCGAGGGAGCCGGCGCGGGCTTCGCGGCGGGCTGCAGCTCGTCGAAGATGCGATCCAGCAGCCGGGTGTCGAATGCGAAATCGGCCTCGGCCAGGTCCGATGACACGTCGGCCGAGATCTCCGGAACGATGGAGATCTCCGGATTCTCGTACTGGAGATCGATCGACAGGACGTACTTCTGCGCGACGTAGAACGGATCGAGCTCGAGCGCCCGCTTGGTCGCGCGGAGCGCGCCGTCGAAGTCGCCCAGATTGCTGAGCGCGAAGCTCAGGTTGTAGTGCGCCGAAGCGCTGTCCGGATCGGCGTCTACCGCGCGGCCGAACGCGTTCCGGGCATCCTCGAAGCGCTTGAGCTCAACGAGCACCAAGCCGACCCCATTCCAGGCGACGGAATTGGTCGGCGCAGTATCCAGCACCTGGCGATACGCCTCCAGCGACAGCTGGAGCCGGCGGCGATGAAAGAGTGCCAGCGCGAGGTTGAGCCGCGCCACGACTAGGTCGGAGCGGATCATCAACGCCCGATGGAAGGCCTCGAGCGCTTCCTCGTCTTCGGGATTCTGGGTCCGGAGTACCCCGAGGTTGTTCCAGGCGAGCGCGTAGTCGGGATCGATGTTGAGTGCGGTGTTGTATGCGGCACCGGCCTCGTCGCGCCTTCCGGCATGCTGAAGACAGACCCCGCGCTCATTCCACAGCTTGGGCGACTCGGGGTCCTCTGCCACCAGTACCGCGTACAGCTCCAGCGCCGCGGAGACGTCCCGCCGCAAGCAGGTGCACTTCCGCCATCGCCTGGCGCACCAGGCGGGAATCCTCGTTCGCGTCGAGGGCCAGCTTGTACTCCCGCAGTGCCTCGACATAGTAACCCTTCTGCCGAAACGCGAGGCCCAGATTGAAATGCGCGAGCGCACCGCCCTCGCTCACCTTGGGCCGCGGCAACTGATGCGGCTGGGAGGTGTGCAGCCCGCGATAGCGATTGAGCGAGAGATTGCTCTGGGCGCGGGCGAAGGTGGGATTGAGCGCGGTCGCTTTTTTCGTCGCGGCCCGGGCCTTTTCGTGGTCGCCCATGTCGCCGTAGACGAACGCCAGGAGGAAGTAGGCGTCGGCGTGATCGGGGTTCCGGGCCACGGCCTCTTCCAGCGCGGCGCGGGCCGGCTCGTTCAGCCCCCGATTGTAAAGCGCCTCTCCGAAGTAGAAGAGGACGACCGGGCTTTCAGGATCGAGCGCACGGGCCTGGCTGAAGGCATCGGTGGCCCGGTCCAGATCCCCCATGCCGCGCAGGGCGAGACCGTACTGCAGTAACGCGGGGACATCGCCAGGCTGCCGGGTGAGCAGGGTCTCGAACTCCTCGATTGCCGCTTCGAAATGGCCCAGCGAGGCGTAGGTCCGACCCAGCTCCCAGCGCGCCTCGCGGTCCTGGGGATCGCGGGCCAGCCGGTCGCGCAGCTCCGCCACCCGCTTGTCGTAATAGCCGGTGGCGTGGTAGGCAATCTCGAGGTTGTCCTTGGCGACCTGCATGCGGGGATCCAGCTCGAGCGCACGCAGGAAACAACTGATGGCCTCGGCGGTGAGGCCCTTCTGGTGGTAGAGGACGCCGAGGTTGTTGTTCGCGCCGGCATCGAGCGGATCGATGCGCCGTGCGAAGGATCGGATGACAGCGAGGTCCCGTTCCGACAGAGCCGGCCCCGTCACGGCTGCCTCAGCTCAGACGGATCGCGTCGAAAATTGCCCGCAGAGACGCGAGATCGGGCAATAGCAGGAAGTGACCACGGAGCTTGAGCGCCGGATCCTCGAACAGGAACTGGGTCTCGACACAGAAGACGAAGTCGCGGTCGTAGCCGAAATTCATGTAGGTGGAGGTCAGGACGGCTCCCGCCAGATCGATGGCGAGGCTGGGAACCGAGGGGACCAGCATCATGCCCATGAAGTCGCTCAGCGCGTTCATGTAGGCGCTGGTCAGGATGTTCCCCACTTCCTTGAGTCCCGACTGTTCCATCTCCTCGTAGGTCTCGGTGGTCCCGAGCTTGCGGCGCAGCAGTATATCGCAGAGCACCTTGGCCGAGGCATCGGGGAAGAGAACCAGCGTACGGCCGGTAAGGTCGCCCATCATGTGCATCAGGACGGCGGCCACCACGTCGTCGGCTTGCCCAAGGATCTCCGGCACCTCTTCGAGCCGGGAGATGTTCACCTCGGGCACGCTGATCATGATCGTACGATTAGTGAGCTGAGACAGGGCGGTCGCGGCATGACCGGCGCCGATGTTGGCGACTTCCCTGAGCGCGTCGCGCTGCAGCTCATGCAACTCGCGTACGTCGTCCATGCGGGCCTCTCAGACCAGGGCGGCCGGATCCACAATCAGGGCCGGCACGCCGTCACCCAGGATTGTGGCACCGGTAAAAATCGGCAGCATCCCCTTCGGCGCGTCGAACGGCTCTACTACGATCTCCTGCTGCCCAACCAGGGCATCAACCACCAACGCGCAACGGCGCTCTCCGACCTGCAGAATGATGGTCGGAGCCTTCCCGACCGGCCGGGTACCGATTACACCGAGTCGCTCCCGCAGTCGCACCGTGGGCAGTAGCTCCTGGCGCAACACGAAAGCCTCCTTGCCCTCGAGCGACGCGACCAGCACGGGGTTGAACTCCACCGTTTCGGCCACCCCGGCGAGTGGGACCGCATAGCGCTCATCTCCTACGCGAGCGAGCAGAGCCCGCACGATCGCCAGCGTCAGCGGGAGCCGCATCGTGAAGGTCGAGCCCTCACCCGCGGCCGTTTCCAGCTCGACCGAGCCTCCCAGCGCCCGGACTTTGGACAGCACGGCATCCATGCCGACCCCGCGTCCCGACACATCGGTGACCGACCGCGCAGTGCTGAAGCCCGGGCGCCCCAGGACGCGGAGCAGCTGGTCGTCGGTCAAGGTCGTAGTCCCGGAAGGGACGTGTCCTTCCTTCACGGCCTTGGCGAGGACCTTCTGCCGGTCGATGCCCTGCCCGTCGTCCTTCACCCGGATGGCGACGCTGGTCCGGTCCCGCATCGCGCTCAACAGGATCCGGCCTTCAGCCGGCTTGTTGCGCTTCTTCCGCTCGGCAGTGGACTCGATGCCGTGGTCCACAGCGTTCCGCAGCAGGTGAATCAGCGGATCCCCGATCTCGTCGAGGATCGCACGATCCATCTCGTTCTCTTCTCCCTCGACCTCGAACGCGACTCTCTTGTTCAGCTGCCGCGAAAGGTCCCGCACCATCCGGGGGAAGCGATCGAACACCTGCCACACCGGAGTCATCCGGGCCTGAACGATCTCGCCGTGCATCTCGGAGGTAACCCGTTGGATGCGCGCAGCCACCGCCTTGAGATCCGGCGAGTCGCTCACGGCGGCGAGCTCGCTCAGCCGCCCCTTCGCGACCACCAGCTCGCCGACCTGGTTCATCAGGGCGTCGAGCCGCCGGAGATCGATCCGGATCTGGCGGCGACGCTCTACCTTGCGGCCCGGCTCTTCGACCGCGGTCTCCTCACCCACCTGGACCGAGCCAACGTCCCCCGCGGACTGCACCGCGGCAATCAGCGAGGCGTCGCTGGACCTGCCCTCGAAACGGAAGGAGAGCTTGCCGTCGAACTCCTCCTGCTCAAACGTGCTGGCCGGCGGCCGGATGGTGTTGACCTTGCCCAGCGCTTCGGCCTTCCGGATCGCCAGCATCGCGCGAGCGCCGCGCATCGCCGTACCGGAGCGGATGACGACTCGCACGAGCCGCCCTCCACCCGCCGCCGGGGCCGGACGATCCTCCCGCACCGGAATGGCCCAGCTGCCGGTCGGCGCCGAAGCCGCTGAAGCATTGGTGAGCTCGTCGAGCAGCGGCGTGAAGTCCAGCTTGCCATCGCCGCCGGCCACCGCCTCAGGAACCCCGGCCTCCAGCGCATCAACGATTCGAAAGAGCAGGTCAAGCAACTCGCGCGACGCGGAACCGGGATCGCTCCGGACCACATCGAGCAGCGTTTCAGTGCGGTGAGCCAGCTCGGTGAGGTGGTTGAACCCCATCGCCGCGGCCATGCCCTTGAAGGTGTGCATGCCGCGAAACACCGTGACCACCGGCTCGGTGGCCTTGAGATCGCGCTCCCACTCCAGCAGGGCCTGCGCGCAACTGCCCAGGTGTTCCCTGCTCTCCGTCTGAAAGAGTGCGGCGTAGCGCGATAGATCCATGAACTCAGCCGAGCACGCGCTGTACCGCTTCGAGCACCCGGGAGGGCTGGAACGGCTTCACCACGAAATCCTTGGCGCCCGCCTGGATCGCCTCGACCACGAGGGCCTGCTGTCCCATCGCGCTGCACATGAGGATCTTGGCGTCGGGATCCTCCTTGCAGATCTCGCGTACCGCATCAATGCCGCCCATATCCGGCATCACGATGTCCATCGTGACGAGGTCAGGCTTGAGTTTGCGATAGCGCTCCACCGCCTCGCGCCCGGTCTCCGCCTCACCCACGACCTCGAATCCCGCCTGGGCAAGGATGTCCGAGATCATGGTGCGCATGAAGATGGCATCATCGCAGACCAGCACCGTATGGCTCACGCGATCCTCCGGTTGCGAGCGGCGTTTGGGCTTTTGAAAAGACTGATCGTCAGGTCAGAAGCGGTGCGAGCAGCGCGTCGGTGTCGAGCACTGCAAAGACCCGTTGTCCAGACCGGCCCACCGCTCGGGCCAGGCGCGGATCTATTCCGGGGAGGGCCTCTCGTTGATCGAGACTGTCCACAGGCACCTCCACCAGATCCAGGACTTCGTCCACTCCCAGTCCGACCGTGCGACCGTTGGTCTCGATTACCAGGACCGAACCGTCTTCATCGGCCGAGCCTTGCCGTTCCAGGATCCGCCGACCGTCAAAGACAGTCAAAAGCGTGCCGCGGACGTTGAAGAGTCCGTCGACCTCGGCCGAGGCTCCAGGAATCCGGGTTGCCGGCTGTTGGGCGATGACCTCCCGAACAATTGCCGCAGGTACGGCGCAGGCCAGTTCGCCGACCCGGAAGACCACAAGTCTGATGCGCTGGACGTCATCCATGTGCTTTAAAGAAACGAAGATACCGAAGGGCATCCGAATTAACAACGGGATTTCCGGGCCCCAGCGCCGCAACCAGCAAAGGCTGCAGGTCGGCCGGCCATTGGGCCTCAAATTCGAGGGCTTCCCCGGTCGCCGGATGGCGGAAACCGAGGTAGGCGGCATGCAATGCCTGACGCGGAGCGAGGCGTTCCAGGGCCGCCGCACCGGACCGGTCGTTCGACATCCGTCGGCTACCCCCCGCGGTGTAGACCGGATCGCCCACCACGGGGTGGCCGATGTGAGCGAGATGAACCCTGATCTGGTGCGTGCGACCGGTATGCAGCTCGAGACGCACCAGATCTACGAGTGAGAGACGGGCCACGGGAAAGGCGTCGGTGCGGGCGGGACGGCCCTCGGGAAGGACCGCCATGCGCTTGCGGTCGCGGGGGCTTCGCCCGAGCGGTGCCTCGATCACAACCGGGTCGCTATCGAGATGTCCCCAGACCAGCGCAGCATAGTGCCGGTTGATCCGGCGGGCCGCGAGGGCGGCACCGAGACGGCGATGAGCCAGCTCGGTCTTGGCAACGACCATGAGGCCCGAGGTATCGCGGTCGAGACGATGCACGATGCCGGGACGCCCTTCGGCCCCGCTGGAGAGCGTCGTACCGCGGGCCACGAGGGCATTCACCAGCGTGTCCTGCCAGTGACCCGGCGCGGGATGAACCACTAACCCGGCGGGCTTGTCGATGATGGCGAGGTGTTCGTCTTCGAAGACTACTGAGAGAGGAATTTGAGCCGGCTGAATGTTGCGGGGCGGCTCCTGATCGGGGTAGGTGACCACGACCTCATCGCCACGCTCGAGCAGGCGCGAAGCGCGCGCCGGTTTACCGCCGACGGTTACCGAGCCGGCGGCGATCAGCCGGGCGGCCTGAGTTCGGGAGAATTGGAGTTGATCGGCGAGGAAGCGGTCGAGCCGTTCGGTCGACTCGCTGAGGACCGTGAACGTAAGTGAGGATTGAGGAGTAAGGAGTGAGGAGTCGGGGGCGTCGTCACTCCTCACTCCTCACTCCTTACTCCTGACTCCAACCGGGGTCGGTTCGGTCACGGTCTCCCGGCGGGCATCTTCCCGCCAGAGCGAGATCGCGAGCGCGATGGCGCCGCAGCTCACGGCCATGTCGGCCACGTTGAAGGTTGGCCAGCGGTAAGCGCCGACACCGACGTCGAGGAAGTCCACAACACCCTGCGAGTTGCGCACCCGGTCCACCAGATTGCCGAGGGCGCCGCCACTCACCAGACCCAGGGAGAGTTGCCGGAACCAGTCACCCGGAAGCGCATTGCGCGACATCCGGTAGAGCGCGATCACGGCGACGACCGCGACCAGCATGAAGATCCAGCGGGAGTAGGGTCCTACGTCGAGGCCGAACGCGGCCCCGGGGTTGTAGACCAGGCGGAGCTGCAGCCACTGCCCCACAACCTGGCGGCCCACCGAGGCCACCAGGAACTTTTCCGCGAGGAACTTGGTGATCAGGTCGAAGGCGATCACCGCCAAGGCGGTGCCCCAGTAGAGCCGACGCTCAGCGCCGCTTTGCATCCTCTTCCTTTTCCTTGCACTTGATGCAGAGCCGCGCGTGAGGCAGCGCGTCCAGCCGCTCGAAGTTGATCTCGTCGCCGCATTGGTGACAGTGACCGAACCTTTCGGGTGTCTTGTACAACCGGCGCAGCGCCTCGTTTACATGCCAGAGATAGCGTCCTTCCTGTGACGCAAACAGGAATTGCTTCTCGCGTTCCATGGCGTCGGTCCCCTGGTCCGCCATGTGGAAGGAGTAGGAAGACAGGTCGCCGTCGGATGACTGCAGCGTGGCGTTGAACGACTCGTCGTAGTACCCAAGTTCCTTCATCACCCGCGCCCGTTCCTCGAGAAGCCGCTTCTCAAAGTGCGTCAAATTCTTCTTGTTCATTACTTCCCCGTCGGTTGTGGTCGAGCGCTCCCGCCACCCGCCTCGTAGCGCCTTGTGCTCAGAGTTACCCGTTGTCCGTCCAGGTCCACGTCCTGGGTCAGGTCCGCCTCGTCGAGAAGGGCACCGACCTCGAAGCGCCGAGCCAGCGTCTCGTTCCGAATGAATTCGGCGTGGGCCCGGGAGGCGTCCAGTATTTCGGCCGGCCCCTCCAGCCCCAGTTCGATCCGATCCGCGAAACGGTATCCGGCCTCGCGACGCAGGCGCTGCACGTGGTGGACGATCTCCCGGGCCAAGCCCTCGTCCCGCAAGGCAGGATCAACCTGCGGGTCGAGCGCCGCTACATAGGGACCGTCGCTCTGCAGCAGCAATTCAGTGGCCACCTCCCGCTCCACCACTACCTCATCTGAAAGATAGACGGTGGGGGAACCATCCACCTCCAGGGTGGCCTCCCCACCCCCTTCCAGCACCTGTAACTGCTCCGCCGTCAGACGGGAAACGGCCGCGGCAACCGCCGGGGTCTGCTTCCCGAACCGTTTACCGAGGGCGCGAAAGTTAGCCTTCCCCCGCAGCCTGACCAGAGCGGTGTCCGATTCCACGACTTCTACGGCCTTGACGTTTACCTCGTTGCGTAACAGCTCGGTGAGCTTTGCGAAAGCCTCCCGATCCACGCTCGCGGGGATGGCGACCAGGAGCCGTGAGAGCGGTTGACGAACACCGAGCTTCACGGTTTCCCTCGCGGCGCGGGAAAGCGAAGACAGGCGCCGCACGGCATCCATCGCCGATTCGAGACCCTGGTCCCGACGCGCCGAGGGAACCGGCATGGAAGCGAGATGCACCGATCCACCGGTGAGCGACCGGTGGAGCCAGTCGCTCATGAACGGAGCAGCTGGAGCCAGGAGACGGCTAACCGCAGTCAGTACATGGTGAAGCGTCGCGACCGCCGCGGGGTCGGCATCGGCGTCGGGAGCCCAGAAGCGGCCCCGGTTGAGACGCACATACCAGTTGGAGACATCGTCCACCACGAACGCCATCAGGACTTTGGTGCCGGCGGTGACGTCGTAGCCGTCGTATGACGCACGAACCGCTTCGATGGTTGAATCGAGACGGCTCAGGATCCAGCGATCGGAGAGCCTCAGCTTGCCGGCCGCCTTCAGCATCTCCCGATCAGCGTACAATGCGAAGAATCGGTAGGTCTCCCGCAGGGCGCGGACAAAGTTCCCGGTGATCTGCGGGATGTTCTTCCGGTCGAACGGCTTCGCGGCCCAGACCTGGCTCGAAGCCAGCAGATAGAGCCTGACCGCATCGGCGCCGAACTCGCGGATCATTTCCCAGGGATCCACCACGTTGCCCCGGGTCTTGGACATTTTCTGGCCCTGCGCGTCCAGCACCAGGCCGTTGACGATCACGTTGCGATAGGCCGGGCTGTCGAACACGGTGACCGCGATCGCCAGCAGCGAGTAGAACCAGCCGCGAGTCTGATCCACCCCCTCACAGATGTAGTCGGCCGGGAAGTGCGATTTGAATTCGGCTTCGTGCTCAAACGGATAGTGCCACTGCGCGTACGGCATCGACCCCGAGTCGAACCAGGTGTCGATCACCTCGGCGGCGCGGCGCATCACTCCGCCACAGGAACACTTCCAGGTATAGCCGTCGATGTAGGGCTTGTGGGGATCGAACTTTTCGGGCAACGGCTTGCCCCAGCGCTCGGCGAGCCGGGCGTAGCTCCCGATCACCTCGACGTGGCTCGACTCCTTCTCACAGACCCAGACCGGGAGCGGTGTGCCCCAGTACCGGTCTCGCGACAGCGCCCAGTCCACGTTGTTGGCCAGCCACTCGCCAAACCGGCCGGAGCCAACCTCGGGCGGGCTCCAGTTCACTGACCGATTCACCTCGAGCATTCGCTCCTTCACCGCCGAGGTGCGGACGAACCAGGAGTCGCGCGCGTAGTAGATCAGCTTGCTGGAGCAGCGCCAGCAGTGGGGATAGTCGTGCTCGTACTGCTCGGTGTGCAGCCAGCGTCCGTCGGCCTTGAGGCGACGGATGATGAGCTCGTTGGTTTCCTTTTCAGTAACGAGCTTGCCTTCGAGATCGGGCCAGGAGGTTCCGCGGAAGGTTCCGTCGGGTGCCACCGGCATGAGCAACGCGAGCCCGTGCTTTTGTCCCGCGGCGTAGTCATCTGCGCCGAAGGCCGGCGCCATGTGGACGATGCCGGAACCGGTGTCCGCAGTGACGAAGTCTCCCGTGATGACGACTGAATGCTTCGCATTGGCCGGGAGAGGGACGATATCCAGCGGTCGCCGGTAGCGAAGCCCCGCCAATGATGAGCCGGGTACAGCGGCGGACTCTTCCTTTATCTCACCGCCAAGCACCTCGTCCAGCTTGTCGAGCAGTGCGATCGCGGTGATGAACTTCCGGCCAGGATGCTTGCTGCTGGAATAGGTGCCGTATTCGAGATCGGGATGAACCGCGACCGCGACGTTGGAAGGCAGCGTCCAGGGGGTGGTCGTCCAAACGATCAGCTCCCGCCCGCTTCCGTCTTCCAGCGGGAACGCGACATAGATGGAGCGGTCCTGGATCTTCTCGTACCCCAGTGCCAGCTCGTGGCTGGAGAGCGCGGTGCCGCAGCGGGGACAGTACGGAAGCACCCGGTGGCCGCGGTACAGCATACTCTTCTCGTACAGACGACTGAGCAGCCACCAGACCGATTCGACGTAGTCGTTGCTGTACGTGATGTAGGGATGCTCGTAGTCGAGCCAGTAGGCGATCCGGTCGGAGAGTTGTTCCCAGTCCTGCTTGTAGGTGAACACGTTCTCCCGGCATTTCGCGTTGAACTTCTCGACGCCGTACTGCTCGATCGCCTTCTTCCCACCGGTGAGCCCCAGCTGCTTTTCCACCTCGATCTCGACCGGCAAGCCGTGGGTGTCCCAGCCCGCGATCCTGGTAACGGACTCGCCCTGCATCGCGTGATATCGGCAGACCAGGTCCTTGATCGTACGGGAGAAGACGTGATGGATGCCGGGACGGCCGTTCGCGGTGGGCGGTCCCTCGTAAAACACGAAGGGCTTGCCGTCGCGATTGGCTTCGAGGGTACGCTGGAAAAGCCGCTCGGCTTTCCAGGTTTCGAGCAGGTCCTTCTCCATCTGATCCGGACTCTGGTCCGGCCAAGGCGTAAAGCTCATGCAGCCAGACGCTCCACGACTCCGGCCACCAGCCGCGTCAGCGAAGGTTCGGCCCGGTTGGCAACCGCGATGATCTTCTCGAGACTCGCCGGTTCCAGCGCGTCCGGGAGGCACTGGTCGGTGATGATTGAAATACCCAGTACCTTCATCCCCTCCTGCACCGCCACGATGACCTCCGGCACGGTGGACATCCCCACGACGTCCGCGCCCATAGCGCGAAGCATCCGGTATTCGGCCCGGGTTTCGAGGTTTGGACCGGTCACCGCGACATAGACGCCTTCTCTGAGCGTGATGCCCAGCTCGAGCGCCAGCTTTCGCGCCATCGCGCGAAGGCTCTCATCATACGGCTGCGACATGTCGGGGAAGCGGGGACCGAGGCGGTCGTCGTGAGGACCGATGAGCGGATTGTCGCCGATGAGATTGATGTGATCGGCGATCAGCATCAGATCTCCCGGCGCCCAGAGCGGATGCATCCCTCCGCAGGCGTTGGACACGACGAGTGTCTCGGCGCCGAGGGTGTGCATGACGCGAACGGGAAAGGTGACCTGCTGGAGGGAATATCCTTCGTACCGGTGAAACCGTCCCTGCATGGCCACGACCGGCTTGCCGCTCAGGCTTCCGAGAATCAGGCGGCCGGCGTGGGCCTCGACGGTCGAGAGGGGGAAACCGGGGATTTCCTCGTAGGGGATGACGGCTTCTGCCTTGATTTCCTTGGCAAGACCGCCGAGCCCGGTGCCGAGAATGATCGCAGCGGCGGGTCGGCGAGGGGATCGATCCCGGATGGTGCGAGCGGCAGCCTGGACCCGGTCATAGAGGACCGGTTCGTTCATGCGTGACGTTTGAGCAGCAGCTCGGTCTGCACCTGATGAGTGATCTGGGCGTGGGCCTGCAGACCTTCGATCTCGCCCAGCTGACGCTCCAGCAGGGCGCGGAAGTTGGCGAGGTACGCGGCGAACTGTCGGCTCAGCGTCTCGTGCCGTTCCCGCACCTGACGCTCCTCATCCTGGGCCTGGCCGACCATGCGCAGCGAATCGGCGCGGGCCTCCCGCAGAATGGCCTCGGCCTCCTTCTCGGCCTGTTCCTGGGCGGCCACTCTGAGCTGCTGCGCGGCGAGCAACGCCTCGTTCATGGCACGTTCACGCTCGCGGAAGGCCCGCAACTGTTCCTGGAACCCCTGAAGCCGCTCATCCAGCTTTGCGCGATCCCGGAGCAGGCGCTCCATCTCATCAGCGGCGCGTTCCTTGAACTCCTCGACCTGCGCGGCATCGTATCCCCGCAGGACGCGACGGAACTGCTGGCCCCGGACGTCATTGGGCGTCAGGTGAAAGACGTCGTCGGTCATAAGCGGCGTTCTCCGAACAGCAGGGTTCCCAGCCTGACCATCGTGGCGCCTTCCTCGATGGCCACGAGGTAATCGCCAGACATTCCCATCGAAAGTTCGGGCAAACGGTGGCCGCTGGTTTCCGCCTCGTCCCGCAGAGTTCGGAGCAGGTTGAAGGTGCGCCGCTGCACCACGGGATCGTCGGTAAACTCGGCCATCGTCATCAAGCCACGCACAACCAATCGGGGATGCCCCCGCAACGCATCGAGCAACCCATCCAACGCATCCGGCTCTACCCCGCCCTTCTGGGGCTCCGCCGAGCAATTCACCTGTACCAGGATCGCCTGCGTGCTACCCTCGGGCGTCCTGCGATCCAGCTCTTGAGCCAGGTCCTCGCGATCCACCGAGTGAATCAGCGCGAAGCGACCGGCCGCATGCTTCGCCTTGTTGCGTTGCAGAGTCCCGATCAGGTGCCACTCGACCGGCGCGCCGGGAAGCGCATCCTGCTTGCTCAGCGCCTCCTGCACCCGGTTCTCACCGACCGCGGTGATGCCTGCTGCGATCGCCGCCTCGACCGCATCGGGACCGTGAGTCTTGGTAACCGCTACGATCGTGACGGGATGGGTCCATCCGCCCACGGCCTGACGCTCTGCTATGTGCGTCCGAACCTCGGCGAGGCGCTCAGCCAGTCCGGGGTAGGACATGGTGGGGAAATGTAGGACGGGGCGAGTCTTAAAAGAAGGTGGGAAGTGGGAGGTGGAAGAGCGGTTGTGGGTTGTGGGTGGTGGGTTGTCGGGGGACGGACATTCAATTTTCCATGTCTGTCCCCACTCCCCACCACCCACTCCCCACTACCTCCGCTCCGTTGTCGAGTCCCTCGCCCTCTCCAGCAGCAACTGGCTCAACGCCTCCTTGATGGCCGGATTGGTCGAGATGACCGAGGCGCGCTCGAGGTTCTTCACCGCTCGATCCAGGTCGCCCCGATTCTCGTAGGCATTCGCCACCTGCGCGAAGGGGAGGCCCAGGTTGTTCGCGATACCGGCGGAGGTGGGCTCCAGAGCAGCCTCGTCGTGCAGCTCAGCCATCTTCCCATAGCGGTAGGTCTCCCACAACAAGCGATCAGTCATGGGAACATCTATCACGGCACCAAGGATTCGCCCGCGGTCAATGTCGGGGGAGGTCGAGTCGGGCAAGGCCTGCTCGAGGCGGAAGCCGAGCCCCTGCTGCACCACGTAGGAATCGAGACCCTGATAGTCACGACCGGTCGTCATGGCCCAGACGATGGGGCGCCGACCGAGGTTCTGCTGCAGTACCCTCATGACAAGCAGATCGTTGGTCATGAAGACGGTGCCGGAGGGATAGTGCTTGGTGATCTGGCCAATCGGGATCGTGAGATCCTGGGGAAGCGCCAGGGGACGCATTCCCCCGATCTGCTCATTGGTCAGGGTATGCGCCGGCCAATCCGGCTCCTTGGGATTCTGCCCTTGCCAGATGGCGGGAGCGCGCGACTCCTCGAAGGAGCGGGTCGGGTTATCCCGGAGCTGACGCATGTACCAGTCGGTCTGCGCGAGAGCGAGGCAAACCACGGTAACGTCCCGTCGCACACCTTCCACCTCCTGAGCCCACCAGAGCGGGAAGGTGTCGTTGTCCCCGTAGGTGAAAAGAACGCCGTACGGGGGAACAGTGTTGAGCAGGTCGTACGCGAAATCGGCCGCGAGCCGCGCATCGGGACCGTGACGGCGAGAAGCGGCGGTGAAGTTGCCGGCGAATGGAAGGAGCGAGAAGGCGAGAATGCCTGCGCCGGCGAACGCAGGCACTCTCCAGCGCTCGATCAGCGTCCGAGCCAGCGTCCCCAGTCCCATCCCCGCCCAGAGTCCCCACACCACATAGCTCACCACGAAGAAGTAGTCCCGCTCCCGAACCTCGTGATCGCCCGTCCTGGGAAAGAGATCGAACCCCAGGGAGTATCCCGGCTTGAAGTTCATGTACAACATGAGCACCAGGCCGGTGGTGAGAAACAACGTGAAGAGAAGCCACCATCCCGCACGGTCGGTCCGGTAGTGATGGAACAGCCCGCGGAGGCCCAGACCGGTGAAGAGGATCGTGAAGAAGGTGCGGACTGGGAAGGCAACTGCGCCGACGTGCAGGATCTTCCTGACGCCGTTGGCCCACTGCCAGTCGTAGTACTGCAGGTAGTTCACCAGCTGCAGCAACAGCATGGTCGGGGTGCGGCCTGAATTATCAGGCCCATGAAGCGCAGTGGGATCGTCCCACGGGGTTCGAACCGGGTACTGCTGACGACGGATCACCGCGAGCAGGGCGTTCCAGTTGTCCGGTTGGGCCTCGTTGATCGGGGGGTGCTGCCCCGAGCGGATATAAAGGAACAGGTAGCTCGTCACTCCCACCGCTGCGACCGCAAAAGCCACGAGGGCGAATGGGATCATCCGGGCGCGAAACGCCACGACCAACGCCACCAGGTAACCCAGCGCCCCGACGACCATGAGCGCGGTACTCCCCAAACCTCCACCGATCAACAGCGCCCACGTTCCAGCTACAACCGCCAGCTGAGACTGCTCAACAGCTCTCTGATCGGGGTCGGTTGCGGGCTCGATGACAATCATCGCCCACAGGAATGCCACCACGGCCGGGCCGGCGAGAAGCGCGAGGAGGTGATTCCCAATGGATGCGCCGGCCAGGTAGAGAATGAGCAGGAGAGTGTGGCTCGCCGTGGCGGTCTTCCGCTGCCTGCGCCAGACCATGCAGGCCCAGCAGATGGCCCCGATGGTGAAGGTGGCGATGGCGTAGACCTCGGTCTCGTTCGAGTTCTGCCAGACGGTGAAGGTGAATGCCGCAATCAGGGTCGCGGCGAATGAGCCCCCGACCCTGAGCAGCCGCCCGCCGGCTGATTCATCATCCTCCTTGGTGAGGCTCTCGTGAACCACAAGGAAGAAGAAACCCGCACCCGCGGCACTCAGCAGGGCGCTCAGCAAGTTCAGGCGGACGGCATACTCGCCCACCGGTACCAGGGTCCCCCATACGTGGGCGATCAGGGTGAAAAGCGGCGTACCCGGCGGATGGGGAATCCCAAGCGTCCTGGCCGCCGCGATGAATTCCCCGGCGTCCCAGAAGGTCACGGTAGGGGCCAGGGTGATCACGTACCCCGTGAGGACCAGGGCCGCGGCCAGCAGCGCCAGGCGGTATGGAGGACGAGGGGGCAAAGGTCGGTTGTCTGGAGCTATTGCGACGGGGCCGGAGGAAGCAGGGCGTCCGGCGAGCGACCTTCAAGTAATACTTGAACCTCTTCAGGTGTTACTCCACGTCGCAGCTCGCCGCGGACAGCGAGGCTGATCGTGGTGCTTTCCTCTGATACGACGAGCACCAGGGCATCCGTCTCCTCGCTCAAGCCCAAGGCCGCCCGGTGCCGGGTCCCCAGCGACCGATCGGTGACCGGCTGCTGGGTCAGGGGGAGGATGCATCCCGCCCCGATGATCTGGTCCCCCCGCACGACCACTGCCCCGTCGTGCAGGGGTGAGTAGGGCGTGAAGATGGTGGTCAGCAGGTCGGCAGAGACCCGTGCCTCCATCTCGGTGCCGCTGGCCAGGTACTCGTCCAAGGTGTTTTCCCGTTCGATCGCGATGATGGCCCCGGTGGCATTCCGGCTCAGCCGCTCCACCGCCTCAGCGACCTGCTCCGCCACCGCGGTGCTCTTGATCGGGGAGAAGAACCGGAAGATGCGGGACTGTCCCAGCCGGGCCAGCACGCTCCGCAGCTCGGGCACGAAGACCACCAGCGCGGCGAAGGCGCCGTAGGTGAAGACCAGTCCCAGGAGGTAGGTGATCATCGTGAAGCGGAGCAGAAAGGCGACGATGTAGATCGCCGCGAGCAGTGCGAGCCCCAACACGATCTGGAGTGCCTTGGTGCCCACCAGGTAGCGGAGCCCCCGGTAGATCACCAGCGCGACCAGCAGGATCTGGACGACGTCCCTCCAGGTCGGGACCAGGAATGGCGGAACAGCGAGGGAGGCGTTCATCGGCTCCCTCTCACCGCATGCGCGACCGCAAGAGCGTCTCTGGTCAGTGCGACGTTGTGCACCCGGAACAGAGTCGCACCGCGCTCGTAGGCCACCACGCAGGCGGCCGAGGTCGCAATGTCTCGCTCGGCCACTTCGCGTCCCGTGACACTGCCAAGGAATCGCTTGCGCGAGGGCCCCACCATGAGTGGCCGGCCCAACGCAACCAACTCTGCCAGCCGGTCGGTGATCAGAAGATTGTGCTCGGCGCTCTTCGCGAACCCGAGGCCGGGATCGAGGACGATGTTCTCATCGGGAATCCCCGCCGCTGCGGCCCTGGCCGCGGCATCGGACAGCTCCCGGCGCACCACCGCGACCACGTCTCCTTCGTACTCCGCGTGATCCAGAGTAGCCATGGTACTCGTGGTGCCGCGCGAGTGCATGAGGACCACTCCGGCTCTCAGTTCCGCTGCGGTCGCCGCGATAGCCGGATCGAGCCGGAAGGCGGATACGTCGTTGATGACCGCCGCCCCGGCGTCGATTGCCGAGCGGGCCACCCGGGCCTTCACCGTGTCCACCGAGAGCATGAGACCGGGATG
Source organism: uncultured Gemmatimonadales bacterium (assembly GCA_963833365.1). GTDB lineage: Bacteria > Gemmatimonadota > Gemmatimonadetes > Gemmatimonadales > GWC2-71-9 > DATBGE01. Next base: position 26,875 of record CAWHXS010000011.1, read on the forward strand.
CCGGCGGACCAGGGCCTCGATGACAGGAATGACTCGCCGCAGCTCCTCGTCTTCGGGAACCGGATCGGGATTGCCGGGACGGGTCGATTCGCCGCCTATGTCCAGCATGCCGGCTCCGTCGGCGAGCAAACGGTCGGCCTGGGCCAGCGCGTCCTCGAGCTGGCTGAAGCGGCCTCCATCGCTGAAGGAATCCGGCGTGACGTTGAGGATTCCGAGAATGACGGGCCGTTCCAGCGAGACGGTGCCCCGTGCGGTTGTCCAGACATGCGGTATTTCGGGTGGAAGTGCCATGCCGATCTGGTGCGCGACGGCCGCCAGCTCGGGCGGACCACCCCACGGGCGGGCCAAGGCGCCAATCCGCGACAGACTTCCCGCCACGATCGCCCAGTCATCACCGGTGATGATCTCGAGACCGAGCGAGCCGCCGTGGCGAACCAGGACGGAAAGCACTTCCTCGCTCAAGCCCTCCGCCATGACGGCATACGGGCCGAGTCCGCTGGCAGCGGACTCGGCCCGAGGTTCATCCCAGCCGTGGGAAGTGAGTGTTTCTCTGACCGCGCGCGACGAGTGAGTCGCCAGCGGGGTGACGATCACGCGCCGGCAGGTTCCGCTGGGGGCGCGCCGAGAATGGGGGTGCGCTGCGGCGGAGCGTCGGGCTTAATGGCCGGAGCCACCGCAGCGGGGGGAACCGGCGGCGCCGGCGGCTTGGGAGGTAGCGGCTGGCCGATATACAGCAGGTCCACCTCTTCCCGGTCAAGCGTCTCCCGATCCATCAACGCCTCGACCATGCGATCGAGCAGCTCGCGGCGGGATCGCACGATTTCGAGGGCGTGCCGGTAGGCCGTATCGAGCATCTTCTTGACTTCATCATCCACCGCCTCGGCGGTCCGCTCGGAGATCTCGCGCCGCTGGGAGAATTCACGGCCCAGGAAGATCTCCTGCTCCTTGTCTCCCACCGCCATCATGCCGATGCTGTCGCTCATGCCGAACTGGGTTACCATCCGACGCGCGATGTTTGTGGCGCGTTCGATGTCGTTGGAAGCGCCGGCAGTGACCTGGTCGGGACCGAAGACGAGCTCTTCGGCCGCCCGGCCGCCGAAGAAGATGACCAGCTCGCCGAGCAACCATTCCTTGGTGTAGTTGTAGCGGTCCTTGTCCGGCAACCCGAGCGTGAGCCCCAGCGCACGGCCCCGAGGAACGATGGTGACCTTGTGGATCGGATCGGCGCCCGGCGTGCTCAGGGCGACGATGGCATGCCCCGCCTCGTGATACGCCGTGAGACGCCGCTCTTCCTCGGTGAGCACCAGACTGCGACGCTCGAGGCCCAGCATCACCTTGTCCTTGGCGTCCTCGAAGTCCGACATATCCACCAACGACTTGTTGCGCCGCGCGGCCAGCACCGCCGCCTCGTTCACCAGATTCGCCAGGTCTGCCCCGGCCATGCCGGGAGTGCCCTTGGCCAGCGTCTCCAGATTCACATCGGCGGAGAGCGGGATCTTCCGGGTGTGCACGCGGAGAATCCCTTCCCTGCCCCGCACATCAGGAGCGTCAACCACGATCTGCCGGTCGAAGCGCCCGGGACGCAGCAATGCGGGATCGAGCACGTCGGGACGGTTCGTGGCCGCGACGAGGATGACTCCTTCGTTCGACTCGAAGCCGTCCATTTCGACCAACAGTTGATTCAGGGTCTGCTCCCGTTCGTCGTGCCCGCCGCCCAATCCGGCGCCGCGGTGCCGGCCGACAGCGTCGATTTCATCGATGAAGATGATGCAGGGCGCGTGGGCCTTGCCCTGTTCGAACAGGTCGCGCACCCGCGAGGCACCGACGCCGACGAACATCTCCACGAAGTCGGAACCCGACATCGAGAAGAATGGCCGCCCGGCTTCACCGGCCACCGCCTTGGCGAGCAGGGTCTTGCCGGTGCCCGGAGGACCGACGAGAAGGGCGCCCTTGGGAAGCCGTCCACCCAGCCGGGTGAACTTCTGGGGATCCTTCAGGAACTCGATGATCTCCTGCAACTCGACCTTGGCCTCGTCGCAACCGGCCACGTCGGCGAAGGTCAGCTTGGGAGTGTCTCCCGCGAGCAGCCGAGCCTTCGATTTGCCGAAGGAGAACGCGCGACTCCCTCCCGCCTGCAGCTGGCGCAGGAGGAAGAGCCAGAGGCCGATGATGACGATCCAGGGCAAAGCGGCGATGAGAAAATTCGCGATGCCCACCTTCGGCTCCTTGGCCGAAATGGGCACGCCAGCCTTCTCCAGCTCGGCCAGGAAGGTTTCGCTGTTGGCGATGGGCAGCAGGACCGAGAAGGTCTTGGCCTGACGACCATCCTGGGGAACCGGGGCGCGGAATTCGCCTTCCACCTGGCGACCGTCGTATACGGTGACGGACGCGACATTGCCGGCCTCCAACTGCTGCTTGAAGGAGGTGTAAGTGAACTCCTGCATCGACGCCCGCTGACTGTTCATCAGCTGGAACAGGGCCATGGCCACCAGAGCCACCAGCAGCCAGAGCGCAAGGTTATTGCGCATGTTCCGCCAATCGGGACGAGGCGGGCGAGAGGGTAACCGTTCAGCCATTCAGTTCATCCAGCTCCGCGATAAACGGAAGATGCCGGAACTCTTCCGCGTGATCCAAACCATAGCCGACCAGAAAGACCGGCGGTGCCACGAAGCCGATGAACCGCGCTTCCGGCAGCACGTCGGCTAACTGCTTGTCCAGCAAGGCGGAGACGCTGAGGCTCGCGGGGCCCCGGGACTGGAGCAACGCGATGAGTCGGGTCAGCGTTCTCCCGCTATCAATTATATCCTCAACGAGCACAACGTGCTTGCCCCGGAGGCTGGTCTCAGGATCGTACAGCAGCTCGACCCGCCCCGAGGACTCCCGCCCGGTCCCGTAAGAGCTGACCCGGATGAAATCTACCTGGAGGGGGCGCTCGATTTCCCGCACCAGATCGGCCAGGAACATAAAACTGCCCTTGAGGAGACCCACCAGCAGCAGATCGCCGTCGGGATATGCGCCAGTGATCTCCCGCCCAAGCTCGGCGATCCGCCGGCGAATCGTCTCGGCATCGTAGACCACCCGGCGCGAGCTTCCGGGGGCCCGCCCTCCGGGTCACCTCAGCGGGGAGCGACATCGACCCGAAGCGCGGGACTGCCGGGAACCGGTAGCAGCAGAGAGGAGCGACAGACTCCGGGGATCCAGATCACGGTGCCTTCCCGGTCGAGGACCGGCCACTGGCTTCGCCGCGTGCGGGGAACCCGGGCGTCCTGAAAGCAACGGACGGCGAGCCGCCGTCCCGTGCCGCCGATCGGAGCGACCCGGTCCCCCGCCCGCCAGGTGCGGAGCAGCATGGTCTCGGGGACGAACCAGGCTGTCATGCCGTTTCGCTTCTGGACCTGAGGCGCCGATTCCTGGCGCCATTCGAGTCGCCAGTTGCCCCAATTGAGCTCCCCCGTGGTCTCCGAAGGAAATAGCACCTCGGCCACGACCGGAGAACGAGGCCGCAAGAGAAGCAGCCGATCGAATCCCCGCTCCACCACCCAGCCGCTCGGCAACTCCAGCCGGGCGCCGCTCTCAGACTCTTTGGCGAACGCCAGGACCCGGCTGCCGTGCCGCAGTCCCAGCACTCCTCCCGCACGCCGGACCCACGCCATGGCCAGCGCCGCGCCGAGTGAGGGCTCGACACGAGCCAAAGTGGCTGCATCGAGAGATGCACCCTCGGGCTCGACCTGCCAGTCGAGTCCCGGCACCACATCAAGCGCGGCATCCCACGCGGCCCGGTCTGCGGCCGCCTGACGTCCCACATCACGCAGGCGCTGGTCGACATCGGTGATCCGCTCTCTGAGCCGAGGCATCACACTGTGCCGGAGCCAGGAGCGCATATGCCGCGCATCCTCATTGGCCGGATCGTGCCAGTACCAGAGACCGCGAGATTCCACGTAAGCCAGCAGCTCGGCGCGGGAGAAGCCGAGCAATGGCCGGACAATGTCTCCCTCGATTGGCTTCATTCCCGCGAGTCCCGCGGGGCCGCTTCCCCCCAGCGCGCGCAGCAATACGGTCTCGGCCTGGTCGTCTGCGTGATGCGCGGTGAAGATCCACCTCGCGTCGTGAGCCTCCCGCATCCGGCGCAGCCAACCATATCGCGCCTCCCGCGCCTCCGTCTCACTGGCCTCGGGTCCGAGACCCAATCGGGCGGTGATGAACGGAAGTCCGGCGACGCGGGCGAGCTCCCCTACCCGCACGGCGACGTCACCACTCTCCAGGGAAATCCCGTGGTCCGCGTGCGCGACCAGGAGGTCCAGGTGGTGAGAATCCCGGCTCTGGAGCAGGAGGTCGAGCAGGGCAACCGAATCCGGCCCGCCCGACACCGCGACAATGGCGCGGGCAGGCTGGATGTCGAGTGAAGCGAGGTGGGATACGAAGCGGTCCTGCATGGTCGGGGAATGTAAGATATAAGATTTAAGATTGAAGATTTGGTGCCTCCCGTCTAGCCTCAAATCTTCAATCTGAAATCTGAAATCTTCAATCGCTAAGGCTGTGCACTGGCTCCCGCCTTCGAGAAATCTCCTGCTTTCACGATCGTGATCTTCGCCGGATCCACGTATTTCCGAAGCGCCGCGGTCACATCGGCGGGTCCCAGAGCCAGCAGGCGCTTCTCGAAGTCCGCCTCGAAGGCCATCGTGCGGCCGACGTAGAGCTCGGTTGACAGCTCTCCCGATAGGGCTGGATCCTGGGAGCGGTCAACCTGGCGGTTCTGCAGCATTCCCGCGCGCGCTTTCTCGACCTCTTCCGCCGTGAACCCGTCCCGCCGGGCCCGCTCCACTTCTTCCTTAAAGCCGGTCTCCACCTTCGCCACGTTCTCCGGCGCGTAGATGGCATAGCCGATGAACTGGCCGGATTTGTCGAGCGGGCTCGCGTTCACGAACGAACCGACGCCATAGCTCACGCCGTCCTTCTGCCGGATGCGGACAGCGAGGCGGGAATTCAGGAAACCGCCACCCAGGATCTCGTTGGCCAGCATGAAAGCGGGGTAGTCGGGATCGTCGTCCCGCATCGGGACGTTGGTTCCGGCGATGAACCAGGCGTTGGCTTTGTCGGGTGTCGCGATGGTGATTCCGGTCGCGGGGATGTCGCGGTACTCGTTGGCCAGGCGCTCGAATGGCTTGGGACTCTGCCACGTTCCGAACAGCGTCCCGACCAGATCGGTCACCTGCTTCGGGTCGAAATCCCCAACCACCGCCATGGTCGCGTCACTCGCGCCGTAGAACTCGACGTAATACCGCTTGGCGTCGTCCACCGTTGCGGCACCGTAGTCGGCGATCGACTCCTCGATGGTGGGAGTGTAGCGGGGATCTTCCTTGGGCCAGGGACTCAGGTAGCGGGTGAAGCTGTTGAAGGCCAAAGCCTGGGGATCCGACTTCTGCTCCTCGAGGCCAGCCAAGATCCTGCCGCTTGAGCTCGTCGAACTCCTTCGGATCGAAGGCCGGTTCCTTGAGGATCGAGCCCAGAAGCTGAAGCGTCGGCACCAGGTTGGGCCGCGTGGTCTCGACCCGGGCCGAGACCTGATTGGGGGCACTCATGATCGCGACCCGGGCCTTGAGCTTGTCGAGCGAGTCCTTGATCTGTTGGCGGGAGAGGGTGCGCGTGCCACGCATCAGCATATCGCCCGCGAGATCCGCCGCCGTCGCTCGATTCTGCAGCGATTGCGCGCTGCCGAACCGGAGCGTGAGGCTCGCGTTCACCGACTGGCCGCGGGTCTGCTTCGGCAGGAGGGCCAGCTTCATCCCACCGACCGCGGTTCGAGTCGTGCGTTGATCGATGTTGCCCGGCGAAGGATCGAACGCTTCACCGACGGCGAGCGTCGTGTCTCCCTTGTAGTCCTTTACCAAAGCCGCCACGTCAGGCGTCGCGGGGATCTCGGCGCGATCCGGTTTCTCCGTCGGGATGAAAGAGCCGACGGTAAGGTTCGACGGCTTCAGGTAGGCCTGGGCCACCCGCTGCACATCCTGGACGGTGACCGCCTTGATCCGGTCGCGATAGAGAAACAGCATCCGCCAGTCTCCCATGGCCTGCCACTCGCTGAGGTTCCGCGCCACACCCTGAGAATTGTTGAGCTGCAGCTCAAAATTCTTGACGATGGTCGACTTCGCGCGCTCGACTTCTTCGGTGCTGGGCGGCCGGCTCACCACTTCGGTCAGCGTCGCCAGCAGCGCGGTGCGCGCGCTGTCCAGAGAACTCTCCTTCCTGACCTGCGCCGTCGCTTCGAGAACGCCCGGTTCCTTGAGTCGATAGACCCCGGCCGAGACGTCGGCAGCGAGACCGGTCGCGACCAGGGCGGCGTAGAGCCGGCCCGAGGGGGCGTCTCCCAGCACCCGCGAAAGAACTTCAACCGCCGGGAAATCGGCATGAGACCCGGCCGGCACGTGATAGATCGCGATCAGCGCCTGGACATCGCCGGTGCGACGTAACGTGACGCTCCGCTCTCCATCCTGGGTCGGATCCAGGGTGTAGGTCGGATAGACCTTCATGTCACCATCGCGCTGGGGCCTCGGGATGGCGCCAAACTTCGCGGTGATGAGACGCAGGGTCTTCGCTTCGTCGAATTTCCCGGCCACGACCAGCAACGCGTTGTCAGGCTGGTAGTACTTCCGATAGAAGGCCTGCAGCCGCTCGATGGGAACCTGCTCGATGTCGGAACGGGCCCCAATCGTCGAGTGCCCGTAGTTGTGCCAGAGGTAGGCGGTGGACATCGCCCGCTCCTCGAGAATGCTGCCCGGGTCGTTCTCGCCCAGCTCGAACTCGTTCCGCACCACGGTGAATTCGGTCTCGAGATCCTTCTTGGCCACATAACTGTGAATCATCCGGTCGGCTTCGAGATCGAGCGCCCAGGCCAGGTTGCTGTCGGTCGCGGCGAAGGTCTCGAAGTAGTTGGTGCGATCGAACCAGGTCGTCCCGTTGGGATCGGCGCCGTGCTCGGTCAGCTCCTGCGGGATGTTGCGGTGCCGCGGAGTGCCCTTGAAGAGCATGTGCTCGAGCAGGTGAGCCATGCCCGTCTCGCCGTATCCCTCATTACGCGACCCCACCATGTATGTGATGTTGACGGTGATGGTCGGCTTCGACGGGTCGGGGAACAGCAGGAACCGGAGGCCGTTGGGAAGGCTGTATTCGGTGATGCCTTCGACCGTCGGGCCTTTGACCGCGCGGGGCGAAGCCGCGGGCGCTTTGGGAGCCGGCTTTGCGGCCGGCGGAGCCTGCTGGGGTTGGACGAGAGTCGGCGCGGCGATAAGGACGGCAAGGGCGAGAATCAGCACACGGAGGTCTGCTCGAACAGCGGACATGGCTCTTCTTGGGAGGGTGAAGGTGGAGGGATTCAGGATCAGAGAATGCTGCCTTGCCCAAACATAAGCGTACGCTGCGGTGGTTTGGTTTCAGTAGAAGGCCACGAATGAAAGCAGGCCCGGCCGGAGGTCGGGCCTGCCCGAACAAAGGATCATACGACTTCAGCTAATCGGGTATAAGGTGGGCATATCGAAAGTGTCTTCCGTGCCACCGCAGGTCGGGTGGCCGAACCCGCTCGCGCTGACGCCGCCGGTGATATCGTAAATGATGTCGTCGGTGCCGGCATCAACTCCGCCCGGTACGAAGTCGAGCGCCAAGGCATCACGCACTCGCCAGGCGATGTTGTGGTCGGCGCAGGACGTATCCCCGCTGACTCCGACGGCACCGATGAGCGCACCTGTCGCGTCATATAGGGCTAGTCCACCACCGAAGACGTTCACCCCGCCGGGCTTTTTCCCGACCATGAAATCGCTCGTGGTGCCATACTCATTGATGTCTCCCCCGTACACCACGTCGGTGTTCACCGGATTGCTCTCCTGCAGGCCGAAGAGACTCCCGCCAGGCTGCGTCGCGCTGTAGAGATTGGCGGTCGAGAGTGCGAAACTATTCAGACTGAAGTCATTGGCGGTGTTCGCCTTCTGAGCCGAGATGGCCCGGCTGCCCAGCCACTGATCGCCGACACCCGTCCCGCTGTGGACCACGGCCACCACGACGCCGGCACGGTCCACCACCGTCGCCCACATCGGAAAATCGAGCCCGCCATTCGTGGAAGACAGTGCGGTGGTAAGTGCCGTCTGCAGGTCAGCCGCGGTAACGATCGGGTTCGGCGTGAAGGTGGGAACTGATGCGTTGTTGTTGGTGATGTCATCACCGCAGGCGGCAAGGCCCAGAGCCGCCGCGACGATCACTGCGGGAAACCGCACCCGGCGGTTTCCCAGAATGTTGGACATGAGATGAACTCCTTTCCTCCGCTACAGAATTGAACCGACAATGTTCTGCTGGATTCTCCGACTGAAGCTGGCGGCGGTCTAGCCAAGAACCACTGGTTGGGTGGGGCTTGAACTACAGGGGTCAGGACACGCGCCTGCGCAGGCTCGGCGGTGAGACCGACGCGGGATGGGAGAGCTGCGAGAAGGCGCCTGCGCGCCGTGCTGTCGGGCGTAACGGCCGTCCTAGCCCAAGGGTAGGTGACCAAAGTGCGGGCGCCGTTCGTAGCGTACAATAGGGACTTAGGGGAAGCACCCTCACGCAGGCGGGACTCGCACGACGGGTGGGAGACCTTCGGCGCTATCAGGGGAGTCTCGCGCGCCGACTGTCGGGGAGGGTTCCGGAGGCACCGCGACGCCCACCAGCTATCGTATCGACCCACTCAACGAACGCAGTACGCTACAATGACTTATCGCTCCTGGTCGGGCGCCTCACTCACCGCAGGGGCCGGTTACCGGTCGTACTTGTTTCGATCTCGAGGACTCGATGCCGAGAGGGAGATGGAGCTAGCCGCATTCGATTCCCGCGGTACTGCTGCCCGCCGGTCGCCGGCTACTCAGCCAGCTCCGGAAGGAGAGTTCCGACCACACCTATCAGCATGAACGTCCCTCCGACGCAGGCAAGAAAAAAGGCCCACCACTCCCACGTCTCATTCAAAGAGGCGGTCGGATCGTGCTTCCGGACATTGGTATTGATCGCTTGCTGGATATGGACGATCGGGACGAACCACAGCAACCCGATCAGACCGTAGGGATCGGGCAGGCGCCAGGCTGTCATCAGGACAAAGTACGCCACGGCGTAGAGGCCAGGGGAGAAGCGGGGACGGTCTCCATCCAGACTCAATGCGGCGTGGATTCGGGAGAACAGCGAGTAGGAGGTAAACACTGAGAAAAAGGCACAAAGGGGAGCAGAATAGCTCTCGTCGTGCTCTTCACCCTCGGCCTGCCACTGACGGTAGAACCAGTAGATGCTATAGAAGCCCAGGGTGCAAAAGCTGAGCGCCGCCAGTTTTGCGGTACCGACTCGGTAGTAGGACGTCATATCCTGTTCCTCCCGGGTGGCGAGCAAGAGTTACCAAGCTCGGCAACAATGCCATGCACCTCCACGGCGCTCACTGGCTACTGGCAATCGGCTCACCCGGCCAGTTGGCGGGGACCATGCGAGACTCTTGCACCGCGCGCCGCCCCTCGACCGGGTCCATGGGTTCCATCCACGCCCCGGTCGCTCTCACTGCTGAGTCCGCTGACCCGGTGGTGGCCAGGATCTACTTCAATCATCATGAAGGTGCCGGAACCGGTCTTGCCGACGAACTGGCTATCCAGCTCAACCTTCAAGTGGGCAGCCGAGCCGACGAACCGGGAGGGCCGATAGACGTAGATGCGTGACTTGCCCGGTGCGGGAGTAAAGGTGAGGGCGGTAGCGGCAAGTTCCGGCGGAGCCGAGGCCACCGAGCCACATCCCGAACCGAGCAGGGCAAGGGCCACGATGGGAAGTGCGAAGCGCATGGGAGCCTCCAGGTTCGGGTGGACAGCGGTTCGACCGATCCAGCTGGTCAAACGCTATCAACCACGAATCAAGGAGGGATCAAGCGACCCTTCTGACAAACGCCACCAGATCCGAGGCGAACCGCTCGGGCTCCTCCCAGTGCGTCCCATGGCCGGCGCCATTGTACACGACGAGCCGCGCGCCGGGCACGGCGGCAATGATCGCGTCCTGCTCGCTCCGTCCGAACACCGAGTCCCGATCCCCCCAAGTCACGAGAGTCGGCGCCTTGAGCTGGCTCAGCTCGTCCGAGTGATCCACCTCCGAGAAGTCCCTCCAGATCGATCGCCAGACCCGGGCCGGAAGCTTCCGACTCTCCTGCACCACCTTATCGAGAAAGGCTGGGGGGATCGGCTGCGCCAGCGTGCTCTGCTGGAACTCGCGAACAAACCGGGGATCAACCGGATCGGTGAGATCGAAAACGGGTGCGCGGAGCTCCGTCCACGCCGGGAGCCCTCGCATCGCCGGGCCTGACCCGATCAGGACGAGTCCCTTTGTTCGCTCGGGATAGTCGAGGGCGAAGCGCTGAGCGATCACGCTACCCAGGGAGTGACCCACCACAATCGCAGACTCGATGTCCAGCGCGTCCATGAACTCGACTACGTCCGCCGCAAAGTCATCCGGCCCGTATCCGACCGATGGGCGGGCGGTGTTTCCATGCCCCCGTTGGGAGAGCGCAAAAGCGCGAATGGACGATGGGAGGAACGGCAGTACCGGCTCGAAGGAATGCCAGGAGTCGCTATACCCGTGGAGCATGAGCACGGGAACGCCCGAAGGGCTTCCCTGCTCCGCGTACTGAACCCTAACTCCTATAGGCAACTCGACATACTTCACATCCGCAAACATGGCTCCTGCCTCCTGCGTTTCACATGGTTCAGCAATGCCCTACCATGAGATGCGCAGAAGCGTCGGTGAAAGGGACAACGCCCTAGCTCTTCTTCGCCAGCACCACATGCGTCGCGGCGGCAGTTATAACATGCTCGGTCACTGCGTAGCCCAGTGCAGGAAGGTTGAGCCCTGCCAGGAGGTTTTCACCCGTGCCCAAGAGCACGGGCGCGATCGCGAGATGCAGCTCGTCAACCAGTCCGGCCTCGAGATCCAACGCGTCCCCGATGCCTCCAGTGACAAAACGAAATTCGGTGCCGCTTTCATGGTGAGCAGGCCAGGGACCTCGGATGGGCCCAAACATGTTCCGACCGAGGATCTAGGCGGTGAAATGCCCGGGTGGCCACGACCCAGTCATGCAATGCGAACCCGCCGACGCCGAGGGGATTCTCGAGGGCCTGATTGGGGCCGGCACCGTATCCATCAAGGGAGACGGCGAAACAGTTGATGCGAAGTTTCGACATCGACGGAATTGCAGATTGCAGTCGAAGATTGAAGATTTTCGGAACGCAGACGTCGCGCCAACGTGTAACCACCTCCACCGTACTGCGTACCTGAGGGCGCGATTAGTCCCGAGGTTTGTCTCTGAGTCCTACCCAGCTGCTGTCCGCCAGCTTGATGTTACCGGGGATGTCCGCCAGCCACTTCTTCTGCACGTCCTTGCTGTAGTTCAGGTACAGCTTGTTGTCCACCACCCGGTACGCTTCGGGGTCCACGTCCACCTTGTGGCCGTGAGCAACGCCATAGGCGCAGTAGCCGCCATACACGGGGAGGTACCGGGCAGGATTCGCGACAAACGCGTCGCGGTTTGCCTTGGAGCTGAAGCGGTATGTGGCGCCCGCTTCCGTCGCGGTGATTTCCGGCGAACCCTTGACGGCGCTCGCGGTGGTGAAGTAGGCCACGGGGTCGTAGCCGCTGATGGCGACCCCGGAATGGTTCACGTTGAGCTCCTGCGCCCCGGCCACCACTGGGGACAGGCTCACGGCCAGTGCCAAGAGGGCAGCGCTGGCGAGGGATTTCGCTTTCACTTTCCTTACTCTCCTTGCTGAAGTTCAACCAGCCCGCAGTGAGCCGGACTTCAGCAAGAACGCAGCAGTGGGAGGAATGGTTCCCTTCCCGACCGTCCTACCTCCCAAATCGCACGTTCCTAGCCCCGCGTGACACTCCACCACACCAGGAGTGCGGCGGCGACCGGGACGGCTAAGACGACGAGGAAGGTCGGGGCTTCCTCGGCGACGGAGTACCCCGCCTTGGAAACCCCGATCCACATGTTGATGCCGGCGCCGACGAACCAGATGGGGATGAAGACCTTCGCCGCCTTAGCCAGGCCGACAGCCGGCGTGGGGTCTCCTGTCCATCGACCGATGAGGAGACAGAGAGCCAGGAGGAGGAAACCTCCGGCGATGACCCTGATCGTATGCATCTGCTACCCCTTCGGGTCAGGAACTGAGTTGGAAGCCGCCTGACGCCGGGCCTGCGGGTGACACGTTACTCCGGGCGAGAAAAAGAGTTCTGACCACATTGCGATGCGCGCTGCTGCGCATCCCTCAGGCTATCTGCCAACTCCGAAGCGATATGGCGAGCAGCGAGGTCCCACACACCATCAGGACCGGCGACGATGAAACGTCGGAGTGCGCTGTCTCTGGGTTCTGGTTCGCTGGCAAGCCAGAGGGCCGCGGGGATGGCCCCCCACTTCCGATCAAAGGGGCCCGAAGAGAGAGTCGCGAGGAGCGGCGCTGCGCTGGCCGAATCGGCACAGGCGAGAGCGTGGAGATTGGAGGCGAAGCGCGGCTCGAGGACTGCGAGGGTCTGCCTGGACCGGTCGGTCAGCTGGCCCTGCGGATCGAGCCATTGGTCGGACAACGAGTAGTAATTGCCGAGCCCTTCCGTCCAGATGTCGAATAACGCCGCGTTCACTGGGGAGGTGATAGCCCAGGGGTGAGTCGCGAGCCACGCCTTCTGCAGAATGTGGGAGAACTCATGGCGGAAGAAACGGTCGATGCGGACACCGTTCGCAGGATCGCTCGCCGGACCATAGACGGATACGAGCCGGGACAAATCGAAGGCGATGGTGTGATTGTCGGCAGTGAAGGCATCGTCCGCTCCCCGATTGCCCACCATCACCCTGACTACCGCCGGTGGCTGAGCCGGAGAATAGAGCGACGTGATCGGCGCGGCCAGCCCGATCCAGGCCGGCACCCGGGCGTGGATGAGGGAATCCCAGGCGGTCTCGTCGGGTACGAGAGTCCTCTGAAGCGGGGCGATGGAGTCGTATTGCGCGGGAGACAGTCGGGTCCGGAGAATAGCGAGCCAGTCCTCCGACGCGTGGCCGTCCTGAGTGACCGCGCTCACGACGACGAGAGCGAGCGGCGGCCTCGCCTGAGCGATGAGCGGTGCAGCGACAACGCCGAGCAGAGCGGCGCCTGCGAGTCTCAGGCGGCTACACGGCACCGCTGATGGTCGATTGCTCCAGCCAATGTCTGGCATTTACCGCAGCCGCCAGCAACCACAGCGTGAGCGTGCCTTCGCCGACGATCCCTGGGGCCATGTTGTAGGGAGACAACTTGCTCGAGAATGATGACGACAGAAAGGTGAGCCAGCCCAAGCCCCCCAGTGCCATCAGTACACCGAGGAACCGAGGCAGAAAAGTCGAGCGAAGAATCAGGTATCCGATCAGGAGGCAATAGATTCCGAAAAGCACCAATGGGCTGACGGGAACGGCGGCAAGGTGCAAGGTGTCGAGAGTGGTGATGGCGCATCCTATGATGCTGCAGAGCGCCGCCAATCCGGAAATTGTCCGGTCCACCGGGCGGAAGAGGTGATAGAACAGACGCGTTACCGCCAGGTAACAGGCGGTCGAGATGAGAAGTAAGGCGGATGCGAGCCTGCCGTGAGCAAAGAGGGCAGACGCTCCAGTCAGGATGTTGAGCAGATAGAAGATCCCTGCAAGCCGGGCGTTGAATCGCACCGACACCTCTGCATCCGTGCTGAGGTCCATGAGCGCTATCCCGCGCGAAAGTTTAAGAAGCTCCGAGTCAGACCGGCCCGCACTCAATGTGCGACTGACCCCGCTGCGTTCCCGGCCTGAAAGACCCCTACCCCTCCCTTGGTGGCGTCGGCAAAGGCATGGGTGACGAAGGGATATAAACCGGGCTCGGCCAGTCGCAGCTCGAAGATGGCGCCACCGCCTACCGGGACGTTCCAAGTCTGCATCCCGTCGAACGGCCGTCCGAAGCCGTCGGCAATCACTTTGTCGAAGATTGCGCCGACCACGTGAAAGGAGCTGATCCGGTTGGGGCCGGCGTTGACCACATACAGCCGGATCGGTTTGCGCTCCGCCACGGGAATGGGATGCGTCGCATACCGTGAAGCGACGCCATTGAACACGACATAATCAGGCGAGGCGTTGAGCAGCTTCTCCCAATCCATGCTATGAACCGAGTCCTTACCAGCCGGCGGCCCCATGTAGAACTCGCTCTGCACGAACACGAATTCCTGGGCCGGAGGTCGAGGGGTGCTAGGATCGACGATCAACGCACCATACATCCCGTTACTGATGTGGGCCGCGACCGGAGCGGTGCCGCAGTGATACATGAAGGCACCGGGTACCCGGGCCACAAATCGGAAATGAATGCTGTCTCCCGGCATCACGTTGCGATAGGCCCGGTCGGGGGCAATCTCGGCGGCGTGGAAATCCATTGAGTGGGGCATGATGGCCCCATTCACGAGGGTAAAGTCCAGCGTATCACCGACCCGCAACCGAAGCGTTGGCCCCGGGACCATCGAGTCGAAGGTCCAGGCGTCGTAGACCACTCCGGGCGCGACTTCGTGCCGCACGTGGGCCGTGACGAACCGGACCTGCTGATGCCGCTGCTTCGAAGGTGGTGGAGCGTCGGCTGCCCGGTCGGGTGCCGTGAGCGGGGGGCCGATCGGGGCTTCGCCATGCGAGACTTGTGAGGGAGACTGGGTCGGCGGTGGCGTGGGCTGAGCGGCTGGCTGCTGGCCAGCATGCTCGCTGGGCGGCGGCGGTTTCCGGCAGGCGCCAATCAGGAGCACGATGGCAATGAGTGTTCGCGAAGACATCATTCCCTCCAGCATTCGGGATCAGTCGCTCGCAACCCGCCGCCGCAGTGAGACCCGGCGCACGACACTCGCACTCGGCAGGGCCAGCAGGCGTCCGGTCAGGGTGTCGCCCTTGACCGAGAGCTCCCAACGGCCCGCGCCACGTCCTCCTTGAAACTCTGCCGACCATTGATCGCCGGCGCCGCGCCCAAAGGTGAACTCGCCCATGAATTCGCGAGACCCATTCACGATCTTGTCGGCCCGAATGAGGACACTGTCCGCCGTGCCTGGTTGGGCACGCACGTCGTAGATGACCTGCTCGTCATTGCACGCGGGAAATTGCACCTTGTCCACGCAGGTCGAGGTCCCCTGCCAGGATCCGACGAGGGATCCGGTCTGGGCGGTGGTCACGTCCACGCCAGCAAGCAACAGCAAGGCAATAATCCCCGCTATCCGCGTCCGCATGCGAGACCCCAAGTCCCCTCCATTTGGTAATGCACTGATTCTGGGGCACAAATCCGTCGCCCGCCAGTGCACCAGCCTCGTAAAGAAGGTAGTCGCACCGCGATAGCGCCTCCGTGAAGCTCTCCTCAGGAAGAAGCTGACGACTCAGGTCACCGCGGTCGCAGGCAAATGGGGTATATTCAGTCGTCAGTCCTTCCCCCGTGCAACTCCCGGACGTCCCCCCGGGTACAAGGTTAACGATGTCGCTCCGCCGCCCCGGCTTCGAGGGGCGTTACATCGTTGTTGCCGACGAAGATCGTACCATCGCCAACGAGATCATCGAGGTCCTTACGGCCGAAGGGCATGCGGTCTTCCTGGCCTACGATGGCTTGTCTGCGGTGGAACTGGCTTACGGGCTCAAGGTCTGTGATCTGGTCATCAGCAACAGCCGAGTCGGAGGCAAGGCCGGGGTGGAATTGATCCGCGAGCTGCGGACGATGCTTCCGTGGGTGTCGGTGCTGTACCTCGCGAACACGGGAAGGAGCAACCCGGAATTGGAGCGCGAGCTCCCACGCGGGGTGGGAATCCTGCGGGAGCCGTTCAGCGTGGGGGAATTGCGCGAAGCGGTAGGGTCGCTTCTGCCGGCGTTCTGAGCGACCTACCAAGGGCCCTGGCCGTGAGTCTTCTCATTGCGGCTTCATCATTCCTTCGGAGTGCGGGGACTATGCTGAGCGAGAGGTGAGTCAGGACGAACCACGCGGGACCAGCAGTCTATCCAGAGCGGCGGCCTCGGCGATCCTCGAGGTCGCCGTTTTTTTTGGGTCCGCCGTTAGACCAGGAGGTCTGCCATGAGACGGTCCACCGGGATGCTCCTTCTCCCCGCCTTGGTGCTGCTGGCCTGCACCGATACGCCGCCGACGGCCAACCCCATGGACGAGCTCACGCTGTCCAGTGCGGCCGACAACCCCTGCCCCACTTGCGCCTTCGGTCCTCGGACGTTCCTGCCGGCCGCCCGGGCGTGAGCGCATCCGGGCGACATTTGTTCCCCATACGGCCCCAGACCGACAACTGCACCCTCGGGGTCGAGGATGACGGGGCTCTCACGGACCAGTGCCCGAGATTTGGCTGAACGGCCCAGTCGGTCGTCGAGCGCTCCGCCCTGCTCGGGCCGACCGAGGTGCTGCAGGTTCCGGTCACCCTGATTTTCGGTAGCAACACGATCGAGGTGGCGGTCAGGGGTGGCGGCCGCCACTTCGTCCGAGCCCGGATCGAGTGTGGCCCAAGGGTGACCATCGCGACCTGGGCTCGCCCGGATCGACCCAGAGCTCCGAGCCCGGAGCCCCGGGCCCCTACACCTGGTCGGTCAACGGGGCGACGGCGGCAACGGCACCGTCGGACGAGGTGGCCTGGTCGCACCCGGGCGGCCACCGCACGCAGGTCTTCCCGGTGCGGCCGCGCGCACGCTGTCGGATTGTGCCGCGGTCACCATCGTCCGCCCGGTCGCAGGATTGCGGTGGGGATGGCAGTGTGCCCAGCCGGCCGCCAGTGCTCATCCTGACTCAGGCACGGCGACGACCCGCGGCATGGTGCATCGCGACGTGGATCGCGGGAGGCTGGACCACTCCGACGACGGCCCATGGCCCCGACGGCGCTCGGCGAAACCCGGGACCCTCGACCGCCACCGCGGCGGAGAGCGGGATCAGCGGAAACCCGGTGACGTTCACGGCGAGGGCGATTGTCTGCTGCAGGAAGGCACCACAGCCTGGAGGCGGGCTTTCTCCACACCTGCGGGCTCACACGGGACGGGAACGCGTACTGTTGGGGGTACAACAAGGACGGACAGCTGGGCGACAGCACGACGACGGATCGCACCATTCCGACCCTCGTCAAGTCGGGCGGTTTCAGACCTTCATCCAGCTCGCGACAAGTAACTTCCACACCTGCGGATTGACAGCGACCGGGACCGTATCCTGCTGGGGCAGGTACGGCGGGCAACGACTACCAACGCACGGACGCTGGTGTCGGTGCAGCACGGGACAGAACTACACCTGCGGTGCTGTCCACCGATGGGACCGCGTACTGCTGGGGTGACAATCAGTACGGGCAGCTGGGCGACGGTTCGTCCACGCGGCGGTCACTACCCGACGCCGGTCGCGGGGAATCACCGGTTCACTACGATTGTGGCCAGTTCCAAGCACACTTGCGGCTTGACGGTGGACAGCGCCTATACTGCTGGGGCTGGAACGGCTAGGGCCAACTGGGCGACGGAACCAACACTCAGCGGTTTGCTCCGAGTCCAGACGCCGCTGGACGGGTTTACCGAGGTTTCGCTCGGGTGAAAACTTCACCTGTGGCCTCGAGGCCAGGGTGGCCTACTGCTGGGGACACGAACGTCCACGGTCAGCTCGGGGATGGAACCTCGATCAACCAGAATCCTGCCGTCCCCCGTGGCCTCGGCGCGGGCTCGACGTTCACGACCGTAATCGACGCGGGGAGATTCCACACCTGTGGATCTGGTGGCGGGCGGCGCGGCGTATTGCTGGGGATCGAGGCACGAACGGAGAGCTCGGGATGGGAGCTTCAGGGACCGGCTCCACCCGACCCCGGTCGACGCGAAGTCTGGGCTTACGTCCCATCGATCGCCGGAGATTGGAGCATACTCTGCGGCGCTTCGAGCCGATGGCGCGGCTTCTGTTGGGGCTCAGAACATTCAGGGACATCTCGGGAACGGCACTACGAACCGGAAACCCCGTCCCGTCGCCGTGAAGGGTGGGTTGACGTTCGGGAATTAACCCGGCGGTCATAGGCCGTAATGGGCGTGTAACAGGCGGGCAACAAGCTCGACTCGTCATCCCGGAAGCCGACTCGGGATGACAGCCTGCAACTACTTCGATTGATCCGCCCTTTACCGCGTACTACCGCTCTCAAGCGCCGGCCGGGATATCGAACGTCTGCGTCCAGTTGCTGTCCGAGGGGCCACTTGACGATGCGCCGGGCTCGCGGTCCACTCCGCCTTCACGTCGCGGTTGTTGCCCAAGCGATAGCTGGTGAGCGGCGCCGATCAGCTTCACCAGTTCCATCACGGCGATGCTGATCGCCTCCAGCTCCTCCCAGGCACTGATGTGATCGCGCCGGGCAGTGCGGATAGCATCCGGGTCTGGCGCCCGGGGGTTATCGGTCGTCAGTCACGGGTCGAGGTCGTGAGTCTTCTCATGCCGGCTTCATGATTCCTTCGGGGTGCGGAGGCTATGCTGCAGCCGAGGTGAATCAGGACGAAGCACGTGGGATCAGGTCATCTGCAGTCACACCAGCGCGGCGGCCCCGGTGATCTTCGAGGGGCGCCGCGTTTTTGCTGGGCCGCGGTTGGACCAGGAGGTCTGCCATGAGACGGTCCACCGGGATGCTCCTTCTCCCCGCCCTGGTGCTGCTGGCCTGCACCGATACGCCGCCCACGGCCAACCCCATGGACGATCTTTCGCTGTCCAGTGCGGCCGACAACCCCTGCCCCACTTGCGCCTTTGGTCCCCGGACGTTCGTCCGGCACCGGGGCGTGGAGCGCATCCGGGTGACCTTTGTTCCCCATACGGCCCCAATCGACAACTGCACCCTCGGGGTCGAGGATGACGGGGCTCTCACGACCAGTGCCCAGATTTGGCTGAACGGCCCAGTCGTCGTCGAGCGCTCCGCCCTGCTCGGGCCACCGAGTGTGCTGCAGGTTCCGGTCACCCTGATTCTCGGTAGCAACACGATCGAGGTGGCGGTCCGGGGTGGCATGGAACACCTCGTCCGAGCCCGGATCGAGTGTGGCCCAAGGGTGACCATCGCGCCGGACCCGGTGGTGCTCTCGACCGCAAAGACCCAGCAGTTCTCCGTGTCCGGAGCCCCGGGCCCCTACACCTGGTCGGTCAACGGGGTCGATGGCGGCAACAGCACCTTCGGGAGGATTGGTGCCGCCGGGTTGTACCGCGCCCCGGCCACCGTCCCCACGCCAGCCAGCTTTCCGGTGTGCGTCCGAGTGACGAGCACACCCACAATCGCCGATTGCGCCTCTGTCACCATCGTGCCCCCGCCGACGGCCAGGATGGTGATTTGGTCGGGGGATGGTCAGGTGGCCCAGCCCGGCTCGGCAGTGCTCATCCCTCCCGCGGTTCTGGTCACTCGCGCGGACGGCAGCCCGTGGCCGGGGGTGGTGGTGACGTTCGCGGTCGCGAGCGGCGGGGGGAGTGTCACTGGAGCCACGACCGAGCACCGGGGCCGATGGCATCGCGACCGTTGGAAGCTGGACGCTCGGCGACACCCCGGGGCCCAACACCTTCACCGCCACCGCGGGCGGAGAGCGGCATCACCGGGAACCCGGTGACGTTCACGGCGACGGGAGTTCTGATCTCAGCCCAGCACATCACAGCGGGCACTTATCACACCTGCGGAATCGCTGCGGGGGGTCAGGCGTATTGCTGGGGAGAGAATATCAGCGGGAGAGATTGGCGACGGCACGACCGACTCTCCGAACTTCTCCCACCCGCGGTGGCCGGTGGCCTGAGTTTCGCCGTCGTCACGGGGGGGTACAACCATACCTGCGGCCTCACCGTGAGCGGAGCGGCCTATTGCTGGGGCCACAACGGGTATGGGCAAGTCGGCGACGGGACGTTCACCGGCATCCGACTGGTGCCGACTCCAGTGAGCGGAGGCCTCACCTTCACCGCGCTGGAATCGGGGACCTATCAGGCCTGTGGGCTGGTGGCCGGAGGAGCGGCCTACTGCTGGGGAAACAACACCTACGGGCGATTGGGCGACGGGACGACCACCGACCGCTCGGTGCCCACGGCCGTGATCGGTGGGCTCAGCTTCACCTCCATCGTAGCCGGCGACAATCACACCTGCGGGCTGGTGAGTGGAGGCGTCGGCATACTGCTGGGGACTGAACAACGGTGGCGAGCTCGGCGACGGGACCCACACCGACCGCCACCAGCCTACGGCAGTGGCGGGTGGCCACACATTCACGACGCTGACCCTCGGGTACGGAGACACCTGTGGTCTGACCGAGAGTGGTGAGGCCTTCTGCTGGGGAGGCAATCCCTTCGGCGAACTGGGCGATGGCAGCACCACAAATCGCAGCGTCCGACCCGGTCTCTGGAGGCTTCCGCTTCGGTTCGATCTCCTCCGGTGGGTCTACTCAGCTGTGGGATCACCACTGAGGGAGCGGCGATGTGCTGGGGACTGAACCACGACTCCGAGGGCAAAGGTGGCGGACAACTCGGCGACGGCACGATGATCGATCGCCATGTCCCCACCGCGGTGGCCGGAGGCCTCAGCTTCACGGCGATCGTGCCCGGCGAGGCACACACCTGCGGGACTGGTGCTAACGGTGCGGCGTACTGCTGGGGCTCCAACTTCTAGGGGCAGCTCGGCATTCCCAGCACGTACGGCACCATCGTCCTCATGCCACACCCGTGGTGGGCGGGTTCGTGTTTCTCCGGCGGTTCCACCGACGGCGGCGAGCGCAGCGAGGTGAGCATGCTGGTGACAGCACACCGCAACAGAACGGGCGACTCGATTGAGTCGCCCTTTTGTTGAGTCATTGAATTGAACGCCGCGCTCCATGCTTAATGGAGCCTCTAAACTGGTGGATGACGACGGCTCCTAACAACTGACGACTATCTGCTAACAGCTTGAGGCAATAGCAGGGGCGGGACTCGAACCCGCGACCCCGGCATTATGAGTGCCGTGCTCTAACCACCTGAGCTACCCTGCCGTACTGGTACCTAGTACCGAGTACCGAGTCCGCGTCAAGCTCCGCCTCCTACTTCGGTCGCGGACCGGGCCGGGATGCTACCGATCTCGCGTCCTCCTCGTCAAGTCTGCCCGCCCCAGTAATCTAGCGAGCCGGAATCGGTCTCGATCGGGAGATGGCGCGGGCAGGCTGAGGAGAAGCGAAGAGGGCCCGGAATGTCGGGCCCTCGTGATTGTCGCCGCCGTCCGCACTAGCCTAATGGTGGGGGCCGGAGGGCGAAGTGCTGATCCCGTTGGCGATCTGGCCTCCGCGTTCGACGGAACCAGGCCCGACGGGATCACCCGAGCAGGCGGCCAGGCTGGAAATCGACAGGACGAGGAAGGTCTCGAGCAGCAGCTTGCGTGTCATCGTACAGCTCCTGAGTGGCGGCCAATGCCGCGTGGGTGGCTGAAGTTCCACACTCAGGATCGGGGGAGGGGGTCAAGGCGACGTCAAGCAGTACCGAGTACCTAGTATCGAGTACCGAGACCCACTCCCTACCCCCTAACATCCAAACATCCCCACATCCAAACATCCTCACATCCCTATTCGCTGTCCCCGCTGTCCGACTCGATGATGTACAGATACTCGCCCTTGGCGATCATGCCGAACTGTTCCCGGGCGATCCGCTCCTGCAGACTGGGGTCGATCTCGATCTGCTTCTTGAGCGCCTTCAGCGAATCAACCTCCTGCTGCAGCTGGGCCACCTCCGCGCGCATCTTCTTCTCTTCTCTGCGCAGGGTAAGCCAGTTCCAGGTGCTGTACTCGCCGCCCCAGACGGCGAAGATCAGCGCGGCACCAACCACGGCGATGGCCAGCCAATTCCGCCGCACCGGCAGCGTCCTGCCGCGTCCCGGTTGAGCCGAACGCGCTGGCGGGGTCATAGCGCGTAGAGGTCCCGGCCGGGATAGTGCGCGATGTCGCCCAGCTCCTCGGTGATGCGGAGCAGCTGGTTGTACTTGGCGATCCGATCGGTCCGGCTGGCACTGCCGGTCTTGATCTGCCCGGCACCGCTCGCCACCGAGAGATCGGCGATGAAGGTGTCCTCGGTCTCACCGCTGCGGTGTGAGATCACGACTCCGTACCCTGCCCCCTTGGCCATCTCGATGCATTCCAGGGTTTCGGTCAGGGTGCCGATCTGGTTCACCTTGATCAGAATCGCGTTGGCGACCGACTGCTCGATGCCGCGGCTCAGGAGATCCACGTTGGTGCAGAAGAGATCGTCGCCCACCAGCTGCACCCGCGAGCCCAGCCGTTCGGTCAGGAGCCGCCAGCCGTCCCAGTCATTCTCCGAGAGGCCGTCCTCGATGGAGACGATCGGATAGCGGTCCACCCATCCGGCGTACAGGTCCACCATCGCGGCCGCGGAGCGCCGGCTTCCGTCTCCCTTCTTGAAGACGTATTCGCCGTCCTGGTACAGCTCGGAGGCGGCCACGTCGAGCGCGATCGCGATGTCGCGGCCCGGCTCGTAGCCGGCGTTCTGAATCGCCTCCATGATGACGTCGAGCGCCGCCTCGTTGCTGGGCAGCATCGGGGCGAAACCGCCTTCGTCGCCGACGGCGGTCGAAAGCTTCATCTTGGTCAAGAACCTTCTTGAGGTTGTGGAACACCTCGACTCCCGCGCGCAGGCCCTCGGGATAGGTCTCGGCGCCAATCGGCACGACCATGAACTCCTGCGCGTCCACGTTGTTCGACGCGTGCGCCCCGCCGTTCAGGATGTTCATCATCGGCACCGGCAGCACGCGCGCGAGCGGTCCGCCGAGGTAGCGGTAGAGCGGCAGCCCGCTGTCCTGCGCCGCGGCCCGGGCCACCGCCAGCGAAACGCTCAGCATGGCATTGGCGCCCAGGTGGCTCTTGTTCGGGGTCTGGTCGAGGTCGAGCATCTCCTGATCGATGGCGACCTGGTCTTCCGCCGCCATGCCCTCGAGCCTCGGCCCGATCACCTCGTTGACGTTGCGCACTGCTTCCAGCACGCCCTTGCCCATGTACCGCTTGGGATCATCGTCCCGCAGCTCGACCGCCTCGCGTTCACCAGTCGAGGCGCCACTCGGCACCGCCGCTCGACCCGTTGCTCCACTGGAGAGGACGATTTCGGCCTCGACGGTGGGATTGCCACGGCTGTCGAGCACTTCCCGGGCGTGCACTTCGATGATGGTGGACATGTAGTTCGAGAGGGTAAAGTGAGTCACAAACGTAACGAGGGGAGACGGGAGACGGGAGGGTGAAAAAGCGTGAGAGGTGAGAGGTGAGAAGTGAGAAGGGGTGGCAATTACGCCCCTCGTGTCGGCCCTTCTCACTTCTTACTTCTCACTTCTCACGCTTTTGGTTCCTCACCCAGCTCCACCATCGCATTCCGACAACGATTCAACACCTCATCCCGATCCTCGTAGCTGAGCCCGACGGTTGGGATGGACGGTCCTACCCGCACTTCGATCGGTCCGGGACGGAGCCGGACCGTGCCCCGAGGCAGCGCCTCCCGGGCGCCAGCGATCCAGAGCGGCACCACTGGAGCCTGGGCGACGATCGCCAGGACGAAAGGCCCCTTCTTGAACTCATGCAGATTTCCGTCGTGGCTTCGGGTGCCTTCGGGGAAGACGATCGCGGAGAAGCCTTCGCGGATCATGACGGCGGCCTTACCGTAAGCGGCGACCGCCGAAGAACGGTCGTGCCGGTCGATGGTGAGGTGCTTGCCCGCCTTGAGAGCCCGGCCGAACAGGGGGATATGCTCCAGCTCTTTCTTGGGGGTGAAGCGGACCGAGTCGGGCAGAACGTCAACCAGCGCGAGGGGATCGAGCCACGACGTATGATTGGCGACGTAGACGCAGGGCTGCACGCCGTTCAGCCGCTCGGCATGAACCAGGGCGACGGAGAGACGGTTTGCCCGCAGCAGAAACCGACCATATCCCCGAGGAACCGTATCGTAGACCCCTCCTCTACGGTATCGCACATGGAACAGACCAGCGAAGACGATCTTGTTGCCGTACCAGAACGTCGCCAGGAGGACGGTGACAACCAGCCGGATGGCCGCGATCATGCGAAATGGCTGAAGCCCGCGAGCTCGACCAGTGTCCCGCCGCTCCAGAAGCTGGCTCCCTGCCCCGGAGCGAGAGTCCCGATCCGGGTGAGTGCGACGCCGCACTCAATACCGAGCGATTGCGCCTCTCGCTCACCGAACTCGGGCGGCATGGCCACCAGAAGCTCGTAGTCTTCACCGCCCAGCGCGGCGTAGCGCTCTGGGGGAATTCCGGCGAGGCGGGCCGCTTCGGTCACAGAAGAATGAAGCGGAAGCGTCCCAAGGTCGATCGCGATGGCGCAGGCCGAGGCGGCAGCAAGATGGCCCACATCCCCGGCCAGTCCGTCGCTCAAGTCGATCATGGCGTGGGCACCCCGCTCGGCGAGACCGCGGCCGGCCGCGATCCGCGGAGTGGGATGAGCGAACGACTGGCGCGCGGCACCGTCGGGCTCCGCTCCCGCAAGCCAGCGTTCGAGCGCCGCGCGGGCGCCACCAAGAACTCCGGTCACCCAGACGTGATCCCCCGGCATTCCCCCGGAGCGCTGCACCGGACGCGCGGCGGATCCAATCACCGTGAGGTTCACGATCCAACTCTCGGCCTGAGCGAGATCGCCACCCAGCACCTGGGCGCCGACCGACGCCGCGGCCTCTCCTACGCCATCCATCAATTGTTGCAGCGGTTCGCCCGAGTCTCGGGCCGGCACGCCGATGCTGGCGAGTACGCCGATCGGTGTGGCCCCCTCGGCCGCGAGATCCGAGAGCGCCGCAGCGGTGGCGCGCCAGCCGATCTCCTGAGCCGAGAGCCAGGAACGCCGGAAATGGACGCCCTCAAGCGAAAGATCGGTGCTGAAGGCGAGCGTCGAGTCCCCGATGCGGAGCAGGGCGCAATCGTCTCCCAGCGTAGCCGCACGGGAGCCGAGTCGCCGGGCGATTCGCCGGATCCGGTCGAACTCGGGGCCCGGGCCTAGCTCCATCAGGCAGGTTGGAAGGGGTGATTCATGGTCCGATGGCGTCGAGACTGAAGCGAACCAGCCCGCGTCGAGGTGCCGACCCAGAGATAGCCCTCATCCACCGCGATGCTGGTCACCGGACCCGGCAGATCTCCAGGCGTCACGATCGGTCGGACGATCTGAGTGTTGAGCGCAGCGTAACCGAATCCCCGCTCTCCGGCCACGAAAAATCCGGCGTGATAGCGAACGAAGGTGTGGAGCCGGCCCAGCTGCGCCGACAAGACCGGGCCCAGCGTCCAGGTGTCGGAACGGGTATCACGCCAGAGCATGCGCTCGGTGGTGAGTGCGACGAGCGTGTCCGCGGCCCATTCGATGTCTACCACCGGGGCCTGGAAGGCGGGACTCTGCTTGAGCCCTATGGGCTGCATCAGGTTCCCCTGCCCCGGAAGTGCGACCGCCAAACCGACTTCAGTGCCGACCCAGATGGTGTCGCCCTCAAACGCCACAGCAAGCGCCGCATCGGTGAACGAAGGGGCGACCGGCTGGATCTTCAACGAGTCTCCCAGCGATACGACACCGTTGAGCGTGGCTATCGCGATGCGCCCGCGACGCACCGCGATATCGGTGACCGTGCGATTGGGTAGTCCCGCTCCTTCGTCGTACAGATCCATCTCTTCCGACTCGGGATTGAGCCGCATCAAGCCCACATCAGTTGCCGCCCACAGATCTTTCTGATTCCCGACCAGCCGGTGCGCCTTGTTGAATGGGAAGCCGGTAGCCCGAGGGCCTTCGATCCAGCGGAACTGCGTCAGCTCGTTGGAGACGAAGCTGACCGCAGCATCCTGGTTGGGGGTGCGCTGCGTAACGATCCAGACTCCACCCGGTGCGGGAAACAGGGCGCCCACATCCTCTCCCGGAAGACCGAAGGAGAGGCGTTCGGGCATTGCCGCCCCCTCGGGAAGAAACAGCAACCCGACTCCGGTCGTGCCGAGGTACCATCCGGGAAGTCCGAGCGCTTTGGCTGCCGAGGTGTAGCGAGCGGTCCGCAAGCGGCCGCTCAGGAGAATCGCGCTGCTGTTCGCCTGCAACGCTGGATTTGAGCGGATCGCGTCGTTCGCGGTTGCGGGCCGTATCAGGCGGCGAGGCGGATTGATCGGGACGGCCGACACGCCGCCTCGAGGAACATTGAACCAGCCACTCGGCGTCCGCAGCAAGAGACCGAGCGCCGGCTGGTCGGCATCGAAGGCGATTTCCTGCACCGTATTTGGTGCGATGCCGCGTTCCCACAGATCCAGCTCAGGGGTGTAGTGCACCCACCCGTCGGGACGTGCCAACCAAAGTGAGTTGTCGAGCGGATCCACCAGCGCCGCAAAGACGCGGTCCAGCGTCCCCGGATCACGCGGGGTAAAGGGACCGTGCCATTGTTTGAACTGTGGATCGTAGAGCAGGAGTGCGGTCGGAGTCACCGCGTAGACTCGATCGATCGATGAAGCGACGGCGTTGATCCGGGTGAAATCGCCGAGAACGGTGCGATCTTTGGGGGACCAGTCGCGGGATCTGGGCGGAAAGGCGGGACGGCGGGACGGCGGTCAGGGCGGACAGGACGGACAGGGCGGACAAGACGGACAGGGCGGGAAGGCGGAAAGGCGGAAAGGCGGAACGCACTGACCAGAACCCTCGTGGACGAAGAGCCCCGCCCGACCCGTCCGCCCTGACCGCCCCGACCGCCTTGTCTCTCACCATCTCTGTGGACTCTCCAACTCAAAAAGTATCGGCGGCCTCGGGGCCGGGCGCACCGCGCGCTGCGCTTCCCAGGTTCGCCAGAGATCGGGCAGCGCGCCGATCACGTCCATGGGCCGGAGTCCTCGGGCGGTTGTGCGACGCGCGGCCAGGTCGGCGGCCCGACCAAGCACTTGGGCGCCGAGGCAGGTCGCGACCGGAGTGTCGTACTGCTGGGCCAGGAAAGCGCCGATGATGCCGCTGAGCACGTCGCCGCTTCCGCCAGTGGCGAGACCGGGATTTCCGGCGGCTACTGTCGCCACAGTTCCGTTGGAGGTCGCGACCACCGACGGCACACCCTTGAGCAGCACCGTGCATCCCGATGCGTGAGCCGCTTTCTGCGCCGCGCGCCACGGATCGAGCTCGAGCCCGTCACTGTGGTCCGGGAACAGCCGGCGGAATTCACCGGGATGGGGTGTGAGCACTACCTCGCGCTCCTTGGCCAGTTTGCGAAGATGACGGGACTCTCCCTGAAAAGCGTTGAGTGCATCGGCATCGAGTACCACCGCCCGGGCCAGGCCCGCCGCGGCGAGGACAAAATCGAGCCGTCCATCACCGCGACCGAGTCCCGGCCCCATCACAAGGACGTCGGAGCGCGCCAGGAGTTCACTGAGTCCGGGCTTGAGTTCCGAAGTGAATTCGTGTCGGAGGGTCTGCAGATCGGGTTCGGCAACCACGAGGGTATCAATCGTGGCGTCGGGAGCCACAGCGTGCACCAGGCCGGCTCCGGCCGCGAAGGCCGCGCGACAGGAGAGTCGCAGCGCGCCGCTCATGCCGGCGTCTCCACCGATTACCACGACATGGCCGCGGGTGCCCTTGTGGGCGCGCGATTCGAAGCGGTCGAGTGCCTGCGCCGAGTCGGCGTCGGTCACGATGCTGGGCCAGGCGGGATCGGGAGCCGGATGTCCGATGTCTACCACGACCACATCGCCGACCTCGTCCCGAGCGAGGAGATGGCCTCGCCGCAATCCGCCGAAGGTGATCGAGACGGCCGCGCGCACTGCGGAACCGTGACTCGCCCCGGTCTCGAGATCGACCCCGGTCGGCCCGTCGATGGCTGCGACCGGCAGTGTCAGATCATTGATCCGATCCACCAGCGCCGCGGCCGCATCGCGCAGCGGACCCTTGGCGCCGGTCCCCAGGATCGCATCGACCAGGAGACCCACATTGGGCCAGGGCCCATCAGGACTCACCACCCGTACGCCCTCTGACTGCGCCACCACCGCCATGTGTCGCGCGAGACCGGATTGGTTGCCGGAGAGCGGTGCCACCCAGACCGGTACGTCTACCCGATGCAGTGCCCGGGCAACGACCCAGCCATCTCCGCCGTTGTTGCCGAGTCCCACCGCGACAAGCACGCCGTTGGCCATCGGTCCCGGAAAGCGGGACGCGATGATGCCCGCGACGGCGCGGCCCGCGGTCTCCATGAGACTCGCGAGATCGCTCCCGGAGGCCTCGGCCCGGCGGTCCCACTCGGCGGATTGTTGGGGGGAGAGGACGGGGATTTGCATGGTGAGGGGTGAAGGGAAAGGGAAGGAAAAGAGGCTGTCATTCCGAGGAGCGAAGCGACCGAGGAATCTCGTCGCCGAATGTCCGCGAAAGGTCGCGATCGAGATTCCTCGCTACGCTCGGAATGACAGCCTCCCCACCCTCCTCACTACTCCCCTTTCACTCTCATTTATAGCTCGGCCCAATGGTCCGACCAATCGAGATCTCGCCGTTGTCGATCCGGAGATTGAACCCGCACTCGGGATTGCTGCAGACCCACGCCTTGTAGGTGATCGGCGCTCCGTCCCGCCCGTAGTCGGAGAGTGGAATCAGCACCCCCTGCGAGCACTTCTTACACGCCGGCCAGTCTCTCGCCTCCATGGTGCCCCCTGCTCCCCTCTGGCGGGCCGTGCTACATCCGCGCTACGCCGTCCCACCGGTAGGGCTCACCGAACGCCGCGGCGAAGTCATACACCCCCGCAAAGTCCTGCTCGCGATCTGTCGGCTCCGCCGAAAGCACTTTGGTCTGGACCAGCACGAAGACGATGCGGCCGATGTCTTCGGTGCGCCGGACACCCCAGTAGCTCAGGACTTCGAACGCGAGGAGTCCGTACTGTCGCACCGCGAAATCGCGGCAGGCCCAGGCCAGCTCGGCGCCGGTCACGTGCCGGCGCTCGGGTAGATTCGGATTGCAGGAATTCGAGGGCGGCAAGGACAAACAGGTACGCCCTCTCGTCGTACCTGTCCTCCTGTTGGCGGATGCGTTCGAAGACTTCGTCCGCGAACTGGAGGCCGTTCATGGGTGAGACACGTCGGTGTCGCCGCATGGGTGCGCAAGCTAGGTTCCGGGCCAGAAGGGGGTCAAGCGCGCCGGCTCTTGTAGAGCGGGAAGGCGGAGGTCAGCTCGCCGACTTCACGGCGCACGCGGGCCATCGGTGACATCGTCCGGGCTGGTGAGAACCTTGTCGATCAGCTCCGCGACCTGCCGCATTTCTCGCCCTGCCCATGCCTCGGGTGGTGAGCGCCGGCGTCCCCAGCCGAATGCCGCTGGTGACGAAGGGCGACTGGGGATCGTCGGGGATGGTGTTCTTGTTGACCGTGATGCCGGCCCGATCGAGCATCTTCTCCGCGTCCTTCCCGGTCAGGTTCTTCGGCCGCAGATCCACCAGCATCAGATGGGTGTCGGTTCCTCCCGAGACGATCGCGAACCCGCGGGCGATCAACTCCTCGGCCAGCGTCTGCGCATTGGCCACCACCTGGTTGGCATATCGCGCAAAGTCCGGAGTCAGCGCCTCGGCGAAGGCCACCGCCTTGGCCGCGATGATGTGCTCCAGCGGCCCGCCCTGGGTTCCAGGGAAGACCGACTTGTCGATCGCCTTGGCGTGCTCTGCCGCGCAGAGAATGAGCCCGGCGCGGGGACCCCGCAGCGGTCTTGTGGGTGGTACTGGTGACGACCGGCGAGTGAGGCACCGGCGAGGGATAGATCCCCCCGGCCACCAGCCCCGCGAAGTGCGCCATGTCTACCAGGAAAATGGCGCCGACCTCGTCGGCGATCGAGCGGAACGCCGCGAAATCGATGATCCGGGCATAGGCGCTGCCGCCCGCGATGATGAGCTTGGGCCGCTCCCGCCTGGCCTGGTCCCGGACCAGGTCGTAGTCGATGCGACCGGTGGCGGGATCCACTCCGTAGTGCACCGCACGCCAGATGACACCGCTGTGGTTCACCGCGGCCCCGTGCGAGAGATGCCCGCCGTGCGGCAGCGACATGCCCATGATGGTCTCGCCCGGCTTCACCAGCGCCATGAACGCCGCGAAGTTGGCCTGCGCGCCCGAATGCGGCTGGACGTTGGCATGATCGGAGCCGAACAGCTGCTTCAGCCGGTCGATCGCCAGCTG
The DNA here is from genome assembly GCA_963833365.1 of uncultured Gemmatimonadales bacterium. Lineage (GTDB taxonomy): Bacteria > Gemmatimonadota > Gemmatimonadetes > Gemmatimonadales > GWC2-71-9 > DATBGE01. Next base: position 57,029 of record CAWHXS010000011.1, read on the forward strand.
CTCGACCTTGTCGACCTCCTCGCACCCGCCGTAGTACCGCTGGCCGGGATACCCCTCGGCGTACTTGTTGGTGAGCGGAGTGCCCATGGCGTCGATCACCGCACGGCTGGCGAAGTTCTCGCTGGCGATCAGCTCGAGGCCATGCTGCTGGCGGTGCAGCTCCCGGTCGATCAGCCCGGCGACCTCGGGATCGGCCTGGCGCGCAGTGAAGCGTTGTGGTCGAGCGACATGCGGTCTCCCTTCAGGGTTCGATCTTTTCGACACGACGGCCGTGCCGCCCGCCTTCGAACGCGGTGTCGAGCCAGGCGTGCAGAATTTCCCGGCCTTCCTGCTCCGATACGAGGCGGGCCGGTAATACCAGCACGTTGGCATCGTTATGGGCCCGAGACAAGCCGGGCCACTTCCGGCTGTCCAGGCCACCGCGGCTCGGACGTGGGCGATGCCGGTTCGCCGCGACCGCCATGCCGAGTCCGGTGCCGCACAGGAGGATGCCCCGCTTCAGCTCTCCGCTCTCCACCCGCTGCGGCCAGCGCGTGGGCATAGTCCGGATAGTCGGTGGACTCGGTGGAGTTGGTTCCCAGGTCCAGCGGCTGGTAGCCGGCCTTCTCCAGCTCCGCCTTCAACTTTTCCTTGAGCTCAAACCCGGCGTGATCGGCCGCGATGGGGATGGTTTCGGTCATTGTTGAATAAAGATACAAGTGTCGGGCTAGGTCTCAAATCGCGCTACCATCGACACTCGCGCTGATACCCTACCGCACCGCCCGCACGGCGTCGATCCGCGCCTCGGCCACGTGGTCGGCGGCCCGATAGGTCGGGATCTTCTGCGCCGCCGAGATGGCGAAGATGTTGATCATCGTGTCGTAGATCGCCGGCCGCCTTGCGCTTGGCGCGGTCGTGGTCCCAGCCCATCAGCTCGCCGTAGACGTTGATGACGCCGCCGCCGTTGATCACGTAGTCGGGGGCGTAGAGCCATACCGCGCCGCTCGAGCTCGTCGCCGTGGCGCTCCTCGGCCAGCTGGTTGTTGGCGCCGCCGGCGATGACCTCGACCTTGAGTCGCTTCAGCGTCTCGTCGTTGATCGTGGCGCCCAGCGCGTTGGGCGAATAGATGTCGGCCGTCACATCGTAGATCGCATCGGGCGCTACCGCCTCGGCGCCGGTCGTCTTGCACCACCTGCTTCACCTTCTCGGCATCGATGTCGGTGACCGACCAGCTTGGCGCCCTCCTGCGTGCAGATGGTCGCAGAGAGTGCGGGCGACGTTGCCGCATCCCTGGACCAGGACCCGCTTGCCCGCCAGTGAGTCGCGAGCCCCAGCGGTGCTTGGCGCTGGCCTTCATACCGACGTAGACCCCGTAGGCGGTGACCGGCGAGGGATCGCCCGACCGGCCGTGGAGGCCGGCGACGCTCTGCGTCTCCATCCGGACGAATTCCATGTCGGCCGGGCTGGTCCCCACGTCTTCGGCGGTGATGTAGCGGCCCTTCAGGGTTTCGATGAACCGGCCGTGGGCCCGGAACAGCGCCTCGCGGTCCTTCCGCTTGTTGTCTCCCACGATCACCGACTTGCCCCCGCCCAGGTTGAGCCCGGCGACCGCCGACTTGTAGCTCATCCCGCGGGCCAGCCGCAGCGCGTCGGTGATCGCGTCGTCGGTCGAGGCGTACTGCCAGAACCGGGTGCCGCCCAGAGCCGGCCCCAGGGTCGTGTCGTGTATGGCGATGATGCCGAAGTAGCCGCACGAAGGCTCGTGGCAGAGCACGAGCTGCTCGTGGGCGTAGGCGGCCATGCTTTTGAAGACGTCCATGGGTGCTCCCGAGAGCCAATCGGTCATTTCAGATTGAAGATTTCAGATTTCAGATTGTTAACGGCAACCGTTTTCACATCTGCAATCTTCAATCTTCAATCTTCAATACTTATAGAATCCCTGCCCCGTCTTCCTGCCCCAGCGTCCCCGCCGCCACCATGCGGCGCAGCAGGGGACAGGCACGATACTTGTCGTCTCCCAGTCCCTGGTGCAGCACCTCCAGAATCGCGAGGCAGGTGTCGAGGCCGATCAGGTCGGCCAGCGCCAGCGGGCCCATCGGATGAGCCATTCCTAGCTTCATCACGGTGTCGATCGCCTCCGGCGTGGCGACGCCCTCCATCACGCAGAAGACCGCCTCGTTGATCATCGGCATCAGCACCCGGTTGGAGACGAAGCCCGGGTAGTCGTTGACCTCGACCGGTGTCTTCCCCAACGCCTTTGCCAGCTCCATGACGCTGGGTCGTCGTCGCATCGCTGGTCAGCTGGCCGCGGATCACTTCCACCAGCTGCATCACCGGCACCGGATTCATGAAATGCATCCCGATGATCTTGTCGGCGCGACTTCGTGTGTGCCGCGATTTCGGTGATCGAGATCGAGCTGGTATTGCTGGCGAGGATCGTGGTCGCCGCGGTCACGCTTGTCGAGCTGATCGAACAGCGCGAACTTGAGCGAGGGGTTCTCGGACGCCGCCTCGACGACCAGCTCTGGTCCGCCGCGTCCGTCGAGCGTCGAGCCGACCTTGATCCGCGCGACCGCCTTGTCCGCGGCTCGTCTGCCTTGATCGTCTCCTTCTTCACCAGCCGAGCCAGGCTGCCGCGAATGGTCTCCAATCCCTTGTTCAACGCCTCGGCCGACACATCGATCAACCGCACCGCGTGCCCGTGCTGCGCGAACACCTGGGCGATCCCGTTGCCCATCGTGCCGGCACCGATCACTGCCACACGCATCAAGCGGTCTCCTTCCGGGTCAGCCGCCATACAATGGCGATACCGAGAATGATGGCGAAGGAGCCGAGGGCTCCGCCCTCCGGGCCGAAGCTGCCGCCGGTGAGCCACCGCGGTCCGCCGGGATCATAGTTGATCAACGGAATGGTAAAAGGAAGGCCGCTGACCGGCGCATCCATCAGCGCCAGCGTCGCGTTCCACCCCAGGTGCGCCCCCCACGCGGTCCAGATCCCGCCGGGCAAGTAGAACGCCCCGCCCAGAAAGATGCCGGCCAGCATGATGTTGGCGATAGCCAGCGGGGTGGGATTGGGATTGAACAGATGCGACCAGTCCGAACAGCACCGAGAGCAGGATAATGGCTTTCCAGCGCCCCATGACTCTCGCCAGGAGCACCTGCGCCACCCCGCGAAAGGCGATCTCCTCCCCCAGTGCTGCCGGAGCCAGGATGAGTGTGGTTAGCGTGGCCTGGCGAAGGTAGTCGGCCAGCGAGCCTTGATCCGGGAGGAATCGCGCGCCGCCCAGCGGCAACGATAGGAGGACAGCGATAGCAGCCGCAGTCACGCCCAATAGAAGTCCCGCACCCCAGCCTTTCCCGGCATTCTCGAGTGGCTTCCAGCGCAGGTCTTCCCAACTGAGCTTGGCCGCCCGCCGACCGATCACCCACGTGGCAAATCCGAACGACAGGATGATGATGGCGGTCTGGATCACCAGCCATCGCGGCGCTTCGGGATTGATGGGGGCGCCCGAGGTCAGCAGCGGGGCCGCCATTCCAACCAGCGCACTCAGGAACAGGGCGCTCGCGGTGCCCAGCGTCAAAAAAAGAACTGCCCACCCTGCAACCCTGAGGCGCGAAGGCGGGCGAGATTCTGGAAGCGGTTCGGTCACGCCCGCGGGCGTAGTGAGTGGTGCGCCCGCCAGAGCAGCAATCCAGCCAGAACCACCTTCAGTGAGTCAACCATGAGGAAAGGCGCGGTGCCTGCGGCGGCGGCGGTCTTGATCGATCCGGTGAGCGTAGCGAGCTGCGCCAGTCCGCCAACGTGAATGGCGACCATCCCCATCAATGCCGCGAGGAGGCAGCGTCCCAGATTCCCTCGTTGCCCAACCCGGCCGACGATCCACGCAGCGAGCGGGAAAACGAGGAGGTACCCACCGGTGGGCCCCAGCAGATGCGGCAGCCCTCCGGATCCATTCGCGAAGACCGGGGCCCCGAATGCCCCCGCCGTGAGATAGAGCAGCATAGCGCCGGCGCCTGCAGCAGATCCGGTGAGCCCACCCACCAGGATCACCGCGAGCCCCTGAAGGGTCATCGGCACCGGTGTGAAGGGCAGCGGAACCGAGAATTGAGCCGAGGCGGCCACGGCTACGGCGCCGAGGACCAGCGTGATGGGCCAACGAAAGGCCCTGGGAAGGCTCATGGATCTGGCCGTCGTGGGAGTACCTGAGGTCATTTAGATCCGCTCCACGCTGAGTGCCACCGCATTCCCGCCACCCAGGCAGAGAGTGGCGAGTCCGGTTGTCTTGTCGCGATCCTTCATTGCATAAAGGAGAGTAGTCAAAACCCTGGCGCCACTCGCGCCGATCGGGTGACCGAGCGCCACCGCCCCGCCGTTCACGTTGACCCGATCCCAATCCCAGCCCAGTGCCCGCCCGTCGGCGATAGCCTGCACGGCGAATGCTTCGTTGGCCTCGATCAGATCGTAGTCGTTGATCTTGGTCCCCGACTTGCCCAGGAGATTCTTCACCGCGACAATGGGAGCGAAGAACAGGTCCTTCGGCTCTCCACCACCGGTCGCGTACTGGGTAATGCGCGCCATCGGCTGAAGACCGTGAGCCTTGGCAAAGGCGAGTGAGGTGACGACTAGAGCACTGGCGCCGTCGTTCAGTCCCGGCGCGTTCCCGGCGGTGACGGTGCCGTCCTTCCGGAATGACGGCTTGAGCTTGGCCAGAGCCTCGATCGTCGTGTCCTTCCGCGGCGACTCGTCGGCGGTCACCCGCGTCACTCCTCCCTTGCCCGGTATTTCAACCGGCAGGATCTCCGAAGAGAACCTGCAGGACTCCTGCGCGGCCACCGCCTTGCGATGACTGTTCAGGGCGAATTCGTCCTGGTCCTGCCGGGTCACCTTCGCCTTCTCGGCGGTGTACTCGGCGTACTCGCCCATGTGGTTCTGCCCGAACGAGTCCCACAGACCGTCGTGGATCATTCCGTCGACGACGGTCTGGTTCCCCGCCTTCACCCCGGTCCGCAGGCCATAGAGATAGTGCGGTGCGGTGGACATGGATTCCTGCCCGCCCGCCACGATGGCCTCGGCGTCGCCGGCCTTGATGGCCTGCGCGGCCAGCATCACGGCCTTGAGGCCCGACCCGCAGACCTTGTTGATGGTCATTGCGGGGACCGTTCCTGGAATCCCGCCGTGAATCAGGGCCTGGCGGGCCGGGGCCTGACCGGAGCCCCCCTGCACAACCTGGCCAAGGATGACCTCGTCAACCGCTCCGGGCTCAATCCCGGCGCGACGCACGGCTTCCCGAACCACCAAGGCACCGAGCTGGGGCGCGGTGAGGGTGGAAAGGGCACCGAGAAATCGTCCGATGGGAGTGCGGACGGCGGAGAGGATGACTGGTGTAGTGGCGTCGGACACGGGGCGCGGCTGTTTGGGTCGGGGGGAAAATAGGCGGTAGGGCGGGAAACCTCACCCCCTGTCCCCCTCTCCGTGAGACGGAGAGGGGGAACGCTTTCTAAAAGGCGGACAGGGCGGCAGGCGGACGAGGCGGCGGGCTTCGGGCGCTGGCTGTCATTCCGAGCGAAGCGAGGAATCCAGATCCTGACCCGCGTAAAAGGGGTCCCTCGATGGATACGGAAGAGCCCCATACTGACCGGACTAAAACCTCGAGGCCGAGTGAAGACGTTCTATGTCTATCTCCTCAGTAACAGCCATCGTACCCTCTACCTGGGGGTTACCAGTAACTTGATGCAACGTCTGGCTAAGCATCGGAGCCTGCGATGGGGCGGTTTCACGAGCCGCTACAGAATCACCAAACTGGTCTACTTCGAAACCACCCCTAATGCCAGAGCCGCGATCGCACGGGAGAAACAGATCAAAGCATGGAGACGGAGCAAGAAGATTGCGCTGATTCAGAGCGTAAATCCTGGATGGATTGATCTTGCGGAGGAGTGGTTTTCGGAACGGAAGGATTTGGATTCCTCGCTTCGCTCGGAATGACAGCTGGCTATGGTCTCGGGTGGGCATCTGGATTCCTCGCTTCGCTCGGAATGACAGGCCCCGTCACGGCACCAACGCCCGGCTCCGTATATCCCCGCTCACCCTTGCCAGAAACTCCTCGACCGGCACGATCTCCTGCTTGTTCCCCGCCCCACGTACTCGCACCGCGACCGTGCCCGCGTCCGCCTCCCGCTGTCCGACGACCGCCATATAAGGAATCTTCTCCACTTCACCCTGACGGATCCGGTAGTTGAGGGTCTGGTTGCCGTCATCGAGACCCGCCCGAATCCCCGCCTCACGGAAGCGCTGGAAGACTTTCCTCGCGGCGTCACCCTGGGCATCCGAGATCGGTAGCACGCGGACCTGCTCGGGCGCGAGCCAGAGCGGGAACGCGCCGGCGAAGTGTTCGATCAGGATCGCCATGAAGCGCTCGAAGGAGCCGCTCACTGCCCGATGGATGACCACCGGCCGGTGCTCGTGGTTGTCGTCCCCGACGTAGATCAGCCCGAAGCGCTCGGGAGCGGCGTAGTCGAGCTGGATCGTTCCGAGCTGCCAGGTCCGGCCGATCGAGTCGGCGACGTCGAAGTCGACCTTGGGACCGTAGAACGCGCCGTCACCCGGCTTGAGCTCGTAGGGCTGCCCGGTCGCCTCGAGCGCGGCCTGGAGCGCGGCTTCGGCGCGATCCCACAGTGAATCCTCGCCGATCCGCTCCTTGGGCCGAGTGGCGAACTTGAGCGTCGCGGTGAGCCCGAAGGTCTTGTAGTAGCTCAGAATGAAATCGGTGAGCCGGCGAACCTCCTCCGGCGATCTGCTGCTCGGTCAGGAAGACGTGACAGTCGTCCTGCTGAAACTGCCGAACCCTGGTCAGCCCGGAGAGCGCGCCGGAGACTTCATTCCGGTGCAGCACGTCGTAGGTGCAATACCGGAGCGGCAACTCGCGATAGGAATGCTTCTTCGACTGATACAACAGGTAGTGCGAAGGACAATTCATCGGCTTGAGCGAGAAATCGTGTTCCCCGGTCTCCTTGTCGAGAACCAGGAACATGTTCTCCCGATACTTGCCCCAGTGGCCGGAGATCTCCCAGAGACCCTTGTTATACAGGAGCGGAGTCTTGATCTCCTTATAGTCGTCTCGCTGCAGCTCGCGCAGGTAGTCGTTCAGCACGTTCACGATCGTGGTGCCCCGGTCGGTCCAGAACACCGCCCCCGGAGCGAACGGGTGGAACATGAACAGGTCCAGTTCCTTACCCAGCCTGCGGTGGTCCCGCTTTCGGGCTTCTTCGAGCTGGTGCAGATAGGCGTCCTGGTCCTCTTTCTTGAACCAGGCAGTCCCATAAATCCGCTGCAGCATCTGGCGGCGTTCGTCTCCCCGCCAGTAGGCGCCGGCTCCGTGAAGCAGCTTGAAGTTCTTGAGCCTTCCTGTGCTGGGGAGATGAGGGCCCCGGCACAGGTCCACGAAGGGACCGTCGGTGTAGACCGTGATGACCTCGTCGGGTCCCAGATCGTCAATTCGCTCAAGCTTGAGGGGATCGTCCTTGAAGCGACGTTTGGCTTCGGGGCGATCCACGACCTCCCGAACAAACGGATAGTCTTTCGCCGTCACCTCGGTCATCTTCGCCTCGATGGCCTCCAGGTCCTCCGGAGTGAAGGGACGCTCGACATCGAAGTCGTAGTAGAACCCGTTCTCGATCGGCGGACCGAACCCGATCCCGGCCTTGGGGAAAAGCTCGCGGACCGCGGTCGCCATGATATGGGCCGCCGAGTGACGGAGGACGTCCAGCGCAGCCGGGTCCTTGTCGGTCAGGATCGCGAAGTTGGCGTCGGCTTCGATCGGGCGGTCCAGGTCGCGGACCTGTCCGTCCACCCGCGCCGCCACCGCGGCACGAGCCAGCCCCGCGCCGATGGACTGGGCCACCGCGCGTGCCGTGGTTCCCGCCGGCACCTCTCGCACGCTGCCGTCGGGGAGCGTCAGCCGGATCGTGCTCATGGGGTCGTGTCTGCCACCGCCGGATGGATGACCGGAGGGGTCGTGGGCGCGTAACGGAAGTACAGGGCGATGCAACCGATCAGCAGGGCGGCGAGGACCGACCAGCGCACGATTTCAGCGCCTGTCATTCGGGCATTTTCGTCTTTCATCATGTTAAGTTAACCGCTCGTCAAACCGTCAGGTAAGAGCAGAGCAATGGGCATGAGCAGACGACCTTCCGGCAGCGAATTATTCGCCTGGAGCCTGGTGGGGGCCGGACTTGGCCTCGTCAGCGGCTTCGTGTTGGGCGAGTTGCTGGGGTCCAGCAAGCTTCGGATTCCCCGCCGCTGGGGCTCTGTACCCCGCGGGAAGCTCGTCGCGCGCCGGGAAGGCCCACCCGCGGTGGCCAGCCTGGCCCGGGCGGCCCTCCGGCACGACGACCAGCTCCACGACCTTGCCCTCGAGGCCGTCGGAGTGAGGGTCGGTGTCGTCGAGATCCACGGCTGGGTCCCCAGTCGAAGCCTCCGCGCGCGCGCCATTCGCGTGGTCCACGCCCTGCCGGGGATCGAACAGGTGGTGGACTGCATCCTGGTCCACGGGGAAGACGACGTGCCGGAAGACGTGGAAGATCTGACCGACCGACCCGCATGAACGACGAACTACCGCCTCAATACACCCCGGGCGCGGTCGAGCCCGGGCTTTATCGCTGGTGGGAGGGCAAGGGGCTATTCGCTCCCGAAGGGGGCAAGGGCAAGGGGGCGCCCTTCGTGATCATGATGCCCCCGCCCAACGTGACCTCGATCCTGCACATGGGGCACGGGCTCACCTACACCGTGCAGGACGTGCTCACCCGGTTCGAACGGATGCGGGGCCGGGTGACGCTTTGGCTCCCGGGAACCGACCACGCCGGTATCGCCACCCAGAACGTGGTGGAGCGTATCATCGGGCAGGAGGGAAAGACCCGCTTCGACCTCGGGCGTAAGGAGTTCGAAGCGAGAGTCTGGGCCTTCGTGCGGGAGACCGGCGATACCATCCTGCAGCAGCTTCGGGCCCTGGGCGCCAGCGCCGACTGGTCTCGCACCTATTTCACGCTCGACGAAGATCTCTCGCGCGCCGTGCGCGAAGTCTTCGTGCGGCTGCATGAGAAGGGGCTGATTTACCGCGGCAAGTACATCATCAACTGGTGTCCCCGCTGCCTCACCGCCCTCTCCAACGAAGAGGTGGAGAAGGAAGAGGTGGACGGCAAGATCTGGTGGTTCCGCTACCCGCTGGAGGACGGCAGCGGATTCATCACCGTCGCGACCACCCGACCCGAGACCATGCTGGGGGACACCGGTGTCGCGGTGAATCCCAAGGACAAGCGGTACAAGAAGCTGGTGGGCAAGAAGGTCCGCCTGCCTCTGGTGGACCGGCTCATCCCGATCGTGGCCGATTCGGAAGTGGATCCCAAGTTCGGAAGCGGTGCCGTGAAGGTGACTCCCGCCCACGATCCGCTCGACTTCGATATCGGACGCCGCCACCATCTGGAACCGATCGACATCCTCACACCCGACGCGCACCTCAACGAAGCGGTGCCGGAGCGCTTCCGCGGGCTCGACCGGTTCGTCGCCCGGAAACAGGTGGTGGCCGAGTTCGAAAAGCTGGGTCTGCTGGATAAAGTCGAGAATCACCGCCACGCGGTGGGGCACTGCTACCGCTGCGAAACCGTGGTGGAGCCGCGCCTCTCGGACCAGTGGTTCGTGAAGATGGCGCCGCTCGCCAAGCCCGCACTCCAGGCCTACGTCGATGGGACGTTGCGCTTCATCCCGGAGCGGCGGGGCGAGGAATATCGCCAGTGGATGGAAGGGATTCGCGACTGGTGCATCTCCCGGCAGCTCTGGTGGGGCCATCGCATACCGGTCTGGTACTGCGACAAGTGCGGCGAGATGATCGTGGCGCGAGGAGCCCAAGGAGTGCTCCTGCGGCGCGCCGCTGCGACAGGACGACGACGTGCTCGACACCTGGTTCTCCTCCTGGCTCGTCACCTTCTCCAGTCTGGGATGGCCGGACAAGACCAGGGACCTCGACCGTTTCTATCCCGGCTCGACTCTGGTCACGGCACCCGAGATCCTGTTCTTCTGGGTGGCCCGCATGGTGATGGCGGGATGCTGGTTCATGGGGGAGATCCCCTTCTCGACCGTCTACCTGCACGGCACGGTGCGAGACACCCAGCACCGCAAGATGTCCAAGTCACTGGGGAACGGAATCGATCCGCTCGAGGTGGTGAGCAAGTTCGGAGCGGATGCACTCCGCTACACCGTGATTTCCGGCATGGCAGTGGGCACCGACGTCATCCTCGACCCGAGCGATCTGGAGACCTCGTTTTCTCCGGGGCGGAACTTCGCCAACAAGCTGTGGAATGCGGGGCGGTTCGTGCTGTCCAACCTCGGCGGCTCGGCGGCTGAACTACCCGGCTCGGCGGCTCGGCGGCAAAGCGGCTCGGCAGCGATCAGACCGTTGGCGGGAGATTACCCGAACGTGGTGCGGCGGGAGGAGCTGACCTTGGCCGACCGCTGGATCATCTCCCGCTGTAACGCGATGGTGATCCAGGCGACCGAGGCCTACGACAAGTACCGGCTCAACGAGGCAGCGAACGCGGTCTACCATTTCCTCTGGAGCGATTTCGCCGACTGGTACATCGAGCAGATCAAGCCGCGACTCTACGGCGATCAGCCCGGTGGAGATGTGGCCCGCGCCGTCGCGGCACGCACATTCGAGATCGCGCTTCAGCTGCTGCACCCGATCATGCCGTTCATCACCGAAGCGCTCTGGAAGCGACTGCCGGGTCGGGACGCGGAAGCGTCAATCAGTATCACGACATGGCCACAGTCCGACCGCCGTGCCAATGATGCCGAGGCTGAGCGCGCCTTCGCTCTGGTTCAGGAACTGGTTGTCGCGGTCCGGCAGATCAGGGCCGAGTACGGTATCGAGCCCGGCAAATCGGTCCGGGCAGTGGTCACGGCCGCGGGTAAGGATGCAGAGAAAGCCTTTCACGATGAATCGGGAACCATTCGCCGATTGGCCAAGCTTTCCGAACTGCCGCTTTGGCGGAGACTCGGCCGGCGTCGGTGCGAGTGCCGTGCTCACGGACCGGAGCTCGCTCTTCGTCCCGCTCGGCGAGATTCTCGATCTCGACAAGGAACGGAGCCGGCTTCAGAGCGAGTTGGAACGCCTGACCAAGCTCATCGAGAACCAGAAAGCCAAGCTGGGCAACGAGCAGTTCACAAGCCGGGCACCTCAGGAGATCGTGGCAAAGGAACGGGAGAAGCTGAGCAGCTGGAGCGAGCAGCACGAGGTGCTGGCGGAAAAGCACCGACGGCTGGTTGGATGAGGCACCAGGCGGACAGGGCGGACAAGACGGACAGGGCGGAAAGGGAATCGGGTCAACGTGAAGGTCCGTCCGCCTTCCCGCCGTTCCGCCCGACCGCCCTACTCGCCCTGACCGTCCTGCTCGCCCTGGCATGCGCCAAAATGGCCCCCCCGCCCGGCGGCCCAACGGACCACATTCCACCCATTCTCCTCTCCACCGTACCCGAGTCGGTCGGCGTCTATCCCGACTGGGACAAGGACGTCGAATTCCGCTTCGATGAGATCGTGTCCGAGGGAAGTACGCCGAGTATGGGCCTCGGTACCGGAGACCTCGAGCGCCTGATCCTGGTTTCCCCCTCGCACGAGATCCCGCGCATCAAATGGAAGCGGGATCGCATCACGGTCCGGCCCCGCGAAGGGTGGAAGCCGAACCGGGTCTATCGCATCGAGCTGCTTCCGGGCATCGTTGATTTGAGCCGGAACAAGACCGACACCAGTATCGTCATCACCTTCTCGACCGGCGGCCCGCTCCCGACTGACACGGTCGAAGGACAGGCAGTGGACTGGGTCGCCGGACAGTACGCTCGACAGGCTTTAATCGCGTTGGCCCTGATGCCGGACACGCTCATCTATCGCACCCTCACCGATTCGTCGGGGCGGTTCCGAATCGGGCCCCTGCCCCAGGGCGAGTACGTCGCGTTCGCGGTGCTCGACGCCAACCACAACCTGCAGAAGGAAGATCGGGAGGCGTTCGACAGCGTGCGGGTTCCTCAAGGCACGACGACGATTCCGACCCTCTGGATCTACCCCCACGATTCGCTGGGGCCTCGCATCTCCGGGATCACGGCGAACGACAGCGTCTCTGCTACGATCACCTTCACCCAGCCGCTCGATCCTCGGCAGCGGTTCGACTCATTGCAGGTGCTGCTCCGTGATATTGCCCGATTCGATTCCGGTCCACGTGGCATCGCTGCTCCCCAAACCGGTAGACGACAGCATCCAATTGGTGGTGCGCGCCAGGATCGACTCGCTGGTGGCGGATTCGATCGCGCGGGACACCACCACGGCACGGGCGGATACTCTCGCGGGCAAGAAGCCGAAGTTCGCCCAGCCGCCTCCGGTTCACTTACCGAGCAGGCCCAGCCCCGGAGCGGCAGACTCCACCGCTTTGAAGCAGCTTCTCGCTCAGCGGCCCGCGTTGTTCGACAAACTGGTGCTGCGGGTAGACAGCGCCTTCAAGCCTGGCGGCAAGTACCTGGTCGATGTGCCGGGGATTCGAAACGTGAACGGTGTCGCCAGCGAAGAAGCACGGGCGGGCTTCGCGGTTCCGGAGATCAAGGGGAGGAGAAGAAGGACTCCGTGGTTTCTGACACGACGGGCGCAAAGCCCGGTGCGGGAAAACCGTGAACCCGGACGCTCGGCGCCAGCTTCCCTCGGTTGATCGCCTGCTCCGAGACCCCGGAGTGGAGGCCCTGTTCGCGACGGTGCCGCGCAATGTCGTGGTGGTCGCGGTGCGCGAGGCACTGGAGGCGGCACGCTCGAGTCGGGCAGGACCTCCGGAGGATTGGGCCGCGGAGATCGCCGAGCGGGTGCAGGATCACACCACACGTTCGCTGCAGCCGGTGCTTAACGCGACGGGCGTGGTCCTGCACACGAATCTGGGGCGCGCACCCTTGGCGCATGCGGCGGCCCTCGCCATCCAGGAAGTGGCCGAGGGATACAGCTCGCTGGAGTACGACCTCGCATCAGGCGCTCGAGGCCAGCGGGCGGATCATTGCCGCACCCTGCTCGCTGAGCTGACCGGAGCCGAGGATGGACTCGCGGTCAACAATGCGGCCGGCGCCCTGGTGCTCGCCCTCAATTCGCTGGCCCAGGGTGGACGAGTCCTCATCTCGCGGGGCGAGCTGATCGAGATCGGTGGATCATTCCGGATCCCCGACATCATGGGAAAGAGCGGTGCCGTGCTGCAGGAGGTGGGAACCACCAACCGGACTCACCTCATTGATTATCAGAATGCGATCGACGGGGCAGCCGCGATCCTCACGGTGCATCGCTCGAACTTCGAGCAGGTTGGCTTCGTCACGTCGCCGCAGTCAGAGGAACTCACGGAGCTCGCTCACTCGCGCAGGATTCCTTACCTGCATGATGTCGGCAGCGGTCTGCTGCTCGATTTGAGCCCGTGGGGCTTGAGCTCGGAACCCCGGGTTCAGACCGCCGTGTCCGCAGGCGCCGACCTGGTCATCTTCTCGGGAGACAAACTGCTCGGCGGGCCTCAAGCCGGGTGTCTGGTGGGCAAGCGGGAGATCATCGCCCGGTGCCGCGCCAATCCGCTCGCTCGCGCCCTCCGCGCCGATCGCTTCACCCTCGCGGCACTCGAAACGACATTAGGTCTCTACCATGATCCCGAGGTCGCGAGACGGGAGATCCCGGTGCTTCGCATGCTGACTTTAGATGAGGCGGAGCTGGATCGTCGGGCGAGGGTGCTCGCGGGTCTGTGTCCCCCGGTGTTCCTGGCCCAGGTCATCCCGGGAGAGTCGGCGGTAGGAGGCGGCTCCTTCCCCGGCGCCAAGCTGCCGACCAGTCTCGTCGCCCTCAACGCCGGCCCGCTCGGCGCCGAAGGCCTCGCGGTCCGGCTTCGCCTGAGCCAGCCACCGATCATCGTGCGAGTGGCTGAGGGGCACGTGTTGCTGGACCCGCGGACGCTGCGGGAGGAGGACTATCCAGCCATCAAGGCTGCGTTGCAGGTTGCGGTGGAGGGATAGAGGTCAGCGCCGTCAGCCGTCAGCCGTCAGCCGTCAAGCCAACAAAACAGAAAACACAAAGACACAAAGATCACGAAGGGATGGCCCTCCGCGTTTGAGAGCCTTGAGAAAAACCAGAAGCCGCAGATCCCTGGGCGAGGATCCGCGGCTTCTAATTTTGCCTACGTCTTAGGACGTTTTTCGCTAACAGCTAACAGCTAACGGCTGACGGCTGACGGCTGACGGCTGACGGCTGACGGCTCAATCAGAACGTAAACTGCGTAATCAGCGTCCCGCTGCCCGCGCCACCGCCAGTCCCCGGTGGAGTGAAATGCCCGGTGAAGACCTGGGCCCCGCCGCCCTTGGTCGCGACGGTCACGACGTAGTCGGTCCCAGCGGTTACGTTGCACGCGCTCCAGTAGGCCAGGCGGACGATGAAGGTACCGTGAGGAGCGTGACCAGCCGGCCACACGATGTTCTCGTTGCTCTTGTGGGGGAATTGAAGGTCATCCCGGCCGCAGGCAGCATTGGAATCGAGGTCCAAGGTGCCACCGCTCGCGGAAGTACGATGGCCAAAGTAGATCTCCTCGAGAGCCGGATCCACCACGTGGAGGTCGACGTCGGTGGTGTCGCTCCAGGAGACGCTGACCTGGACGTCACCATTCCCCACGAAGATGATCTTCACGGTCTGGGCAGTGTATTTGCCGATCACGTTGGCATCGCCCACGGCGTAACTCACGCCGAGGTTCATGCTGCCGAGGTTCTCCGCGGCGCGCAGGATGATCGGGGTGGTGGTGCCCGAGGGAACCGTCAGCTCGTAGTAGTTCTGGGCGCCCGGCATGGCTACGACGATCCGGGTGAAGGCCGCCGACCCGGTCAGGGTCTGCTGGGAGCTGCCACCGGTGACCATCGCGGCGAAACCGGAGGCGGTGTTGGTCGGCCCGCCGTTCGGGTTCGGAGCGTCGCCTTGAACCAGCGATGCGTGGATGGTGCCCGACGCGTCGGTCACCCCGGCGATAATGCGCTCGATCTTGAGTCCGTTGTCCTTCAGCGTGGCTTCACAGCCACCTGACAGGATGCTGGCGGCAATCGCGATGACGCCAGCTCCACGACCGATCAATTCCTTGACGGTTCTCATACCTTCCCCCTCAGTGGCTGCGCCTGTGTAGTGCTGATTTGCTTGACATATGGGCAAGAGAAGGGCCAATTTGGCGGATCGCGACAGGACGACCTGGATGGGTCGTCTAACTTCTGGCGGGACCACCAATTAGCCGATCGGTCGCCACGCGGCTCAGGCGGCTCGGATTGCCCCCGACCCCTACACCATCCCTCTCTGCCCCCTTAGTTTCTTGCGCCATGCCGCTGAAGATCGCCGTGTGCATCTCGGGCGGAGGCAGTAACCTCCTCGCGCTGCTCGAGAGCCTTCGGAACTTCGGAGGCGCCAAGGTGGTGCTGGTACTGAGCAACCGGGCGAGCGCCGGTGGACTGGGGCACGCCAAGGCTTTCGGGGTGCCCGCAGTGGTGTTCCGGAACCCCGCCGATGACGCCGAGTGGTTGGAGCCGCTCCGTCAGCACCACGTAGACCTGATCGTTCTCGCCGGGTACCTGAAACTGGTGCCACCGGCCGTCATCGCAGCCTTTCGCGATCGCATCATCAACATTCACCCCGCGCTGCTCCCGTCGTTCGGTGGACCAGGCATGTACGGCCTGAGGGTGCACCAGGCGGTGCTGGCGAGCGGGGCCAAGGTTTCGGGTTGTACGGTCCACCTGGTGGACGAGGAATACGATCGGGGACCGATCCTGGCCCAGAGTCGGGTCCCGGTTCTCCCGGGAGACACCGCGGAAACGCTCGCCGCGCGGGTGCTCGAAGCAGAACATCAATTGTTGCCGGTTGTAGTCCGGGCCGCCGCGGAGGCAGGCCGCCCGATCCCACTCCCTCAGCCCGTGGAGTCGAATCCGTGATGGAGCCCTCGTGCCGCGCGCGTTGATCTCGGTCAGTGACAAGCGCGGCATCCTGCCGTTCGCGCAGGGCCTGGTTAACCTCGGCTGGGACATCATTTCCACCGGCGGAACTCACGCGGCGCTCAAGGCGGGCGGGGTGCCGGTGCAACCGGTAGGCAAGATCACCGGCTTCCCCGAGATCCTCGATGGTCGGGTCAAGACGCTGCACCCGGCGATCCATGCCGGACTTCTCGCGCGGCGCGACATGACCGAGCACACGGCGGCCCTCAAGACCCATGGCATTACCCCGATCGATCTCCTCGCCGTCAATCTCTATCCCTTCCGGGAGACGGTCGCCAAGCCGCAGGTGAGCTTCGAGGACGCCATCGAGAACATCGACGTGGGCGGGCCTGCGATGCTCCGCTCCGCGGCCAAGAACCACGAATCCGTCATCGTGGTGGTGGACCCCACCGACTACGGCCGGGTGCTCGACCTGCTCGCGTCACGGCGAGGTGCCGCGCGCGGTGCGCCAGGAATTCGCGGCCAAGGTGTTCAGCCACACCGCCGACTACGACGGAGCGATCGCTCGTTACCTCACGCCGCGCGAAGATGGGATGCCGCACCGGATCGGCTGGTCCTTCGAGCGACTGATGAGTCTCCGGTACGGCGAGAATCCGACCCAGCGTGCTGCGCTCTACGTCGACGAAGAGCCGCGCGGCCTGCGGGATCTGAAACAGCGTCAAGGCAAGGAACTCTCCTTCAATAACATTCTCGACCTCGACGCGGCGATGTGGACCGCCTCGTTGTGGCAGAACGTTCCGGCCTGCGCGATCATCAAGCACACGACGCCCTGCGGCATCGCCATCGCCGGGACGGCCGAGGACGCATTCAAGAAGGCATTGTCATCGGACCCGCAGTCGGCGTTTGGCGGGGTGGTCGCATTCAATACGGTGGTGGACCGGGACACGGCCCTCGCGATCACCAGTCTCTTCATCGAGGTCGTCGTGGCGCCCTCGTTCCATGACGAGGCCCTCGCCGTGTTCGCGGCCAAGCCGAACCTGCGCGCCGTGGAGCTGCCGGTCTGGCGGGGCACCGCTGGGCTCGATTTCAAGCGGGTCCGAGGCGGCATGCTGCTGCAGGACCGTTTCGTGTTCGAGCCGGTCGAAGCCGAGTGGAAATTCCCCACCACGCGTCGTCCCACCGAGGCGGAGCTGGTGGATCTGCGCTTCGCCTGGGCCGCGGTGGCGGCGGTCAAGTCCAACGCGGTGCTGCTGGCCAGGAACGAGACGACGATCGGGATCGGCGCCGGACAGATGAGCCGGGTGGACAGCTCCTTCCTCGCGGTGCACAAGGCTCGGCAACAGGGTCACGACCCGCGCGGCACCGTCATGGCATCGGATGCGTTCTTCCCCTTCGCCGACGGTGTCGATGAGGCGGCGGCGGCTGGCGTCACCGCCATCATCCAGCCGGGTGGTTCGGTGCGGGACGCGGAAGTCATCGCCGCGGCCGACAAGCACGGCATGGCGATGGTGCTGACCGGACGCCGACAATTCCGACACTAAACAGCGTGAGAAGTGCTCACTTCTCACGTCTCACGTTTTACCCTAGACGATGACTAACGCGCAGACCGAAACCCGAGAACCACCTCCCTATCTCTTCGCGGCCTTGACCGCGCTGGTGGTCTTCCTCATCTACGTGGCCACGCTGGCCCCCACCACCGCGTTCTGGGATACCTCGGAGTACATCGCGGCCGCCTACGTGCTCGGCATCCCGCATCCGCCAGGGAATCCGCTCTTCGTCGTGCTGGCTCACACCTTCGGGGCTCTGCCGCTGAGCGAGTCGTACGCGGCCCGCATCAATCTCTTCGCGGCACTCACCAGCGCGCTCTCGGCGGGACTCTGGTTCCTGGTGGCCGATCGGTGGATGCGGGAAGTGGTGCCGATCCGCTGGGCACGACTGGCCGCGGCGTTCGCCGGCGTGCTGGTGAGCGCGACGATGTGGACGGTGTGGAACCAGTCCACGGTGAACGAGAAGGTGTACACGGTTTCGCTCCTCTCCACGGCACTGGTCATGTGGCTGGGCGTGCACTGGGCCGACGACGCACCCGGCTCCCACCGGGACCGCTGGCTGGTGTTGATCGCCTACATCATCGCGCTCAGCTCCTGCAATCACATGATGGGCGTTCTCGCCGGGCCGGCCGTCGCGGTCTACGTGCTGCTCACCGATCCGGGGATGGTCCTGCGGCCGTGGGTACTGGCGATGGGCCTCACGCTGGCCCTCGCGGTCTCGGGCAAGTGGAGCGTGATCCACGACGGGCCGATCGAGCAACAGATCGCCGTGCTCGGCATGATCGCGGCCGTGCTGGCCTACACCGCGTGGCGCGACCCCGGAGAGTTCAAGCGGCCGATTCTCTATCTCTCGGTCCTCGCGGTCATCATCGGGATCTCGCTCAACTACTTCTTCCTGCCGATTCGGGGCGCCCAGTTCCCGCCGATCAACGAGGGCGAACCGACCACCTGGACCGCGCTCAACGAGGTGCTCAACCGGGCGCAGTACGGGAAGCCTTCGGTGTTCATCCGGCAGGCGGACTTCCTGTCGCAGATCAAGAACTACTTCCAGTACCTCAATTGGCAGTTCGCGCGGGACTGGGGCAGAGCGGCCGGAATCGCCACGGGAGTCTTTACCGCCACCGGCCTGTTGGGCGCGGTCTCCCTGTGGCAGCGGGACCGCCGAGCCTTCTGGGCATCCACGGCGCTGATGTTCACCCTGACGGTCTCCTGATCTTCTACCTCAACTTCAAGTACGGGTTCTCCATCCCGGTCGATCCGTCCAGGGGCGAGGTTGCACGGGAAGTCCGCGAGCGCGACTACTTCTTCGTGGTCTCCTTCGCCGGGTTCGGACTCTGGGTTGCGGTGGGGATCGGTGCGTTGATGCGGGGAGTGGCGGATTTCTTCCGCGACCGGGTTCCGGAGAAGCAGAGCTGGGCCTACTCGACCCCCGTCCTGCTGCTCGGCATCATCCCCCTTCTGGGGAATCACATCACGGCGAGCCGGGCCCACGAAACCGCCGCGCGCGACTTCGCGAACGACCTGCTCCAGTCGGTCGAGCCCTATGGCATCCTGATCACGGCGGGAGACAACGACACCTTCCCGCTGTGGTTTGCCCAGGAAGTGGAAGGGATCCGGCCCGACGTCACCCTCGCCAACCTTTCGCTGATGAACACCCGCTGGCACCTGCGCCAGCTCAAGCGACGGGTGACTCCGGAATTCGATCCGGCCAAGGCCGCCGAGTTGTGGAAGAGCGGGACCTGGGTGCGCCCCACCGAGCCGGTGTTCCGTCTCACCGAGGGCCAGCTCGACAGCCTGCCCGAGCTGCAGCAGGTTCCCAAGAACGGCGGCATCCGGTTCGACAGCCTGGAGATCGCCTTCGGCTCCGAGTATCTCCAGCTCTCCGACCTGGCGACGATTTTCCTGATCCGGGACAACGTGGGCCAGCGGCCGATCTTCTTTGCCTGGAGCGCCGGCGGCTATCCCGACCAGACCCTGGGCCTGACGCCCTACCTGATCACCCAGGGCCTGGTGCGGAAGCTGGTGATGAAGCCGGTGGTGCCCAAGGATTCGGTGATCCTGACGCGGGGACTCGGCTACGCGAACCTGCCGCGTACCGAGAAGCTGATGTGGGATACCTATCACTACTCGTCGGTCGCACGAAACCGGCCGCGGGGTTGGGTGGACCGGCCGTCATCGTCGATCCTGTCGCTCTATGGCGTGGTCTACGGCACCATGGCCAACACCCTGCGCGCCGAGGGAGATACCGCTCAGGCCGACCGGGCCGACTCGGTGGCGAACGCGGTCAGGGGCAACCTGGGAGGCGATGGGATGTAGGAGTTCAAGTAGGATGTCATTCCGAGCAAAACGAGGAATCCCGATGCCGGCCCTTAGTGGAAACGTTGGCATCGGGATTCTCGTCGCTTCCTCCTCGAATGACAGCGCGCGACTAGCTGACCAACACGTTGAAGCTGGCTTCGCCCAGCAGCACTTCGGCGTACGAGCACCAGACCTGCACCTTCTGCACGTCCTTGATGTAGCTCGGGAGCGTGATGCTCCGGTTGGTGCCACCCTTGACCTTGAACTGATTCAGCAGGTAGGTGTTGCCCTGCGAATCGACGATCTGCCAGCTGGGCGCCGGGGTATCGGGGATCTTGAAGTCGTCCGACACCTTCAGCGTAATCTTCCCGTTGTCGACGGTTGCCGTCACCGTCCCGGTGTTCGCCTTGGCCCCAGCGAACGGGCTTGCTGGTGTAGATCTTGGCCGGAGCCGCCGCAGCGGTAGTCAACGTCGCGACCAGCGCTGCCAGCATGGTGAGTCCCTTCAGAATGCTCCGTACATGATTCCTCCACAAGTAGATGGTTCCGGATGAGCCGCCGCTTGCGGCCATCGTGTTCGGGGTCGACGCTCGATGCATCAACCCGTGCGGCTCTGTAATGGAGAGAGACGAGAAGGAAGGTTCCGGCAGGGTAGCGGAAGGGCGGTGAACGGTGGTGGCTGAGGAAATGCTACAGGCGGGCTGTCCGAAGTCGTGCTTCCGATTCGTTTCCTGGGCGAGGAGTGCCGAGATCTTCGCCCGCAGGCCGGCGGAGACGCGATGCGGCGCAACTTCTCCCGAACACCGCTGATCACCCCGGCTTCGAAACGGTACTCGCCGGCACAGACGGCGCAGATCTCGAGATGCTCCCTGCACCAGGCGCATCTCATCGGCGGACAGCTCCCGGTCCAGATAGTCATCGAGTCGGTCGAACGTCTCCTCGCAGGTCAAACGGTCCGGCGCAAGGCATATCAGTCTTCCTCGTCTGGCATCGCGGCCAGCGCGCTCACGATTCCCCGCTCCTTCGCGATGCGTCCACAGCGCCTTCTGCAACATCCGACGGCTCCGGTGCAGTCGCGACCGCACGGTACCCACCGGCACGCTCCACCACGTCGGCGATCTCCTGGTAGGAAAAGTCTTCCACGAAAGTACAGCGTCGCCACCACGCGGTATTCATCGGACAAGGCGCCGATCGCCGCCTCGACCTGTTCGCCCGTGAGCTTCTCGAGCAGGAGCTTGGCCGGGTCGTCGCTGCGCAGGTGAAGGCCGAGCAGCCGCCGTCTCCTGGTAGAGATAGAGCTCCGGCGCATCCTCCAGTTCGACCTCCACGCCTTGGCGCTTCCCCTTCCGGTAGCTGCTGTAGAAGCAGTTGGTGAGGATGCGAAGGAACCACGCCCGGAAGTTGCTGCCCGGGGTGAAGCTCTGAAAGCCGCGACAGGCCAGCAAGGCGGCTTCCTGGACCAGGTCTTCAGCATCGGTCCGGTTCCTGGTGTATCGGAGCGCAACTGCGAACGCCCGATCGAGCACCGGCTCCAGCAGGGATGCGAAGGTCGGCCGCGTGACGCCGGGCGTTGCGAGCGTGGCCGCCGAGTCTACTGCCGAACGGTCTTCCCTCATGTTCCGTGGTAACCCCAAACCAAGGTTGCCAGTCCGGACCCATGCCCGGGCTCAACATCGGAACGTGAGAGAGCGGTGAACGGTTTCGCGCCTGTTTCGCCCATAACGTGGGGATCAGGCGGACCGCACGACCCTCGTTTGAGCCGTCCGCTCCCAACGAGCGAGGATCCGAAGAACCCGCTCGCGCTGGCGCCAGAACCGCACCGGAATCGCGGTGGTCTGCTTGGGCGACAGGGTGATCGGCTTCATACGGTCCTCCCGGAACTCGGCTGCTCAACGGTACCGATGTATCAACAAGAGGAGGCGCCAAAAGGTTCCCTGCGGGCTCGCCCTGGCCACGGCGTCAGACCGTCCAGAGGGAACCACGGAGCTGGAGTCGGCGTTCACTGGATCGGGAGAGCCACAAGGCCTCCAGCAATTCACCAAGGAAGTGGACTCATGGACTCGATGTCGCTCGGGCGCGCCGCCAACCTCACCAAAGCGGCCACAATTGCCAGCTGGGTAGCTCAAATCACCGCGGCCGTCATCTTGGGCCAGACCTTATTCTTCAAGTTTACCGGCGCGCCCGAATCGACATACATCTTCAGTACGCTCGGCATCGAGCCCTGGGGCCGAATCGGGACCGGCGTCCTGGAGCTGATTACCGTCGTCTTGCTGCTCACCCCAAGAACTGCCGTCCTCGGTGCGGTGCTCGCGATTGGCTTGATGGGTGGCGCGATCATGTCCCATCTGACCCGCCTCGGCATCGAAGTCCAGGGAGACCATGGGTTGCTGTTCAAGCTCGCCCTCACCGTTCTGTCCGCGGCGCTGGCGGTGCTGTTCATTCGGCGGCGGGAACTGCCGTTCGTCGGGGAGAGGTTCTAAATGGGATCCGCGGTCTTCGGTTGCAGCCGCTTGGCGCCACGCTTTGCCCTTGCTACGTTGAACCTCCGAGGCGTGGTGGCAGAGTGGTTGAATGCACCGGTCTTGAAAACCGGCGAACCTGCAAGGGTTCCGTGAGTTCGAATCTCACCCACGCCGTTTCCGCGCCGAGCCGGTTCTCCCCAAGCGTGTTTGCCCGGTCAGAGGATCCTCCCGCGTCTACTACCGGATGAACCTGACGTCCTCGGGCCCGCCTCGCACCTAGCGCCCCCTCCCCACCCGCCGCATGTTATTCCGGGTTATCGGACCCTCGTCGAGAGGTGCCGGAACAGAAGGGCAGAATGCCGGCCGAGCCACCGGAAATGGTCCTGTGAACGGTGCATCTGGAGTTGGTGCGCCAGGAGGAGGGTACCGCGAGCGGGTCGTGCCGTTCACGGCGGGGGATGGCTTCGCCTGCAACCTCATCAATGTCAGGGGGCCGCAGGAGGCAACCCGGGGGCCGGTCCTCCTGGTGCACGGTGCGGGAGTGCGGGCCAATATCTTCCGAGCTCCGGTGCGCACCTCGCTGGTGGACTACCTGGTCGCCCGCGGCTACGACGTCTGGCTGGAGAACTGGCGCGCTAGCATCGATCTCCCCCCAACGAGTGGAGTCTGGACCAGGCCGCGGTGCACGATCACCCCGTCGCCGTCCGGACGGTGTTAGCCGAAACCGGCGCCACGACCCTCCCGGCGGTGGTCCACTGCCAAGGCTCCACCAGCTTCATGCTCTCGGCGGTGGCCGGCTTGATCCCCCAGGCCACACCGATCCTCTCCAACGCCGTCTCGCTCCACCCGGTGGTCCCCGGCCTGTCGGCGCTCAAGCTCAGGCTGGCGCTGCCGCTGGTTGCGAAGCTGACACCCTACCTCGATTGCCAGTGGGGCATCCACGCCCCGACCACCACCGCCCGGCTGATCACCGCCTTTGTGCGGCTCACCCACCGCGAGTGCGACAATATGGTCTGCCGCTACGCCAGCTTCACCTACGGCACCGGCTTCCCCACCCTCTGGCGGCACGAGAACCTGAATCCCGAAACCCATGAATGGCTCAAGCGCGAATTCGCCCATGTGCCGATGACGTTCTTCAAGCAGATCGCCAAGAGCGTAGCTCGGGGGCAGCTGGTGCCGGTCGGCGGGCTCCCCCAGCTGCCCGAGAACCTCCTCTCCGAGGCGCCCCGGACCGACGCCCGGTTCGCCTTCTTCGCCGGCGACATGAATCGCTGTTTCCTGCCCGAGAGCCAGCAACGCACCTACGACTACTTCGACCACCACCGGCGCGAATTCCATTCGATGCACTTGCTGGGGGGCTATGGTCATCTCGATGTATTCATGGGCCAGAATGCGGCGGTGGACGTCTTCCCCCTGATGCTGTCCGAGATCGAACGCGGCAGTTAGCCAGCGGAGGAGTTATGGGGATTCCCGCCCGATTGCGGGAGATGTCGGGGAGGTATTCGCTGGTGGACGGTATCCCCTTCCAGTTGCCGGTCACCTGTCAGCCCTCGCCGGCCCTTATGGCGGCCTTTCCGATCGACGCCGGGAAGGCGGCGGCGCTGCTGCCCGGTGGGGAGATCCATCCGTTCCGCTTGTGGAATCGTGGATTGCTGGTCATCACGGTGATCCACTATCTCGCCACCAACATCGGCACTTACATCGAGTACAGCATCGCGATCGCCTGCACCCATGGCCGGAAGCGGGCGCCCCGGCTGTTGCCTGCCTTGCTGCTCAAGCATTACGGCACTGGCCAGTACGTCTTCGACCTGCCGGTAAGCACGGAGATCTCGGTCAAGGGAGGAAAGGGGATCTGGGGGATGCCCAAGCACCAGGCCAGCCTCGATTTCAAGATCAGCGACACCATGGTGAGCAGCCAGTACGATCTCGACGGCCAGCTCGCCATGCTGATCGAGGTCGATCGCCCCGGCAAGAGCTGGCTGCCGCTCAACGTCGGCACCGCCAACTACTGCGGCTTCCGCGGCCTCCTGATGAAGTCCTACATCTACTTCAAGGGCCACGCCGCCCTCGGCCTTCTGGGCAAGGCGTCGGCCCGGCTGACAATCGGGCCGCACCCGCGGCTGGCGCCGCTCAAGCAGCTGGATATCGCCCCCCGGCCGATCTTCACCGCTTTCATCCCCGAAGCCGTCGGAGTGCTGGACGACTACTTCGAGAGCTGGTTCCTGAGCTTTCCCACCGCACCGACGTCGCCGCCCGAAGGTCTCGAAAGCGTCGCCCAACTGGGCCTGGCCCAGGAGTGGCCCCCGCCTCCCACCGCGGGGCGGTGAAGTTTTCCGACCGCAACCCTCTGCCCAGTCCCACCGGAGCTTGCGACCCATGAAGCGCATCCTGCTGGCCCTCAATCACGGCTATCTCTTCTTCGGTACCACCCTCTACGTCGGCGTGCTCTGGGCGCTGCACTTCTTCTGGTTCCCCAGCTGGCAGCACCTCGCAGTCGACAACTACTACGACCAGTTCATTCCCCAGACCAGCACCGCGACCCGCTTCTTCACCATCGTGGTGCCGTTGATGCTGCTCACCGGTGCCATCATGGTCTGGCAGGAGTGGTCTACCCGCTTCCGCTGGTACCCGATCGCGGCACTCGCCTGTCTCGGCACCGCCACTATCGTCGGCACCCTGCGGATCATTCCGGTGAACAAGATCCTCGCCGGCCACATCACCGACCAGGAGCAGCTCACGGCACTGCTCCGCCGCTGGATGTCCCTCAATGACATCCGCTGGGTGCTCCTCACCCTGATGTGGCTGGTGCTGATGACCTATTTCTTCCGCCGAGGAGATACCCTGGATGC
This sequence comes from uncultured Gemmatimonadales bacterium, assembly GCA_963833365.1. GTDB lineage: Bacteria > Gemmatimonadota > Gemmatimonadetes > Gemmatimonadales > GWC2-71-9 > DATBGE01. Next base: position 82,164 of record CAWHXS010000011.1, read on the forward strand.
GATCGGGGAAGGGAGGAAGTGATGTCGCGCGAATGGTTGCTGGCGCTTCCTGATGCTGATCGCCGTGGCCACGATCGTGAGCGGCGTGGTACAGATGTTCTGGCCCTCCCTGGTCCTGCGGTTCGTTGGCGGGGCGAGCACCCCGGCCGGCAATCACTTCTTCGGCATCGTCGGGATGTTCATGGTGCTCTTCGGCGGCGCGCTGCTGCAGGCGCTGCGGAGCCCCACCGCCCAGCCGATCGTCCTCTTCTGGGCGGGGCTGCAGAAGCTCGGGGCCTCGGCCGCCGTCGGGCTCGGCGTCTGGCATGCGATCTTCAGTCCCGTCGCGCTGCGGTCGCCGGGTTCGATCTCTTCTCCGGCATTCTCATCTTCTGTCTACCTGGCGCAGGGCGGTAGCCGGTCGTGACGGCAGCGCACCGGCCCTCCCTCGCCGCGGCGCCGGGAGCGGCCCCGCGCCGAGCCCTCATTCTTGCCGGGGGCGGGATGCGGGTCGCCTACCAGGCGGGGGTGATTCGGGCGCTGGAGGAAGCCGGCCTCTCCTTCTTCCACGCCGACGGCACCTCGGGCGGGACGATCAACCTCGCGATGCTCTTCTCGGGCCTGACGCCGGACGAGATGTGCGACCGCTGGCGTACTCTCGACGTGCACGACTTCGTCTCGCTCCTGCCCCTCCGGGAGTATCTCAAGGGCCTTGCCGTGCCGGCGATGGGCGATGCCGACGGGATCGTCAACAAGGTCTTTCCCCATCTCGGCATCGACGTCGGCCGGATCAATGCCGCGACTGGAATGAGCGGGACCTTCAACGTCTGCAACTTCACGCGGAAGACCAACGAAGCGATCCCCAACGACAGGGTCGACCTCGATCTGCTGGTCGCCGGGATCTCGCTGCCGATCTTCATGCCCGCAGTCAAAAAGGGGGATGCCCTCTACCTCGACTCGGTCTGGATCAAGGACGCCAATCTGATGGAGGCGGTGCGCCGGGGCGCCGAGGAGCTCTGGCTGGTCTGGTGCATCGGCAATACCCCGCACTACCGCGGCGGCCCCTTCTATCAGTACGTCCACATGATCGAGCTCTCCGCCAACGGCGCGCTGTTCGAGGAGTTCGAGCGTATCCGGGACCTCAACCAGCGCATCGCCGCGGGAGAGGCGATCGGCGGTCGCACCCGGCCGATCACTCTCCACGTCATCCGACCCGACTATCCGCTTCCCCTCGATCCCGACTTCTACCTCGGCCGGATCGACGCCGCGACGCTGATCGAAATGGGCTACCAGGACGCCCATGCCTATCTCGGGCAGCGGACCCCTGGCGGTCTCCCCTTTGCGCCTGAGGTCACAGCCATGACCCCCTCGGCTATCGGCATCACCTTCCGCGAGACGATGGAAGGCCACGTCACTCTCGGCGCGACAGACCCCAAGACCGGTGCCGCCGACAGTGCCGCCCACCCTCACCATGCGGGCGACCATCTCGATTGAGGATCTGGACCGCTTCATCAAAGATCCGCAGCATGGCGGACGAATTACCGGGTCGATCAGCTACCCTCCATTCGGCACCGACCTCCCCGCTCGCACCGGCGTCTTCCAACTCTTCTCCCCGGCAGACAGTCCTCGCACCCGCTACATGGTCTACGAGCTGGGTTTTCGCCACGGAGAAAAGGACTACTACCTCGCCGGCAAGAAGGTGGTGCGGGATGATCCGGGACCCGATCTCTGGAGCGACACCACGACGCTCTTCACCCAGCTCCACAGAGGGGACCGACGCCCAGGGCAAGGTGGTCGGGGCCGGCATCCTGCGCCTCGGCGTGATCGAGCTGCGGTCGGCTCGTCTCCACCATGCACGCCACCGGCAGCGAGTCGATCGGAGAGGCGGGGGCGGCCGTGGCCAGGTTCGGCAAGTTCTTCATCGGACAGTTGTGGGATCAGTACGGCGGGCCGGCACCCAGCGCATGAACCGGTCGAACGCCTCAATCTCCCCCTCGCTGCCACCCGTGATTCGCTCATGACCCCGCCCGCGAGGGGGATGGCTCCGGAGTTCAGACGAGAGAAGATGACCGATTGGCTGCACCCCGTTCAACTGTCGAGAACGGCGGTGAAGGCGGTGGTGGCGGGGGTCTTCGGCGCCTACGCCGACAAGCGGGAAGTGCAGGCGGCGTTGCATCCGTTGCAGCAGAGCCCCGCCCCCTACGATGCCGACTACTCCGACTATGGCTCTGACGATTTCTGGTTCGACTTCGTGGCCGACTTGGGGGACGGTTTCAACTCGACCTACGCCATCGCCTGGTTGCTGGCCCAACCCTCAGTCACCCTGCCCGGGCCTGACGAAACACCGCTGCCCCGCGGGCGCTTCCTGGTGATGGGAGGAGATCAGGTCTATCCCACCCCCGGTCAGGATGCCTATCGTCATCGGCTGCGCGGACCCTATGAGTCGGCGCTGCCCGATTACCCCGAAGGTGGCCGGTCTGACGATCCCGATCTCTACGCCATCCCGGGAAATCACGACTGGTACGATGGACTGACCAGCTTCCTCCGGGTCTTCTGTCAGGGGCGGCGCATCGGCCGCTGGGCCACCCGGCAGCGGCGCAGCTATTTCGCCCTCCGGCTGCCGCACAACTGGTGGCTCTGGGGGGTCGATATCCAGCTCGGCGCCGACATCGATCAGCCGCAGCTGGACTACTTCCGTCGGGTGGGAGAGAGCATGACACAGGCCTCCCCCAAAGACGAGGAGCCGCGGCTGATTCTCTGCACCGGTGTCCCGACCTGGGTGGCTTGCGGATCGGAGGCCTCTCCGGGAATGGGCACCCGGTATCCCGAGCCGCACCTCTTCGACAGCGAGGCCTTCTTCGAGCGCACCCGTATTCGCGAATGCGGCATCCGGCTGGCCGCCACGATTTCAGGCGATGCCCACCACTACATGCGGTATGCCGGGGTTTCCCGGAGCGAGCTCAAACCGAAAGAGCCGAACGCGGAAGGAAAGGAGCCTGCGCCTGAGCCACATCATCGCATCCAGCGGATCACGTCGGGGGGCGGGGGGGCCTATCTCTACCCCACCCATCACATGCCGATGCAGCTCGACCTGACTGAAGACGATCAGATCGTGCAGTATCGGCGCGAAGCCATGTATCCCTCGGAGGAGGAGTCCCATACCTGGGCTCGCAAATGCTTTAAGCTGCCCTTTCGCAATCGAATGTTCAGTTTCTTCCTCGGTGTTATCTACCTCTTTTTCGCCTGGACTCTGCAAAGCACCAGCAAGGGGCACACGATCGACTGTGGCCTGCCCCGTTACAACGCGACCCTGATGCGTTGCCTGCAAGGGAGGGGAGCGACCGAGGTGGGCTCGGTGATCGATTCCTATTGGCAGATTCTGCGGCATAGCCCGTCGAATGTCGCCTTTGCCCTCCTGGTGGTCCTGGGTCTCTATCAGTTCCGGGCTTCCGAAAAGCGGGTCGCCTTCCCCTGGCTGGGCGCTGTTCACGGGGTGATGCACCTGTTGCTCTGCTTCGGAATGATCTGGGCCATCTCGACGATCAACCTCAGGCACATGCAGGAGGATAGCGCGGTCCAGGTGATCGTCTTCACCCTGGAGATGGTGATCGGTGGGGGATTTCTGGGTGGGATGTTGTTCGCCTTCTATCTCTGGTTCTCGAGCAAGTTCCACGCGGGGCATATCAACGAGCTCTTTTCCTCGCAGGCTATCCCCGACTGCAAGAACTTCCTCCGGCTGCGGATCAGCCGCGCGGGGACCCTCACGATGCACGCGATCGGGGTGCCCAAGGTGCCGCAGGATGATGAATGGGTCGATCCAGCGCAGCGGGCAGAGGGTGATCCATTCATCGTGCCGAAGGCGGGCACGATCCCTGTGCTGCGGGTCGACGGCCCGGTCAACTGGCTCTGAGGGACTGCCCCAATGGCTAACGACTACGACGTCATCATCATTGGCAGCGGGTTCGGCGGGTCGGTCACCGCCTGCCGCCTCGCCGAGCGGGGGTTGCGCCGGATCCTGGTACTGGAGCGGGGCCGGGAATGGCAGGTGGAGGACTACCCCTGGCGCAAGTCGAACCGCTGGCTCTATGACCCGGAGGCGCCGGAGGTGGCCAGTGGCTGGGTCGACCTGCGGTTCTTTGACGACCTGATCGTTGCCCAAGGAGCCGGCGTCGGGGGCGGCTCGCTGATCTATGCCAACGTCTCGGTCAAGCCCAAGGCAGAGCACTTCGCCAGAGGCTGGCCTCGGGAAATCACCTATGCCGCGCTCGATTCCTATCTGGACGCAGTGGGAGAGATGCTCGGGGTGCAGGTCCTGCCTGACAACCAGCTCACTGAACGGTTCAAGATCATGCGGGAAGGGGCGGAGAAGATCGGCGCCAGCCAGCGCTTCTCCAAGCTGCCACTGGCGGTGACCTTCAGCGATAGCTGGAACTATCAACTGGCGGATCGGTTCGACGAGAAGCACTCCGTCACCTGGACCAACCCCCAGGGGCAGCAGCAGGGCACCTGCGTCCATCGGGGGTATTGCGACGTCGGCTGTCCGGTCAAGGCGAAGAACACCCTCGATCTCAACTACCTCGCCCGGGCCCGTAGCAAGGGTGTCACCGTCAAGCCGCTGCACCTGGTGCGGTTGATCGAGCCGCTCGAGCGGGGCTACCGGGTCCGCTTCGATGAGATCGAACCTGACCACGCCCACAGCTGCACCCCGGGGAGCGCCACCGCCGACCGGGTAATCCTCGCCGCCGGCTCCCTCGGCTCCACCGAGTTGTTATTGCGCTGTCGCGATCAGTACCGCACCCTGCCCAGATTGAGTCCTTACCTGGGGCTCGGGTGGAGCTCCAATGGAGACTTCCTCACCCCCGCCTTCTATCCCCACCGGGAGCCGGCTGTCTCCCCCAGTCACGGTCCCACCATCACCTCGGTGATCGACTTCCTGGATAACAAGGAGGGGGAGCAGTTCTTCATCGAGGATGGCGGCGTGCCCGATCTGCTCAAGGCTTACCTCGATTCCCATCTTCCGAAATGGGGCGGCAGCCGGATGGCGCGCACCTTCTTCAAGGCGCTGCGCGAGGCGGCGCTGGAGCACGATGTCCTGGAACACATGATGCCCTGGTTCGCCCAGGGGATCGATGCCGCCGATGGCAAGCTCTATCTCGGCCGGCGGTGGTGCGCCCCCTGGCGCCGGGTGCTCAAGCTCAACTGGGATGTGAAACGGAGCGAAGCGATCATCGAGGCGATCATCGCGATGCACAAGAAGCTGACCGCCGCCACCAATGGCGGAGAGGTCTGGCTGCCGCCGACCTGGACCCTGTTCAAGAACCTGGTCACTCCCCACCCCTTGGGGGGCTGCAACATGGGAGAGACCGCCGCATCCGGTGTGGTGAATCATGCCGGGGAGGTGTTCAACTACCCCGGGCTCTACGTGGCGGACGGGGCCATCATCCCCGAAGCGGTGGGTCTCAATCCCTCCCGGACTATCGCGGCGTTGGCCGAACGGATCGCGGCTCTGATGCAATGAGGGCTGCGCGGCGAGCCGACTCATTCTCAAAGGTCTAGCACTCATCCCCCCGGAGGCTGGGCCCGTGGTCTTGGGTGCCTTGCGAGCCCCCACAGTCGTTCTATTCTCCGGACTCGGGACCGCTGGACGCCGTCCCCCGTTCCATACCCATCGCCAGGCCGCTTCGAGGTACCGCATGACAACCAGCCACTACATCACCGGCGGCGGAGGCATCAAACTCCACGTCGCCGAGACGGGTAACCCCAAGGGTCGCCCGATTCTGTTCCTGCACGGCACCTCGCAATGCTGGCTCACCTGGAGTAGGCAGCTCAATTCCGACCTCGCCAAAGATTACCGACTGGTCGCCATGGATCTTCGGGGCCATGGCCTCTCCGACAAGCCGCGCGAGGGCTACATCGACTCGAGGCCCTGGGCCGATGACGTCAACGCCGCAATTGCGACGTTGAATCTTGACCACCCAATACTCTGTGGCTGGTCCTACGGGCCACTCGTCATCCTCGACTACCTGCGGCATTACGGCGAAGAGAAGATCGCCGGAATCCATCTCGTAGGGGCGATCACCAAGCTTGGCACCGACGATGCGATGGCCGTCCTCTCACCCGAATTTCTGAGCCTCGTGCCGGGGTTGTTTGCGACGGATGTCGAAGAGAGCTTCCAAGCCCTCAGCTCGTTGGTGAGGCTTTGCGTCATCGAGGAACCCTCGGCTTCGGACCTTTACCTCATGATGGGATTTAGCCTGTCGGTCCCGCCTTACGTCCGTCAGGCCATGTTCTCCCGATCCTTCAACAACGACGACCTGTTGCCGAAACTCCGGAAGCCGGTCTTGATCACCCATGGCGCCAAGGATGCGATCGTCAAACCCGAGATCGTGGACCAGCACAAGGCCGGCATGAAGCACGCGCAGATTCATATGATGGCGAATGCCGGGCACGCAGCCTTCTGGGACGACGCAGCCGGCTTCAACCAGCGCCTGCGGGCGTTCCGCGAGAGTTCATAGCCACGAAATGACCAAGCAACGTCCCACGCCGGTCGAGATCGCCTCACCACCGAGTCGCTTCAAGAAGTGGTGGGTGTTGGTCGCCGGGGTGGCCATCGCCGCTGTGATGGTCATCGCCGCCACTGCGCTGCGCTCGAAGCCGGCGGGCGAGCAGCCGATCACGGCACAGCAGTTTCTTCCGACGGTTGAAAACAAGAACCGGCCGGCCGGTCCTGCGCCGGAGGGGATGGTGTGGATTCCTGGCGGCGAATTTTCCATGGGGGCGCAGGCACCGCCGCACATGGGTGACACGATCGGAATGCAAGCCACGGAAGATTCCCGCCCGGTGCACCGCGTCTACGTGGACGGCTTCTGGATGGATACCACCGAAGTGACCAACGAACAATTCGCCGTCTTCGTGAAAGCGACGGGCTACGTCACCCTGGCCGAGCGGACCCCACGGGCTGAGGATTTCCCCGACGGCGCCGCCGGAGAATCTGGTGGCGGGTTCGGCGGTCTTCTCGCCTCCGAGTCACCCGGTCCCGCTGGATGACAATTTCCAGTGGTGGGCATACGCCAAGGGAGCGAGTTGGCGCCACCCGCTCGGTCCGGAGAGCTCAATTGTCGGGAAGGAGCGGTTTCCGGTAGTACAGGTCGCGTACGAGGACGCGGTGGCCTATTCGAAGTGGGCCGGCAAGCGGCTGCCCACCGAAGCGGAATGGGAGTTCGCTGCGCGTGGGGGCCTTACGGGAAAGGTCTATCCCTGGGGCGATGACTTTGCGGAGGGAGGCCAGTGGATGGCCAACACCTATCAGGGCCATTTCCCCGATCACGACACCGGAGCAGACCACTTCCCCGGCGTCGCGCCGGTGGCGCAATTTCCCCCGAACGGATACGGGCTCTACGACATGGCCGGGAACGTCTGGGAGTGGGTCAGCGACTGGTATCGCCCGGACTACTATGCCGAGCTTGCCGCGACCGGGACCGTCGCCCGGAACCCGCACGGCCCAGCCGACTCGTTCGATCCCGAGCCACCCGGGCGACAAGATGCGGGTACATCGCGGCGGATCATTTCTCTGCACGGACCAGTATTGTTCCCGTTACATGGTCGGCACTCGCGGCAAGGGGGAGGTCAGCACCGGCGCCAACCACCTCGGATTCCGCTGCGTCACTCCTCGGTGACGGCTGCCACTTCTCCCGCTTCTTCTAATTTCTTTTCATCTGCACTCACTTAACTTTGAAGCTTCTGTGTTGATCGTCACCTTGATGATCTTGCCGGTGAACTTGTTGTCGCCCTGCTTGTAGTCGGGCGACACGTTGGTCTCGCCGTCCACGCCCACATCCGCGCCTTCATCGGCGGAGAACGCGAACGGCTGGGTCTTGGGGATGTGTCCTTCGGCGACCTTCTTTCCGTCGATGGTGATGATGGACTTGCCGCCGGTGCCCGGCTTGGCTTCATCGGGGATGAACTCGTACACGATGGTGTGCTTGCCCGGGCGCGAGGGCCGATGGCGCGGCGATGTTGGTGCGCTCGAGGGCGAACCAGTTGTACTCGTGGTGCACCTTGCCGTCCTTCATGTACAGGGTCCAGCCGCCGAAGTAGCCGGCCTGGGCGATGATCACGCCGCTGGCCTTGGCATCCTTCACCTCGATCTCGGCGGTGATGGTGTGGTGCACGCCCTTCACGTTGATGAAGGCGTTCTCCATCATGCCGGTCATGCCGTCGTAGACCGTGAGCGACTTGCGCCCGCCCATCAGGTCGGGCCGGCCGGCGATGGCCGGGTTGAAGCGCTCGGCGCGGCGATCGTCGATCGGCAGCACGTGGTTCTTGATCGCCTCCTTCATGAAGACCGCCTGCAGCTCCTTGAGCTTCTCGGGCTGCTTGGCGGCGAGGTTGTCGGCCTCGCTGAAATCCTTGTCGACGTTGTAGAGTTCCCAGACATCTTCGGTCAGCGGCGGGATTCGGCACCATCAGCCACGGGATCGAGTGCCGCGTGCAGGCGACCCAGCCATCGTGGTAGATGCCGCGGTTGCCGAACATCTCGAAGTACTGCGTGGTGCGGCGGTCCTTGGCCTTGGCGTCGTCAACGGTGTAGAGCATCGAGACGCCGTCCATCGGCCGCTGCTCGATGCCGTTGACCGTCTTGGGCTCGGGCAGCTTCGCCGCCTCCAGCACCGTCGGCGCCACGTCGATCACGTGATGGAACTGCGAGCGGACTTCGCCCTTGGCCTTGATGCCCTTCGGCCAGTGCAGCACCATGCCGTTGCGCGTGCCGCCGAAGTGGCTGGCCACCTGCTTGGTCCACTGGAACGGCGTGTTGCCCGCCCAGGCCCAGCCGATGGCGAAGTGCGGGAAGGTGGTGGGGCCGCCCCAGTCATCGATGTGGTCCATCATCTGGTCGGCCTTGCCGACGATGCCGTTGAGCGCCATCATCTCGTTGTAGGTGCCTTCCGGTCCGCCTTCGGCGCTGGAGCCGTTGTCGCCCACGATGTAGAAGAAGATCGTGTTGTCCAGTTCGCCGATCGCTTCCAGCTGCGTCGACCAGCCGTCCCACTTCATGATCGGTGTGCTCGGCGAAGCCGGCGAAGGTCTCCATCTGGCGCTCGAAGAGCCGCTTCTGGTCGGCGCTCATGTCGTCCCAGGCGGGGATCTCCTTGGGCCGCGGCGTCAGCTTGGCGTCGGCGGGGATCACGCCCAGTTTCTTCTGGCGGGCGAAGGTCTCCTCGCGCAGCTTGTCCCAGCCGCCGGCGAACTGTCCCTTGTACTTCTCGATCCACTCCTTGGGCGCGTGGTGCGGGGCGTGCGTGGCGCCGGTGGCGAAGTACATGTAGAAGGGCTTGTCGGGCGTGAGGGCCTGCTGCGCGCTGACCCAGTTGATCGCCTGATCGGTCATGTCCGTCGGTGAAGTGATAGCCCGGCGTGTGCGGCGTCTCGATGCGCACCGTGCCGTCGAAGATGCCCGGCGCCCACTGGTTGGTCTCGCCGCCGATGAAGCCGTAGAACTTGTCGAAGCCCGGAGCGCGTCGGCCAGCGATCGAAGGGACCGGACACGGAGACTTCCCACGGCGCGGTCTCGTGGTACTTGCCGAAGGCCGCGGTGCTGTAGCCGTTCAGGCGGAGGATCTCGGCCAGCGGCGTCACGCTCTCGGGGCGCACGCCGGTGTTGCCGGGGAAGGCCGTGGCCAGTTCCATGATCGCCCCGGCGTTGTTCACGTGGTGGTTGCGGCCGGTGAGCAGGGCCACGCGCGTGGGGCTGCACAGCGCGGTGGTGTGGAAGCGGTTGTACTTCAATCCGTTCGCCGCCAGCTTCTCCAGCGTGGGCATGTGGATCGGCCCGCCGAAGGCGCTGCTGTGGCCGAAGCCGATGTCGTCGATCAGCACGATCACGACGTTCGGCGCGCCCTGCGGCGCCTTCACCTCGAAGCGCGGCGGCGCCTTGGCGTTGCGCGCGTCGAGTTCGGTGATCGGCGCGACCTTCGGCTCTGGAATCGGCAGGACCGTGCGGTCGAGCCCGTCCGTTGCACCGGGGCTCGCTGTCGAGGCCCCGTCCTTGTGGTCCGTCGAACACGATGCAGCTGATATTGCCATTGCAGCTAGCGCGAGTGTGAGCGTCTGCTTCATTGAGTCTCCGTCTTGGTCCGTGCAACGACGATCATAGGTGTCGATCCCGAGGCTGCCGACCTTCTGGCTGGGCGGGAATTCCTTGAACATGGCGAGGAATGTCTCGACGTACTGTCGCACCGGGCGAGCAGGAACGCGTGCGCCGGACCGACGTAGATGTCGAGCGAATTGCAGGAGCAGCACCAGGGGATGCTACAACAAGCACTCGGCCTCAGGATATGAACTACAGTGCAATCACGAGAACGGCAACCCCGAGCCCCATCAGGGACCAAGACGAGGGTGTTCTGAGCCGTCGGGCTGAACTACTGACGCCGAGCGCAGGGGATTGGCCCGAATCGCTCTCGCCGCGATCTTAGATCCATCATGAGCGATCGCAGATACGATGACGAGGAGACGGCGGCAATTTTCCTGACCGCCGCCGAAAACCCGCAAGGCAGCGCCGCCTCACGCTCCCCGCAATGAAGGTCTGACGCTCGCCGATCTCCAGGACATCGGCCGCGAGGTGGGAATTTCCCCTGAGGCGGTGGCCCAGGCGGCTCAATCGCTGGAGCTGCGGCGCCAGGCCGTTACCCGGTCCTTTCTTGGGCTCCCGATCGGAGTCGAACGAACGGTAACGCTCAATCGGTGGCTTACCGATGCGGAATGGGACCAGCTGGTGGTTCAGCTACGCGAGATCTTCCGAGCCAGAGGCACGGTGAAGTCCTACGGCTCCCTCCGGCAGTGGACCAATGGGAACCTCCAGGCTCTTCTGGAACCGACGGCGAACGGACACCGCCTTCGGCTCGGAACCGTGAAGGGAGACGCCCGAACCGCGATGGCAAGTGGGCTGGCCATTGTTGGAGTTGCGGGAGCCGTCGCTATTTCCAGCTCTCTCGGCGGCCACCTTCATGCCGCGCTATCGGGGATCGCGTTACTGGCCATCGCCGGAATCGGTATTTTCGCCAACGGGGCGTTCCGACTGTCGAGCTGGGCGCGATTGCGGGGCCGCCAGATGGAAAGCATTGCTGCACGACTGGCCAGTCCTTCTACCCCGTCACTTGACGAACCGGAGCCTCAACCCTAGACTAAGTCCCACAACCGAAGCTTCGTGGTCATTTGCCGCCTATTGCAGCCACGTTAAACAAATGCTAAAACGCGAGCGCCTGGCGGCCCTTTTTCCGCCGGGTCTTTTGTTTTCGGGCCCTGGAGTCCTGCCATGCACCGAGACTGCCGCAGTCCCCTGTATTCCCCGGGTCGCCCCCGGATCCGGCGCCGAGACACGCGCGGTGCGCACCGGCATCGCCACAGACGGCCAGCACGGTGCGGTGATCCCGCCGATCTACCTCTCCTCCACCTACGCGTTCGCCGGGTTCAAGGACAAGCGAACCTACGACTACACCCGCACCGCGAACCCGACCCGCGACGTACTCGGCCTGGCCTTGGCCGAGTTGGAGGAGGGAGCGGGCGCGGTGGTGACATCCACCGGGCTCTCGGCGGTGCTGCTGGTCGTCCAGCTGCTCCGCCCGGAAGACCGGCTCGTCGCGCCGCACGACTGTTACGGCGGCACCCGTCGTCTGCTCGACTCGCTGGCCGAGCGAGGACACTTCGAGGTCGAATACATCGACGAGAGTTCAGCCGGATGCGCTGACCGAGGCGCTGAGTCGGCCGACCCGCATGCTCTGGGTCGAGACCCCGAGCAATCCGTTGCTCCGCATCACCGATCTGCGGCTCGCAAAGCAGTTGGCCACGCGCGCGAGTGCGCTGCTGGTGGTGGACAACACCTTCCTCTCGCCTGCCCTGCAGCGGCCGCTCACGCTCGGCGCCGACATCGTGGTCCACTCGACCACCAAGTACCTGAACGGCCACAGCGACGTGGTCGGCGGTGCCGTCGTGGCGCGGGAACAGGCGCTGCGCGGAACAGCTGGCCTGGTGGGCCAATGTGATCGGGGTGACCGGGGCGCCGTTCGACAGCTATCTCACGCTGCGCGGCCTGCGGACGCTGCATCCCCGGATTCGCACCCACCTGGAGAACGCCGCCGCGGTGGCCGAGTTGCTGGCCGGACATCCGGCGGTCGCCCGGGTGCACTATCCCGGGCCTGCCCGATCATCCGGGACACGAGCTGGCCGCCCGTCAGCAGTCGGGCTTCGGCGCGATGGTGAGCTTCGAGCTGGAGGGTGGCGAGACCGCGGTGCGCGGCCTTCGTCGACGGCCTGCGGTGCTTCACGCTCGCCGAATCACTGGGCGGTGTGGAGTCTCTCGTCGCCCATCCGGCGACCATGACCCACGCCTCGATGACGCCGGAGCAACAGGCGGCGGCCGGAATCACCGAGGGGCTGCTTCGGCTCTCGGTCGGGATCGAGACCTGCGACGATCTGCTGGAGGATCTCGCCGCGGCCCTGAGTCGAGTCGCGGCGCTGGCTCCGGAGCTGGTCGCTTAGTTGGTGGTGAGCGGCCCCATCTCCACGACTTCGAAATTGCTGCCGGTCACACCTTTGAGGTGTTGAGATCGTCGTCATCCCAGCGCGGATCGGACGCGCCCGAGAAGAACCAGTCGGACCCGTTGTCGGCCACGATCATCCCGTAGGTCTTCAGGGCGTGCAGGATCACCTGGGCGTGCGGCGGGTAGCCGCGACAGTGTCGAAGCTCGCCTTGAGCCGCACCCGCATGCCCATCGGTGGGCAGCGAGTCGATTGGTGCTCGAGCTCGCCCAGTGGCGGGCCGGTGGAGGTAGGCCTGCGCGGGTCGCTGGACGGTGAATCGGAGCGCGTGTCGGATCTCCCCATCGGCCACTTCGTCGTAGCGCACCAGCCCGGGAAAGATCGGGAGCCCGGCGGCGTCGGCCGAGGTCCAGCCGGCGGGCCGGAGCGCGTTGGAGTTGAGGTCGAAGATGGCGCCGGAGCCCGCCGTCCAGCCGCCGCGTGTCCGGGATAGGCGGCGTACAGCTCGTAGAGCATCCAGTTGTCGCGATCGATGATCAGGATGTGGCGGTCGCCGGAGCTGCCGGAGCCGCCCTCGATCGGGGCGTTGGCGGGATCGGATACGGTCCGGGATCGCTCTCGTCGGCGTAGTCGAAGGTGACCGGCACCTTCGGCGTGGTGCCGCTCACCACGATGTAGGGAATGCCGTAGTCGGTCTCGTGGTGCCGAAGTCGGGGTGCAGGCCTCGTGTCGAGCCCGATGCTGGCGATGAGCACGTCGGAGTTGGGATCCACCGGGAGCGGTATCGACCGGGGTATTCCACGCATTGTCGGCCGGGAACGGCACGCGGCCGTTGAGGCTCGCGTTGACGCCGAGGTCGGGCACTCCCGGTGCGCCGCCCACCTCCACCACCGCCTCCACCGATGGTGCGATTCCCCGGATCAGTGCTTGAAGCGCATGCCGCGAGAGCCGCGCACAGGACCATCGTGGTGATGTGACGCACGGGGCTGCCTCCCTATAGCAGAGGAATGCCCCAGAGGTAGCAATGGGTATGCCTTGGACACCCCGTAGACAACGTCAAGCGGGGTCGGAGCTTGTGACTGTCGAGGGATGCCCGCAGCAGAGTAGAGCGCCGGGCGTTTCGCGGGGTGCAATGCCTTGTCGGGGCCCGGTGATCGGGCTGGATTTCCTGCCCTCTGGAGTGGTGGCCGAGAGGCTGAAG
>CAWHXS010000012.1:0-241951 GCA_963833365.1 uncultured Gemmatimonadales bacterium
CGACGGGAGGGCGGCCGTTCGGTCGGGCCTCGAACGTCGGGGCTACTTGTGTCGCGACCAGACGCGATGCCATCGCACGACAGTAGCCGGGCGCACGAGCGCGACGAGGTCAGCCTCCATCGCTGCTGCGGCTGCGTATCAGTGTTGAGCACCTTGAAGACATCAAGCTGGCCTCGATCAATCGCTCACACACAGCAAACCACCCAGCCGGTTGACGGCTAGAACCGCATGACCACCAGCGCACCGTTCGACTCGCCGTTCGCGAAACGATATGGGACCGCTCCAGGACGCTCACCGCCTGGTGGGCCGTCGACCACGGCCGGACTACGAGAGCCCGATCCCCCTCAACGCTTTTCTGTACACGATGGAGATTCGGTCTTTGGCAACGAATGTTCACCCCGGAAGTCGAGATGTGGAACGACCGGAGTCTGCGACTCGACCACGCGCCGATCCTCTTCGTAGACTTTCTCTTCATACGATCGCATGGACGCCATGATCGCCTTCTTGTTGAAGTTAAACGCCTGGATGACGAAGATGCGGGATTTCGTCTCCGAGACGGGACAGACCGTGTTGAAGATGGTCCAGTATCCGGTCACGGTACGCCTCGCCGCCATCTGCACGGTGAAGGGCAGCGTAATCCGGTAGACGCGGTCCCAGAAACCGCAATCACCGTTGTTGGCGGGCTGGAACTCCACGTGGATCACTCCTCCCTTCCTCCTAATCGTATGGGGTGGGATCTCCTCGCCTGAGCCCAACATCGAGCAGCCAGAGGCTTGGTGCACGTAGTAGAAATGCGCCAGATCGAACACGCCCTCGACCTGTCGGATCGGAGACGCATTCCACTGAAGCGGTGCCAAGCGCAGTGAGCTGTAGGACGGATCGCCATACTCCGAGAAGTCGGGAATGTGGTGGCTCGAGCTGGGATCCAGGCACGTCCACACGATCCCGTACCGCGTGCTGGAGCGAAACGTGGTCAGACGTAAGGCATCCTCGGAAGCCGTCGGGCACCGCTGGCGGGAATTCTGACATTCCCCGGAAGCCCCGAACGTCAAGCCGTGATAGGCGCATCTGAGCGCCCCGCCGGCCATGTGACCGAGACTCAGACTGGTGCCCCGATGCGGACACTGCTCGTCGGCAACGACGACAGACGCCTGCGCCCGATAGACGACGAGCTTCTTACCGATCAGTTCCACAGAGACGGGCTTGTCCTTGGGCAGATCCTTCTCGTAGATGAGGGGATGCCAGAACTTCGAGAGGACGCGCGAATTCGACGGGGAGATGACGGCCATCGCCTGGTTGCTGTCTCCGTTACGATTCATGCCTTGAACCCCGACTGCACTCTGATGGTCTCTAGATACCCTTCACGGAATGCCGAGCAGCTTGTGGATCTGCAAGCTGAGGCGCCGCGGGGGTGATCGAGGCAGTAGCGCACCGCCAGCTCCGTGTTCTTCATTCGGTCCGGACCATCCATCGGCTGGAGGAAGAAGTGATCGAATTTGAGATCTTCGAATCGATCGGGTGAGGCGCCTGGTTGGGGATAAATGAGCTTCAGCTCGTTCCCCGAGCGACTGACGAGATGAGCGCCGGCCTTCGGGCTCACACAGCTCCAGTCGACACCCGGCGGCACCACGCGAGTGCCGTTCGTCTCGATCGCCACGTCGAACTCGCGCAGGTGGAAGGACGCGATCAGGGGCTCGTCGAGCTGCAGCAGCGGCTCTCCGCCCGTGCAGACGACCAGGCGTTTTTGGTTGGCATAGGCCGGCCACTTTGCGGCCACTGCGGCCGCGAGTGCCTCCGCCGATCCGAAACGGCCACCGCCCGCGCCGTCGGTCCCCTTGAAATCGGTGTCGCAGAACTGGCAGAGCGCGTCATGACGGTCCTCATCGCGGCCGCTCCACAGATTGCAGCCGCTGAAGCGGCAGAACACCGCGGGTCGTCCGACGTTGGCACCCTCACCCTGCAGCGTGTACACGAATCTCTTTGACTGCGTATGCCACGTCGCCTCCGTGCCGTCCCCAGCTGCTTCCAGTAGTTGTACAGAGTCCGCTGAGACGTTGCAGATGTGCCACAGGCGGTCGATCTCTTGGGTCTTGCGCGAGGGCGCGTTCCGCTGCGACCGTTGCACGGCCGAGGGCGTCGTGTCGGTGCCGAAAGCCGCGACCCGCACGCGCGCCGGCGCCCGCGCGTACATCCGCATCATCGCCGCGAGCACGTCGGCTTCGCTCGCGTTCGGCAGACCGGTCGCGATCTTGACGTACGCCCCGGCTTCCCGGATGCCAACGCTCCGTGTCGAGGTGGAATCATGGTGAACACGCGCGCGAGAAGGACTCGCCACTTCATACCCTCGGGCGCGAAGATCCAGTGCAGCCGCCAGAGCCGTGCCGAACGGCACCGCGTAGGATGAAGGGTCGACGAGACCGGCCCAGTGAAAGTTCAGAATCCGCGCCCGGCACGCCGGACACGTTCCGCACGCACGCGGCCCATTGGTGTAGCGAGCTCCATGTCGACCGGAAGTCGAACCGGCGATCGTGTCCGTAGCGGATCGCATCGAACTTGTTCATGGCGAGCAGCGGCGCCTCAATCGAGATGTGAGGTGCGTATTTCAGTCCGCGGTTCAGCGCCAGCTCGGCCAGCCGTAAGAATGCATCACCTGAATCCGGATAGCCGGCCGCCGGCTGGCCGTTCGAACCCTGGAGCGGCGTTCCCGCGGCATCCTGCAGGTTTGACCCGATATAGATAGTCCCGATGGCGTCCGACTCGGCTATCGCGGCGGCGTGCGCCAGGAAGATCATGTTCCTGCCTGGCACGTAGTAGCCGTAGGCGGGCTTGCCTCCGCCGGCGCGCGGGCTCAACAAGCCCGACCGGCCGGAGAGGGCGCTCGGCGACATGTCGAGCGACAGCAGCGTGTGCGGGCCTCCGCGCTCGAGGATCCGCGCGATTGTCCGGGCGCGACCGATCTCGCGCCGGTTCGTCTGACGGTAGTCGAACGTCAGGAAGTGGAGATAGGCGTGTCGCTCGGCGGCGATGATCGAGATCACGGCGCTGTCGATGCCGCCGCTCAACAGCACCAGCGCCCTGTCCGATTTCATCTGGTCGTTCGGCGTGGCGCGGTCGCGGATCAGCGGGCAGCCCCGACGCGCCGCCCAACCGCGCGCCCGCCCATGGGTCGTCTCTTCGCGGCCATCGGCGGTTTGCCGACTGCAAATGGCCGTCGATGAAGAACGCCTTCAACGACAGCTCCAGGTATTCGTCGTCGAGCTGTCGCTTCAACGTCTCGAGCACGTCGAGTGTCGCCCGATAGATCTCCATCCGAAACTGGACCTCCTCGTCGCGTGCGCTATCGTTCCGTTCGAGCCGCAAGGCGACGGCGCGAACCCGCTCGGCCATAACCGCGAACAGCCGACACCGGCATGTCGCGATGAGGTCGATGACGGTCCCGTCGTGCAGGTCTATGCTCTTCGAGTCCCACGAATACGCCTTCGACCGAGATCGTGTGGGTTGAAGAACGGAAGACAGATCCGGTAGAGCTCTTCGAAGGCGGCGCCAGGCAACTCGGGCATCATGAACCGCTTGTACGCGTCCCGGTCCGAGCGCCTCCCTGTTGTCGATCCAGAACTGCGCCCCAGGGTAGTAGGTGAGCCTGCTGACAATCCGCGAGATCTCGACATACGGGAAGCTGGCGAGGTAATGCAGGTCGTGCCTGAACGTCTCCCATGTCATCCGCGGATGGAACAGGATGAAGCCCACGAGAATCCTGTGCACGCCGTACCGCCACAGCAGCTCGATCGCCGACGTCGCATCGGCTACCTTGGCGTGCTTCCCGAAATAGTCGAGGGTGCTCTGCTCCGAGCATTCTCGACGCCGATAAAGACCGACCGCAGACCGGCGCCGGCGAGCGCCGCGACGACGTTCTCGTCGAGATCCGTTGGACGGGTCGTGATGTGAAACGTGATGTTCAAGCCGCGTTCCCGGATCTGGTTCGCGATCTCGATGGCCCGTCGGCGCCCGCGAGGTCCGGGTCCGATGAACGTGTCGTCCCAGAAATGCACGCTGCGTCGGTTGTATCGCGTAACGATGAACGCCAGTTCGTCCACCACGTGGCGCGGCGAGCGGCCCCGCCAGGTGGCAGAGTAGAACTTCGTAATCGTGCAGAAAGCGCACCGGTCGAAGCCCTGCTCGACACGATCATCAGGGGACTCTTCGCCAGCACCGGATCTGTGGCGACGATATCGCGGACGAAGCGGTGGGGAAGCGGCGCATTATCGAGGTCCCGTTCGACCGGGCCGATCGGGTTTTCCACGATCCGTCCTTCGGCGCGGTACGACAGATTGGGCACTCCGGGCCAGTCGGCGAGACCAGTTGATGTGAGTAGCGCCAGCAGGCTTCGCTCGCCCTCTCCGCGGATCACCGCGTCGACGAAGGGGTTGTTCTCCAGGATTTCCTGGTGCACGAAGCTAGCGCCGTGCCCGCCCAGCACAAGGACGACGTTCACCATGGAGTCGCTTCCTGATGCCAGCCGGCGATGTCTGCAGCGATTGCCTTCAGCAAATCCGTGGAGAAGCACCGAGATACCCACGACGCGTGGAGTGTATTTCACCGCCAGTTCGATCGTGCGGGCCCGGGAAGCCTGGAAAAGGCTGGCTTTCCAAGACACCGAACTTGACCCCGTTCGTTTCGGAGGGATAGGTCGCGGAGCGTCGAGACCACCGAGGTTTTCCCAGAATCGGCCACTGAAAAAGTGGCTCATCGGCGTTTCGTTCGGCCGGATCAAAACCAACACGGGCGGCGACTCGTGCGGGCGAGTCGCGCGGCCCATATGAGTTGAAGAAGATCACCCGCTCATTCACCGACCGGGTCGATCTCGGAGCTTCACTTGGCTTTCTTGCTCGGCGCGAACGAGAACACCGTCCACGTCGGAGGCCTTCTTCGAATTTCATTTCATGCCCGCGCAGCAGGGTGAGGGCGCCCTTGAGCTGATCGCGCCGGGCCGGGAGTTCGGATTCCAGCTTGGCGCCGATGACCGGTTTGAGTTCCACCTTGGCTAATCCCGACTGCGATTGCGCGACGTCGCCGAAGTGCGCGCGGGCCTGTGCTGGGTGAACTTATCCCATGTTTCGCGCCGAGCGCGACGAACTTCTTCGCATCTCCCTCGAGCCGTCGAGCGCCTTCTGACACTCTAGCGTGAGTTGCGGGGACTCGTTTGACGATTTCAATGAACTGCTCGACCGCTGACGCCTCTCGGTCTTCATCGTTACCCTCCCGTTTGTCAAAGTCGGAGTTTCCTCGCTGTTTCCTTCTGGCGAGGTGAGCTCAAAGCCATAGCTTCGGGCGAACACTATCAGAGCAACAATCCTGCGGGCTCACAGACGTTTGGCTTGGGTTCGGCCGAGGTGCCGAGGAACCCTGGATCGAGCCACATCCGCTTCGGCGAGTAGAATCTCCTGCCATCGACGTCGAGGCCGCCCGGCCAGGTCTTTTGACGGTGTGAAGGCGCGTCGCCTCGACGCCATGAACGCGAGCGTGTTCTTTGACCGAACGACGGAAAAACGAGCCGATCTCGGTTGAAGCGTGAAGTGCACACGGTCGCCGACCTTGCTCGACTACACAGAACCCACCCCGTCGCTCGAGCATCGAGTCGGGGCGCACCCCGCGGCGGGCCTCCCATCTCAGCTCCGGCCACCAGCGGCGAGCCCATGGTGCGCGCTTGCAATCAGTCCGTGAAGTATTCCAGATGCGGCGACCTGCCTGACAATCCTGGCAAACTCGTCGAGCATGGGCACGGCGTAAGTGGCGGCGGTCCGTTCTTCGGCACGAAATTCAGATGGCGAGTCCATTTCTGAAGCAGTCGAACGGTACGCGCTTCGACGAGCGCGCGCGATTCGTGACGGCACTGACGTAGTCGTACACGTCGGGATGTGGGCGCCGACGGCCAGATGAATCGACTCCGAGCGCCGGGTCCGGGCCTTGTGCGGGTAGCCGCGGGGCACCAGCATGAGATCCCCGGCGGCAAGATCCGTTTCGAACATCGCGTCGAGGTGGCTCATGTCGTTAGCGGGTGGAATAAGTGAATCTCCGGCAGCGGAGCCGACACCATGGGGCTGTGTAGGAAATCGTCCAGGTCCTTCCGCCCTTCCACCTGGAAGATCAGTCGTGTCGAACGTCGTCCCAGTGAACGGGAATTGAGGCCTGCCCGCGTGGACCGTAGGAAGAATGCGCTCGCGCTGACCCTGGCTCTGGGAGAGCCGCCCTGGTTCCAGGATGCCGGCCAACCCGGCCACCGCGCTCTGAATGGTTGTCAGATTCGGCTGGCGTTGAATTTTCGTTTTTCCTCCATGAGACTCGACCAGCTCGATAATGCGATCCGCGCGCCGCGTGCCCGCGCGGGAGGTGCCATTGAAGAACTTGTCGGTGCAGAACTCCCCTCTTGCGGTAACGACCTTGACTTGCGCCGGATCGATTCGGCCCTGGCCGAGCGCCTGGCGGATGAGAGCCCGCGAGTAGTGAGGGAAAAGCGGTCTCGGTGCCCTCCCGCGCGGAGGACGATTGGCCGCTTTTCGAAGTAGGCGTCGAGGAACTCGTGAACGTCGTTGGGTTCGAGGACGCCGGCCAGCTCAGCAGTGGCCTGCCGGTCGCGTCCGACCGCGCGTTTCGCCGACACCGCCAGATCGCGGACCGGCCCACAATCGGATTCGAAGAAGTCGTAAAGCTTCTGGTCCGCGTCCGGATCGACCGTGACGGACCGGATCTCGCGCTCAGTGAGCCGCCGAACCACGCCGCGGCACCGATGGCCGCGCACGTCCCGTTCGACGAGAGGCCGCGCGTCGTTGCCCGTTCGTCACATGTCCTCCGATGTCGTCGGCGCGCCATATTATCACCGTCGGGGGTTCGGGGTAAACCTTTCCTTTAAAGGTGAGCCAATCACTGGAGACGGGATGTTGTCTCCGGTTCCTATTTTCCGACCCTGGGACTATCCCCGCCGTCGGCCGTCTGCTGGGCCCGTCCGATGATGCGACCATCGGATCCAACTACGTCACGGTGCTGAGCTACAGCTACTGGCAGGCCCACTTCGGGGGCGATCGCGGGGTGATCGGCCAGACCCTCACCGTGAATGGCCAGTCCCTGGAAATCGTGGGTGTAGCACCCAAGGGTTCGAGGGCACCACGATGGGCACTCGGCCCCTGGTCTTCGTGCCGATCACCATGCGCGGCGTGGTCTGGTCAGGACCAGCCAGCTTCGACAATCGCCGCTCCTATTGGGCCTACCTCTTCGGGCGACTCAAGCCCGGAGTCACGCTGGACAAGGCCAAGTCCGCCCTCAATGGGATCTACCATCCCATCATCACCGACGTCGAAGCACCGCTTCAGGAACAGATGAGCGATGCCACGATGGCGAAGTTCAAGGCCAGGGAGCTTGGAGTGGCGGCGGGCCCGATGGGTCAGAGTTCGATACATAAGGAAGCTCGCACTCCGCTCCTCATGTTGCTCGGCATCACCGCCATCGTTCTGATCATTGCCTGCGCCAACATCGCCAATCTGCTGCTGGCCCGCGGGGCAGGGCGCGCCATGGAAATGGGCGTCCGCCTCGCCCTCGGTGCCACCCGGCGGCAGCTTCCTCCTCCAGTTGCTGACCGAATCCGTACTGCTCGCCTTCATGGGTGGCATCGCCAGCCTGCATCGTTGCGCAGTGGACTCTGTCGCTCATCGCCTCGCTGCTGCCTCCGGAGGCGATCGCTACCCTGCGCTTCGAGCTGCAGCCGCCCGTCATTCTGTTCACTGCCGCGGTTTCCCTGGTGACCGGAATCCTGTTTGGTCTCTTCCCCGCGCTGCACAGCACCCGCTCTGATCTGGTGACCTCGATCCGGGCCAACGCCGGCTCGATCCAGGGCCATCGCGGCGCCGCCCGATTCCGGGCCAGCCTGGTCACCGTTCAGATCGCCCTGGCAACTGGCCTCCTCATCTCCGCGGGATTGTTTCTCAAGAGCCTGATGAACGTGACCCACGTGGCTCTGGGGGTGAAGGTAGATCACGTGGTCACCTTCGCCATATCGCCCGAGCGGAGCGGCTACGACAGCGTTCGTTCGGCCGTGTTGTTCGATCGCGTGGAGCAAGAGCTGAAGGGTCTGCCAGGCGTTACCGCTGTCACCGCGTCCCTGGTCCCCCTCTTGGCGGGTGACAACTGGGGCACCGATGTGGACGTGCAGGGCTTCCCGTCTGGTCCCGACGTGGATAACAACTCCCGCTTCAACGAGGTCGGCGCCGGCTACTTTGGAACCTTGGGCATCAAGCTGATCAAGGGTCGTGAGTTCACCGATGCCGACCGGAAGGGCTCGGGCAACGTCGCGATAATCAACCAGACCTTCGCCAAGAAGTTCAAACTGGGCGACGATCCGCTGGGCAAGTTCATGTCGACCAGCGGCCCCGACTCGATGAACATCCAGATCGTGGGCCTGATCGAGGACGCCAAGTACAGCGAGGTGAAAGACACCATTCCGCCGGTCGTCTACACCCCCTGGCACCAGGACAGTCAAGTCGGATTCATCAATTTCTATGTGAAGACCTCGACGCCGCCCGAGACGATTCTTCGCTCCATCCCGACTCTAATGAAGCGGCTGGATCCGGGGCTGCCGCTCGAGGGTTTGAAAACCATGCCGCAGCAGATCCGGGAGAATGTCTTCCTTGACCGGATGATCAGTATTCTCTCGGCATCTTTCGCGGTCCTGGCGACACTGCTTGCCGCAGTGGGACTCTATGGCGTGCTGGCCTACACCGTAGCGCAGCGCACTCGGGAGATCGGGGTTCGGATGGCATTGGGCGCCGATGCCGGACGGGTCAGAGCCCTGGTGATGCGGCAGGTGGGCGTGATGCTGATCGTGGGCAGCATAATCGGCATCGCGGCGGCGGTGGGCCTGGGCCGCGCGGCGAGCAGTCTGTTGTACGGACTCAAGGGGCACGACCCGGTGGTGTTCACTCTCTCGGTGCTGGTGCTGATGCTGGTCGCACTGGGAGCGGGATACATCCCGGCTCGACGGGCATCACGGGTCGATCCGATTCAGGCGTTTCGGGATGACGGGAGTACGGAAGGCGGAAGGCGGAAGGCGGAGACGGGAGACGGGAGACGGGAGACGGGAAAGCGGAACAGGGGACAGGGAAATGTAGAAGCACCTCATCCCGAGCGAAGCGAGGGATCTAGCCTCCTAGCCTAGACGTCAGGCCAAGGACACTAGATCCCTCGTCGCTTCGCGCCTCGGGATGAGGTGTTACCCTCGCTCCTGCGCGTTCCCGTCTCCCGTCTCCCGTCTCCCGTCTCCCGTCTCCCGTCTCCCCAGCCCTATGGCTTGCTCCCAAATCGCCGATGTCCGTGCCCCGCTGGTTTGCGGTGGGCGGGTTTGCCGGCCGGTGTCCCACGCGTGCCGCCTTGGCGTCCCTCCGCGCCCGCTCCTCCTTCTTTTGGGCACGCATTGCGGCTAGCCGCTCTTCCAATGGCACCTCAAGGCGCGCTTCCGGCCGAGCCTTGTAATCGAAATCGGGAACGATCACCCTCGGCAGCCGCCTGCCAATCGCCCGCTCGATGTTCCGCAGATCTCCCTCCTCGTCCGGCGCCACGAAGGTAAAGGCATCGCCGACCGCTTCAGCCCGCGCCGTGCGGCCCACCCGGTGGATATAATCTTCGGCCACTTTAGGCACATCGAAATTCACTACGTGACCCAGCTCCTCGATATCGATCCCGCGCTGGGCGATATCGGTGGCGACCAAGACCCGGTATTTCCCGCTCTTGAACCCGGCCAGCGCCTGAGTCCGCTGCGGTTGCGACCGGTTCCCGTGAATCCGCTCCGCCTCGATGCCGTTTCGAACCAGGAACTTCCACACCCGGTCGGCGCGATGCTTGGTGCGGGTGAAGACCAGGGCCTCCTGCAGCTCGCCTCGCTGGAGCAACGCCAGGAAAAGCGCGGACTTGAGTTCCTGCGGCACGGGGTAGACCGCCTGAGTGATGCCCACTGCCGGTGCTGCCTTCCGTCCCTGGTTGATGGTCACGGGGTCGCGCAGCATGTCGCGGGTGAGTGCCGCGATCGGATCAGGCATGGTCGCGCTGAAGAAGAGCGTCTGCCGCTTGGCCGGCAAATGGCGGAGGATCTTCTTGATTTCCGGCAGGAAGCCCATGTCGAGCATCCGGTCCGCCTCGTCCAGCACCAGCACCTCGAGCGACCGAGTTTGGCGTAGGGTGACCTGAGGTGATCGAGCAGTCGGCCCGGCGTCGCGATCAGCACGTCGACTCCGGTGCGGAACGCGTGCTCCTGCGCTGCCATTCCAACTCCGCCGAATACCGCAGCGCCACTGACCGGCGTGTGTACCGCGAGGTCATTCAGGTCTTCCAGGATCTGCGCCGCAAGCTCACGAGTCGGAGTGATTACCAGGGCCCGGGTAGCGCCGCGGGGCCGTTCGATCAGACGGTGCAGGATGGGTAACAGAAACGCTGCCGTCTTCCCGCTCCCAGTGCTGGCACACGCGAGCACGTCGCGTCCAGCCATAGCAGGAGGAATGGCGTCAGTCTGTATCGGTGTCGGACGAATGAATCCCAGCTCCTTGATGCCCTTCAGGAGACTCGGGTGGAGCTTGAGCGGGGTGAACGGCAAGCGACAATCCTTTTGAGCGGGTTCGCGAGAGCGGGAAGGATAGAGGCGAGGGGGGAAGGGGGCAAATTGTGGTGAGACAGGGGGCGGGAGACGGGAGACGGGAGACGGGAACGGGAACGGGAACAGGGAACAGGGAACGGGAACGGGAACGGGAACGGGAACAGGGAACAGGGAACAGGGAACAGGGAACAGGGAACAGGGAATAGGGAATAGGGAATAGGGAATAGGGAACAGGGAATGGGGCAGCAGCAAGGGTGACACCTCATCCCGAGCGCAGCGAGGGATCTGCCATCTCCGTCTCGACGCCAAGGTAAAGGACACTAGGTCCCTCGCTGCGCTCGGGATGAGGTATTAGTCTCGCTCCTGCGCCATTCCGCCATTCCGCCATTCCGCCATTCCGCCATTCGCCATTCCGCCATTCCGCCATTCCGCCATTCCGCCATTCCGCCGTTCCCGCTCTCCCGAGACCAATCGAGCTAATGCCCTCCCCGGTACACCGGCTTCCAGCGGGTTGAGGCGCTACCGATCAGTGCCCCAATCCCACTTCCGACGAGGGTAAGCACAACCACACCACTCGCGTACTCCCCAGTGCTCGGCGAGTAGTAGCTGTTGTCTTCCGAGCTGGAGGCCGCAATCGCGATGAGCGCCAATGCCGCCCCAATGCCGGCTCCAATCATTGCTCCCTTGCCGGCATTTGATCCCTTGGCCACCTGGATCTCTGCGACTTGAGCTACCCCCAAGGGCTGGGAAAGCTGGACCACGCTTCCGGCGTTGTTGACGAACTCGCCGCGTTTGAACTGCAGGCTGGTCGAATCCGCCTTTGGCGAGTAGAGCGTGGCGCGAGGCCCCTCAATCAGGCGCACCCTCGCCTTGGAGGAGGCATTGATCTGGCCGACGATGTCGGAGCCAAGTTCCTGGGCACTGGCGAGGACCGGTGCCCCGGCGAGCAACAGCAGACAGGAAACGACTCGACTTCCGCGCATGGTGACTTCCAGTTAGGGACGCTGGGAGGCTAGTGCTGGGGGATCAAGGGGGGATCAAGCCGGCGGGAGACGGGAGGGGACGGGAGCGACGAAGGAGCCTAGTTCCGTGCCAGGACGTCTCGGCTAGGACACTAGATCCCTCGCTGCGCTCGGGATGAGGTGTTACCCTCGCTCCTGCGCTCTTTCCTGTTCCCGCTGTTCGACTATCGACTATCGACTACCGACTACCGACTGCAGTTCAGCACACCGACGCCGCGTGGAACGCCAGGCTATTCAGTGCTCCGCCGAAGAACAGCAGCTGACGGACCTGGATGTCGATCGAGTTGTTGGTCGGGCCCGGCACGATTTCAACGGTCCCCGGGTTGAAGGGCACGGCCGTATCAGCCGACCCGCGGGTCGCCACGGTGGCGCAGGCGCTGATGCCGAGGTTGTTGCTGCTGATCTTGAAGTTGCCGATCGAGAGCCGAGTGGCCGTCATGCCCGAGGACGACCGCTGCTTGACGCCGGTTGCCCGGACCACCGCGTAGCGAGTGTTGGCGGTCGAGGAGCAGATCAGTTCCAGGTGGAACGGCACGCCATCCTGCAGCCCGCCGCCCGGGTTCTTGGTTTCGATGTAGACGGTGTTCGCGTCCGGACCGCTGCCGGTGTACACGCCGGACGGGTTGAACACGAGGGCGTTGCCCGGATCAGCCAGAGTCGCGATGAAGGCGCAGCCGGTCACCGGGCTGGCGAAGCGGATGTTGTACCGGCCCGCGCCCAGGAAGCTCAGGGTCGTTCCACTCGTGGAGCGAACCAGGTCCGCGGAGTAGCCGACCACCGCATACCGAATTCCAGTGCCGCCGCAGGTCACCACCAGATCGAACGGACCATCGGTCAACCCGCCACCCTGGTTCTTGGTCTCGACGTAGACGCCGTTGGCGCTCAGGTGACCACCGGCGGTCGAGGCCTGGATCGCCTGACTGTAGGCGTTCCGGGTAGTCGCGACGTAGGCACAGCTGGTGAGATTGCGGTTGAAGCTGACTTCGTACTGCCCGGGCCCGAGCTTCACGACGCCGGTGGTGCGATTGCCGTGGATCAGATTGCCGTTCATGTCCACCACCGCCCAGATCTGGGCGGACGCGGCGGCCTGCACCTGGGCTGAATCCGCCTCGGGCACGGCTTCGATGGACGGGGCCGCGGGTGATTCGGCGTTAGGATTATTGAAGTCCTGACACGCCGTAACCAACGCGATGCCTGCGACTGCGGAGATCAACCGCTTCATACAACCCTCCTGCAACTGGAAATGGCCGGACGTGATGCGCGGATCGCAACACGATGTCGTTGGCTTGCCGAGGCTTAGAGGCATCGGTACGTTGCTCCTCACCAGGGCCAGACTCTTCGACATGAGAAGACGCGTGGGCGGTCGGCGAAGTCAGACAGGGTGGGTCTTAGCAGGACGATCAGGGCGGTCAAGACGGACAGGGCGGTCGAAACCTGCCGGCTCGAGGGCTGCTTCCCGCCCGTCCCGTCCGACCTGTCCGCCCCGTCCGCCCTGTCCGTTGCGTCGCCTGACCGCCCTGACCGCCCCGTCCGCCTATGACCAAATCCAGCCCCCACCGCCAACCGACCCGCCTGGACCTGGACTCCCTGTTCCCAGCTGTCTACGCCGAATTGCGCCGGCTGGCACATCGACGCCTCAGGGCGGAGGCAACCGGTCACACGCTCTCCACTACCGCGCTGGTCCACGAGACCTATCTGAAGCTGGCCGATCAGACGGAATTCCCAGTTCGACAATCGTCCCCATTTCTTCGCCCTCGCCGCACGGGCGATGCGCCGAATCCTTGTCGACTACGCCCGACGTCACCGCGCCATCAAGCGTTCTCCTGGGCAGGAGCCGGTATCGCTCGCCTCGCTGGAACGATCGGACGCCATCTTCGCCCATCCCTCGGCCAGGGAGATCGCGCAAAGAGCGGATCTCCTGATGGCGGTAGATGACGCCCTCCGCAACTGGTCGAGATCGACCCGCGCCTGGCTCAGGTGGTGGAGTACCGCTTCTTCGTGGGGCTGACCGAACAGGAAACGGCGGAACTATTAGGTGTGACTCCCCGGACTGTGGCGCGGGACTGGGTCCGGGCGAGGGGCTGGCTGATGCGACATCTCCACTGATGAATCCTGAATTCGAGCGCCGCCTGCTGGAGCTGGTCGATCAGGCCCTCGAACTGCCGGCGGAAGCCCGCTCCGCATTCCTTCATAAGGCCTGCGCGGGAGACTCGGCCCTGGAGGCCGCGGCAGCGGACCTGATCGTGTCCTGCGCCAAGGCGGAAGCGGACGATCGCTTCCTGGTAGACTCTGCCGCGGTGTTCGCGGATTCGATCATCCGGGCGGTGGAGGAGGAAGAAGAAGAGGAGGATTCGGAAGAGCCGCTGAAGCGGCGTCTCCGCACTCCTGGAGGGTCAATACAAGTTTGGTCGCGAAATCGGTCGCGGCGGGAACGCGATCGTCTACCTCGCGCGCGATCTTCAGCACTCCCGCGACGTCGCCATCAAAGTGATTCGGCAGGGCGTTGCCGATCCCGACCGGCGACACCGCTTCCTCCGCGAAGTCGAAATCTCTGCACGGCTGCGTCACCCCTTCGTCATCCCCCTGATCGACTCAGGGGAGGCTCAGGGCACTCTGTTCTACGTCATGCCCTACGTGGAAGGGGAGTCGCTGCGCGACCTGCTCGACCGTGAGGGCGCGCTCTCACTCAAGTCCACCCTCGCCGTAGCCCGGGACGTGGCCGAGGCGCTCGACTTCGCCCACAGCCAGGGCATCGTCCATCGCGACATCAAGCCGGAAAACATCCTGCTCAGCGGATCGCACGCTCTGGTGGCGGACTTCGGCATCGCCATGGCGCTCGAAGCCTCGGGTGGCACCGATCGCCTGACGGAGAAGGGCGTCGCAATGGGGACGCCGGCCTACATGAGTCCGGAACAGGCCGGGGCCAGCGGGCGGATTGATGGTCGCAGCGACATCTATTCTCTCGGTTGCGTGGTCTACGAGATGCTCGCGGGCGAGGTCCCCTACCTGGGCGAGACACCGCGCGCGATCCTGGCGAAGCACCTTCAGGCTCCGGTCCCTGATCTGACCATCCTGAGACCAGGCCTCTCGCCGCGCGGCACAGGCGACGATGCGGCGCGCGCTGGCCAAGGTGCCGGTCGAACGCTTCAGCAACGCGACGGAGTTTGTGGACGCGTTGGCGGCCGACGCGCAAGGCGAAGAGCCATCGCGGCTCGGCGGCTCGGGGGCTAAGCTTGTCCTGAGCGCAGCGAAGGAGCGGATCGGAAAAGGGGTCGGCGTCGTCGCCTTGGTTGCCATCGTCGCTTTCGTCGCCCGCGGCCTCATCCCGCCCTCCCGCCCTCCCGCCCTCCCGCCTTCTCTCGAACGGATTGCCGTCCTCTACTTCGACAACCTCTCCTCCGACCCCGAGAGTCGGGCTCATTGCCCAAGGCCTTACGGAGGATGTGATCGATGAACTGAGCCAGGTGCACGGGCTGCAGGTCATTTCGCCGAACGGAGTGCGGCATCTATCGTGATCACCCGGCACCGGTGGACAGTATTGCAAGAGTACTTGGGGTGGGGACCGTCGTTGGTGGCAGCGTCAGCGCCTCTGCCGATGTGGTCCGGGTGACGGTGCGGCTCGTCGATCCCGCCAACGGCGATCAGTTACGCACCCAGTCGTTCGAGGTCCAGCGCGGCGCAGCGCTGGCACTCCGTCAGGCGGTACTTGGACAAGTCGCGACGTTCCTGCGAGAGCGGCTGGGACAGGAGGTGAAGGTCCGGAAGGAGCGGGAGGAGACCCAATCGCTCGAGGCGTGGGAGCGGGTGACTCGGGCCGATGACCTGGTGCGGGATGGTGTGGATGCGTCGCTTGCGGGGAACGAGGCCGATTCAAGCGGATCTGTGGCACCGGGCCGATTCACTCTACGCCGTGGCCGAGAAGCTGGATCGCAAATGGGTGACGCCGACAATCGGTCGCGGCTGGGTCGCACTTCGATTGGCGTTGTCCACGCAGGACACGATGCCCTACAGCCCGATGATGCAACGGGCGCTTGCCATCGCCGAGCAGGCGCTCGAGCGATCCAAGGGTGGGGAACAGGCGCTGGCGCTGCGCGGGTACGCACGGGAATGGCTGGCAACCTCCCCGAACATGACAGGCACCGACACCCTCAAGCGTCAGGCCGAAGCCGATCTTCGCGCGGCCCTCGATGCTCGACCGGATGATGCCCGTAGCTGGTACGCACTCGGCGAGCTGCTCTACACCGATGGGCGCTTCACCGTGTCGGCACAGGCGCTGGAGACCGCGCTCAACCGCGACGCCTATCTGGTCGAAGTCCGCGCGGTGGTGAGCCTCCTCTTCTTCGCCTCGCTCAACCTGCAGAAGTTCGACGACGCGGAACGCTGGTGTCAGATGGGGATCAGCCGATACGCCGGCGATCCCCGGTTTCAGACCTGTCGCCTCATTCTCCTCGGCTGGACCGGAAAGAATCGTCGCGACGTGGGAAAGGCGTGGCAGGAGATCGAGAGCATCGAGAAGCAAGACTCGATCGGAATGTTCAGCAGCCAGTGGAGCTATTTCCGGATGGTGGCGGCGATGACGGCGGCGCGGGCCGGTATGAAAGACAGCGCCCGCGCTATCGTCGCAAGGGTTCACGCCGATTCGGCGGCGCATCCGGCAACCGAGGTGCGAACCGAGGAGGCGTACGTCAATCTGCTCCTGGGTCAACGGGAGGAAGCGCTCGCGCTATTGCGGGAGGAACTCAGGAGTGACCCCGATTCACGGGATCAGATTGTTCGCTCTCCCTGGTTCAAGGAGCTGGGGCCAGACCTCACTCCTTAGGGCCTGCCGAATCCGTTCCGCATATCGGTTGTCGCCGTAAGACCGACGAGTCTCACGTAGTAAGGTATGACGAACTTGTCCAAAGCCGGGCCGCCGAGGAAAATGGCATCCGCGCCTTGGGGCAGGGGGACACTGTCTCGCCCGCCGTCGGTGCGAGTGATCATGAGCGTCATGGTAGCGATATCGCTGAATTGGGTCGTCCTGCCCGGCGGGACGCAGCGGACGCTCATCACCGACGTCTTTATATGGACGCAGGTCATGGTTTGAGCGATGGTCGAATCCAGCGCCGCCTGATAGGGACCGAATACCGTAGCGCCATTGCCTGCCTTGGACGCCGCGCCTGTCGCGGACTTGGGGTCGTGAAACACCCCGACGATCGGGTTCGCCGGATCGTATCCTGCGACCACATACACCGTGCCTCCGCTCCGGTCGCCATCGACCGCCTCGGCGATGCGCTTGAGCATGACCGCGTCGGGAGGGCGTCCCGTGGTTTGCTGGCACCCGACAGTGGCGGTGGAGCAGAGCAAGAGTAGAGCGGCCACGCCAAGTGGCGGGCCGAGGCGGAGCGATTTCATGGGGGACCTTCCTGGGTTGGGAGCTTGGCCCCAAGGTGTAGCGACAGACGGAGGGTCACAAGAGGGCGAACGATGAACGGGGAACATGAAACGTTGCAGGAGCGAGACCAACACCTCATCCCGAGCGCAGCGAGGGATCTAGTGCCCTTGCCTTTGGCGTCTAGGTCGGGACGGTAGATCCCTCGCTGCGCTCGGGATGAGGTGTAGCTCTCCCACCTGCGCCTTTACATCTCACGTCTCACGTCCCTCACGTCCCACCTCCTCACTCCTTCACTCCTCACGATGTTCTTGCAGGTTTTCGCCATGCCGGTGAGGAGCCCTTTCCTCGTTCCCCGTCCCGTTCAGGACGCCTCCGGGCTTCCCGTGTCGGCCGTCCCGCGGCGCAGATGTTCCCGGGCAGTTCGGGCCAGGCGCGTGTAGGTGGCCCTGATCTTATCCAGCTCCTGCTCCTCGAGTTCCTCAAGGTCCAGGAGAGCGTTGTGCGCCCCTGTCGTTGCGCGGAGCAGCTCATCAAGCTTGACCTGAACCGCTTCGGCGTCGCGGTTCTGGGTGTTCTGAATGAGGAAGACCATCAGGAATGTGACGATGGTCGTTCCGGTATTGATGGCGAGTTGCCAGGTATCGCTGTACTGAAAGAGGGGGCCGGTCACCAGCCAGGCCAGTATCACGGCCACCGCCCCTGCGAAGGTGAGGGGACGGCCGGCTAGCCGGGATGTGGCCTTGGCGAACCGGGTGAACAATGATGAGGAGTGAGCTGGGCGCATCCGGCGACTCCAAGTCGAAAGTGGCCAAACAGGGGTCAGGTAGAAGAGGAATGCTCCTGGGGTCGGAACTTTCATCGCTCTCTCGCGTATCGCACAGTATTGTTACCAACCGCGCTCCAACTCGTGAGAGTTAGCTGCCCCGGAGATCCAATCATGCGATCGTTGACCATTGGCCTGACGCTGTTGCCCAGCCTCCTGCTTGCCCAGGACCCCGGGCTCCAACTCACCGAGTGGACCGTTCCCTGGCCGGAGAGTCGGCCGCGGGATCCCTCAGTTGCACCCGATGGACGAGTCTGGTTCGTAGGTCAGGCGGGCAATTACGTCGCGGTGCTCGATCCGGTGAAAGGTGAGTTCAAGCGCTACGAGATAGACCCGGGCACCAATCCGCACAACGTGATCGTCGCCAAGGACGGGATGGTGTGGTATTCCGGCAATCAGAACGGCATGATCGGCAAGCTCAATCCGGCCGACGGCTCCATCACCCGCTACCCGCTGCCCGATAAAAACCTGGGCGACCCGCATACGCTGGTCTTCGACTCCAAGGGAGACATCTGGTTCACGGTGCAGGCTGGGAATGCGGTCGGGAAGCTCACCACGTCCGACGGCAAATTCCGGATCGTTCCGATGCCGGCCTCGGGCTCCAGGCCCTATGGAATCGCGATCGACTCGAAGGGCCGCCCCTGGTTCGACGAGTTCGGCGCCAACCGGATTGGGACCGTGGACCCCGTCAGCTTCAAGCTCACCGAGTACACCATCTCCAATCCTTCGGCTCGTCCCCGGCGGATCGTGATCACCCCGGACGACAAGATCTTCGTGGGCGACTATGCCCGCGGAATGCTGGTGCGGCTGGATCCGGTCACCGGAAAGATCTCGGAGTGGGCCAATCCGTCCGGAGCCAATTCGGGGCCCTACGCGATGGCCGGGGACAATACTGGTCGAGTGTGGCAGGTAGAGACGGGGCCGCAGCCCAATCAGTTCGTATCCTTCGATCCCAAGTCGGAAAAGTTCGGGACTCCGGTCCCGATCGCGAAGAGTGGCGGACTGGTGGTCCGCCACATGGTGTTCGATCCCAAGAGTCGCAGCATCTGGTTCGGGACCGACGCGAATACCATCGGTCGCGCCCAGGTCGGTCCCGCCGGGGCGGGGAAGCCGACGCCTTAGACTCTCCTCGCTTCGCGGTTGAATAGCTCCCGCTCCAACTCCTCGGCGCTCGAGTATGTGCTGGCCGGCGCCTCTGGATATTCCTCTCCCGTCAGAAACTGAACCGCTTGCCGGATTACTGCGGGGTCGCTGGTGACCCCGCGGTGACCCAGCCCCCTCGTTGCGACGAGGCTCGCCTTGGGCCACGCGGCCGTAATTGCCATCCCGTCCGCCGGGGAGACGACCCGATCGTGGTCGTCGTGGAACACGAGCAAGGGCACTTCGAGTCCTCGCGCCATGGACGGGACATCGAGATCGTCCCAGTTGAAGGCGACGCGACGCTGACTCCGTTCCCGAAGCCTTCGCACCACTTCCTGCTTGAGTCCCAAAGTCTTGGCGAACGGCGCAACGTAGGCTGCGGGATTTGCCGCCGGAGCCAGGAAGACGGCGCGGGAGACCGTGAGTCCCTGGGCCATGGCGAGGGTCGAGGCGGAAGCTCCCATCGAATGGGCCACGACACCGAAGGCCGGCCCGACCGCGTCATCCACCGCTCTCAGAGCACGGGCAAACTCGGGCATCGAGGTCATGCCGAAACCCGAGGCGCCGTGGCCCGGAGCGTCGTGAGTCACCACCTGATATCCCGCGGCGAGCAGGGGCGCGACAAAGGCCGCCAGTCGTCCTCCCCGAGACCCCCATCCGTGGACCAGGTAAACGACGGGTCCGCATCCCCAGGACCAGGCGACAATCTCTCTTCCACCAACCCGAACGGTGAACGGAGTACCCTCCTCCAGCACAGCCGTACAGTCGGCAGGAAGGCGGGTCTGTCCGACCGAGAAGAAGAGACGTTCAGCGAGAGCCGCGGCTTTGTCGGGTGAGACCGACTGCAAGGCCTTGAAGGCCAGACGGGAGATTCGCATGGTGCTCACGACGTACTGGGGGTCACGGGGCGGGGGCGGGGACTGGGTGCTGCATCAGCGAGTAGTCGTTCAAAGGCCCTTCGCGCACGGCGGCCGGCCTCCGGATCCTGAAGCAGCCGGGACGCGTGATGAAAGCCAAGCATGATGCCGTAGAGATCCTGCGCGAACTGGTCGGGGTCGGCGTCTTCCCGAAAGTGGCCTTCGACCACTCCCTTGAGAAAGGAAATGGCGATGACGCCGAACCACTCACGCTGCAGCTCGACCAGGCGATCCCTGACGGGGCCGGGACGGTCATCCATCTCGCTGCCGGCCGCGGCGAAGATGCATCCACCGGGCAGTTCACTGGCTCGACCCCACTCCAGCCATCGCTCGAAGAGGACCCGGAGGCGGGGCTCGCCGCGAGGAGCCTTGAGCGCAGGGCGGACGACCGATTCGACGAAGACCTCGGCAGCATGGTCCAGCACCTGGATCTGGAGGGTTTCTTTGGAGCGGAAGTGGGCGAA
Organism: uncultured Gemmatimonadales bacterium; assembly: GCA_963833365.1. Taxonomy (GTDB): domain Bacteria; phylum Gemmatimonadota; class Gemmatimonadetes; order Gemmatimonadales; family GWC2-71-9; genus DATBGE01. The sequence continues at coordinate 20,371 of CAWHXS010000012.1, forward strand.
GAGCCCGCTCTTGGAGAGCTTGAGGTCATCGGCGAGGGTGCCGATGGTCAGGCCCTCCAGCCCGGTCTCACTGGCCAGGCGGATGGCGTGGTCGAGGATGGTTTCGCGGGTTTGAGCGCCCTTGGTCATGCGCTACAATAGCACGAACGTTCGTTTTTGGCAATAGTGTTATGTCAATAAATGAGTTGTGTAGGATCACCGCCGTGCTCCTTGGATACCTCATCCCGAACGAAGTGAGGGACCTAGCGTAGGCCTCCAGTGAGTAGGGTTGCGAGCGCAATTGAGCCTCCGGTGAGGCTCGGTGCTGAGTTTGGCTGGATGGAGGATCAGAGATTTTTCGTGTACATCCTTGCCAGTCACTCTCGCGTTCTCTACACCGGAGTCACGCGAGACCTAGTCCGCCGTGTTCACCAACACCGTCATGGACAGGTTCCGGGGTTTACTCGACAGTATCGTGTGACGCGCCTTGTGCACTTCGAGGAGACTTCCGAGGCTCGACGCGCGATCGCGCGGGAGCGCCAGATCAAAGGTTGGTCCCGGTTCAAGAAGGTCCAGTTGATTGAGTCCCTCAATCCATGGTGGTTGGACCTGGCGGAGGACTGGTTTCCAAAGCCGAGCCAAGGATGAGCTTCTGGCCAGAGGTCCCAAGTCGCGCCGGCAAGGTCCCTCGTCGCTGCGCTCCTCGGGATGAGGTGTCTTTTCCTTATCCTCCCTACGGCACCCGATCCTACGGCCTGATCCACCGGCAACCCACTCGGCACCCGCGCCGGAGTCACGCTCGGATAGTGTTTCGGATCATCGGTCAGGGCACTCATGAACGTGGTCAGGTGGTCGATGATCGAATCCGGAATCACCACCCCGTTCAGGATCGTGTCGCGAGTCGCCAGGATGGCCGACGCATTGTTCACCAAAGTTCCCTGAAGTAAGGGCTCGAGCGTGGTCGGATCGAAGGTTCTCAGCTTCAGATCGCTTTCACTGTAATGGGCGATGAAGTCGCGCAGGTTGAAGAACGCCCCATCGTGCCCGTAAGGCGCGGTCAAGACAATGTTCCGGAGCGGCGAGGTCCGGAATGCGTAGCGCATTGCGCGATCATCCCGCTGCACGTTCAGGCGGCCGAAGTCGTCATTCTTGAGGTCCCCATTGCCTTTCCCGGGTCCGAACTGGGCCAGGGCGACATTGTGGAACTGGTTATCGCTGAATGCCGGACCGTTGTGGCAGATGGAGCAGCGCAGGCTCAGGAAGTCCCGGGCTCCGATCAGCTGATCGTTGCTGAGTGCCTGGTTGTCTCCCGCGAGAAACCGGTCCCACGGCGACTGATTGAAATGCAACCGGTCGGTCAGGAATCCCGCGATCGCGTTGCTCGCGTGGGCGAAGGTCATTTTTTCAAAAGGAGTCCCCGGGTAGGCCGCCTCGAACATCCTGCGATATTCGGGAATGGCGCCGAGCCGGACCATGATCGCGGTCCAGATGCGTCGCATGTCATCGTCGGGAATCGCCGCCAGCTCGTTGCCGCTGAAGGCGCGCATTTCCTCCCGGGACAGAACCGGGAACAACGGCTGCGCCGAGAGCGCCCCAAACTCGAATACCGCCGTCATCTTCGGAGTAAGTCTGGCCCCGGCCGGTGTATGGTACCGGCCCAGCGAATCCTCCGAGACGCGCCCGTCCAGGAATAGCGACTTCATGGCACCCAGGTTGAAGAGCGAAGGCGCGTTCCGCGGGATGAAGAGACCTTGAGGGTGGACTCGGTGCGGTCCTAATCCTGTGGCACCCTGTCCGATCGAGAGGCTCCGATCGTCGCCGGTACCAAAGGCCGGGAGATGGCAGGTCATACAGGAAATGTCCCGGTTCCCGGACAGCACCTTGTCAAACGCCAGCGCCTGCCCCAAGGTGACGAGTGCCGGTCTGACCGGCGGAGGAGATGACAGTGGGCCAATGTGCCGGCTCGCAGCCAGGACACGGACGGTCTCCGTGAGGCCCGGAGTGATTGACTTGGAGTTCCCTGACCCCGAACCCGGTCCCGTTGTCTGATCGGTGCAGGCGGCGAGCAGTATCGTCGCGATGACAATCGTCTCGCCGACCAGTTGATTGCGTGTCATGATGTCCTCCGCTACTCGGTTCCAGAGCACAACCGGTTCCTGATGTGCTACTTCTACATCGCAGTCCTTCGTGATTGACCGACAGGTTCGTTTGTCGCTTTGGGCGGGGGAATTTCGATCAAAGATCAGAGCGCCTCTATGACGACCATCACTCGTAGTAACTGGCAGATTCTCGGTCCGCTGATTGATCGCGTGCTTGATCTCCCTCCGAGCGAGCGCAGTCGCTGGATTGACACTTTGTCCCGTCAATCTCCGGCGATCGCTTCGCAAATCAACGCGTTTCTCGCAGAGGAAGATTTGGCCGATCGCAGCGGCTTTCTTGGCGAGACGCCGCACCCGAGTCTCGAGGGGTTGGAGATCGGAGCCTATCGCCTCGAGCGTCAATTGGGCTATGGCGGAATGGGAACGGTGTGGCTGGCTCGGAGAGGCGACGGGAAGCTCGATGAATTGGCAGCAGTCAAACTGCTGAACCCGGGGCTGCTCAGCGCCAAGGGTGGGGAACGGTTCCAGCGTGAGGGATTGATGCTGGCCCGCCTGGCCCATCCCGGGATCGCGCGGCTCCTCGACGCCGGGTTGAGTACAGCGGGTCAGCCATATCTGGTGCTGGAGTACGTGGACGGCAAGCCGATCGACGAGTTCGCGCGGGACAGCCACTTTTCACTGACCGAGCGCGTCCGTTTGTTTCGTCAGGTGCTGCCCGCAGTGGATCACGCACACAGCAACCACATCCTTCATCGCGACCTCAAGCCTTCGAACATCCTCGTCACCGGCCGCGGCAGCGTAAAGCTGCTTGATTTCGGAATCGCCAAACTCCTGGACAGGGGAGGGGTTGGCAGGCGTTCTCTCACGGTCGAGGGCAAACCGGTTCTCACTCCGCATTACGCGGCTCCAGAGCAGATAGGTGGGGAAGACCTTACGGTCGCGACGGACGTCTATGCGTTGGGTGTACTGCTCTACGTCCTCGTGTCGGGAAGGCACCCCACGAGCGAGGATGCCGCGACTCCGATGGAGTGCATGGTCACCATTCTCTCGACCAAGCCGGCCAGCCTCGGGGTGGGAGAGCTCGACGACATTCTTGCCAAGGCACTTCGCAAAGAGCCCGGCGAACGCTACCAGTCGGCCGCCGAGTTCGGGCAGGAGCTCGATCGCTTTCTGGAGTCGCAGCCTCGGTAACCCGACCGGTCCCGCGTTGCGGCGCTACTGCTGCGGCTGTTCCCCGCTTTCACGCACAAGGCGATACAACAGGGTGCGAGCCTTGCGCCATTCCCGCTCCACGGTTCGCTCCGAGATGCCGCGCAATGTTGCGATTTCGGCAAATGAGAACCCGCCGAAGAAATGCAGATCCACCAACTCCGCGAGCATGGGATCCAGCCCGGCAAGGCGATTCAGTCCTTCGTTGAGAGCCGGCAGGTCCTGAGTCGCCTCCTTCACCTCGGGTGATCCTACGCCGCCTTCCTCGAGCGTGATCTCCAGCATTCTTCCCCGCTTCTTGGCACAGCGTCGACGGGCAAAGTCGATGACCAGGCCGCGCATCGCCCGCGACGCGTAGGCGAAGAACCGCTGCCGGTCCGGAAAGGACACGTCGGTCCGACCCACCATGTTCAGATAGGCCTCGTGAACCAGGGTGGTGGTCCCGATCGTCAGCGCCGAGTTCCCCCGGTGGAGGTGATGTTCGGCGAGACGGTGCAGCTCGTCATACAGGAGGGCAAAAAGCTGCTCCGCGGCGTCAGGGTCCGCTTCCTGCGCGCGGCGAAACAGCTGTTCCAGGTCGCTCTCCGTCACGTCTCCCTTCTCCCATCTCCTTCTCCCGTCTCCCGTCTCCTGTCTCCCGTCTCCTGTCTCCGAGCCGCCTACTGCGCCGCGACCCCCACCTGACTCACCTCGACATAGAAGTTCGGATCAACCTGGAAGTCGGCCGGATTCTGGAGAGACAATTTTACCGTCTTCCATTCCTCGGTCGGTCTGATGATGACCAGTCGGGATCGGTGACTCGCCTTCTCCCTCCCTTTGTCCCTTTTCCCTTCTTCCCTGTTCCCGCTGTTGCCACTACCGCTGGTGCGCCGGTTTTCACCCTCAACGGCATGTCAAACCCCGGCACCACATTCACCCAGTGATAGGAGAGCGTGGCACCCTCGATCTTGTATTCGAGTGTGGGAACCATCGTCGTGGTCAGGTACTCCTGGAACACCTTGTCGAAGTTGATTCCCGATTTCTGATCGATGTAGTCCTCAACCTGTCTCGCCGTCACGATCTGGTGCCGGAAGTTCTGGGCGAGGCCGCGCAGGATCTCCCGCCACTTGGCGTCGTCGTTGATGACCTGGCGGATCGTGTGAAGCATGTTCCCGCCCTTGGGATACATGTCACCCGAGCCTTCGCGGTTGAGCCCGTAGGCCGGAGTGATCGGCCGGTCGTTCCGGATCCCTTTCCGGTTGCCGATGTTGTACTCCGCGCCCGCCTGCTTACCCCGCAGGCACTCCACGTACAACCCCTCGGCGTAGTTGGCGAACCCCTCGTGAACCCACATGTCCGCCAGGTCGGCGGTGGTAAGGCTGTTGCCCCACCACTCGTGGGCGCTCTCGTGGACGATGATGAAATCCCAGTCGTTTCCCTGACCGGTGCCCGAGAGGTCCCTGCCGAGGTAGCCGTTCATGTAGTGATTGCCGTAGGCGACGGCACTCTGGTGCTCCATGCCGAGATGCGGGGTTTCGACCAGCTGGTAGCCGTCTTCGTACCAGGGGTAGGGCCCGAACCATCGCTCGAAGCAGCGCAGCATCGGCTTGACCTGGGCGAACTGGCGCTGGGCGGTCCAATAGTGGTAGCTGAGGGGCCAGTAGTTGAGAGTGAGCCGCCCGCCCTCGCCGTAGAAGGCGTCCTGGATGTGCGCGTAGTCCCCCGCATTCACCGTGATGTCGTAATTGTTGATCGGCTGGGAGACGAACCAATCGTACGTGGTTGTGCCGTCCCCGTTTGACGTGACCGCCCGCAGGCGTCCGTTGGAGACATCCTTCAGAGAGTCGGGTACGGTGATGACGACCCGCTGGCTGTCGGGCTCGTCGGCCTGGGTGTCTTTAGTGGGCCACCAGATGCTGGCGCCGGTGCCTTGGCAGGCGGTGGCGATCCAGGTGTGGCCCAGGCTATCGCTCGCCCAGACGAAGCCGCCGTCCCAGGGCGCGTGCTTGGCCGGGTGGGGGTGGCCCGAGTAGAAGGCGCTGATGGTTTGCTGCGCGCCTTTCTCTTGTCTCGCCACCAGATAGACGAAGAAGGCGTCGCCGTCCCGGCGGTATTGCAGGCGCTGGCCCTGCTGGACGAAGCTGTCGATCTGAAGCGGGACCTGGAGGTCGATCTGTATCACGCTGTCGGACTGGAGAATCCGATAGGTGATGTGATTCACGCCGCGAATGGTGCTGTCGGCCGGGTTGACCCGTACCCGCAGGTCGTAGTAGGCAACGTCCCACCACGCTCGCTCCGGCGTGATCGAGCCACGGATAGTGTCCGCATGGGTGGCCGTCGTGTCCTGCCCCCACACGCTCCCGACCGAAGCAAGGAGCAGCGATACAACGAGGAGATATTTCCTCATCAAGTCAGTCCCATTTCAAATTTTTCAATTACCAATTTTCAAATCTTCAATCTTCAATCTTCAATCCCCAAATCCCTCACTCCCTCAACCCCTCCACCCCTCTCCTCGGATTCCACAACTGGGGCCGGTGGGGAATCAATTGCTCGGTCATCTCCGCAAGGCGGTCGGCCAGTCCATTGAATAGTGCCTCTCGCTTGGTGAACGAGTTCCGATAAACCTTGCGGGCAATCCCGTATGCGGTGGCAAGCCAGGCTGGGATTATCGCTAAGACTGCCGCGCCCGGAAGGTGAAACGCCCCGAAGCCGATACTGAGGATGGGACCCATGCCGCCCCCTCCAACTCCCCCGCCGATCGCACCAAAGACCAGACCGATGAGCGGGCCCAGATTCTCCCGGACGACGATCCGGGTCTGTCCTCCGCGCACCGTAACTGCCACTTCCACATCTCGCCGAATATTGCCGCTGCGAGTCATGGTCCAGGAGAAGGACCAGCCCAGCTGACTCACCTGTCCCACGTGCTGCAGCTCGCGGCGAATCTCCTCGACCAGGGTTGGGAATTCATCGGGAGGCAGCTCTCCTTCGACAATCCGCTCGACCATGAGGCTCGCCGGCGCGCCGATCAGTCCCCTCACCAGGGCTGGCGTGGTGGGTGTCGAGGTGGAGCGTCTCTCCAGCGACTTGGCCGCCGAGCGCACCACCGACGGCTCGATCCCGACCTCTCGCCCCAAGGACTCAATTCCGCCGATGGTCATCGCCCCCGACTGAGTCGGGCTCGAGGCCTCGAGCTCCGACGCGCGTCTTACGATCTCCTTCACCTCATCCTCGCGATACTTCCGCCGAACCGCCTGCTGCCCGCCTTGCAACTCGGCCATGAGCTCGGCCGGCGTCGGAGTCCGCTGATCATGGCGAATAGCCAACCCTCTCACCAGCGCCGCCTCGGTGGCAACGCCAGCCTGGTCGAGTCGTGTTCGATGGGGCAGAGGCGCCTCGAGGAAACGGCCGGCCCGCACCGCGTCTTCGGTCGGCCACCGGCCCGGGATCTCGCCGGTCAGCATCTCATAGATCACCACGGCCAGACTGTAGACGTCGCTCCGTTCATCCAGGTCGGTCATCCCCGCCGCCTGCTCGGGGCTCATGTAGCCGGGCGTGCCGAGCGGGAATCCGGTGCGAGTGAGATTGGCGGCGCCGGCGGTGGAGAGAGCCTTGGCAATGCCGAAGTCGGCGACGATCGGGTGCCCTTGAGAAAAGAGGATGTTTTCCGGCTTGATGTCGCGGTGAAAGATTCCCTTGCGGTGAGCGTACGAAAGAGCGTCCGCCACCGGTAAGGCGATCTCCAATGCTTCCCCGCGCGGGAGACACCGGCGCTCCTCGAGCTGGCGACGCAGAGATCCGCCGTCAATGTACGGCATGACGTAATAGAGGAAGCCCGCCGCCTCTCCGCTGTCATGAAGAGCCAGGATGTGGGGATGGGTCAGTCGGGCGACGATCTGGATTTCCTTGAGGAACCGCTCGGCGCCGAGGGTGGCTGCCAGGTCGCGCCGGAGCACCTTCACCGCTACTTCGCGCTGGTGCTTGCGGTCGTCGGCCAGGTAGACCGTGGCCATACCGCCCCGGCCCAACATGTGGCGCAGGGTATACCGCTCGGCCAGCGCGGCTTCGAGGTCGTGTGGGGTGTCGGAGCTCACTCGGGTCAAATATATCGGTCGCCGGGCGGCCCGCTGCCGGGCGACCAGACCGTGAGGATGACGGTTTTTCCGGGACTTCCACGCAATGGGGGGAAACCGTTCCCCGTCGGAGGGCCCCATGCGTCAGTCTACTCCCCGTCGTCCCGCAAGCTTGGCCGCTTGTTCGCTTTACCTCAAGAGCAGTGTGGTTGGTCTACTTGTCCTCCTCGCCGCCTGTGGCAGCAGTGGCACCGGTCCGAATGGTGGGAGGCGGCGGCGGGGGCGGGGGCAGTGGTCCGATGAGCGCCACGATCGACGGACAGGCCTGGGCAGCATCCCAGAATGGAGTCCTGGTCACCGGCTCCCAGCAAAACCCAGGGTTCCTGACGATCACCGGTACCCAGATTACCGGACAAGACTACATCGCGGTTTCGCTGTACCTGGGATTCATCAGTGGGACCGGCACCTATCCTCTGGGAGTGAATCAGGGAACCACCCCGGGCGGCGGAGGATCGGTCCTCATCAAGAACGGCGCGACCCTGAACATCTATGCCATTGATTTCACCGGAGATCGCGGCAGTGTGAATGTCACGACCCTGACCTCGACCCGAATCGCCGGCACGTTCACGTTCGTGGCTCCTCCATCGCTCGGTTCGGGGGCCCCAGGGGTAAAGACGGTGACCAACGGCACCTTCGACGTGGCGTTGCCGGCCGCCTTCACTCTCCCCACCGGCGACAATACGGGCAATACCTTTACCGCCACGCTGAACGGCGCGGCCTGGACCGGGGCTACTGTTGTTGGGGTGGGTGACCTGGCGACCGGTTCCTTCTCGCTGGGTGGAAGCACCACGGACAACACGGTCGCCAATTCCACGCTTTCGATCAATCTGGTTACCTCGACGCCGGTGAGTGCGGGGAATACCTATGATCAGACCGGGGTGGTGCTGCACCTCGACGGCCAGGCGAACAACTGCTGCTGGGGTGGCGCGGGAGCGACGAGCTCGGTGACGATCACTTCCCTCACTGCGACAAGGGTGGCTGGTACTTTCTCGGCCAATCTTCCTGCGATAGGCGGCAGTGCTACCGGTCCGATGGTGATTACCAACGGTGCATTCGACCTTCGGATTGCTCCCTGAGGGGTTCGGGGTGGAAGGGCGGGGCTAGGGGCTAGGGTTTGAGTCCCATCCGCCTTTCCACCTCTGCAAATCTGGGATCGTTTCTGAGTGGGTCGATGATTGGATCGAAGAAGTTCTCCGGCATCAACAGGTCCCGCTGATCAATCCCCTTGTTCAGCCAGGAGATGGCCTCAGTCTTATCGCCGAGGGCGGTGTAGCCGACCGCTAATGTCCACGGTGGGATGAACTCGCGCTTCGCCCGTTCCTCCAGGCCAGCGAGGTCCCTCCTGGCCGCGGCTGTATCGCCCTGTCCGGCGTGGACCCAGACTGTGCCAACCGCATTTGCTGCGTAGAACCCGCTGAGCTCCGTGCCCCGTTCAATGGCGGCGAGAGCCTTCTGGTAGTCGCGCTGGTGGAGAAAGACCAGCGACCGAACGAAATAAACGTGGCCGAAATTTGGATCCAGTTGGACCACCGAGTCGGTCTCGGTCTTGGCCTCATCGTCCAGGTGCTTCAGGTAATAGAGCCAGGCCAACTCGGTGCGGATGATGCGGGAGAGCGGATCCAGCTCCAGGCCACGCCGCATCTCCTTGAGCGACTCGTCCAGCCGGCCCCGGCCGGCCAGAAAGTCCCCGTACCAATGGTGTGCCGTGGGATAGTTCGGGTTTGCGGCTATCGCACGTTTGAACTCTGCCTCCGCCTCGATCCAATTCCACTCGTACAGCATCGTCCCATACGCCAGCGACGTGCGAGCCTCAGCCAGCGTGCTGTCCAGTGCGAGGGCTTTCAATGCCGCCGTCTTGGCACGCGCCCATGCGTCCTTCGGTGATACTCCCGAGTACTGCGGCAGGAGCAGAGTTGCATCAGCCAGACCGGCATAGGCTCGCGCAAAGGCTGAATCCCTTCCCACGGCCTGCTGGAAGTACTGTGATGCCAGCAGCAACGTCCCACCGGTGCGCTGATTCCAGGCGAAGCGACCCTTCAGGTAGAGGTCATAGGCATCGAGGTCCGCGGTGGGTCGTTCCGCCAGGGTCGAGTCGGCATGATGTCCCAGTCTCACGCGAAGCGCCGCTACAATGGATCGCGCGATTTCTTCCTGGACCGCGAAGACGTCCGCCAGCTCCCGATCGTAGCTCTCCGACCACAGCTCGTAGCCGTCCTTCGCACTGACCAATTGCGCGCTGACTCTGAGCCGGTTCCCGCTCTTTCGAACGCTTCCCTCGACGACCGTCGCAACGCCCAGCTTTCGGCCAACCTCGCGGACGTCGGCATTCGCATCCTTGAATTGAAAGGAGGAGGTCCGGGCGGCGACCTTGAGGCCATCAATTCGGCTCAGGGCCGTGATCAATTCGTCGGTCAATCCGTCGCTGAAGTACTCCTGGTCCTTCTCCTGGCTGAGGTCGGTGAATGGCAGGACGGCCGCGGAGGCAGATGTCGCTGATGACGGGTTGGTACTGCGACGGCTCAGGTAAATTGCGACGGCGGACAGGACGGTCAGGGCGATCAGGGCGGTCAGAATGAGTGTACGACGAGGCGCAATGCGGTGACCTTCTCGGTCCGCCCTGTCCGCCCTGTCCGCCCTGTCCGCCTGTCGCCGCCCGTCCGCCCTGTTCGTCAACGCCTCCCCGAACTCTGCTGCCGTGGCAAACCGATCGGCTGGAGCCCGCGCCAACGCCCGGGTCACCGCATCCTCGATCGACTCCGGAACGTCACGCACCGTGCGCAGGTGGGGTAACGGCTCGGCCAGGCGCTTCGCCAGGATGGCGCGCGGTGTAGGGCCGGTGTATGGCGGCTCGCCGGCCAGCATCTCGTAGAGCACAGTTCCCAGGGCGTAGATGTCGCTGCGGGCATCCAGAGTCCGTTCTCCGGCGCTCTGTTCAGGACTCATGTATTGCGGAGTTCCGACGGCGAGACCCGTTTCGGTCAATCGGTCGACGGGGCCTTCCGTCCCGTCGGGGGTTGCGGTCGCAACCCCGAAGTCGGCCACCTGCGCGTGATTGCCGCTGAGCAGGATGTTCTCGGGCTTGATGTCGCGGTGAATGACTCCGTGCTGGTGAGCGTAGTGCAAGGCGTCCGCCGCCTGGCTGGTAATCCGCAGAGCCACATCCAGCGGGAGTTGCCCTTCCCGCCGTAAGCGGTCGCGAAGGGTCTCGCCCTCGACGAAGGGCATGGTGTACCAGAGGAGTGCTCCGCCCTGGTCGCCGGCTCCGCCCACCTCGCCCGAATCGAGCACCGAGAGAATGTGAGGGTGCTGCAGGCGCGCCGAGAGCCGGATCTCACGGAGGAAACGCTCGGGACCGAGGAGGTGGGCCAGGTCCGAGTGCAACAGCTTGAGTGCGACCGGCCGGTCGTGTTTCAGGTCCCAGGCGTAAAAGACGGTGGCCATACCGCCACGACCAAGCTCCCGCTCGATCCGGTAGCGGTCCGCCAGGGCCGACTGCAGACGGGCGAGGTTTGGGCTCAGCGTAGGTTTCTCAGAGGAGGTGGAGAAAAGGATAGCAGTACTGAGTACCTAGTACCTAGTACCTAGTTGACTGGGGCTGGAGGCGAGTAGCTAATCGCCCTTCTTCCTCCAGACACCCGACTCACGTACTGTAGAAGCATGCGTCCCCCGATCCTCGGCCTCCACCACGTCACTGCCACCGTCGCGGAAGCGCAGGCGGACGTCGACTTCGCAAGCGGCGCCCTGGGTCTGAGACTGGTCAAGCGCACGGTCAACTTCGATAACCACAACGTCTACCACTTCTACTATGGAGACGAGACCGGCCGGCCCAGTACCCTCTGGACCACCTTCCCTTATAAAGGATGGGGAGTGCCGGTTGGAGTGCACGGTGCGGGGCAGATCGTCGCCACCTCGTTCTCGGTGCCGCGCGATGCGCTCGCCTTCTGGGAGGCGCGCCTGCGAGATCAGGGTGTCGTCCAGGAAGGTGCCGAGTCTCGTTTCGACGACGAGGTCCTCGCCTTTCGCGATCCCTCAGGCCTCAAGGTCGAGCTGATCACCGCCGATCGGGATGAACGGACCCCCTGGACGCAAAGCGGGATCAAGCCCGACCGGGCCATTCGCGGCCTTCACAGCGTGACGCTTCTGATTCGCCATCCTGCGAAAACCGTCGAATTAATGACCGACCTGCTGGGCTTCGAGCAGGTGAACGAGGATGCAGGACGTATTCGGTTGGGGATAAACGGAGCGGGAGCCGGCAGGTCAATTGATATCGTGGCCGCTCCCGATGCTCCCGCGGCCGCGAATGGCCTCGGCACCGTGCATCACGTCGCACTCGCCATTGCCGATCCGGACCAGCAGCTCCAGCTGCGCGAAGAAATCATTCGACGAGGCTTGCAGGTAACCGAGGTGCGCGATCGGTGCTACTTCACATCGATCTATTTCCGAGAGCCGGGTGGAGTCCTGTTCGAGGTAGCCACGGTGGGTCCAGGCTTCACCCTCGACGAAGAACCTCGCCGCCTTGGCGAGAGCCTCAAATTACCGCCCTGGGAGGAACCCAATCGTTCGGCGATCGAATCACGACTCCCGCCGATTACGGTGCCGACGTCCTAGCCTCAGGTTGATTGCAGTCGGGCGACCACAAGGGTCGCCCCTCCGCTCGCCCCTTCGCTCTTGCCCTCCCCCAAATCGCGCGGGATATTCTCCCCGCCCCAGCTATTCCCACTTCCGTATCGGCCCGAGGGTGGCGACGCTCGTTCCCGTCCTCCCTTAGGCCCACCTTTACCCGAGGTGCGCGATGGCCCAGCAACCGATGGACCGGGAGGAGCAGATCCGGCAGGATGTCCGCGACCTCCACAGGCTCGGCTATGCCCAGCAACTGTTCCGGGAAATGGGAGGATTCTCCAACTTCGCGATCTCGTTCTCCATCATTTCGATTCTGACCGGAGCCATTCTGCTCTTTGGCTACGGCCTCAAGTTCGCGGGTCCCGTCATCAATACGATCGGCTGGCCGGTGGTGAGCCTCTTCACGCTCTGCGTCGCCGCATCAATGGCGGAGCTGGCCTCGGCGTATCCTACGGCGGGCGGACTCTACTTCTGGGCCTACCGGCTGGGCGGCAGGGGCTGGGCGTGGATTACCGCCTGGCTCAACATGATCGGACAGATCACGATCACCGCGGGCATCAACGTCGCCGCGTCGATCTACATTATCGGCGCCTTTACTCGGATCTTTAACGTCCCAGCCGATGCCGCAATCCCGGTCTTCGGTTCTCCAACCAATTGGTATTTCCAGCTGTTTGTGATGGTGTTGATAATGATTCCCCAGGTACTCATCAATGTCCTCGGGATCCGGCTCACCGCGAAGCTCAACGATTTCAGCGTGTGGTGGCACATCATCGGCGTCGCGGTGATCTTCGTCCTGCTGGTGTTCTTGGGACAGCATCACAACAGTCTCGAGTTTATGTTCTCGACTTCCACCTCGGTCAGCCCGCTGGATGCTTCGTCGGCCGACTTGGGGAGCGGGACTCCGGTGCCCGCGTTGGTGTTTGGCAACTTCAAATATCCTTCGCTGCTCTTCGGGCTGATACCGGGTCTCGCCGATCTCTACAAGGCCGCCCCATTCGTGCTGTGCTTCCTTCTGGCCACTCTGCAGGCCCAGTGGACCTACACCGGTTACGACGCGTCAGCCCACGTGGCGGAAGAGACGGTCATGGCACGGCTCAACTCGGCCTGGGGCGTGTTCCTCTCGGTCGCGGTTTCCGCGGTGGTCGGATACATCATGCTGCTGGTGCTCACCTGGTCGATTCCGGAGGGGAAGGTCGCGGAGACAGCCGCCGACGCCTACCCGGTGCTCTACATCGTGTACAACAATCTTTCGACTTTCTTCGCCAACGTGGTCGCCGTCATCATCGGTGTAGCCATGTGGCTGTGCGGTCTCGCCTCGATCACGTCGATGGGCCGGATGTGGTACGCCTTCGCGCGGGACGACGGGATGCCCGGATCGACGCGGATCAAGATGGTGAGCCCGAAGTATCGCACCCCGGTGTGGTCGATCGTGATCACGAGCCTTCTGGCCGTCCTGATCTGTGTCTACGCGTCTGCCTTCTACGTGGTGACCTCGATCAGCACCATCACGCTCTACCTGGCGTACATGTTCCCCATCTACCTCAACTGGCGTAATAAGCGGCGGGGCCAGGGAGAGTTCGCCACAGCCGAGACGGCCCCCTGGTACCTGGGCAAATGGGGGCCGGTGCTCAATCTCATCGCCATCGTTTGGGTTTTGATCATTACCGTGATCTTCAGCCTCCCGCCCAACGAGTTGGTGCTGTGGACCATGCTGGGTCTGTGCGTCGTTCTCGGGCTGTATTGGCAGTTGTCGGCCAAGAAGCGGTTCCTCGGGCCGAGCAAGGCCGACGAAGATGCACTGCGCCGGATCGAAGCCGCACTGGCCCCGGCACAATAGCTGTGACTGTTCTACCCCTGGTGATCGGCGACCGGCGCCCCAAAGGCGCCGGTACCATCACCGTGCTCGAGCCCGCCAAGGGCAAGCCGATGGCCGAAGTGGCATCGGCCGGCCCCGATGAGCTGGACCAGGCGGTAGCCTCGGCGAAGAAGGCCTTTCCCGAATGGTCGGGCCGGACCGCGGTCAGCCGGGCCGACGTGCTCTTCCGTTTTTCAGATCTGGTGCGGACTCACGCCGAGGAATTGGCGGTGCTTGAGGCCCGCAATGTGGGGAAGCCGATCGGCGACGCGCGGTGGGAGGCGAACCATGTCGCCGACACTTTGCGGTACTACGCCGGTGCGGCTGACAAGTTCTTCGGCGAAACGATCCAGGTTGCCAAGACCGGACTGGATCTCACGCTGCGCCAGCCCCTCGGTGTGGTCGGGCTGATCGTTCCGTGGAACTTCCCGATGGTGATCGCGACCTGGAAAATCGGGCCCGCGCTCGCCAGTGGAAATACGGTCGTCCTCAAGCCCGCGAGTCTCACTCCGCTCAGCGCCATTCGCCTGGGAGAGCTGGGACTCGAAGCCGGCCTCCCGCCCGGAGTGCTCAACGTCGTTCCGGGACCCGGCGCCCGCATCGGCCAGCAGATGGCCGGTCACCCTGACATCGCCAAGATCGCGTTTACCGGGGAAACCGAGACCGGCCGGCGTATCATGGCCACGGCCGCCGAGACGATCAAGCGAGTCTCATTGGAGCTGGGTGGCAAGTCACCCAACATCATCTTCGCGGATGTGGACCTGGAAACGGCGGCGAAGCACGCCTGCTCGTCCGTGTTCGCCAATGCCGGGCAGGACTGCTGCGCCCGGGCCAGGGTCATCGTCGAGAAGAAGGCATATCCCGCGCTGGTCGAAGCAATGGCGTCGGTCGCAAAGGCGATGCGGGTCGGCGATCCGCTGGACGAGCAGACCGAGATGGGACCGCTCGTCTCCGCAAGCCAGCGGGAGCGGACCGAGAGTTACGTGTCGTTGGGCCGTCAGGAAGGAGCCCGCTATGTCTGTGGTGGCGAGCGCCCAGCGGGCGACGGGTTCTACCTCCGCCCTGCGATTTTTGCGGATGCCAAGCCCGGCATGCGAATCGTTGACGAAGAGATTTTCGGGCCGATGGTCGTGGTCATCCCGTTCGAGACCGAGGCCGAGGCGATCGCTATCGCCAACGACACGATCTACGGGCTCTCAGGGTCGTTGTGGACCAATGATCTGAAACGGGGACTCCGGGTGGCGAAGGCGGTGCAGACCGGTGTGATATCGGTGAACTCCTCCTCCAGCGTCCATCTCCAAGCGCCCTTCGGCGGGTTCAAGCAATCCGGTCTGGGTCGAGAGCTGGGCATGCACGCGCTGGAGCACTACACCGAGCTGAAGAACATTTATTTCGAGACGAGTTAGTTCCGAGTTCCCAGTTCCGAGTTTCTCCGCATTCGAAACTCGGCACCCGGAACTCGGAACTCTGAACTTGACTCGAAATTCGATTGAACCCTGGAGCCCTTCGTGAAAACGATCTCCATCTCGAAACTGGAACAGATGGCCAAGGCCGGAACGGTGGACACCGTGCTCACCGCGTTTCCCGACCAGCAAGGAAGACTGGCCGGGAAGCGCTACACCGCGCGGACTTTTCTGGACCAGGCTCGCCACGGCTGGGAAGGCTGCGATTATCTGCTGGGGTGTGATCTCGAGAATGAGCCGTTGTCGGGGTACGACTCGTTCTCCTGGGAGCTGGGTTATGGCGACTTCATGGTCCGGCCCGATCCCAAGACGCTGGTGCTGGTGCCCTGGCTGGAGCGCACGGCACTGGTATTGGGAGATATCGAAGGCCGCGGCCACCAGCCTCTCGCCGTGGCTCCGCGGCAGATCCTCCAGGCCCAGGTCGCGCGGGCCGACGCGATGGGGCTCACGCTGCGGGTCGCGTCCGAGCTCGAGTTCTATGTGTTCAACGACAGCTATGAGCAGGCGGCAGCCAAGCGCTATCACGATCTGGATACAATCGGAAAGTACATCCAGGACTACCACATCCTGCAGACGACAAAGGAAGAGAAACTTCTGCAGCCACTTCGCGGTTACTTCGACGCCTTGGGCTTCGACGTCGAGAACTCGAAGGGAGAATGGGGCCCGGGACAGGAGGAGCTCAACCTCGCGCACCAGGAGCCGGTCGAGATGGCGGACCGGCATTGCATCTTCAAGCACGGAGTAAAGGAGTTCGCCGCCCTGCAGGGAATCTCGGTGACTTTCATGGCCAAGTGGCACACCAACAACGCCGGCAACTCCTTCCACCTGCACAGCTCGCTCTGGGACCGGAAGACCGGGAAACCACTGGGCTGGGATCCGAAGGGACCAGCCCACATGTCCACCCGTCTCCGCCAGTGGGTCGCGGGGCAGCTGGCACTGGGCCGCGAGTTGAGTGTCTTCTATGCGCCTTACGTCAACAGCTACCGCCGCTATCAGGCAGGGTCCTTCGCGCCGACTCGTCTGGTGGCCGGAGTGGACAATCGCACCTGCGGGATGCGGATCCTGGGGCATTCGGCCAACGGCATCCGGGTCGAGAACCGCTGCCCCGGTGCAGACGCCAATCCCTATCTCGCCTTTGCGGCGACGATTGCGGCAGGACTCTACGGGCTGGAAAACAAGCTCGAGATGGAAGATCTCTATACCGGCAACGCCTACGCCGATCCCACGGTGCCCGAGGTTCCCAAGACCCTGTACGAGGCCATCGGACTGCTGGACCGGTCCAAGGCCGCTCGCGCCGCGTTCGGAGACACGGTAGTGGACCATTACGTGAACACGGCACTCCAGGAGCAGGCGGTGTACGACAAGCGGGTGACCGACCTGGACCTGCAGCGGAATTTTGAAAGGGCGTAAGAAGTGAGGAGTGGGAGTGAGGAGTGAGAAGTGAGAAGTGAGAAGGAATCAGTACCTCTGACCCCTAACACCCTGACACCTGATCCCTGACCCCTGAGCATGCCCCGACTCGAAACCAAGGTCGCCGTCATCACCGGCTCCGGTGCCGGGCTCGGCGCAGAAGCCGCGAGGCTCTTCGCACAGGAAGGGTGCGCGGTGGTGGTGAACGATGTGAACGCGGACGCCGGCCAGCAGGTCGTGGGTGAAATCCAGAAAGCCGGCGGCAAGGCGGTGTTCATCCCCGGGGATGTGCGTTCGACTTCGCAAGTAGAAGCTCTCTACGCTGGCGCCAAGAAGGCGTTCGGCAAGATCAATGTTCTCTACAACAACGCCGGTGTCTCTCCGGGTGACGACGACGGCGTCGTGAACACCCCGGACGAAATCTGGGATCTGGTGCTGGACATCAACGTCAAAGGCGTGGCGCGTTGTTGCCGGGCGGGCATTCCCTACCTGCGGGAGGCCGGCGGGGGATCCATCATCAATGTGGCCAGCTTCGTTGCGACCCTCGGCGCCGCTACTCCGCAGATTGCCTACACCGCGTCCAAGGGCGCGGTCCTCTCCATGACCCGGGAAATCGCGATCATCCACGCCCGGGAGCGAATCCGGGCCAACGCGCTCTCTCCCGGTCCGGTCCGCACCGCACTGCTCGAGAAGTTCCTCTCCACCGAAGAGAAACGTCAGCGGCGGCTGGTCCACATCCCCATGGGACGCTTCGGGGAGGCCCGGGAGATCGCCCAGGCCGCGGTCTTCCTCGCCTCCGATGAGTCCTCGTTCGTGACCGGAGCCGATTTCCGGGTGGATGGCGGGATTACAGCGGCTTACGTGACTCCGGAAGGTCCACCCAAGTAACATCGCGGTCACGCCGTCCGGTTCTGGGATCCGATTTCCCGGAACCGGTCAAGCTGGTCAGTGGTCCTCGGCTAAGTCGTTGCTGCCTCGACGGAATCCACAGCAAACGTGCGGCACACTCCCTGCCATCCCCCGAACGGTCACCCCAAATCTGGACCGTTCAATGGAAGTCGCCGCACCTGCACTCGATCAGGGGATGGATCCCCTGGAGCTCGAAGCCTGTCGTCGAGGGGTTTCTCTCCTCACCGGCGATCGGTACGATGTCATCCGTCCCTTGGGGCGCGGTGGCATGAGCGTTGTCCTCCTCGGCCTCGACCGGCAGGAAGGCCGCCGGGTCGCCCTCAAACTGCTGGATCCGGCTCAGGGCGCTTCAGTAGAGAATCGCGAGCGCTTTCGGCGAGAGGCGTTGATCTCCGCCGAGCTCGAGCATCCCCACATCGTTCCCTGTTACCAGTTCGTTCATCACAACCGCCTCGCGCTCGCAATCATGCGCTACATCCCCGGCCGCTCCCTCGCCGACCGGCTGGGCGTTGACGGCCGGCTGAGCCCGACGCGGACGCTCTCAATTCTTATTCCGGTTGCCGATGCGTTGGCCCATGCTCACCGTCATGGCGTGGTCCATCGGGACGTGAAGCCCGACAACATCCTGATGCAGGACGAGGACGATTGGCCCTTCCTTACCGATTTCGGTATCGCGACGCTCCGGACATCGGACCATTCCCGGTCCGAAGTAGGGAAGGGGTTCGGCACGCCGGCCTTCATGTCTCCGGAACAGGCGCTGGGATCCTGGGAAGCAGACTTCCGGACCGATATCTACTCCCTGGGGCTCGTTGCGTATCGTATGCTGGCCGGCCGGCTGCCTTTCACTGGTCAGTCGGCGATCTCGCTCGCGGCTCAACGGACTGCTCGCAACGCTGCTCCACTCCGCGAACTGGCTCCCGATGTTCCGGCGGATCTCGCTTCGATCGTTGACCGCTGCCTGGTCCG
This sequence comes from uncultured Gemmatimonadales bacterium, assembly GCA_963833365.1. Taxonomy (GTDB): domain Bacteria; phylum Gemmatimonadota; class Gemmatimonadetes; order Gemmatimonadales; family GWC2-71-9; genus DATBGE01. The sequence continues at coordinate 38,990 of CAWHXS010000012.1, forward strand.
TGACCCGAAAGGCCGGTGGAAGAGCGCCGATGCACTCTATTCGGCGATGGTGCGCTGCAGATCCAACTTGATTCCCGGCGGCTCCCGCGCTTCCTCATTCCTGAGAAGCTTCCGCGCCCTCGTATCCGGTGAACGCTCACTCGCCCGCACTCCGAAGCCGCTGGCGCTTTAATCCACGTCCAGATTCAAGCCGGCTACATTTCAAGAACCCCGGGGAGAGATGGTGGTCTCACCGGGCTGGTAGGCGCTGGCAGAGTATCTGAACTCAGAATCTTTCTCAGGAGAGGGTACTGTCATGCAACTGCGCAGCATCAAGTCATTCGAGACGCGCTGGGCCCGAATTACCAAATTGGCCAAGGCGCAGCTCAAAGACTTCGAGAGGGATAAGAAGGACATCGCGAGACAGATCAAACGCTACAGGCTGGAGAAGGACTTACGGCGGTTGCGGGATGCGGTGGCACACTCGCGCCGGGTGGAAAAGGCAATCATGACCACGAAGAAACTGATTGCCACCAAGAACATTGTTGTGCGGGAGGGGAAGCGTCGCGGCCGGCTCCTGCGGCGCGCCTTGACCTAGGATCGGCTTTGCCGCAAGACGAACGCCGGCTCGGTCAAACAGACCCGGGCCGGCGTTCTGCTTCCAACCAGTTTACGCCTATCGAGTCGGCGACTCATTTGAGCCGCTCCAGCCAGGATCTTCCCTACTTGTGTCGGAGCCATGGGGATCATCCTGACGCAATGCGTGGTGCCCGCCTGCCGGTCCGAATTGCGCCGAGTACCGGTTCATACTTGAGCTCGGTGCCCTTCCTGGCCGCCTGAAGGAGCAAGGCTCCGCGGCTCATGTCTCCCCGTCCCACAAAATCCCCGGGGAATAACAGCCGGTCGCCCAACGACTCCGCCAGCACGTCCACATACTTGCCGGTCGCGATGCTGCCGAGCAGGACGATCTCCACTCCGTTCAGTTCGCGCAGCCTCGCAATGTCGCGCTGCAACGGCTTTCGGTAGCGTGGGTTGTCTGAATCGATGTCCACGGTCCCGAACCCCTTGAGCTCACGAATGGTGACGCTCGATTCGGCGGGCACCAGCCCGTTATTGGCGGTGATGACCAGGACCGCGGGGTGTCCCGACGGTGCCCGGCCGAAGTGCCGAGCGTAGGTCAACTTGCCTCTGAAGTAGAGGCCGCTCAGGAAGGCGAACGTCTCACCAAGGGTGACTGGTTCCCCGGCCCTCAGCCGCGCCGCCAACGGGAAGCGCCCTCTACCATTGACCAGGAGTTGGGCGCGTTTCCCGCCGCAGTGAGCGGGGGACAAAAGGAACAGGCGAAACGGGGTCGAATCCATCACGGGTTCCTACTTGAAACCTTGTCTGGTGAGGCGCCGTAGGCCGGTCACATCCCCGAAAAGCTCCGGAGTGAAAAGATGGGCTCCTTCTTCTCCGACCTGAAGCATGGCTTTCGGATGCTGACCAAGCATCCCGGCCTCGCCATGATCTCGATCCTCGCCCTCGCCATGGGCCTGGGCTTCACTACCACGATGTGGAGCATCATGTGGGGCGGCATCCTCCGGGGGCTGCCCTTCGAGCATGCCAGCCAGATCCTTCACCTCGAGCGAGCTCGCCCGAGTCGCGGCGTCGACAGCTACGGCGTTCCGGTCAGCGATTTCACCGCCTGGCGGGAGCAGCAGAAGAGCTTCGAGGACCTCGCCGCCTGGACCGAGGGAACGATCAATGTAAGCGGGCTGCAAGGGGGACCCGAGCGTTTCCAGGGCGGGTTCATCACCGCATCCGCTTTCAAGCTGCTCCGGGTTCAGCCCCTTCGGGGACGGCTGTTTACCGAAGACGACAACCGGCCTGGGGCTCCGCCGGTCGCCATCATCGGTTGGGACATCTGGCAGAATCGCTTCGGTGGAGACACCGCCATCATCGGCAAGACCATTCGGGCCAACGGCGTGGTCCGCGAAGTCGTGGGTGTCATGCCTCGCAAGTTTCCTCTTCCCCACCATTGTCGCAATTGTGGCTGCCGAGGACCATGGACCCCACGGCGCTTCCCTGGGGTGAAGGTGACGAGCTCGAGGTCATGGGCCGGCTCAGGCCCGGAGTGACGATGGCTCAGGCGAAGCGCGAGTTCGAGACCATCTGCGCCCGCATCGCTCAGGACCATCCCAAGGAAAACGAAGGAGTCACGCCGATCGTCAAGCCCTTCACCGAGGAGTACATCGGGGAAGAGCCGATCATCATGCTGTGGACCATGATGGCTGCGGTCTTCGGGGTTCTGCTGATCGCCTGCTCCAACGTGGCCAACCTGCTGCTGGCGCGCGCCGCCACCCGAACCAAGGAAATCGCCGTCCGCACCGCCCTGGGCGCAAGCCGCCGCCGGATCGTGGCCCAGCTGCTGACCGAATCGCTCCTGCTCGCAACGATCGGTTCGTTGCTCGGCATTGTGATCGCCGCCTTCGGCGTGCGATGGTTCGTGGATTCGATGCAGGGAAGCGGTGCACCCTTCTGGGTTGACATCAAGCTGGACGGCGTCGTGTTCGCCTTTACCGCCGGTGTCACCCTGATCGCGGCTCTGGTGAGCGGAGTCATCCCGGCATTGCAGGCGACTCGCACCAACCTCAACGATGTGCTCAAGGATGAGAGCCGGGGATCTTCCTCGCTTCGGATCGGTAAGTTCAGCCGCGGTCTGGTGATTGCGGAGCTGGCGCTTTCCGGCGGGTTGCTGGTGGGCGCCGGGTTCATGATTCAGAGCGTGGTTCAGCTGTCCCGGTTCGACTACGGCGTCCCGACCAGCAACGTCTTCACGGCCAGGGTCGGGACTGTTCGACGCCACCTATCCCGACTCGGCCAGCCGGGCCCGATTCTGGACCAACCTCGAGCAAAAGCTGGAGGGGATTCCCGGCCAGCGAGGGGTCGCTCTGATGACCGCGTTGCCGGGACTCGAGGGATGGAACGCAGAACTTCGCGCTGGAAGGGAAGACCTACGCCAACGAGCGTGACTATCCCGAGCACGCGGACGGGTCGCGGTCACGCCGGGATGGTTCGAGACCTTCGAGGTGAAGCCGATCGAAGGGCGCCTCCTCACCCCGGGCGATATCGGTGGCACCTTGCCGGTTGCCGTGGTCTCCCGGGGATTCGTGCACAAACACCTGGGAGACCAGCCTGCTCTTGGGCAGCCGGATCCGGATCGGTCAGGCGGACTCGAAGGAGCCGTGGCTCACGATCGTGGGCGTGGTACCCGATGTCTGGTATGACGGCACCGACGACGATGACCAGCTCGGCACCGTGGTCTTTACCCCGCTCGGCCAAAGCGACTACCGCTTCGTCAGCCTCGCTGTCGTTGCACCGGGAGATCCGAACAGCCTCGCCAATCCGGTGCAGGGAGTCGTGAGCAGCATCGATCCCGACCAGCCGATCTATTTCGTCCGCACGCTCCACGGAGGCCATCAAGCGAGAACGGCTGGTTCTACGGCGTCTTCGGTACGCTCTTCATGGTGTTCGGCGGTGCCGCGCTCTTGCTGGCGACCGTCGGGGTGTACGGTGTCGTCAGTTTCTCTGTATCCCGGCGGACCAGGGAGATCGGAGTTCGCATGGCGCTCGGTGCCAGCGCGCGGGATGTGCTGCGGATGTTCCTTCGTCAGGGCGGTCTGCAAATCCTGATCGGACTGACCTGCGGCGTGGTGCTGGCGTTCTTCCTCGCCAAGGGTCTGGGGCTGGTGATGTTCCAGGTGAACACCAAGAACCCGGTGATGTATGTCGGTGTGATGGTGGCGCTGGCACTGACCAGCCTGCTCGCGACTCTCATTCCGGCGCGACGGGCGATGCGGGTGGACCCGATGGTTGCCCTGCGGTACGAGTAGAAAACGATTCACCCTGTCATGCCGAGATAGCCCCTTAACGCCGGGCTGATGCGCTTGCGGGCCAGGGCTCGCTCGATCTCGAGCCGGTCCTCCGGGTTTACGTCGTCGCGCAACCAGCGGACTTCGTTGCTTTCGAGGGCCGCGACCGGAACTCCGTTCCGCCAGGCGATGCGGTTGCTTGCCAGCGCGGAGATCCGGTCGCCGGGTGTGACGAGGCCGGTGAGATTCAGCGGGTCCGCTGCCGAGAGCACGACCAGCTCAACGTGCTCTTTGGCCCGGCGGACCGCGCGTAGCTGGGCCACCGCCTCTGGCCTCGCGAATTGCTCTCCCTGCATGCCGGCTACAAACCGGCCTCCGCGAATTTCCCCCCGCGCCTCGAGCCTGCGATAGACCTGAAGCAACATGCGCCACGGGACGGTGAGGCTTTCTCGGGCGAGCAGTCTCCGGAAGACCACGCCGTAGCGAGCGAGGAGGGTGAGGGCGAGGAGCTCGACCTCGGCGGTTGGGCGGCTCGGCGGCTCGGCGGCTCGGCTATTCGCATCAGGGTGAAGGAGGCTCCAGCGGCCTGCCCCCTCGATCCCGAAGTTGACCGTTCTGTGGCGCCGCACGTCGGGCGAGGCGGCACGGGTCACCAGCGGCTTGCGACGATCAGATGGAGTAAGCAGGGCACGAAGTCCCGTGAAGCTGTCAGAGGTGACCAGTCCCGCAGCGGCCAGCTCGGCCAAAGCCTGTTCGACCTGGGTCGCGAGAAGGCCGGAGCCTGCGGTCAGATCGGTGAAGAACGATGCCCCGCGCCGACTCAGCACTGCGAGCACATCCTGAGCGTAGGACGAAAGCGCCGGCGCTTCGGCCGTTGGCGCGATCGCCAGCCAGGAGCCTAGATGCTGACGAAGCGGGAGTGCCACGGGCGTTGATCGAATGGGACGGCTCGCAGGACGTGCAGCTGGATTGCCTCCAGCCGAAAGCCGAGCCCAGGCGACACGGCCGGTGAGGCAAAGCATGTCGAGCAACGCGGGATCGTACTCGCTGCAGCGCGCGGCCAGGACGTCGGGCTCCCACGCCTTGGCCGGAACCTCGAAACCGTCGAGCTGCTCAAGGACGCTCGCCAGGCCCTCGAGGCCTGACACTCGATGTTCCGGATCTATCCGCTGCCACCGGAACAGGAAGCGCATGAAGTCGGCGGCGCTAACGGGTTCGATCTCCGCCCGGAGCCTATCCAGGGTGTAGCGGTGAATCCGCGCAAGCAGCCGGCGGTCGCACCACTCGAGAATCGTGGCTCCCGGAGTGAACCGGCCGCGGAGTACGACTCCCTCCCGTTCCAGCGCGGCGAGTGCGAGGTCGGCATCTCCTTCGCTCACACCCAGCGTGCTCGCCAGCTCGGCGGCGGTGGTGGGTCCGACGATCTCCAGGCGGGCGCGTAGCAGCTCGCGAATCGCGTCTTCGCGAGTCGGGGGCGTCAGGTCGGACGAGACGGACGGGACGGTCGAGGCGGGCAGGGCGGTCAACAACTCATTATGAACACTCTGCATTTCGGACAGCCGCTCTGTGGCACACCAGAGTGCAGACCCCACGGTCTCGACAATAAGGCGATGCGCCCGCCCGGACTGAACGAGTTCGTGAAACAGGCCGTCCCAACCATCAGTTGTTCCGACCGCCCTGTCCGTCTTGACCGCCTCGTCCGCCCCGCCCGCCCTGTCCGTCGCCTCTTTTTCTAAAATGAACCCCGAAGTCAGTAGCGCATCATGCAACTCATCGGCGTTCTCCGCCTCGGGCCAGGCCTGTTCCCGGACTCTCTCGATCGCCTGTGGATCGAGAGCACCGAGATCGTCTGCCGAGGACGGCTCGAAGGCGCGACGGGTATAGACCGCCTGGGTTCTCCTCTCTTCCAGCGGGGCATCGTCGAGGAAGGCGTACGGTCGAGCGTTCAGGATCTCGGCGCTGAGAGGCGAAGGTTCCGGCAAGTCTCGGGCAACGCAGTTGATCTCGCCGGCGCGAAGGCGTTCGAGAACCTTGATCAGACCATCGAGATCCATCGCCTCCGTAAGGCAATCCGTGATGGTCTGTAAGGCGAGGGGGTGATCGGGGATCTCCCGGTCGCCCGCGATATTCTCGAGGCAGGCCGCCGCGTCGGGAAACACCGCGGCGAGGAGGTCATCTGCCTCCATGCGCTGAATCTGGGGCGGAACCTTCTTCCCGCCGCGATAGCGGGGGATCGCCAGGGAGATGTTGCCATTCCAGCGCCACCGGGTGCCGAACAGGGGCGCATCAAGCAGGGCCTGGACCAGCACGTCGCGCACCGACGCCGGGTGGAGGAAATCGAAGACGTTCTCGAGCGGGAATGAATGCTGCGGCCCTAGTGAGAGTACGATGCCGTCCTCGGTGGCAGCCGCCTGCAACTCAAAATTGAAGCTGCGGCAGAATCGCTTGCGGAGAGACAGACCCCACGCCTTGTTGATCCGGCTGCCGAATGGCGCATGGATCACGAGCTGCATTCCACCGGCCTGGTCGAAGAACCGCTCGGCGATCACGGTATCCTGCGTTGGCAGGACACCGAGAATCCGATGGGCGTCGGCGAGATAGTGGATGATTTGGAACGCGGCGGAGGTTGTCGGGTCGGACAGGACGGTCGGGTCGGACCGGGCGGTCGGGGCGGACGACGTCTGACGACCGGTTCGCGTTGCCCGCCAGTTCGCTTGCTAACCACTGCTCTGCAGCTGCCCGATCACCCAAGCTCTTCTCCACCTCGCGCCTCAACTCGGCGACCGCGGCAGAGAGCTCATCGCTCCTCGCCGGCGCTTCACCAAGCCAGAATGGAATTCCGGGTGGTTCGCCGTGTGCATCCTCGACTCGCACTGTCCCCGCCTGGATTCGGAGCATGCGCCACGAGGCGTTGCCGAGCTGGAACACGTCTCCCGCCATGCTCTCGACGGCGAAGTCCTCGTTCACCGTGCCGATGAAGGTTCCCTCAGGCTCCAGCAAGACTCGATAGTCCGCGGTTTCCGGAATGGCGCCGCCGGAAGTCAGGGCCAGCATCCGGGCACCGCGCCGGCCGCGAAGTCTCTGATTTACTCCATCATAGTGAACCAGGGCTCCGCGACGCCCTCGACGGGTGGTGAATCCCTGAGCGACCATCTGGACGATCTGGTCGAACTCCTGACGACTCAGCCCACGGTAGGGATAGGCTCGACGTACCAAATCGAAGAGATCGTCGGTGGCCCAGTCTTCCGCCGCGGATTCCGCGACGATCTGTTGGGCGAGGACATCCGCGGGGTGCTCGACGACCCAGAGCCGATCCAGGACGCCCGCGCGGGCCCAGCGCAGGAGGGCGGCACACTCAACCAGGTCGTCGCGACTCAGTGGGAAAAGCCGTCCCTTAGGCGTGCCGGCCACCGTATGGCCGCTCCGACCGACCCGCTGCAGGAAGGCAGCGATCCGATGCGGTGAGCCGAGTTGGCACACCAGGTCCACATGCCCGATGTCGATTCCCAGCTCCAATGAGGCGGTGGCGACCAGTGCCTTGAGCTTGCCGGTCTTGAGCTTTTCCTCCGCGGCGAGCCGTAACTCCTTCGACAGACTGCCGTGATGCGCAGTCACCAGCTCTTCTCCTACCCGTTCGGCCAGGTGGCGAGCTACCCGTTCCGCCTGTTTTCGGGTGTTGACGAAGACGATGGTTGTCTGATGCTGCTTGATGAGGTCGGTGAGCCGGTCGTAGATCTCCAGCCACACCTCGCCCGCCATGACAGCTTCAAGGGGAGAACCCGGCAGCTCGAGCCCGAGGTCCAAGGCTCGGCGGTGGCCCTCGTTAATGATTGTCGCTCGGCGGCTCGGCCCTGAAGGACTTCCTCGCTCCCGGGTCGCGCTGTCGCGCTCCCGAGGGTCGCTCGGTCGCGCCTCGGCGGCTCGGCGGTTCGAACCGACGAGCCAATCGGCTACCAGCTCCACAGGGTTCACGGTGGCCGACAGGCCGATCCGCTGCAGCTTGCGTCCAGCGACGTGCTCCAGGCGCTCCAGGCTCAGCGCGAGATGGGCACCTCTCCTCGAGTCGAGCACGGCGTGGATTTCGTCCACGATCACCGTCCGCACCGTGCTCAGCATCTTGCGGCTTCGTTCTGCGGTGAGAAGCAGGTAGAGCGATTCCGGTGTGGTTACGAGAATGTGGGGCGGGGTTCGGAGCATCGATGCCCGCTCCGAGGCGGGAGTGTCGCCGCTGCGAACCGCAGCGGTGATTTTGACCTCGCCGTGTCCCATCTCCTCCGCCAATCGGCGAATCTCGCGCCGAGGCTCGGCGAGGTTCTTGTGGATGTCAGCGGAGAGCGCCTTCAAAGGAGAGACGTAGACCACGCGGGTCTCGTCCGGCAGGGCACCGCTCAGCGACTCTCGCAGCAGCTCATCCAGCTCTATCAGAAAGGCGGCGAGGGTCTTGCCTGACCCCGTCGGGGCCGTGATGAGAGTGTCCTCTCCCCGGCGAATGGCCTCCCATCCTTTTGTCTGGACAGGGGTTGGTTCACCGAGGCGTTCCTGGAACCAGCGGGCAACGGCGGGATGAAAGGCAGCGAGGGACATCTGGCACCTGTATGCACGTACTGAGCTTGACGGCTGAAAAAGAACCTGATCAGGGCACTACGGGAAGTAGCAGGCGGGATGGGTGTTCTTTCGAGTGATGAATCACCACGTCTCCCCCGCGAGCCCCGCTGGAGAAGAGCTCCAGCTCTCCCGTTTGCGGATTCACTGAGAACCATGGAGTGAACGCGGTGGAGACTACGATGCGAAGGCGGTGGCTGGGGAGAAACCGATTCGCGGTATACAGGCGATCCAGTCTGAGACTCACGATCTGCCCCGGCTGCAACGGCTTACGGTCCGGTCCTCCGTCGCGATAGCTGGCTCGTTGGAGCCCGCTCCCGGCCGTGGTCAGGTTCCAGGTCTGGCCCTCCGGGGCGACATCATACACTTGGACCCAGACATCGAAGTCCGGCAGTGTGCTCCCGACCGATAGCTCCGCAACTACGGGCCCGATCACGTCGACCGCAGCCTTGAAGGGTGCGGTCTCGAAGACGGCGATGTCGGGGCGACCCGTCAGGGCAGCGTAGTCGTGCACGCCGGCCCGTCCCTCGTAAGGATCGGCCAGGGGTTGGGCAGGATCGGACCGTACTGTACTGCTTCCGGACAACCGTGACTCGCCATGCCCGAGGCGGCCATTCGATTTGGAATCCACGCTCGGGGCGAGGAACAGCGTGTCGGTCCTGGTTCCTTCGAAGGGCCACACCTGACTGGTCCGCCAGGCGTTCGCACCCATCACGAACACTCTTACAGAAGGATCGCTGTCGAGGCCATTCTCCTCGTTCTTCAGATAGCGATCCATCCAGCGAAGGACGGTCTCATCGTAGTCGATTGCCGCATCCGAGCCGAACAGGCGGTCTCCTGCTTTCTCCCGCTGGACCGCGGCGACACCGTGAGTCCAGGCTCCAAGAATGAGTTTGGTGTGCGGATCACCGGCGGCTCGCGAAGTCACCAATCCCTGATAGTTGGTGACCGCCCCGAAGGGCCCGTACGGTTCATCGAACCACCCGGAGATGTTGAGCACCGCGGCGCTGACGGCGGAGTACTTGCCTTCGAGGGTTGCCCACTTCCACCACGAGTCGCGCGGCGGATGGCGCATCCATTCGTAATACCACGGGGCAACACCCTCGAAGTCAGGCAGAGTGGACAGCGGCCGGTAGTTGCGGAGCCGGTCGCGGTCGGTCTCCCATTGCTTCGCGGCTTGCTCTGAGGTCTGTGCTCCAGGGACGCCGAGGCGACGTCGCAGGTCCGGCGCGATGTTGAACCAGGTCCAGTCGAGCCACGATCCATCCCAGACCCCGCCGGAGTACCAGAAGGTCTCGGGTGTCGCATAGGTCATCGCCGGCACCATCGCCCTGAGCGACGGCGGATGCTCTACCGCCGCGAGCCATTGGACGGCACCCGGATAGGAAAGACCGAAGCTGCCGACAGCGCCGTTGGACCACGGCTGTTGCGCTGCCCACTCGATCGTATCGTATCCGTCTTTGCCTTCCTGGCTGTAGGCGGTGAAGGTCCCATCGGAGCCGTAGCGTCCACGCACATCCTGCAGGACGACGGCGTAGCCGCGTTGGACTGCTTTCTTCGCCAGGCCGGTCGCATCAGCCGCATCCGCCCGATCATACGGTGTGCGATACACCAGGACCGGAAACCGACCGGGCCCACTCGGCCGCAGGACGTCAGCCCGAAGCACAACCCCGTCGCGCATCGGGATGGAGACCGCGCTGTCGACGGTGGGTGTTGCCTGGGGCGACGCGATTTGCGCCGGGCAGAGGCAGAGAGCTGTGAGGTACAGTGAGAGCGGGAGGGACCGCATAGTGGAGGGAAGATAAGACGAACGGGGCGGACGGGGCGGACCGGTACCCGCGATCGCGGGATGGCATCCAACACGATTTGGCTCCGAAGTCGCTTCAGCGACAGTTGCCGAGTGGCGGCTTCAGCCGCCGACTTGGGCTCGATCCGTCACGTGTCCGCGGGTAAGGCCGGCTCATGTCGGCGGCTGAAGCCGCCACTCGGCTATTCTGTCGCTCAAGCGACTGTTCGGGGGTTACGGATGAACCCGGCTCGCGTAGTTATGGTGAAGGCCGGGGCCCCTCGTTCGGCGGCTAAACCCGCCACTCGGCTATTGTGTCGCTCAAGCGACTGTTCGGGGGTTACGGATGAACCGGCTCGCTAATTATGGTGAAGGTCGGGGCCCCTCGTTCGGCCGCTAAACCCGCCACTCGGCTATTGTGTCGCTCAAGCGACTGTTCGGGGGTTACGGATGAACCGGCTCGCGTAGTTATGGTGAAGGCCGGGGCCCCTCGTTCGGCGGCTAAACCCGCCACTCGGCTATTCTGTCGCTGAAGCGACTGCTCGGGGTTAAGGATGAATTGACTCGCGTATTTCTGGTGATGTGGGATGGAGGAGAACCAGGCAACTTCGGTAGATGCGTCATCGCATCTATATACACCTCTGCTGGACCACCCGGGATCGGGCGGCACTTATCGATGGCCAGGTCGCGCGCTTTCTGGAGAGATTTCTTGCGGCCGTCGCACGCCAGGAGCGGAGTCAGTTGCTCGCCATCGGGATCGTCACGACCCACGTCCATCTGCTGCTGCGGCTGCACCCAACCACATCCATCCCGCGTCTCTTGCAACGCCTGAAGGGCGGAAGCTCCGTTGTGGCTACTCGAGACGGGCACTGCCCCAGTCGGAACCGGCTTCAATGGGAAAAGGGTTACAACATCCACTCGGTGAGTGAAAAGGCCGTGAGGCGGGTTGCTCAATATGTCGAGGCCCAGCCTTTCCGACACCCGGGTGAGGCGATTGCGGGCTGGCATCCAACACGAGTCGCCTCCGAAGTCGCTTCAGCGACAGTAGCCGAGTGGCGGCTTCAGCCGCCGACATGACCCGATTTTGCCCGCCGACTTGAGCCGGCTCCGGCCGCCGACGTGAGCCGGCCTACGCTGCCGACTCAAACCAGCTTTCGTCGCCGACTTGAGCTTTAGCCGCCGACGTGAGTCGCTTTACCCGCGGACTCTGACGGATCGGCCCAGATTCGGCGGCTGAAGCCGCCACTCGGCTATTGTGTCGCTCAAGCGACTGTTCGGCTCAAGAGGAATTGACTCGGCCTTAGCCGCGGACGGGCGGGAGGGCGGTCAGGCGGTAAGAAAAGGCGTGAGGCTCAGAGTTTCCTCGGAGCCTCACGCCTTCCCGCCCTACCGCCCTACCGCCCTCCCGCCCACTACGTCTTCTCCGCCTCGTACTTCACCTTCACCCCCTCCGCCAGCCTCACCTTCAGGCGCTGGCCGGCGGGCAATACGATCTGGCCTCCTTTGGTAGCGACGGCGACGCCGGTTCCGAGAACCGCACCCACCGCCGCACCGGTGACGATGCCCTTGGTTGATCCGTGACCCGCGATTCCGCCGACCACGCCGCCCACCACCGCGCCACCGCCGATCTCGGCCACACTCTCGCCGAGGTCATCCTTGCCCTTTACCCGCCAGGGATCGGCCGCAATGGGATAGTCATTGCCATTTACTTCCAGCCGGGTGAACCGCAGGGTGAGTTCGGGTGCCCCGGCAATGCGGCCTCCGCCCTTCACGTGGGTCACTTCGCCATGCAGGACGGCTCCGGCCGGAAGCGTACCAGCCGACAGCTGCATCGGCTCGGTAGTCTTGAGCGCTACCGCTTGACCTGCGTCGCTATTCTCGGTCGAAATCGTGTGGTCGAGCGCGCCGACCACCGAAGTACCGGCTGGTATGGTAGCTTCCACCGTGCGACCGCCCTTAGTGACGACCGCGGCCGCGACGACTCCAGCCACGGCGAGGCTCAAGATTCCAACCAGAATCCTGCTCCCACCGGACCACGCGGCTGAACTGGTGGATTGATTTTCCATTGCATCCTCCTCATGAAGAATTCAGTGTGGCAAAATCGGCCTCCGCCACGTATCTGCAACTTGGCCCGGTCCCCGGTTGGCACTCTGTGACGATCGCCACGCGATGAGCTAAGTCGTTGTGGGGTAGGTATCTTTGTACCAACTTTCCAGCCGATAAAATGACTTTGCCCGCGCCCGAATCCATCTCCATCAAGCTCAATAACGGTAGTGTCAGTGGGCTGTTGCAGATTGCTGACGACGTGACCCATCTCTACGTCGTGGCACATGGAGCTGGCGCCGGTATGCGGCACCCTTTTCTCGATTCGATGGCGCGACTACTCGCGGCCTCCGGCATTGCGACCCTTCGCTACCAGTTTCCCTACATGGAGGCGAAGAAAAGCCGGACCGATTCCCCCCCGGTGGCGCACGCGGCGGTTCGAGCCGCGGTGGCGAAGGCGGCCGAACTATTGCCCGGAATCCCGCTGCTTGCTGGCGGCAAGTCGTTCGGCGGACGGATGACCTCGGGAGCGCACGCGGAGTCTCCGTTGGACGAGGTGTGCGGACTTGTCTTCCTTGGGTTCCCGCTGCATGCGCCCGGGAAGCCGGGCCTCGAACGGGCCGTACACCTGGCTTCGGTCCGGATTCCCATGCTGTTCCTGCAGGGCACTCGCGACGATTTCGCGCGGCTTGATCTCATCACCGAGGTCTGTGCCGGACTGGGTCCGCATGCGAGGCTGGAGCTTTTTGATGGAGCCGATCACTCCTTCGGCGTGAAGAAGGGCAGCGGCCGTACCAAGGTCGAGGTCCAGGAGGACATGGCGGCGACCATTGCGGCCTGGGCCGACCTGGGTCCTCGCGGCGCGGACGAATGATCTCTCCTCCGGTTCCAACCACTCGTCAACGCCAGGCCATCGAGGCCCCGCTCGGCCCGCTGCTGGTGCTGGCCGGACCGGGGGCAGGGAAGACCTTCTGCCTGATCGAGCGGATTCGCTACCTGATCGGGCGGCTGGAAGTCCCTCCGGAACGAATCGTCGCAGTCACGTTCACCAACAAGGCCGCGGGAGAGATCGCTCACCGGTTGCGCGGCTCACTGGGACTCGCGGCGGACCAGGTCACCCGCTCGACGATTCACGCCCTGTGCGTGCAGCTGCTCCGGCAGTACGGCTCCGCGATCGGGCTGACCCAGGGCTTTGGAATTGCCGACGAGGAGTATCAGGCCCAGGTGCTGCGCCGCGCCGGTCACCGCTACCCCGCCTCCTGGCCCCTCAAGTACTTCAGCCAGCACAAAATCCTCGGCGAGCCCCTCGGTGACTACACGGCCAAACTCTTCCAGCGGTATCAGGAGATTCTCGAGGCGCGAGGGCTGTTGGACTTCGATGACCTGGTGGTCAAAACCGAGCAGCTGATTCGCACCCGGTCGGACGTCGCTGCCGAGATCGCGGCGCGGTGGTCCTATGTCCTGGTCGACGAAGCCCAGGATCTGAACCCGTTCCAGTACGCGATTCTCCATCGCCTGGCCCAGGATCACCGCAACATTTTCATGGTGGGAGACGACGAGCAGTCAATTTTTTCCTGGACCGGAGCCGATCCCAGGGTTCTACGTCGCTTCCTGAACGACTACAAGATCACGGCAGACCCCATCGTTCTGAATGAGAACCGGCGCTGTTCTCGCGAAATCTTCACCACGGCACGCCGGCTCGTCGCTCATAATCCCAGGTTGCATGAGAAGGAATTGAGCGCGACGCGCGAATCTCAGTGGCCGGTACTGGTGCGCCATTTCCCCGACGAGAAAGCTGAAGCGGATTGGCTCGTCGCCGATCTGGTGCGGGACCGGGAGGAGAACGGGCTGGCATGGGGTAATTTCGCGCTGCTCTATCGCAAGCACACGATCGGCGAGGCGCTGGAAGCCCGGCTGGTCGAAGCGGGAATACCCTGCCAGCTTGCCGAGGGAAGGGCCTTGGCGGACGTGAAGGTGGTCAAGTATCTGATCGCGGCGTTGCGGGTCATCGAACGCCCCGGCGACCCGATTTTGGAAGAACAGTTCACCAAAGTCGTGTTGCCCCAGGCACTGTATGACACGCTCAGAGCCGACGCGGAGCAGAAGCGCACCGAGTTCGTGGAGTGGCTCCGGCAGCTTGCCCGGCAGTTACCCCACAAGGACGAAGACGGGCGCAAGATTCGACGCTGCCTTTACGTCCTCGGCAACCTCCCGGTCTTCGCCGAGCGACATGACAATCTCGCCGGCCTGATCGGGGAGCTGCTCTCCCAACGAGTCGGTGAGTACCGGACCATTCTCGAAGAGCACGCGGAGGAGATCACCGATCCCGCCAGCCATCCAGCGGTGACCGAATTGGCACAGCGCCTCACTCGGATCCGCTATGGCCGGGGGACTGCCTGGCTTCCTCGGATGGGCGGCGCCGAGCTGGGGCTGGCCGGCCTTCTTCGGGAAGCCGGGGTGACGATGGTGGAGTATCAGGGGCCGGAGGCGAACCCGCGGCCGGAAGACGTGGTTCTCTCATCCGAGGGAGACCCGGCGACTCGTTGCCTGGAGCTATTCAAGGCCCTGCAGGTCGTCGCGGCCGAGACCCGAGTGGACGCGTTCCGGGATTTTGTCTCGGTCGATGTCGAGGCCACTGATAAAGACGCGGACTCCTGTGACGTGGTGGAGTTGGGAGCGGTCCGGGTACGGGACGGAGTGATCGTCGAGGCATTCCAGCGGTTGGTGAAGCCGACCCAGCCGGTAAGCCCCGGTTCCGTAGCGATTCACGGCTACACCGACGAGGCCCTCGCAGGCGCCCCGGACTTTGCATCGGTATGGACCGAGTTCCGTGCCTTTGCCGCGGACGATCTGCTGGTCGCTCACAATGGACACGGGTTCGACTTCCCCGTACTGCGCCGGCTGGCGAAGGACCATCCTTCGGGGAATGATTTCCTCGCGCTCGATACCCTCCCACTCGCAAGGCTGCTTCACACTGGCAGCCGGACACTGGCGAATCTGGCCCACAGCTTCGGGATCGAGACGGGACGGGAGCATCATGCGCTCGATGACGCCCGCACCCTGGCTGGAGTCTTCCTCAAGCTGGAAAGCCAGAAGCTCGCTCGGGCCAGAAAGACGAGCCTAGTCTCCGCGATCGATCACCTCGCCGTGGCACTGGCGCTCACTAATCCCGGAGAGAAAAGCGAGGCAAGGCTCTTTCTCGATCTGGGCAAACTCTTCGCCCTGGGCCGCTACTCCAAGGCGCTCGAATCATATGAGGCGGAGCGCGCTCGCCCCGGCGGGGAGACCGCGCCAGCGCGCGAGGAACTGATCGAACGGTTGGGCGGGAGAATCCTCATGGAGAGACTGCGGAAGGAGCGGACCGCGGATGAGCGCTATCCGGCTGCCATGGCCCGTCTTCGTCGCCTGCTCGACAGCGTTCCTGAGACAATCCCCCTCATGAAGCAGCTCTCCGATTTTCTGGATCGGGTCGCACTCTCCAATACCCGCGGAGGTCCCGAGCTGGATCGGGGCCGAGTGAGCCTGCTCACCCTGCATTCCACCAAGGGCCTCGAATTTTCCCGGGTCTATGTCGTCGGGGCCGAGGACTCAGAATTGCCCGGGATCAAGACTGGAAACGGGGAAACGAAGCCCGGCGAAGTAGAGGAAGCGAGACGGCTGCTCTACGTGGGAATGACTCGCGCCATGGACCGTCTGGTGCTCACGAGGGTTGATCGCCGGGATCAGAATCCCACCGGCGGGATGCGCTTCCTGGAGGAGATGGACCTGGGAGGAGTTACCGTGGGATCAGCTTGAGAAAGGATTGAGCCGCTTCGGGACCGCTGCCCGCGGTCTCGTCGTGCTTGAAGTAGACGTAGCACTCCTCCCACGGCTGTTTCTGCACCGTCTCCGCCCACCGCGCCAAAGCCGCCTCATCATAGGTCAGGCGGTGCAGCCTGAGATAACCCCACGAGGCTGTCGCAATCGGCGGCACCGAGAAATCATCCTGATCCGCAACACAGAGCGCAACATCCTTTTCTCGTAAGGCATCGTACACATCGTCGGCGAGCCAGGTCGGATGCCGGAACTCAACCGTCGAGCGCCAGCGCGGTGGCAGCTGGGCGAGGAAGTCCACCAGAAGCGGGAGATCTTTCTTCAGGTTGGGCGGCAGCTGGAATAGAGACGGCCCCCGCGCCTCGCCCAGCGAGTTGGTGATGCGGAGGAAGTAGGCGAGGTTGTCCGCCACGTCCTTGAGGCGGGAATAGTGGGTGATACGCTGTGATGCCTTCACGGCGAAACGAAATTGCGGCGGCACCTGGGCGGCCCACTCGAGCAGGACGCTCTCCTTGGGCATCCGATAGAACGT
The DNA here is from genome assembly GCA_963833365.1 of uncultured Gemmatimonadales bacterium. Classification (GTDB taxonomy): domain Bacteria; phylum Gemmatimonadota; class Gemmatimonadetes; order Gemmatimonadales; family GWC2-71-9; genus DATBGE01. Next base: position 55,599 of record CAWHXS010000012.1, read on the forward strand.
GTTGTTTACCTCGACGGTGCCGAAACGCTCGGCGTAATAGGCGAGGTAGCGGTCCGCCGGCAGATCGGCTGGATAGAAGCTGCCTTTCCATTCCTTGAACGACCATCCGCTGGTCCCCGACAGAATCCGCACGGTCCCCTCCAGTCAGCGAACCAGGTCCCGGTACGCGCTCAGATGCCGCAGTGCTGCCTGCCGTTGTCCTATTTTCTCGTAGAGGCGCGACAAATTGTAGTGTGCGTCCGCGAGCTGTTCGTCCAGCGCGATTGCCCGGCGATAGGCTGCGATCGCGGGATTGGTGCGCTTCAGATCCTCGAGCGCGGTGCCGAGGTTAAAGGCGGCGGGTGCGTGCTTGGGGGAGAGCCGAAGCGCCTCCTCATACTGGAGAACGGCTTCTTCCACGCGCCCTCGCTCCTGGAGCAGCCGGCCGAGGTTGACGTGCGCGTCGGCGTTCCGCGGGTCGAGCGCCAGCGCACGGCGATACGCGTCCTCCGCATCGCTGGGCTCGACCGCCTCTAGCTCCTCACCGAGACCGAACCAGTCGTCCGCCGAGAGCGTCTCCTCCCGTGCTCGCGCGTGACGCGCATGGCGTCGCGCGATCGGAGCAGCCTTCCGGGCCAGCTTGCCGACCTTGAAGTCGAACAGCATCTGGCCGGAATCCGGCTGCCAGATCCAGCCGTTGTCCCGCACCACCACGCGGTTCCCGTCGGCAGTGATCCGCATCTCGCTCAGCGCGCGACCAGCCGGCAGGGTCTGGGCCAGCCCACGGAGCGCCCGACGAATGCGGCGGCCAGGGACGTGTCCATCGCGGAGCGCCTTGGCGGCGCGGAGCAGCACGAGATCCTGGAAGGAGAACCGGTAAGTGTTACGCGGACCCCGGGCCGGATGCAAAAAGCCCGCCCGAGCGTACGCCCGAACCTGCGGGGGCGTGAGTGCGATCAGGCGGGCGACGTCGGCGGTGCTGTAGGATTTCATGGGGGAGCCGAGCGCGGTCGATGGTCAATGGTCAATGGTCCTTCGTCGCTCAGCGCGTCGACCTCCCTGGTCTCTAGTGACGATCGCTTCGATTTCTCTGCATTCGACTATCGACTATTGACTATCGACCATCGACTGGCACTCGCCGACTATCCCCTGGCAGCCTTCTTCACTCGCTTCTCCTTGCCACCCTTCACGACCTTCATCGCCGGCGCCTTTCCGGCAGGGGCCTTGCCCGACTTGGAGAGGCTCGCCTTCAGCGCCTCCATCAGGTCGATGATCTTGGTTTCCTGCGCCTGTGGCTCGTCGGCCACGATCTCCTGGCCGTCCACCTTGGCCTGAATCGCCTCAAGGACCCGGTCTTTCACCGTGTCGTGATACTGGGCCGGCTTGAACTCGTCGGTGGCGGACTGGTCGATCAGTTGCTTCGCCAGCTGCAGCTCCGCGTCCTTGACCTGCGTGTCGGGGATCGGCACTTCGCTCACCGGGCGGAGCTCATCGGCATAGTGCAGCTGCTCCAGCACCAGCGCTCCCTCCAGGGGACGCACCAGGATCAGGTTCTGCTTGCCGCGTGCGGAATACTGACCCACGCGCCGCTCGCCCGCTCACCTTCAGGGCCTCGAGCAGCAAGCGGTAGGCGCGTTCACCGCCCTTGTCGGGCCCGAGGTAGTAGGCCTTCTCGAGGTAGATCCGGTCCACCTTCGCCAGCGGCACGAACTCCTTGATGTCGATGGTGTTGGTGGCCTTCTCGTCGAGGGCCTTCAGTTCTTCGGGGGAGAACAACACGTACTGTCCCTTGGAGAACTCGTAGCCCTTGGCGATCTCGTCCTTCTCGACCACCACGTTGTCCTTGGGGCAGATATACTGCTGTTTGAGCCGAGTCCCGCAGCTCTTGTGCAGCATGTTGAACGAGACGCTGGCCGCGGACTCGCTCGAGGAGTACATGACGACGGGCACGGAGACGAGCCCGAAGGAGATTGTTGCGGAACCCATGGTGCGTGCAGCCATATTTCCCAAACGGACGGAGGAAAGCGTACTATAGGATTGCGAATATGAAGTTGCAAGTCACGGGAGACGGGAGACGGGAGACGGGAGACGGGAGACGGGAGACAGGAGACGGGAGACGGGAGACGGGAGACAGGAGATGGGAGAACTAGACCAGTGATACGCGAAAGACATTGATCCGTTTCAATTGGCCGCCTCGTCCGCCTCGTCCGCCTCGTCCGCCTCGTCCGCCTCGTCCGTCCTGTTCGCCCCGACCGCCTTCCCGCCTTCCCGCCCTACCGCCCTCTTTACCTTTCCCCCGATTACCTGTCTTTTTTCTCACCATGCCTGAGCATCCCCTCTCATCCTATCGGGCCAAGCGACGTCTCGAGGCCACCCCGGAGCCGGGAGGAACCGTTGCACCGGGTGGCGGGCATCTGTTCGTCGTGCACAAGCACGCGGCCCGTCGGCTTCACTTCGATCTCCGGCTCGAAATGGATGGAGTCCTCCGCTCCTGGGCCGTCCCCAAGGGCCCGTCCTACGATCCGAACGACAAGCGCCTGGCGGTGCACGTCGAGGATCACCCGGTGGAGTACGGGGACTTCGAAGGGATGATTCCGGAGGGCAACTACGGCGCTGGCGCGGTGATCGTGTGGGACCGGGGTAGCTGGACTCCCGTCGGTGACCCCAACGAGGGCCTGGCGAAGGGGAAGCTCCTCTTCCGTCTCGATGGCCACAAGCTGCACGGAATGTGGACGCTCGTGAAGCTGAAGAAGGGTGAAAAAGAGTGGCTGTTGATCAAGGAACGCGATTCCTACGTAACCCCCGGTGGTCGCGAGGTGCCCGAAGGCTCGGTGCTTTCCGGCGTCACCGTCGAAGACATGAAGGCGAGGACCGATCTGGCAGCACCGGTGCTCAAGGCTCTCGAACGGGTGAAGGCGCTCAAGCGGGACGTCACGGCCGACAAAGTTGACTTGATGCTGGCGGAAGTTGCCGAGAAGCCGTTCTCCCGCGACGGCTGGCTGTTCGAGCTCAAGCTCGATGGATACCGGCTCCTGGCCGAACGGCGGAAGGGACACGTCGTTCTCCTCACCCGCAATCACAACGATGCCACCGTCACCTTCCCCGAGATCGCGAAGTCCGTGGCGGCGATGCCGTTCGATTCGCTGATCTTTGACGGCGAGGTGGTGGCGCTGGATCCGACCGGACGGCCGAGTTTCCAGGGCTTGCAACAACGGGGCAGGCTCCGGCGCCCGCTCGAGGTACAGCGTGCGGCGATCGAGCAACCGGTAGTCTACTTCGTCTTCGATCTCCTCGCCTTTGGCCCCTACGACCTGCGCCCGCTGCCGCTGGAGGCAAGAAAGGAAATCCTGAAACAGGTGGTGCCCGAGGTCGGCGCCATCCGTTACGTCGACCATATCGAGCGAGAAGGGGAGCAGGCTTTCGCCGAGGCCGAACGCATGGGCCTCGAGGGCCTTGTCGCAAAGAAGGCCGATGCCCCCTACAAAGGCGGCCGCTCGGCAAACTGGCTCAAGCTTCGCGCGGCCAAGAGCGACGATTTCGTCGTGGTCGGCTTCACCGCTCCCAAGGGATCGCGCGCCGGGCTGGGAGCCCTGCATCTCGCGCAGTATCTGGACGGAGAGCTGACCTATTCCGGTCGCGCGGGCAGCGGGCTCACCGACAAGGATCTGACCGGAATTCGGGAGCACCTGGAGCAGAAGAAGCGGAAGACGCCGCCCTGCGAGAAGGTGCCCGCCGAAGCGAAGAAGGACTCAACCTGGGTTGAACCGGAATTGGTTTGCGAGGTGCGCTTCACCGAGTGGACCGGCGAAGGCTTGCTGCGTCACCCGGTATTTCTCCGCTGGCGCGACGATAAGAAACCGGAGGATTGCATCGGCTCGGCGGCTCGGCGGCTCGGCGGCTCGGCGGGTGAGCCCGAGCCAGGCAATACCACCGACAAGCCCTCAGCCAAGCGAGCCAAGCGAGCAACGAACCGCCGAACCGCCCAGTCGCCGAAGCCTGCCGCCGAGCCGCCGAGCCGTGGTGCCGCCGAGCCGCCGAGCCGCCGCTCTGTCCCCCTGCAGCTCACCAACCTGAAGAAAGTCTTCTGGCCGGTCGAGGGTTACACCAAAGGCGATCTAATCGAGTACTACCGCGGGATCTCGCCCTGGCTGCTCCCGTATCTGCGCGACAGGCCGGTGGTGCTGACCCGCTTTCCTGACGGGATCGAAGGGAAGTCGTTCTATCAGAAGGATGCGCCGGACTTCATCCCCGACTGGATTCGCACGGTCCCGATCTGGAGCGAGGATACCGGGCGGGACATCAAGTATTTCGTGTGCGATGACCTCGATTCACTGCTCTACATCGCGAACATGGGGGCGATCCCGCTGCATCTCTGGCTCAGCAGCGCGGGCTCGCTGGAGCGTCCTGACTGGTGTGTCATGGATCTCGACCCCAAGGAGGCGCCCTTCAGCGACGTGATCAAGGTCGCTCGGCTCCTACATGAGCGGTGTGAAACGGCAGGCTTGCCCAACTACGTGAAGACGACAGGGAAGACCGGCCTGCACGTGATGATTCCCTTAGGCAAGCAACTCACCTGGGAGATGTCTCGAGGTCTCGGGGAACTGCTCGCGCGAGTCGTGATGCGGGAACTGGGAGACATCACCACCATCATCCGGCACATCCGGAGTCGAGGGACCAAGGTCTATCTCGACTACATGCAGAACCGTCACGGGCAGCTGATTGTGGCGCCCTACGCGGTTCGGCCTTTGCCCGGGGCAACGGTCTCGATGCCGCTGGAGTGGAAGGAGGTCAACAACAAACTCGATCCCACGAAGTTCACTATCCGGACAGCCATCGAGCGAATGCAGAAGCTGGGTCACGACCCGGTGGCACCAGTGCTGACTGAAGTTCCGGATCTGGGGGAGGCGTTGGAGAAGCTGTCGGGTGGGTCGGGCTGAAGTCGATGGTCGATGGTCGATGGTCGATGGTCGTGTGGGTCTTGAGTCTTGGGCCATGAGACCGCAACACTGCTGGTCCGCCCCGTCCGCCCCGTCCGCCCCGTCCGCCCCGTCCGCCTCGTCCGCCCTGTCCGCCCCGTCTCACACCGCCAACTTATTCGCCGCATTCAACGCCGCCACCTTGTAACACTCGGCGAGCGTGGGATAGTTGAACACCGTTTCCATGAAGTAGTCGAGCCCGGCTCCCAGGCCGAGCACCGTCTGGCCGATGTGCAGGAGTTCCGTTGCCCCGGTTCCGATGATGTGCACGCCGAGGAGTCGGCGGTCTTCCCGGTGGAACAGCATCTTGAAGAAGCCGCTGTCGTCTCCCAGGATCTGGCCTCTCGCGATCTCCCGGTACCGGGCGATCCCAACCTCGTAGGGAATCTTCTGCCTGGTCAACTCCTGTTCCGTTTCGCCCACCATCGAGATTTCCGGAATGGAGTAGATCCCGATCGGGAAGTGCTGCCGCATCTTTGAGACTGGGCTGCCCAGTGCGTAGCAGGAGGCAAGACGGCCCTGCTCGCTCGACGTTGCGGCGAGGCTGGGGTGGCCGATCACGTCACCTGCGGCGTAGATGTGGGGCACTGTGGTGCGGAACTGTTCGTCCACCTGCAGCCGCCCTCGTTCATCCGCTTTGAGGCCGGCCAAATGAAGGTCGAGCTGGACGGTGGCACCAATCCGTCCGACCGAGAACAGGGCCATCTCGGAAACGATGCGCTTCCCCGATTCCAGGTGGATGACCACTCGTTTCGGCGGTTCCTCGGAGACGTCCAGCCGGTCCACCGTCTCTCCGGGCCGAAAGATCAGATTTCGCCGCCGGAGTTGATGCAGCAACTCGTCCACGATCTCCTCATCCAGGAATTCCAGCGGACGGCGGCGCTTGTCGACCAGCGTGACCCCCACGCCAAGCGCCGCGAAGATCGAGGCGTATTCGGTGCCGATGACTCCGGCGCCCACCACGGTCAGGGTCTTGGGGATGCGGGGCAGGCGAACGATGTCGTCACTCGTGACGATCGATACCCCATCCGCGGCCATTCCGAGGGAGGGAGCCGGAACGGTCCCCACGGCGATGAGTATGTTCTTCGCCGTTACCTCCCTCCAGCTGTCTCCCGCGCGCACAACCAGCGTGTGAGGGTCCAGGAAAGAGGCGTGACCTACGATGACTTCCACCCCGTTGCGGCGGAGCTGGTGTTCGATCACCGCCGCCTCCTGGCTCACGACGTGCGCCACCCGTTCCAGCAGATGATCGGCGTCGGGCGGGGTGTGGATCCCTCGGCGTCCCAGCACAGCACCATGGCCTGAGAAGGACAGGACCGCCTCGCGGATCGTCTTGCTGGGGATCGTGCCGGTATCGAGACACACTCCGCCTACCGAGCGGCATTTCTCGATGATCGCCACCCGGCTGCCCAGCTTGGCGGCCTGAACGGCGGCTCGCTGGCCGGCCGGCCCGCTGCCGATGCACACGAGGTCGAACTGGTAGGTCGGTTCCATGGGGGTCACTTCTGGAGGTAACAGGGCTGCACCAGCCTCCGTCGTATCTTACTGCGGGAAGCCATTCACGTATAGAATGATGTGCTGGCAGATGTCCAAGAAGCACGCGCGGAGCTAACCATGAATCAGACCGACCAGGAAACCATCGCTACTATCGCCCTGCTCTCCGCCCTGGCGGACGGAACGCAGACCCCGGAAGAGAGCGCTCAACTCGCCGAGGTGTTCAAGCGACTCGGAATCACCCAGCTCGACGAAGAAGCCCGTCGCGCGAGCACCGGGAAGATTGATCTGCAGGAGCTCGCGGGACGTCTTTCCGGGGATGACGCCCGTAAGATGGCCTACGACACGGCTCTCGCAGTCGTCCATTCCGACGGCGCGGCCAATCCTCCGGAAATGGATTTCATCAACCAGTTGAGAGGATCCCTCGGGCTGAGCCTGTCCTCGGTGCGAGAATCCGATCAGCAGGCCACCGCCCTGGCAGGGGCGGGAACCAAGCTTCCCGATGTTCAGGTCAGTACGGGCAAACCGCCTTCCGATGCGGTGCTCGACGATCTGATCCTGAAGCAGGCGATGTTGACCGGCGCCCTGGAAATCCTCCCCGACCGCCTGGCCAACGTCGCCATCCTGCCGCTTCAGCTCCGCCTGGTCTACATGATCGGGCAGCATTTCGGCCAGAAACTCGATGCCAATCAGGTCAAGGATCTCGCCGCTACGCTGGGCCTCGGTGCCGCGGCTCAGGTGATGGAGAGTGTGGTTCGCAAAGTGCTCGGCGGGATCGCCGGCGGCATCCTGGGAGGCATGGTCGGCGGCGTTACCGGACTCGCGGCAGGGGCGGCGGTGTCATTCAGCTCGACCTATGCGCTGGGCCATGTCGCCAAGCAGTACTATGCCCAGGGACGGAGACTCAGTGGGGAAGACCTGCGGAGGCTCTTCGCCCGGTTCCAGGATGAGGCCAAGGCGTTGTTCCCCAAGGTGCGGGATCAGGTCCAGTCCCAAGCCCGCAGTCTCAACCTCCAGCAGGTGCTCGCCAACCTGCAGGGCAAGTGAGTCCGCGCGAACCAGACCACCTCATGACGAGGCCCCGCGGTGCAGCGCGTCGCGAGGGGAACCCATGACCGGAACGCTCAGGAAGTCTGTAACCAGCCGGCTCGTTTTCCCAGCCATTCTGCTCGCGGCCCTGATTTCGTGTCGGGCCCCCGCCGCCAAACCTGCTTCCGACTCTGAATCTGCGGCGATCAACCCGGTTCAGGTCGTGGACCAGTACATGGCGGCCTGGAACGCACACGATGCCGGCAAGGCCGCCAGCTACATGACGGATGATGTCGTCTACTACGACGCCACTGTTGGGGTTCCACAGGTGAGCCGCGATTCCGCCCGGAAGAATGTGATCCAGGCCTTCATGACCGCGGCCCCCGACTGCAATTGGGTACGGGACTCGACACCTCCGATCGTGGGGCCCGACGGCGTCGCCTTCCAGTGGACCTTCACCGGCACCCACACCGGGCCCTTCGCAGACGGGACCAAGCCCACCGGTAAGAAGTTCTCCTTCAAGGGTGCCACCCTGATCCGGCTGCGGGGAGATCACATCGCCTACCAGGGCGACTACTACGACGCCTACGGCTTCCTGAAACAGTTGGGACTGGCCAACTGACCATGGGCGACTCTACCGACCGCAAGAACTTCCTCTTCGTCTCGCTGTCCGGCTTGATCGGCGACATCGCGTGGCAGGTGCTGAAGGAGGGCCACGGGGTGCGCTATTTCATCGAAGCCGAACGGGAGCGGGACATCGCCGACGGGTTCGTCCCCAAGTCCACCAACTGGGAGGCGGATCTGCCCTGGGCCGACGTGATCGTCTTCGACGACACGCTGGGGCAGGGAGCCAAGGCCCAGGCCCTGCGCGCCAAGGGAAAGCTCGTCGTCGGTGGTTCAGCGTACACCGACCGGCTGGAAGACGACCGCTCCTTCGGCCAGGAGCAGCTGCGGGAGGTAGGCGTCGGCATCCTCCCTTACAAGGAGTTCGACAACTTCGCCGAGGCGATCGAGTTCGTGCGGGCTAATCCGGACCGCTATGTCATCAAGCCCAGTGGCGAAGCACAGAACGTGAAGCGCCGGCTCTTCGTGGGTGAGGACGACGATGGGGAAGACGTGATGCGGGTGCTCGAGGCCTACAGGAAGTCCTTCTCCGATGAGATCAAGATCTTCCAGCTCCAGCGCCGGGTGACCGGTGTGGAAGTCGCCGTTGGTGCCTTCTTCAATGGCCAGCGGTTCGTGTACCCGATCAACGTCAACTTCGAGCATAAGAAGCTCTTCCCCGGGAACATCGGCCCTTCAACCGGCGAGATGGGGACGGCCATGTTCTGGAGCGGCCCCAACAGGATCTTCAACAACACGCTCGCCAAGATGGAAAGCCGGCTGGCCGAGGAAGGATACGTCGGATATATCGACCTCAACTGCATCGTGAACGGGAACGGGATTTACCCGCTGGAATTCACCTCCCGGTTCGGCTATCCGACGATCATGATCCAGCAAGAGGCGATGCTGACGCCGATCGGGGAATTTCTCTACGACCTCGCCCGGGGCGAGACGCCGAAACTCCGGGTGAAGAGCGGCTTCCAGATCGGGGTACGGATCGTGGTTTCGCCTTTCCCGTTCGATGACGACGCCACATTCGAGTCGGTATCCAAGAACGCCGTAATCTTGTTCAAGAAGCCCGCCACCGAGGAGGTCCATATCGAGGACGTCCGCCAGGTGAACGAGCAATGGGTGGTGACGGGAACGTCGGGCGTTGTGCTGGTGGTAGTCGGACTGGGTCCGACCATGCGGCAGGCCCAGTCCCATGCCTACAACCGGATCAAGAACATTCTCATCCCCGACATGTACTATCGCACCGACATCGGGGATCGCTGGTTCGAAGACCACGACAAACTGCACACTTGGGGATACCTGAGAGAAGCCTAGCCATGGACTACAAGAAGCCTTCAGATGCAGAGCTGCGTCAGCGGCTCACTCCATTGCAGTACCAGGTGACTCAGAAGGAAGCGACCGAGCGGCCTTTTCAGAACGAGTATTGGGACAATCACGCGGCGGGAATCTACGTCGACGCTGTCTCGGGAGAGCCGCTCTTCAGTTCACTCGACAAGTACGACTCGGGCACCGGCTGGCCCAGTTTCACCAAGCCGCTGGAGCCGGAGAACGTTCAAACCAAGACTGATCGGCATCTCTTCATGGAACGGACCGAGGTCCGCTCCGCGCATGCGGACTCGCATCTTGGGCATCTCTTCGACGACGGCCCGGCCCCGACCGGCCAGCGGTTCTGCATGAATTCCGCGTCTCTCAGATTCATCCCGGTGGACCAGCTGGAGGCCGAAGGCTACGGCCAATACCTGGCGCTTTTCAAGGACAAGGCGGGCTAACGGGTAAAGTAGATGACGGTGTAGATCAGCAGTCCGGCCAGGCCGCCCACCAGGGTGCCGTTCAGCCGGATGAATTGCAGATCCCGCCCCACGGCCAGCTCGATGCGCTCGGCCGCCACCTCCGGATCCCACTGGCGTACCGTCTCCGCCACGAGGTCCGACACCTCGTGACGATGCTCTTCGAGCTGGCTGGCGAGGAATTCGGTGATCGTCAGGTCCAACTCGGTGAGCCGGTTGTCATCGGCGAGGAGCGATTCCCCCGCGGCGGCGAGACCCCTCGCCAGCGGCTGCAACGACGCCCCATCGGCCTCCGCGCTGTAGCGGTCTGCCGCCTTCCGGGCCCGCTCCCAGAGTGAAGCCGCGAACTCCTCCACCGCCGGATGCGTGAGCAGGTCCTGCTTCCAGGCCTCAGTGCGGGATGCGATATCCGGGGAATGCTTGAGCTTCTCGACAAAGTTGCGGAACGCCGTGTCGAACTTGAGCCGCAGCGGATGTCGAGGAGTGGCTCGGATCTCGTCAACCAGCCGTTCCGTCGCGTGCACCAGCCGCTTGTGAAACGCATCGTCCACGACACCGGGAACCCACCACGGACTCTCCTCCTTGATCTTGCGGCGGAGCTCTTCCCGGTTCCGCTCCAACGCGTCGTGCACTAGTCGCAGAGCTTCATCGAACAGCGGCTGGTGCCGGTCGTCCGCGGCAACCACCGACAACAGGTTCCCCATGAACGGCGCGAGTTGCACCGACTGGAGCCGGGCCACCGCACTCTGCCGGATGAACTCGCTGGCCTCGGCTTCGGGCAGCGTCTGCACCGCCTTCGCGAGACCCGCGGCGACATGCCGGGCCAACCGTTCGCTGTTTGCAGGATCGCTGACCCACCGGGCCGATCGGGTCGCGAGATGCAGCGAGCCCAGCCGGGCTACCAGCACGTCCCGCGAGAGGAAGTGATTCTGGAGGAAGCCGCCAAGAATCCGGCCGATCCGGTCTTTCTGAGTGGGGATGATGGCCGTGTGTGGAATCGGCAGGCCCATCGGCTTGCGGAAAAGCGCCGTGACGGCGAACCAGTCCGCCAAACCTCCGACCAGCGATGCCTCCGCCGTCGCTCGGACGAAACCAAGCCACGGATACTGCGGTTCGAGCAGGAGTGCGACGACGAAGATCACGAGGGCGACACCTAGAAGACCCGTCGCCAGGCGCCTCATCACGCGAAGCTCGGCTTGTCGAGTCGCCTCGTCCTTCCGCGGCGGGCTGATCAGCTCGGTGGTGCGGGGGCGTGCCAGGGTCGCCATTGCAGAAAGATACGGCGGGAAGGGCGGAAAGGCGGGATGGCGGTAGGGTGGACAGGGCGGTCGAGACGGTCGGGGCGGACGGTACTGGAACAAGAGGTCTAAGGTTTTGTCACGTCTCACGTCCCACGTCCCACCGACTTCCACGTTCCGTTTCGCGACCTGTAACCTCCAACGGCGCAACGACGTACTCCGCGTATCCACCTCCAGTTCAGCCTCGTCACACAGGAGCACGCGATATGTCGATTCGCCCCGTTGCGCTGGGCGTAGCCCTGACGCTCGTGGCCGGAGCCGCCTCCGCCCAGAACTTCCGTCTCGATACTCCCAAGGCGAGTCCACGGGCCTCGGTCAGCCAGACGATCGGACTCACGGAGATCAACGTGACCTACGACCGTCCCGCGGTAAACGACCGGAAGATCTGGGGTGGCCTGGTGCCCTACGACACGGTCTGGCGGGCTGGAGCCAATGAGAACACCGTGCTGTCCTTCAACACGCCGGTCACCATCGGCGACGCGGAAGTCCCGGCGGGACGCTATGGGGTTCACATGGTCCCGACGACCAACAAGTGGATGGTGATCTTCTCCAAGCAGGCCGATGCCTGGGGCGCCTTCAGCTACGACCCCAAGGAAGACGAGCTGCGGATCATCGTGCAGCCCAGGGAGGCGCCGTTCCTCGACCGGCTGCAGTACACCTTCGATGATGTGACGCCGAACTCGACGACGATCTACATGCACTGGGAAAAGCTGGCTGTCCCGATCCCGATCCAGGTGAACGTGGAGAAGGTGGTCATCGACAGCCTCGCTCAGCAGCTGCGAGGACTTCCCCGATTCTTCCAGGATGGCTGGGGCCAGGCGTCGCGCTGGGCGTTCACCAACACCAAGGACCTCGACCACGCCGAGGCGTGGGCCGACAGCGCGCTCAAATTCCCGCTCCCGACCTTTCAGACCCTGCAACTCAAGGCTGCCATTCTCGATAAGAGGGGCAACAAGACCGCGGCGGACTCGGTCCGGAAGCAGGCGATGCTGGTGGCCAACGAGAACGACGTGAACCTGATGGGCTACAACCTGCTGAATCAGAAGAAGATGGACGAAGCGATCGCGATGTTCCAGAAAAACGTGAAGGCCCACCCCGAATCGTGGAATGTCTACGACAGCCTGGGCGAGGCCTATGCGACGAAGGGCGACAAGGCCAAGGCCAGCACCAACTACAAGAAGGCGCTGAGCATGTGTCCCGAGGGGCAGAAGCCGAGGATCCAGGGGATCCTGGCGGGGCTTTCTGGGAGTGGTACCACTACGGGCAGCTGAAGCTCGTGAGTAGTCTTGAGTCTTGAGTCTAGAGTCTAGAGTCGTGGGTTTGTGGTCGAGACTCACGACTCATGACTCTAGACTATCGACTATCGACCATCGTCCATCGACCCTTCCCCATCTCCCTCCCGCCTTCCAAATTCCGTCTCCCTCCCCCAAGGCTGTTCTGGCATGGCCCAGCTCCACCCGATTCTCGTCAACGGCCAGTGGGTCGCCCCTCACTCGACCAAGGCGCGAACCATTACCAACCCCTCGACGCTCGAAACGCTGGGGGCCGTCGCGGACTGTGATCTCCACGACGTGGATCACGCGGTGATGGCGGCACTCAATGCCCAACGCGCCTGGTGGAAGGTTCCTGGTGTCGAGAAGGCGAGGCTGCTGCGGGAAGTGGCCGCGAGGATCCGGGAGAAAGGACCCGAGCTGGCGCCGTTGCTTGCGCGGGAGACGGGAAAGCCGTTGATCGAGGCGGTGGATTGCATCGACTGGGTAGCGATCTGCTTCGAGTACTACGCCGAGATAGGGAGACGCAGCTACGGGAACTCTATCCCGCCGGGTGCGGCGCACCAGATCAACTTCACGATCAAGGAGCCGTTCGGAGTCGTCGCGGTCATCGTTCCCTTCAACTTCCCGCTGCTCCTCACCGCGTGGAAGGTGGCCCCGGCGCTCGCGGCCGGGAACACGGTGGTGTGCAAGCCGCCCCACCAGAACCCGCTCTCCAACCTCTTGATGGCGACGTGTTACGACGTGCTGCCCCCGGGCGTGGTGAATGTGGTGACCGGTGCCGGGCCGACCGGCGAGGAGCTGGTGCGCCACCCCAAGGTGGACCTGATCGCCTTTACCGGCTCGGTAGCCGCGGGACGCAGGGTCGCGAGCATGGCGGCGGAGCAGCTCAAGAAGCTGAACCTGGAACTGGGCAGCGTCGATCCGTTCATCGTCTGTGAGGATGCGGATCTCGATGTCGCGGTCCCCGGAGTCGCCTGGGCTCGGCTGCTCAACGCCGGACAGGTCTGCACGTCGTCCAAGCGGATCTACGTCGTGCAGTCGATCGCGGGCGAGTTTACCCGGCGGATGGAGCAATACGTGAAATCGCTGGTGGTGGGAGATCCGATGAATCCCGAGACCGATATCGGGCCGCTGATCTCGGACGAGGCACTGGCGACGGTGGAACGACAGGTCGCGGTGTCGGTACAGCAGGGCGCTCGAGTACTGTTAGGGGGCCGGCGGCGAAAGCACAATGGTCTCAAGGGCCATTTCTACGAGCCCACGATTCTGACCGACGTGGAGCACGGGACGCTGCCTACGCGAGAAGAAATCTTCGGTCCCGTCATTTCGATCACGGTTGCCCACGACTCCGATCATGCCATCGAGATGGCCAACGACTCACAGTACGGGCTCGGTGCCTGCATCTACACCGCGAGTCTCGAGACCGCGATGAAGGCGATGGAGTTCATCAAGGCGGGAACCTTCTGGATCAACGACCCGCTCACCGACAACAACGCGGGTCCCTTCGGCGGCATGCGGTTGAGCGGGCTGGGGCGGGAGCTGGGAGAGGAAGGCCTCGACGCCTTCCGGGAACCCAAGCACGTGCATCTCGACTACGTGATGGAGCGGAAGGACTTCTGGTATCCCTACCGGGACCGGCCCATTCCGGGGAGCGGTGAACGGTGAACGGTTACTTCTCACTTCTCACGCTTTTCGCCCTACCGCCATTCCGCGACCACTCGCTCCATCGCCTCCACCGACTGGTCGTAAGCCGAGACCAGCTTGCTCAGCCGCTGGCGCAGCGGGCCTCGCGCCCCGGGAGCCTGCTCCTTGGCGTCTTCCATCAGGGACCGGAAACGCCGCATCCGCTCGACCCGTTGGAGCAGGGTGCGGTGCACCAGGTCGGGCGCCAGGCGGTAGTAGGCTGCGGCGATCGCCCGGTCTTCCGACCCGCTCGAGAAACCCCCAGCGCTCCAGCACCCTGGTGTTGGTGCTCACGCTGGGCTTGCTGACCTTGAGCTCCCGCGGCGATGCGAGTCGATGGAGACGGCCTGGTCCGCGAGCAGCAGCAGGCCGAAGATCCGCCCGCCGATGCGAGGCAGTCCCTTCGGACTGAAAGAAGATGCCGCTGCGTTCGACGAACTGCTGCGCTCGCTGGCCGCGCATGGAGATCCTCGCGAATCAAGGTGCTTGCCAGTCTAACTACGTTTTGTATGTTTAAGCAAGACTGAATCTCATGCGGTTTGGTGCATATAGGCGGCACCGACGCTCGAGTCGCGTGCCCTGAGGTCTTCGAATGATTGTGTTTCGCGCGGGTTGCCCGGCTGTTTCCTCCTGGCTTGCCGCCACACTCATCCTGTTCGGCTGCACCCCCTCGCCCCCGGCCTCGGCGGCAGGCCCGCGACCGCACCAGCCCCCAACAACTCCTGGGTGCCGCCGCGACGATCATCCCGAGCTGGCCGAGACTCCGCCCGCCGGCGACTCGGTGCATGCCCTGCCGGAAGACCTTCTCCCTCGCCTCCAGTCGCTGGGCCTCGGAGACGTCGTTGATCTGGCCCTTCGGAACAACCCCGCCACTCGTCAGAGTTGGGCCAGCGCCCGGGCCGCGGCGGATCTCTATGGTGCCTCCCGCGGACCGTACTATCCGCAGACTCGACGGGCAAGTCACCGCAACCCGGCTCAAGACCACGGCGACTCAGGGCCGCAACGCGCAGCAGCAGACCGTGTACGGGCCGGTACTCAACGTCTCATGGCTTCTGCTCGACTTTGGTGGACGCTCCGGCGCCACCGGTCAGGCGCGGGAAGCGCTGATCGCCGCCGATTGGACCCACAACGCCACGATTCAGAACGTCGTCCTCACGGCGCAGTCTGCGTTCTTCCAGTACAGGGCACCCGGGCACTGCTCGCGGCGCAGCAGGTCGAGCGTCAAGGAGGCTCAGGCCAACCTCGACGCGGCAGAAGAGCGTAACAAGGTTGGTCTCGCGACTATCGCCGACGTCCTGCAGGCGCAAGACCGCGCTCTCCCAGGCGCGAGCTGGCACTCCTTACCACCGAAGGCGCCCTCGCCACGGTGCGCGGTGCCCTCGCAGTCTCCATGGGACTGCCAGCCAATTTGCCCTATGAGGTGGATTCGCTTGCCGGGCTCCAACGCTGTTCACCGCGCTGGCGGACAGTGTCGACGCGCTCATCGGCAAGCCGTGCGGGATCGGCCCGACCTGGCTGCCGATCGCAGGCCGAGGTTCGGCAATCGGAGGCGCGACATCACTCGAAGCCCGCGGCGCCCGGCTTCCGTCCATAGTGGTGACTGGGTCGAACGGGTACACCGGCGTTGGCGGCACCACGGCGCTGAAGAACAGCTACGCGGTGACAGTAGGCTTGCAGATTCCGCTGTTTAACGGATTTGGCCGGGAATACACCCAGCGTGCCGCCGAGAGTCAGGCGGAGGCCACCCGGGCCGGGGCGCAGACCCTCCGGCAGCAGGTGATCGCCGAGGTATTCAGCTTCGTACTACGTGCTGCGCACGGCGACCCGGAGGGTGGAGACTACCGATGATCTGCTGGAGAGCGCGGAGCGTTCTGCGGAGGTGGCGCTGGGGCGCTATCGAGAAGGAGTGGGAAGCGTGATTGACCTGCTGACGGCCGAGGCCGCGCTGGCCGATGCCAGGGCGCAACAGGTCCAGGCGCGCTGGATTTGGCAGACGGCGCTCGCGCAATTGGCGCGTGACACCGGGCAGCTCGACGAGCGGGGAGGTTCGAGCCTCCGGCTGGGAACCGATTCAACCGGGGTAGAACCCATACGATGATCGCATTCGACTGCCGGTCCCGCACCGCAATCCTCGCTCTCTCCTGCATCGCCGCAGCGGGTTGCAAGGAGAAGGATCCTGGGACTCCGTCCCGGTTCCGGTCACGGTTGCGACGGTCGAACGCCGCCCGGTGCCATTCGAGCTCGCGGCGGCTGGGACTGTCGAGCCGCTGCAGCGGGTGAACGTGGAAGCGCAGATCTCCGGGCAGCTCCTGCGCATCGGCTTCCAGGAGGGCGACCAGGTCACCAAGGGCCAAGTGCTGTTCGAGATCGACTCCCGCGCCCTTACGGGCCGCATTCGCCGCGGCGGAGGCGATGGTCGCTCGAGACGTGGTGCAGGCCCAGAACGCCGAGCGTGATGTCGATCGCTATGCGGCGCTGGTCAAACAGGAATACGTCACCTCGCAGCAGTACGACGCCGATCAGGGCCATCGCCGCCGCCATGCGAAGCGACGGTGCAAGGCCGACAGCGCGCAATGGAGACCGCGCGTCTCAACCTGCAGTACGCCACGATCCGGGCGCCGATCGGCGGACTCGCGGGCAGCCTGCAGATCCGGGAGGGCAATCTGGTGCGGGGTCCCGGCAACACGCTGGTTACCATCAATCAGATCCGGCCCATCCTGGTCCGGTTCCCGGTCCCGGCTCAGCAACTGCCGGAGAATCCGCGGCCGTCCGATCAAGGACGTCGGAGTCTGGCACAGCCGGCCGGCGGTGTACCCGGCTCAAAGGCCGGCTGGTCTTCATGGACAATGCGGTGGATAGCGACGACCGGTACCATTTTGCTCAAGGGCAGTTTCGACAACGCTGACGGCACCCTGTGGCCCGGCCAGTTCGTCAGTGTGAGTGTGCAGCTTTACGTACAAAAGGACGCTCTCGCGATCCCGGCCGTGGCAGTCCTGACCGGCCAGCAGGGCACATCCGTCTTCGTGGTTGATTCGGCCCAGACCGTGGCACCCCGCACGGTCAAGGTGGCGCGTACTGGCCGGAGACATCGCGGTGATCGAAAGCGGTCTCCAGGCCGGCGAACGAGTCGTCACCGACGGGCAGCTACGCCTGGTGCCCGGCGCCCATGTCGAGATCAAGACTCAGCCGGTGCGCGGTCCGGAGGAAGCGTCGTGAACATCGCCGAACCCTTCATCCGGCGCCCGGTCATGACGACGCTGGTCTCGGCCGGCGTCCTGATTTTCGGCGACCATCGCCTACCGGCTGTCTGCCGGTGAGCGACCTGCCCACCGTGGATTACCCCACCGTCAGCGTCAGTGCCTCGTTGCCCGGAGCGAGTCCGGAGACGATGGCGTCGGCGGTTGCTACCCCGCTGGAGAAGCAATTCTCCACCATTCCCGGCCTCGATGTGATGACCTCATCGAGCGGCCTGGGCAGTACTTCGATCACTCTCCAGTTCACGCTCAGCCGGAACATCGACGCTGCCGCAGCAGGACGTACAGGCCGCGATCTCCCAGACGCTGCGTCAGCTGCCGCAGGGCATGCTGCCGCCTTCGTATCGCAAGGTCGATCCCTCGTCCTCTCCGATCGTGTACTACGCGCTCACGTCGGCCACGATGCCGTTGTCGACGCTCGACCACTACGGGCAGACCTTCATCGGCCAGCGGCTTTCGACGGTGGACGGTGTGGCCCAGGTGCAGGTATACGGATCGCAGAAGTACGCGGTGCGGATTCAGCTGGATCCCCAGAAGCTGCAGGCCTGGAAGATCGGTATCGACGAGGTCGTCGATGCCATCAACACGGGCAACGTCAACCTGCCCAACCGGAATTCTCTGGGGCACCGACCAGACCTACACGGTCGAGTCCAACGGGCAGCTGGAGAGCGCCGCGGCGTTCCGGCCGCTGGTGATCGCCTACCGCAACGGCGCGCCGGTTCGGTTGGAGGATGTCGGACAGGTCAACGACGGCGTGCAGAGCGACAAGGTCGCGAGCTGGTTCAGCGGGACCCGGGCCATCGTCCTCGCGGTCCAGCGCCAGCCGGGCACCAATACCGTCGCGGTAACCGAGCGGGTAAACCAGGTGATGGCGGACCTGCGAGAAGCAGCTTCCCGGCCGCGGTGAAGGTCACCAAGATGTTCGACCGTTCGGAGGGAATTCGGCAGTCGGTGTCCGACGTCCAGTTCACCCTGCTCCTGACCATCTTCCTCGTGATCCTGGTGATCTTCCTGTTCCTCAGGAACATCCCGGCCACGATCATTCCGAGTTTGGCGCTGCCGATGTCCCTCATCGGCACCTTCGCGGTGATGTACCTGCTCGGCTTCAGTCTCGACAACCTGTCGCTGATGGCGCTGACACTGGCGGTGGGTTTCGTGGTGGACGACGCCATCGTGGTGCTGGAAAACATCGTCCGCCACACCGAGCTGGGAGAGCAACCGTTCGACGCGGCGCTCAAGGGGGCGAAGGAGATCGGTTTCACGATCGTCTCGATGACGCTGTCGCTGGTGGCCGTCTTCATTCCGGTGTTGCTGCTCCAGGGACTCATCGGACGGCTGTTCCGTGAGTTCGCCGTTACCATCGCGGTCGCGATTCTGGTGTCGGGATTCGTGTCGCTCACGCTCACCCCGATGCTCTGCGCCCGGTTCCTGAAGGCCGGCCACCAGGCGCAGCACGGCCGGTTCTACGACGACCACCGAGCGGCTCTGGCTGCGGCTGCTTGGCAGCATACGACCGTTCCTTGACCTGGGTGATGGACCACGCGGGCCGACCCTGGCCTTCTCGGCGGCGATCCTGGTCGGCACTGTTCGTGCTGGGCCACTTCGTGGAGAAGGGCTTCATCCCCAGCGAGGATCAGGGCATGCTGTTCGGCAACGTGGTGACTCGAGAGGGCACTTCGTTCGACGCTATGGTCCGGCACCAGCAGGAGGTAGCGCGACATCGTTCAGGCCGACTCGAATGTCGAGACTTTCATGTCTTCGGTGGGGTCCGGAGGCCGTTCCTCCGGCATCAACGAGGGCACCCTGTTCCTGCAGCTCAAGGACCGGAGCAAGCGCAAGCTCGACGCCGACGCTGTCGCGCGCGAGATCACCGCCAAGGCGTCGGCGGTACCCGGCGTGCAGGTTTATCTCACCAATCCTCCGGTGATCAACATCGGTGGCCGCCGGACCCGAAGTCTCTACCAGTTCACCCTGCAGGGGACGGACATCAACGAGCTGTTCCAGAAGGCTGGCGAGTTCGAGGTCGCAGGCTCGGAAGACTCCCCGGGCATCACCGACGTGAACAGCGACTTGCAGATCAAGAATCCGCAGGTGCAGGTAACCATCGACCGGGACCGCGCCGCACAATTGGGCATTTCCGCCGAAGCGGTGCAGGAGGCGCTGTACAACGCCTACGGCGCCCGCGCAGGTCTCCACCATCTTCACTCAGGACGACCAGTACTGGGTGGTGATGGAGCTGTTGCCCGAGTACCAGCGGGATCTCGCCGCGCTGAATCTGCTCTCGATCCGGTCACCGCAATGGAGACCTGGTTCCGCTCACTTCCCTCGCGCAAGGTCGAGCCGGATGTCGGGCCCGCTGACCGTCAATCACCAGGGCCAGCTGCCGGCGGTGACCATCTCCTTCAACACCGCTCCCGGGGTCTCCCTGGGCGACGCGGTGTCCAGGGTGCAGGATCTCGCGCGATCGCACGCTGCCCTCCTCGATCAGTACCATGTTCTCCGGCACCGCCCAGGCGTTCCAGGAGGCCCAGAGCGGGCTCCTGATCCTCCTGGTGCTGGCGATTCTGGTGATCTACCTGGTGCTCGGCATTCTGTACGAGAGCTTCGTGCACCCGATCACGATTCTGACCGGCCTCCCCTTCGCGGGGTTTGGGGCGCTGCTGATCCTGCTGATTACCCGTCTCGACCTCAGCATTTACGCCTTCGTGGGCATCATCATGCTGGTGGGTCTGGTGAAGAAGAACGCCATCATGATGATCGACTTCGCGATCGAGGCCGAACGGCGGGAAGGGAAGTCGCCCAGCGATGCCATTCTCGAGGCGTGCCACGTCCGGTTCCGGCCGATCATGATGACCACTATGGCCGCGCTGATGGGGACGCTGCCGATCGCGCTGGGTGCCGGGGCTGGTGCCGAATCGCAGCCGCCCCTCGGCGTCGCAGTGGTGGGCGGGCTCGCGTTCTCCCAGTTGATTACGCTCTACGTGACCCCGGTGTTCTACACCTACTTCGATGGCCTCGCGACCCGAGGGTCAAGACGTGGCGGACCCGAGCGGCCCGGTGGCCGTTGGGCCGATTCAATTGCCATAACCATGATGCCGGAGGCCTCCGCCTTCGCCACATCCAACACGTCGTTACTTCGTCACATCCAAACATCCAGACATCCAGACACCTGACATCCTGACACCTCACTCCTCACATCCTCACCATCCCCTGACCACCTCCCCCGCGCTACTACGAACCATCGGCCGCTGGACTCTGACCGGGCTGATGATCAACGCGATCGTGGGCAGCAGCGTGTTCGGGCTTCCGTCGGTCATCGCCGGGCGGCTGGGATCCGTCCAGTCCTCTGGCCTGGGTGTTCGCCGCCCTCGGGTCCGGCGTCATCATGGTCTGTTTCGCCGAGGTGGCATCGCGCTTCACTGAGGCGGGCGGGCCCTACTTGTACGCCCGAGTCGCATTTGGCCGGCTGGTGGGAATCGAGATCCGGGCTGGCTGCTCTACCTGGCGCGGGTGACCGCCGCGGCTACCAACGCCAATCTGATGGTGATTCTGCTCGACGGAGTTCTGGCCTGAAGCCACTGGACCGGTGGAATCACGGGTGGTGCTGGCGATCGTGATCGGGGGGCTCACCGCCATCAACTTCGCGGAGTGGGCTTCGGGGCCGCGGCCAGCAACGTCTTCGCGCTGGCCAAGCTGATACCCCTGGGGCTGTTTCTGGTGGCTGGGCTCGCCTTCATCCTGCGCGGCAACGGGCCCGCGCCGCAGCTACACCATGGCAACGCCGGAGACCTGGCTCGAAGCGGTGTTGTTGCTGATGTTCGCCTACGGCGGGTTCGAGGCGGCCCTCATGCCCATGGCCGAGGCCAGGAATCCGCGCCGGGATGCTCCGTTCGCGTTGTTCGTGGCGCTGGGTGTCGTGACCCTGGTGTATACCATGACCCAGCTGATCGTCATCCACGCCTTGCGGATCCACCGCGACCGAACGGCCGCTCTCGGCGGCGGCCGGAGTGTTGCTGGTATAGCGGGTCCGCCTTTATGGGGGTGGTGGCACTGATCTCGGTGATCGGCTATCTGGCCGGCGTCACTCTGAATGTTTCGCGACTCACCTTTGCCATGGCGCAGGAGCAGGATCTTGCCGGGTGTTCGGCAGGATTCATCCTCGTTTCCGCACTCCGCTACGTCTCGTTGTTCTGCTTCGCCCGGCGGTTTGGTTGCTCGCGGCGGGCGGAAGCTTTCTGCAGAACCTGACACTGTCGGCGGTTTCGCGCCTCGTTACCTATGCCCTGATCTGCGCCGCGCTGGTGCGCTTCCGGCGGCGTGACCTGGCCCCGCCCGCGCTCTTTGTGCTCCCGGGCGGGACGACCTTTGCGGCCATCGGCATCCTCTTCTCCGGAGCCCTCGCCACCCGGATGAGCGCGAGATGAAGGGCTGATCCTTGTCGTTGCCTTGCTGCTAGGGTGGTCTCAACTGGATGTGGGCGAGAAGAAACGCGTGAGACGTGAGAAGGGTCGGCTCCTAACACCGTACTTCTCCGACTCCGCTGTTCCGCCCTTCCGCCCTCTCCGCCCTTTCCGCCACTCCTTCCCTGCAACCCTCCGCATCCATCCGCCGAAAGTACCAGTCTCGTTGACCACCAGCCAAGGGAGATAGTATGTCGCGTAGTGGAACACCGCGGCTCTCAGCCTGCTCACCGTCCTCACCGCGCTACCCGTCAGCTATCCGCTCGCCCAGGACCACGACCACGACCAGACTATCGGGTGACGATGGGGGACGGCCGCGGATCGGGGTCATGATGGACGCCCGGCCGATACCGCCAACGGACAAGGTCGGAGCCCGGATCAGGAGGTGACGCCGAAGGTCCGGCGGACAAGGCCGGCCTCAAGGCCGGGGACATCGTCACCAGTTCAACGGCACTGCCCTCGGTGGTGTCAAGAGCCGACGACGAGGATGAATCAGGGCCCGGTCAGAAGCTGATCGAGCTGGCGCGCAAGCTCGATGTGGGCGATACCGTGACGGTCGCAGTACCGGCGGGGCGACCGAGACTCGTACGGCGCGGATCATCGCGGAAGACGTGAAGATGAGCATGCGTGATGTGGATGCCTCACATGCAGGACCTGCCCCGCATGAGGATGCCCGACTTCGAGGAGCGACGATGGGGATTTCCGCGTCTTCATCAACGACCGGTTCTCGGACCTCGACCTGGTGGACCTCAACCCGGACCTGGGCGAGTACTTCGGATCCAAGACCGGCGTCCTGGTCGTGAAGGCGCCGAGCGATTCGACGATTCCGTTGAAGGCGGGAGATGTGATTCTCAAGATCGACGGCCGGGAGCCCAAGAACGTCTCCCAGGCCGAACGTATCCTGAGGTCCTACGATTCAGGCGAAACGGCCAAGCTCGAAGTGATGCGGAAGCAGAAGCGGATCACCGTGAACTGGACCGTTCCGGAGCGGAAAGCCAGAGAATGGGACTGGCACGACCCCGAGGGCCGGCCAGCGCGGGTTCACATCGAACGCTCTTGATTCCTACTTGGTCCCGGCCTTGGTCGTGACCTTGAAGACCATTGGGCTCTTCAGCACAACAGAGCCTGCCGGCAGGACTGCCGTGACGGTGAGCGCGTTGACTCCCGCCACGGCACCTGTCGTCCAGCCACCGACTGTAGCGAGTCCGCTGGCATTGGTGACCTGACTGCCACCTGTCACCGTCCCGCCACCCTGGGTCACGCTGAATACCACCGTCACCCCGGGCATCGGTACTCCCAGAGCATTCCGGAGCAGCACCTTGGGAAGCTTGGCCGCCGCCACCGGCTTCCCAGTGGCAACCCCGGTCTGAGTAAGGGGCGACATGTCGTCCATGGTTGCCTGAATATCTACCGCACCATAGGGGCTGAATTTCTTGGCTGTTCCACCGACCCCAGTACTTTTGACCGCAGCGAAGAGCGGCGTCGGGGTCATCAATTGCTTGAGGCCCTGCAGCAGCGGTGCCGCGAATCCGAGCGAGGACTGCTGGGCCAGGGTGCAATCAAGGAATGGCGCGTTCACCAGCGGGAGGATCTCGATGCTCCCTGGCGTGAACGGCGCGATGTTGTGCGCCAGCCTGAGTCGGCTGGGGTTCGGAATAACGATGTCGTTCGGCTGGCACACTCCAGCGACGACATCCGAGGTGAAGGTCACTTCGGGTGACGAGGTGTACTCGTAGAAGAAGGGGAACTGGGCCAGCGTCGTCAGGAGCGGCGGCGGCGAGTTCGGTAGCCGGGTGACGGTAATCAGAGTGGTTTGCGGCACCTGACCGGTATTAACCTGAACCCCCGCGAACTTGTTCTCGGTGAGCACGGTGGTATTGGGAGACTCGGGGGTAATAACCGCCGCCGCACCGTCCGGATCGAGTGCCGCCAGGGTCAAGCCGGGGGGCAGACCCACGAACTCCAGGATCCCATTGCCAAAGGTAAGCACGTTCTGCGGGAGATTCGGATCGGTCGGGTTCTGAAGACCCCCGGACTTGAACAGGGAGATTGTCAGGTTCACGATCTGCGCCGCGAGGGCCTGCGCTTCCTGAACGTTTGGAGGCGGCTGAGTGCGAAGCATGATGCCTACCATCTGCTCAAACTCGGCCGTGGGCGCGTCGGCCTCGAAGAACAACACACCCATCAGGATCCGCAGGCTGTCATCGCTTAGGACACTCGGTAGAACGCCGCCCTCGACCTTCATGGCGGACTGCTGGGTTACACGTTCCGAACAGCCGGCCAGGATCACTCCTGCCAGCAAAAGCGGAATAAACGACGGGCGGCGCATGCTTCCTCGTACGGTGGCGGAACGGAACGGCAATATAGGAATGAGATAGTGCAATTTCGGACAGGGGTCCGCAAGGAGCAAGCCTAGGTGATTGCTGCCTCTCGTCCCTCATACCGTGGAGCCGATGCGTCGGAGGGAGGGAAATCTGGCGCGGGTGGCCGACAGTCTGTCCCGATTGTTGCGGTCTCGAGGCACAAGTGGGGTGCGTGCCCTGCACTCAGGGTTCGAATTCAAACCCATGGAGTGCCGCTGGCGCGGTCCGGAAGGGTGGCCAGCCCGGGTTCATGTCGAACGGGGCTGAGGCAAAAAGGCAGACGGCCTCGCCAGGTGGCGAGGCCGTCTGCCTTTCTCCATCCAACTCAAGACCGCCGCAGCGGCCTTATCGATCAGCGACGGCTACGGCGTGGTGTAATCGAGCCTCGCATCAAGGTAGGACTCGACGCCGCGGTCGACGCCGCGGATGAAGATCTGGTTGACCTGTCCGGGAATCAGGATCGGGGCCTGAACAGTGAAGCTCCCCAGAGGATTGATATCGGCGCAGCCCTCGTGGGAAATCAATCCGCCGCTCACGTCGTTGCCGTTCACAAAGACGTGGACGTCGTTGTCAACGAGGGCGTCGATCGTCATCGATACCGCACCCGCTGGGACAAAGACGTCGCGGCGCAACAGGATGGTCGTGTTGAGGTCCCATGGTGTGCCGATCGGCAGCAACGGCGACCCGCAACCGACTTTGGTGCCGAAGGGAGCGGTAGCGGGCGTCCACCCATTGGCCACAGTCGGGTGCGATGGTAGTCCAGCTCGACGGTACAGGATCGGAGTTGCTAATCTGCTTGTAGAACCAGCCGCCCGACCCGAAAGGCACTGGGAGCGTCGAGGCGATCGTTGCCACGAACAGCACGGGACTTCCCTGAACGAAACTGTTCAGGTGCGGCGGAGCGACCGTCGCGCTGACTGAATCGGGTCCAGCGCCCGAGCCCAGAGTCCAGCTACCGACGGTGGCTATGCCGCTGCCGTTGGTGACGGCCGTTCCGCCTGTGATACTGCCTTCGCTGCCTACTACGCTGAACGTGACGGGATAGTTGGTAAACAGTTTGCCCAGCGGAGTGGAGACCTTCACTGCCGGGAGGTCCGCTGCCGCGACACTCGAGCCTGCAGGTCCGGTCAACGACGTCGGAGACACCGCGACCGCATTGACCTGCGGATCCACCACACCGAAGGTGCTGAAGTTCTTGGTCTTGCCGCCTACCCCGGTGCTGCCCACCGCGGCAGACAGCGGAGTCGGGGAAATCAGTCGGGCGATGCCGTGACCCAGCTGCTGCAGGGTCCGGACGGCGGCATTGCTGGACAGATTGAGGGGGCGGGTTGAGAAGGACAGTTCAACCCCAGCGCACCCGGGTCCGCGAAATCGAAGATCTCGATCCCGGTCGGGTTAGGATCGGGAACATTGTGCGCCAGCCGGAGCCGCGAAGGGTCAGGCGCGGCACTGGTCTCCACGCAGATGCCGGTCAATACCGGCGTGGTAAACGGGCCATTCGACGTGGTGAACTGATAGTTGACGGGGTACTTGTCCAGGTTGGTAAGCAGAGTGTCCTGCGTTGCAAAAACGGTGATTAACGTCGGTTGCGTCACGTCGGTCGGCTGGATCTGGACTCCTGCGATTGCCGCCGGCGTTGTCAGGGTGGTCGGCGTCGTCTGAGTCGGAGACACGACCGCTACTGCAACGTCGATGGCGTTTGGTGGAGTAAGTCCCACGAAACAGGTCAACGCGCTATTCAGTGCGGCAACCTTGGCCTGCGTCGCGGGTGACATTCCACCGATCAGCTTACCGGCGTCGAGCTGCTTCTTCGTAAAGGCGATCAGATCGGTTGCCAGTTTCTGTGCGTCGACCGTCTTCCCGTTCTTCATCTTCAGAACGATGGCCTCGAAAGTCGCCTGGGCGAGGATCAGCCCGTTCCCGAGGGGGAAGAGCTTGAGAATTTGTATTCTGATCTGTGGTGCGGTGGGGCAGCTGGCGACTGCGTTGGGCAACGTGAACGGCGGCGCCGTTGGCCCTTCCGCCTGATCCGAACAACCAACGATGACAACGGCGGCGAACGGCAACGACGAGGGCGATGCGACGCATAGGGTGGTCCTCTAAGGAGACGCTACGTGAGCTAAGCGTCTTTACCGCCGAGCAGTCGATCGGTTGTTTCGAGAAGGGCAGGCACGTGAGCTGCTGAGGCGAGCCAATGTGCCGCGCGGGAGCGGGGCTCGCAAGATGCACACCCTCCTGGTTGACTGCGGCCACAGTGCTCAACCCCAGACAGTCCAATGAGGACGGCGGGGTTCATGACACGCTGGCAAGCTGGAAGGGCGATGAGAATCCGGATATCGGGGTGCCGGAGTGTAGCGGAAAGGCCACAGCAGTCAAGGTGTCGCGCCGACTAACCGCTTGTAGCGAGGGTCGTTGGCGAGCTCCCGAAACCACCAGTTCGGGTTATCCCGAAAGTCGGCGACGCGGGCCGGATTGGCCAGAAGGTAGGCCTTGAGCTGGTTCAGCGCCTCCGTCGTATCACCCACAAGTGTCCACACGAACGCCGCAGTGTTTGCCACATCGCGCGAGGGGTCTATCTCGGGATCGTCCTTGGTGTTGCGCAGCACTGCACGGGCGCTGTCTTTGAGCCCCGCCCGGGCCAACACACCGGCCACCAGGACGCGCCCGTTCAACTTGGCGTAACGCTGTTCCTGCTGGTCCGGCGTCAACTGAACCAGCGAGTCCGCCAGCCTCCAGGCCAGCGCCGGGTCGGGCTGGGCGAACTTCGATTCCATGAGCAGGAGCTGGCATTCGACGAAGCTCGATGCCTTGGGGAATCGCCGCTGGCCCTCGCGGCACCACTTGTCGGCGTCGGGGAACTGGCCGAGATCGTAATATCCCAGCACCAGCCGATTCAGGATAACGTCCGCGTTGCTGAGATACGCATCCTTCTCCAGCGCGGTTCGAGCGGCCAGCACTACGTCTACGCCAGTTTTGCTCAGGACATTGTTGTACAGGTGGGACAATGTGGCATAGGCGCCGGCGTTATTCGGGTCGAGTTGCGTGGCCCGCTCCAGATCCGCCTCCGCTCCCATCAGGAGCTGCTCGCGCTTGAGCGAATCCGGTTCCAGAGGGTACAGCCATTTCCAGTAGTTGAGATTCCCTCGCAGGACCAGCCCGTCGGCATCGTTCGGATCCAATTGAAGGGCCCGTTGGGCGTGCCCCAGTCCGACATCAATCATCTTGCCGGCCAGCCCCGCGTCGTCACTTGCTCGACGGGATCGCCAATAGGCCAGAGTGCCTCGCAGAACGATCGGGTCGGTCCACGTGGGATCCAGCTTTTCGGACAGCGCGGCTATCGAGTCGGCGGCCAGATACTCGCGGGAAAAGCCGTCGGCATCTCCCGCCTTGAAGAGAGAGTCCCCCCGTCCCCGTGCCTGCGCCGCACGCTGATACTTGGACCATGCGTCGGTGTTCCGGGTGCCCGCCCGGGTCCGGCTCAGTTGCACTTCCTCTCCGATCCGCCGCCTGATCTGCACGGCAACTTGCTGCGCGAGGCTGTCCGACAGACCGATCAGATCCTTCGCGGGTTTCTTGAACGTCGCCTTATCCATCTCGATTCCGGCATCGTCCAGAAGTCGCAGGGTCACCCGGATGCTGTCGTTTTCGGGTTCAACACTGCCTACGACGACGGTCCCGACCTGGAGAGCCCGGGCGATGCTGTCGCGTGATACGCTGCTCCCCCGGTATTGGGCCACCCCACCGCGCGAAACCACCGAGAGGCGCTGGACCCCGCTCAGCTCGCTGATCAGTCCTTCGGTCAGACCGTCGGCGACGTAGCCGAGGTCCTTCCTGGGACTCAAATCCTCAAAGTAGAGCACCGCGACATGGTGACGATCGAGGCCACCGGTGTCAGCGGGTCCCGGATTAGTGCCGCGGCCTTTAAGTCGCCACGCCGCAACACCACCTCCAATGAGGAGGAGAATGATGGTGGCGAAGGCTCCCCCGATGATCCAGCGTCGAAGGACCACATTCGATTGAACGATCGCCGCCGTAGCACGCGGGGTATTAGCGCGACGCGTCGCGGTTGCCCGGGTGGTCCGCCGGGCCGCGGTGACGTGCAGGGGGACTCCCAGCATCTCGGCGAGTTGCGTCGCGGTTTGGGGCCGGTCGGCCGGGGTCTTGGCGAGCGACGCGAGAATAGCGTCTTCCACCTCGTCGGGAACCGTGTCGCGCACGACTTGGAGACTCGGCACCACCTCCATGGCGTGCCGGGCCATGATCGCTCGGGCATTGGGGCCGGTGAACGGCGGCTGCCCGATCAGCATCTCGTACATCACGCAGCCCAGGCTGTAGAGGTCACTGGTGGGGCCAACGTTGTCTCCCACCGCCTGCTCCGGACTCATGTACAGGGGGGTACCAATCGCCGTGCCGGTCTGCGTGAGCTTGGTGGTCTCGGCGGACGCCACAGCGCGGGCGATGCCGAAGTCAGCCACCAGGGCGTGACCGCCGGAGAGCATGATGTTTTCCGGCTTGATGTCGCGGTGGACTATGCCCAGGCTGTGGGCGTAGGAAAGGGCGTCGCAGACCTCGAGGGTTATCTGAAGCGCGTCATCGATCGGGAGCTGGTTGTCGCGATTGAGTCGATCGCGCAGCGATTCCCCCGGCACGAACGGCATGACGTAGTAGAGAAAGCCGTTAGTGGAACCCGAGTCATACAGGCTGACGATGTGGGGATGCTGCAGCTGGGCCGCCATCCGGATTTCCCGGTCGAACCGTTCGGCTCCGAGATTGGCTGCCAGTTCCGGGTTCAGAACCTTGATGGCGATCTGGCGCCCGTGCTTGATATCCTCGGCCAGATACACGGTCGCCATGCCGCCTCGGCCGAGCTCGCGCTCGATGCGGTAGCGATCAGCTAAGGCAGTTTGTAGCTGCTGGAGGGCTTCGTCCACGGCGCCTGAGTGCGGGGAATGATGCTGAATATAACCAGTAAGTATATGAAGGATGCGGGTTTGGGGCTAGGTTGCGGCTGGCGGGAGGGCTTGGGCTGGAAGGTAAGAAAGACGGTTCGACGGTTAGACGGTTAGTGGTGACGAACCGCCGAACCGCCGAACCGTCAAACCGCCAAACCGTCGAACGCTACTGCTCAACCACAATCAAATACCTGCTCGCCTCCCAGAACTTGTCCGGCGCTGCGATCGCGATCTCTCCCTTCAACTGCCCCTTCTTTGGACTACCCGGATTCAGGTAGGCCAGGTTCTGCCGAGTCACGATGCGGTATTTCCGGTCGGTCCGGGGCAGGGGAATCTGCCGGGTGCTGGTCCGGTCGATAGACGTGAACTCCTGCAACGGCAGCTCCCGCGCTGGTGCGACCCCGCGGGTGCCGAACAGAGGCACATCCTTATGACCGTCCTCCACCAGAACTCCCTTGGCCAGAAGTTCGGTGCGGGTACCGATGACGTAGAACGCGGTGTTGTGATCATCGGTCAGGCGAAGCACGCTGTCGGTCAGGATCTCGTTCTCCCCCGTCAACTGCTCGATCTGACCGGTGAGCGCGGTCAGGTTTTCCCGCTGGGTGGCCACCGTGGCGTTCAGGTCATCAATCGTGGCCTTGGCGGCGCTGAATTCAGCGCCCAGACTATCCGCCTGGCGGGAGAGCCGCCCCGCCCGCTTCTCACTATTGGCCAAGCGGGTCTGCAGATCTTTCACCCGCTTGGTGACTTCTCTCACTCGTTCCATCACGAAGGTTCGCTGATCGGTAGTCACCTCCAGGGCGGGAGACTCCGGCGTCCCTCCGGCGGGCTTGGGTTGAACCTTGGCCAGCTCATCCTGGATTTCACCGAGCAGCTTGCCGTTGGCAGCAACTTCGCCAAGCAGGCTGTCGCGCTGGGCCATGACCGCCATTTCCTGGAGCTTGTGATCCAGCCCGGACTGCCGTTGGCACGCCGTGACGAATCCCATGACGGCGGCACCCAGGAGAAGCGTCCGGCTCACCGATCCGTATTTCGCACACATGGTCCTACTCGCTTTCTTGCTGACTGTACTCCCGAGAGAATGTGGATTGGCGCTTCCCGGTGTCGGTCCGTTACCACTCGGGGTGGTTCCGGAACGGCGCCGCATGCTCGTTTCCGAGCGGAGGGCCGGTTGAAAAGGGATGGCAGAACATCCGGTAGCGATTCGGTGTGGGGCGACGCTACGATAGCAGCGTCCCATTGCACCGATCTCGCCGGATGGATGACGAGTCGTTATCAGCCGGGTGAGGTGAAGACTAAGAAGTGAGGCTGCTCACCAGCGCTTGCAGCGCGTGATCCAGGGCCGCGGCATCGGCCACGGTTCCCTGCGCGATCCGGGGTGATCCCCCGCCCCTTCCACCATGGGACTCGAGTATCGGCTTGAGCGTGGCTCCTGCATCCACGCCACTGTCCGTCGAAGTGGCTAGAAGGAGGGAAGGGGGAGAGTCGATCGACCCCAACAGGATCACTTTCGGATGTGCGAGGACCGCCTGGGCCAGCCCCCGGAGGGCTCCGATCGGCCGTCCACCGGCCCGATGCACGATGAGGCGCACTCCATTCGACGCCGGCGCTGTTGCGTGATACAGATCTCTCGCCTGGTATCCTACCAGTTGCTCATCAAGCGCGCGGCGCGAGTGTTCCATTAACCGCAAGTCGGCGCGCTGCTTCTCGAACAGAGCGGGGAGGTCGGGGATACCCGCGGAAGCCACTCCGGCCATCAGGGACAGGGTCTCGTAGTCGGCCCTGGCCTGTAGCACTGCCCGGCTGCCACAGAGGAATTCCAGCCGAGCCTGTTTCTTTACCCGCTCGACTCCTCTAATAAGGATGCTCCCGATCTCGCCGGTTGCCCGGACATGGGTCCCGCCGCAGGCGCTCCGGTCGAGATCGGCGATGGTGATCACTCGAAGGGTTCCCGACCGATCAGTGGCTTTGCGCAACCCGGAAGCGGCGCCGGCTTCCTCAAAAGCGATGGTGACCGGCCGGTTCTCAAACACCACGGCGTTGGCCCGTACTTCCGCCTCTCTGACCTGCTCCGAGCTGATTGCCCCCACGTCGAGGTCGAGGCTCGATGTGTCGGACCCGAAATGAACCGAGACTGTCTGATATCCGAAGGCGTCGGCGAGGACGGCGGAGAGGAGGTGCTGCCCGGTGTGCTGCTGCATGTTGTCGAAGCGACGCGCCCAGTCTATCGATCCCTGAACCTTCTCCGCCTCGACCGTCCCATCAACCAGGTGGGCTACGCGTTCTCCTTCGTCGATGACATCGAGCACCCGCTTACCGCCCAGCGATCCCAGATCATTAGGCTGGCCGCCCGACGTTGGGTAGAACGCGGTGCGATCGAGATACACCCGCCGACCCTCATCCCCCCGCTCCAGGACGGTGGCGGTGAAGTCGGTCAGATAACTGTCGGTGTAGTAGAGGCGCTGGGTCACTGCCTGTCGTCTGTCTTCACCAATTCGGCGACTTCCCGCAGACCTTCGGCATAGGCCTTCACTTCGAGGTCGAGTTCAGCCCCGGTCGAACCCAGGGCCTGATGGGTCAATTCCGAGGCCTCAAGGGCACGGGTTCGAACCCGTCCCAGGAGAGCGAGCGCGTCGAGCATCCGTTGGACCAGCTTGTCCCGGGTCCGCTCGGTGTCACCCAGGCTGTCGGCCCAACGCTCGAGTCCCCCGTTGAACCGCTCCCGCCGGCTTTCCAGTTCAGTAAGATGCGCTTCCACATCGGCCAGGTCACGAGCCGCGGCACAGGCGTGCAACAGCAGGTCCTCCGCTTCGGCGGAGCCGCTCTCCACGTTCGCCTCCACCAGCCGAATTCTCACCGCGTGGACGTTGCGCGCAATCTCCGCGAGCAACTCGAGCGCCGTCCCCTCAGGGAGCTGTGCCAGCGTCTCTCCCAGGACCTTCCCCGCTTCGGGACTGAGCGGCGAGCGATTGGCCGGCGGCACCAGCGCAGGCCTGCGAATCCGGCGCTGCGCGTCCACGAGGAGGAGGCCTGCCAAGACGGGGCTCATCCAGATGAGGACGCCCGCCGCCGCGCCCGGCTGCGAAACCCGAGACCACCATGCCACCCGCCACGAGCGTGAGGCTGCCGGGAAGTGGCACCCACCGCCGTCCCGCTACTCGCGCGGGAATGCCCCGGCTTGCCAGCCGCTCGATCACTCGGTCCGAACCGCTCCACGGGACTCGGCTCAATACGCGCCGACCTTCTACTACTTCCTGCACTAGCTCAGGCCCCGCCTTGGGACCGAGCAGCCGGTGAATCCGTTCGCGCCGGTCCGCGCGCTCGGTCTCCGAGACCGGAGGATGGAGGAGCACATGCACCTCGTGGCCGGCAGGTGCCAGGGAGGCGCAGGCCGCGCACAATCCGAGTCCCAGCGGGTCGCGCATGCCGCACATGAGGCAGAAGTCCACCTCGCCCCACTCCGGCATCGCTAGGGAGTTGGGCCCCGGCGTTTGATCCGCCAGCGCCTGGGTTGCGACTTCGCACGAAGCGAAGCGGTCGGCCGGCCGGGCCGCGGTCATCCGGGCCACAGTCGCGTCCAGCCACGCTGGAATCTCCGGGCGAATTTGCCCTGGCCGGAAACCTTCCGCCACCGGTGAGGGTGGGAGGTGGGGAGATGCCCGCTGGGGTAGCCGTCCCGTCAGGCCAAGATACAGCGTCAGTCCCAGCGAGTAGAGATCCGAGCGCGCATCGCCTCGTTGCCCCTTGAAGACTTCGGGAGCCATGTAGTCGAGGGTCCCGACCGCGGCACCCGTAGCGGTAACCGTGGTCTGTCCATCGAGCCGGGCCGAACCGAAGTCGGTGAGTCGGGCGCGACCATCAGGATCGAGCAGGATGTTCTGCGGCTTCACATCGCGATGCAGCACTCCATGGCGGTGTCCCGCGGACAGAGCCGACGACATCTCCTGGCCCAGGCGTGCTGCGTCATCGGGTGCCAGCGGTCCCCGCTCTCTGACCCGAACCGCCAGATCCGGCCCCGCCACGTATTCCATCACCATGAAGCTCCACTGCCCCTCTTCGGCGAAGTCGTGCACCGCGACGATGTTGGCATGGGAGAGCCGGCGGGCGGCGAGCACCTCTCGACGCATGCGCTCCCGCGCCAATTGGGCCATCGCTGGAGGAGGCACCAGCAGCTTGATGGCGACTTCGGCCCCAAGCTCATTGTCGCGGGCGCGATAAACGACCGAGTATCCCCCCCGCCCGATTTCTCCGAGGATCTCGTAGCGAGCGAGCAGGAGGCTGCCGGACTGGAGATAGCTCATCAGCTCAGTTTCCCTGAGCCTTATCCAGCCGGCCCAGCACTTCGATTGCATTCGAGCGCCAGCCGTCATTGCTGGTATAGAGCTCGAGGAAACGGCGCAGGTGAGTCGCGGCGAGATCGGGTTGGCCGAGCACGTACTCCGACATCCCGGCGTGGTAGAGCGCCATGTAGTTCTCGGGCCAGAACTCGAGTACCAGCTCCATGATGGGCCCGGCGGAACGGTCGTCGCCGGCGTCGGCTACCGGATGGCCTATGTCGAAGACGATGGCCGAGGCCTGGCCTCGCTCACCGGCGGGGAGGGCGGTGATTAGTGACCGGGCCTGGTCGATGCGACCGGCCAGCGCATAGCACGCTGCTCCATAGCCGGCGCCCTGCATCCCCGCGGGCGCAGGCGTCTGTCGCATCATCGTCTCCACCTCGACCGAGTTGCAGTACGGCTTCATGGACTGGAACCAGCCGGCGGGCCCGCTGGGTTGTCCGGCGGGTGCCACGGGTGAAGGCGCTGGGGTTGGAGCTGGCGTCGCTCGGGTGACTCGATACGCCACCACTCCGCAAACCGCGGTGTAAGCAATGCCGAGGGCGTAGAGGGACCGCATGCCATCGCCTCATGTCTCAGAGAGTTACCGGGGGACGCGGAGACGGACCCCAGTTGGACACTCTCATAGAGGGCAACCGGCATGCCCAGGCGTGTAACTCCTGTCGCACAATTTGGGGGACGTTCGGGGCAATCGTCAGCTTCCGAGACACCCTCAAGATCTGCTGGTTGTCCTCACCTCGAGCAGGCCATTTACTAGGGATCACCCAAGGGCGGCGTGGGTGGGGCGGGATCGGTTGGGGACTTTGGATACGAGGACGCCATGCTGCGACTCCTTCGTCGCGGCGGCCTGCTCGTTGTCGCCCTGGGACTGGTGCTGTCGTGCGCAGCGCCGGACTCGACTGCTCCCAGCGCCGGCAACCCGCCTCCGCCCGCCAATACCCGACTCTGGTCCGACCCCGCTACCTGGCCCGGCCATCAGCTTCCTCAGGCCGGCGACTCGGTGGTGATTCCCGCCGGAGCCACGATCAAACTCGACACGGATCCGCCCGCGCTCCACAGCCTGACCATCGAGGGCATGCTGTTTTTCGCCGACCGTGACATCAACCTCACGACCGGCTGGATCCTGGTGGACGGCACGCTGCGTGTCGGCACCGAGAGCGCTCCCTACCGGAACCGCGCCGTCATTACCCTTACCGGAAGTCCCGGCAACGCGGACATTCGCGGCGTCGGCAACAAGATGATCGGGGTGACCGGCACGCTCGATCTGCACGGCGAGGGACGGGCCGGCTGGACTCAGCTCAGCGCGAGTGCGGCGGCTGGGGCCACCAGTATTGACCTCAAGAAGGCAATGGGCTGGCGAGCGGGAGACCGGATCGTTCTTGCGTCCTCCGATTTCGATCCGGGTCAGGCCGAAGAGGCGGTGATCAGCGCCGTCAACGGCAGCAACCTCACGCTCGAGCAGCCGATTCGGAACGCGCACTTCGGCCAGCTGTTAACAGTGGCGGGACAGAGCGTGGACGAGCGCGCGGAGGTAGGACTCCTCACCCGGAACATCACGATCCGGGGTGATACCGGTTCTACCCCGGGCTATGGCGGTCACATCATCGTGCTGCAGGGAGCCACCGCACGGGTCGAGGGCGTCGAGTTGTTCCAGATGGGCCAGCGAGGCCATCTCGCCCGGTATCCGATGCACTGGCACGTGGCAGGCGACGTGTCGGGACAGTACTTCAGGAACAGCAGCGTCTGGCGCACCTTCAGCCGCTGCGTCACGGTTCACGGGACCGACAACGCCCTGGTCCAGAACAACGTCTGTTACGACCACACCGGTCACGGCTATTTCCTCGAGGACGGTGCCGAGACCGGCAACACCTTCGAGGGGAACCTGGGGCTGGTCTCCCGGATTCCGCAGGGAACCGACCGGCTGCTCGAATCGGACTCTCGTGCGGCCACGTTCTGGATCACCAATCCCGACAACACCTACCGGAACAACGTTGCGGCGGGGTCCAAGGGTATGGGATTCTGGTGCGCCTTCCCGCAGGCGCCGACCGGGCTCTCGGTGGGACAACCCAACCTGCCCCAGACCACTCCGCTCCGTGAATTCAGCGGGAACGTGGCCCACTCCAACAACCAGGGCGCGCTCCACGTGGATGATGGTCCGCTGCCGGATGGGACCACGACGGTCACCAACTACACTCCGCGGGCGGATCCTGCCGATCCATCTTCGGCCCCGGTGGTGGCTCACTTCACCAACTTCCGCGCCTACAAACAGGGCTACCGGGCCGTGTGGCTGCGGGGACGGAATCTCGAACTGGATGACTCCCAGCTGGCCGACAACGGGATCGGAGCAACGTTCGCGGCCTCGGAAACCTTCGTGAAGAACACGGTCTTCATCGGGGTGTCGGGCGCCGCTTCTCGACTGCCGACCAGCGGTTTGCTCAAGGGATACGAGTTCTACGACGGGCGGGTAGGCGCGGAGAATGTCACCTTCGTCAACTACACGGCGGCATCGTCCATTCCGGCGGGTGCGCTGGGCTACA
Source organism: uncultured Gemmatimonadales bacterium (assembly GCA_963833365.1). Taxonomy (GTDB): domain Bacteria; phylum Gemmatimonadota; class Gemmatimonadetes; order Gemmatimonadales; family GWC2-71-9; genus DATBGE01. The sequence goes on from CAWHXS010000012.1 coordinate 91,637, forward strand.
ATCGCACCAACGCGTTCCCGATCGACCCGCGGAACTTTGCCCGCAATGCGACCTTCATCAACTCGAACGAGGTGTACATCGAGGACCCGGCTGCGGATAAGGATGGAGACAAGGCGGCGGTGTTCTTCGATGAGACTGGCGAGGTCTCGGGAGCCGCCAACCAGTGGATCGCGGCCAACGTGCCGATCCTGCTTTCCGGGTCCTGCAGCTACCGGGCGCAGTGGAACGCGCACATCTGTACCAACAGCTTTATCAATCTCAGCGTAAGAAGCGGAGGAAATGAGGCTGTCGCTCCGCTGGATGTCGTTCGGGATGATGCCGTGAGCCTTACCCTGTCGGGCACCGGCAACCAGCCGGAGCACGCGGCGATGTCCGTCATCCCCGGACGGGGGTACACGCTGCAGTGGAGCGGTGCCCAGCCGCCTACGCCGCGGATCTATCTCAACGATGCCGTCGTGGGGAACTCGGTGATGGTGTCTCTACCTCTCTCCAGCCCGCCACCCAAGGTGATCCGGGACTACAACACCTCGCAGCCCCTCGGCTCGGTCGCCGACCTGGCGGCGCTTTCGGCGAGCAACGGAGACAAGTACTACTACGATGCCGGCTCCGGCACCTTGCACCTCAAGATCGTGGTGCAGTCGGGCCGCGACTGGGCGACGATCTTTGTGACGCCGTAGACTCGGCGGCTCGGCGCCTCGGCGGACGCCACCCCGAAAAGCTTACCGCGGATGACGCGGAGTACGCGGAAGAACGCGGAGGGAAGTACCTATAAACCACTTCGGCGTGAATCCGCGTGTTCCGTGTGTTCCGCGGTATGCAGTTGCGAACGTAGCATCGGGGGTCGTGCGCGTTGGAGGGCCAGACCGTAGCTTGCAGCAACGGAACTAGGGACGCGTTCCCTCGGAGGAAGAGGGGCTTGGCATGAGGCTATCCTGGTTGGTCCCGTTGCTGATGCTGGACGTGAGCGTCGTGGCACCGCCGCGATGGATCGCTGCCCAACAGAAAGTCCGAGCGCAGACTGCCCCGCTGTTCAGGGAGACCCCAGGCGTAGGGTGTGCCCTGACAGTCTGGTAAAGAGATCGGAACTCGGCGAGCCGATCCCGGCAGGGAACAGCAAATGGTTCACTGCCAGCTACAACGACGCGACCGATAACTCCCCCACGATAGTCGCAACACTACCCGCGTCTCCGCCGAAGAATCACGTCGGTAGGTTCCCCCAGCTCAACGTCCGCTGCAAAGGCAATCAGCTCAACGCATGGGTGGATTGGGGTCAATCTCTCGCATCGGGCACGTCTATGACCTTTCGATTGGACGATAGGTCAGTCAGGCTCGACTGGCAGTTCAGCTCCGACCATAAAGCGTTCTATTTTCTGGGGAAAGCGAAACCCTTCATCGAGACGCTGCTCAAGGCAGAACGTTTTACGGTTCAAGCAGCCCTGCGTGGCCAACCCCTGATTGCCGCGGATTTTGTTCTTCGAGGAGCGGACCGCACTCTCGGTCCCTTGTTGCGCGCATGCGGGTTATGAGCCCTTAGGCCGAAAGCTGCTCCAGAAACAGTTGACCCTCCGAATGCTCAGAAAGCACTCGGAGGGTCTACGTTTTTGGAACCGCTGACGGCTGACGGCCAGTGGCTTCTCTACTGCACCCCCGGCAACCCGTCACCCAGCGCCTTCAGGACCTGGGTCACGGTCAGAGGCCGCGCGCTCTCCGGCGTGCTCGACCAGGAGTCCATCCGCTGGGCGATCCAGATGCGCTTGGCGTTGTACTCCTGCTTGGCGTTCAGGTCCTTGAAGGCGAAGGCGCCTCCCTTGACCTCGAACTGACCCTGCTGCTTGTCGAGCAACGCGAGAAGCTCGCTCACCTGCTTGAACATCAGGTCGGATGCCTGCGTCAGGTCCGTCGGCTCGACGTAAGACTGCCGTCCCGCCCAGACGCGCATCTCATTGGACGGCCACTTGCCCGACCGCTGCGAGGCGAGAACGCTGTCGTCGTAGGCTTTCTCGATGCGCGTAACTCGAGTCCGGTACTGAGCGATGGCTTCCGAGCCGCCCTTCCAGGCTGAGGCCGCATCGGTAATTCCCTCCGACGTGGAGAGGCGCGATGCGGAGAAGATCCGGATGAAGCCGGCTGCCATGAGCTTGCTGTAGAGGTCCTCGCGGGCTGCCGTCGCGGCTTCACCGTAGCGGCGGGTGAGTTCACTCGGTGCGACACCAGATCCACCACTCGTCATGGCGGCCACTTCGACGTCTGGTGCGCTCATGTCGAGCTTCGTCGAGCGGAAATCGGGGCGCACGGCCGCGACGATCTGTTCTGATTGCCCCGAGTCAACCGATGCGGGAACTGACTTATCAGTCCCGGCCGCAGGATTCTGCTGCCCTGCGGCAGCCGGTTTTCCGGTGTTGGGCGTGTTCTGCGCGTTTGCCGTCTGAACCAGCTGGGAGCCGTTCGCCGGTTTGCCTGCCGCCGTCGTCGGAGCTGTGCTGGGATCGGCAGCGGTGGCTACGGTCGTCGGGGGGTTTGACCCATTCGAGGCCCACGGCTTCCAGAACGCGACCACGCCAAGCAACGCCAGGACGCCAACGCCACCCGCCACGAGACCCATCTTGCTCTTCTCCGGCCGGTGGTGAATCGGCGCGGGAGGCTGGGCCAGTTCGACTGGCGGTGCCTCCACCTCGAGATCCACGTGCGCCGCGCGCGGCTTTGGCACACTCGGCTGCACCGCGATATTGCTGAAGGGCGTGCGGTCGAGAGTCGGAGTCCAGACGTTCCCGCCGTTCTCGGCAGGCTTGGTCGAAGCGTTCTTGTCCTGGGCGAGTTCGGGGCCGGGCAGGACATCGACGGGCGCGCTGTCGTTGACGGTCCGATGCCCGTTCGAATTGCGGATCGGGCTATCAACGCCATCGCCCGCGATGAGGAATTCATCCTGAGCCGGTTCCGGCTTCGGTGCCGGTTCCGGCTTCGGTGCCGGCTTGGGCTTGGGAAGCTCCACGTCGAGGAAGAGCAGTTCCTTGCTCTTCTTCGGCCTGGGTGGAGGCGTCGGCTCTGCCGGAGCAGCAGGAGCGGAAGCCTGAGGCTCGGAGCTCTGCGGAGCCGGCACCGGCTCGGTAGCCACCGACGAGGTCGTCGCAGCAGCAGCCGGCGCCGACGGCATCGTCAGCTTCGGCGCCGGACTGTTGAGGGGCGGGCGTACCTGAGTCAGTGCAGGGCGAACCCCAGAGCTGGTCAGAGCCGGCTGCTTCTGGCTGTCGCCTGTCGCAGGGCGGGGCGCAGTCCCGATCGCAGGCCGCTGTCCCGAGTGCTGACGAGCCGGCTTCGAGAGAGACGGCGGTGCCGCCTGAACTCCAAATGGACTGAGAGTAGGTTTCGCACTGCCGGGAGGTGTGAGACGGGCAGTGTGGCCGTTCCCGTTCTCCTCAGCCAATCCGAGGGCGGAGCGGTAGTGAGGGTGACTCTTTACGTCGAGCCACTTGTTGGCCCGCGAGTGGAATATTTCGTCTTCAGCGGCGATGATGCCGCTGCGAACGGCCGCGTTGAACTCCTCGAGGGTCTTGAAGACCGCCTCTTCGCCTGAGCTCGAACGGATACGGTACATGACGGCTCTCCGCAGGGCGTTAGTGCTGTGTGTGTCAATATAAGCAACACTCAGGCCTGAAACCTAAACCGTTATATATCAACAAGTTGTCCATTTTTTAGACGGTGCGATAGATCACTATTTAGGCGGTTTGCTAGAGGAGAGATGCCCCACGCAATCCTCAATCCCCAAGTGCGGCAAGAGCTTCGGACCCCGGCGCCAAGCCCGGAACCCTGGGCTCTCCATCAAAAACTCCCCGGCTACCAGCCCACTCCGCTCCGGCAACTGGACGACTTGGCCCGCATTGCAGGGGTACGCGCGGTTCATCTGAAGGACGAGTCGAATCGGTTTGGTCTTCCGGCCTACAAGATCCTCGGAGCATCGTGGGCAACGTTGCGAATTCTCGAGCGCATGCTGGGCTCAGCGCTCGAACCCTGGACCAACGTTGACCAGCTTCGTGAGCGGTTGGTACCGCTCGGCCGGCTCAAACTCATCACGATGACCGATGGCAATCATGGACGCGGTGTCGCGCGGGTTGCCCGATGGCTCGGCTACACGGCGGAGATATTTGTCCCCCGGGGAACCGCTCAGGCTCGCATCGAAGGGATCGAATCCGAAGGCGCGGTAGTAACGATCGTCGACGGGACGTATGACGATGCGGTCGAGCGCGCGGCCTCCTCTGTTGCTCCCGGGGTAATCCTGGTTTCCGACCATGGCTGGCCGGGATTCGAGGAAGTTCCGTCCTGGGTGGCAGAAGGTTACGAGACGATTTTTCTGGAGATCGAGCGGCAGATCGCGGATCAGCAAATCGCGCCACCGGATCTGGTGCTGGTACAAATCGGAGTCGGCACGCTGGCAAGCGCCGTGGTTGCGCATTTCAGGGCTGAGGGTCGCGCAACGTTTCCAACCCTGGTGGGTGTCGAGCCGACTGGAGCCGCGTGTGCGCTCCACTCGATTGAAGCAGGGAAGCCGGTCATGCTCCACGCCGGCGCCGATGCTTCCATCATGGCCGGCCTCAACTGCGGGACTCCATCAACCGCCGCTTGGCCCGCCCTCGAGGACGGGATCGATGCCTACCTGGAGATCGAAGACGAGAGGGCCCGCGAGGCAATGCGCCTGCTGGCCGCATCCGGTGTCGTCGCCGGGGAATCCGGCGCCGCATCCACCGGAGGCCTGCTCGAGTTGATGAAGGGGGTAGCAACACGCCGGGTGCGCGAGGCACTTGAAGTCGGTCCTGAAACCCGGGTCCTGCTGATTTCTACGGAGGGCGCGACTGATCCCGCGAGCTACCGCCGAATTGTCGGACGCTCACCCTGAGGCTCCGCCGCCCGCTCGGCGAAGCGGCGGACAATCTCACCCGCAGGTTCGATCGAGGTGATCTTCCCCGCACTCTTACCCGCCTGCCAGTAGTCCCGCTCTCCCGACTCGTCCAACGACGCCCTCTTGAGCTGCCACAGTGACTTGAGCGCGTAGATGGTGCGCATCCAGTGCTTCGTCCTGCGACCGCGCAGCATCCAGCGAGCGATCGGTCCTGCCTTGAGTCCCATCCGTTCGACGAACGGAGTGCGAATGACCGCGACGGGAACTCCGGTGATTCGCTCGCTCAGGACGATGTCGGCTTCCGTCGCTCGAAGAATCGCCTCCTTGTAAGCGGTGCTCGCATGGCACTCCGGCGTAGCGATGAACCGGGTGCCGAGCTGGGCTCCGGCGTATCCCATTTTTAACGCGGCGGCGAACTCCTCCGGAGTCCCGATCCCCCCGGCACAGATCAGAGGAACCCCCAACGGGCCCAACTCTTCGATTAGCTCCTCGGCTGAACTTGGGCCGGCATGCCCACCCGCTCTGCGATTCACCGCGATCAGTCCCTTCACTCCTCCCGCGAGCCCCTTGTCCGCCCACTTGCGCTCGGTCACGTCGTGGTAGACTACGCCCCCGACCGGCGTCACCCGTTCCACTACCCAGCGCGGGTTTCCGAGCGATGTCACGAAGAAGCGAACTCCTTCCTCCAGGGCGATGTCGATCCAGCGCGACATGCGCTCGTGGTAGGCGCGGGACGATTGCTCGATCAGGGCGTTCATGCCGATCGGCTTGGAAGTCAGCCGCCGGATGAGACGAAGTCCCTCTCGAAAATCGTGACCGTGGACGTAGGTGAGTGAAATGGGTTGGACAATCCCGATTCCGCCGGCCTCCGAGACCGCCGCGACCAGCTCGGGATTACTGCAGGGATACATGGCACCACAGATCAGCGGTACTTCGATGCCTGCATGCGCGGTGAGCGGAGTGGAAAAGGTCACGTCGCTCAGGCCCTGGGTTCGACCAGGCCGAGTCGCCACTTCGCGGTCACTCGCGCCACGAGGTCGGAGGCGCTGTCCCGAATCTCCCCAATCGCATCGTGATCCATGGATCCAGAGACCACGGGAATCGCGGTCCGGCATTCGGCGATCAGTGTGCCGCGTGCCTTCTTCATGTATTCGACGGAAAGCCCGGTGAGGATTCCGCGGACATTTCCGGGCAGGCCCACCAGCGTTGCGAGTCCCGTCGTCAGCTCACCAAGGTTGGCCAGGGCGATGGCGTGAACCGAACGGAGATGATTCCGGACTTTTCGGCGATCACGCAATTCGACTCGCGCGTACCCGGGCTCGAGTGCCCGGATGTGAGCCCCGATGCTGCCGGAGTAGGGGACCATGAAGCCCAAGGCGCGGCTGAACAGCCAGGTGCCGCCAGGGAGTGGACGGAGCCTGGTCCAGAGGTCTGCCAGTCCGGCGCCGGAGGACAACGACTTCGGGGGCATACAGATAGTCTATCCCTTGTCAGGCATCTGGGGCAGGGAAAGTTCCGCTTTGACACTTGTCGTTGCACGGCCTCGTAGGACCGCCCACTCGGAGACCGATCAGCCTGCTCTTGACAGATTGACTACTACTGTAATATTACAGCTGTAGTTAAAGCCAAAACCCTGAGGGGATATGCCCGAGACTCATCAGCTGACTGATCTTCAGATCGCCATCATGCGGATTCTCTGGGAACGGAGAGAAGCGACGGTGGCCGAGATCGCGGACGCGCTCCGGGACGAGCGAGGACTGGCACAGACCACGATCGCTACCCTACTTTCGCGGTTGGAACGCCGCGGTGTCGTCTCCCACCGGACCCGAGCCCGCCAGTTCGTCTATGCTCCGCTGGTCACCGAATCGGAAGTTCAGCGGTCGATGGTCACCGAGCTTACCGAGCGGCTCTTCGATGGCGACGTCGCCGCGCTGATGACCCACCTGCTTTCCGCCCGCGAAGTCAGTTCGGGCGATCTTGAACGCATCAAAGAGTTGATCGCGGAACACGAAGCCGGCACCGAGGGACCCCGCCATGACTGAACACATCGCTTCCTGGCTATTCACTTACGCGCTCCACAGCACCGTCCTCCTGGCCGCCGCGTGGCTGGTCACTTGGCGCCTGGTACGGTCTCATGACGTGCGCGACGTGATCTGGAAATCTGCTCTCGTGGGCTCGCTCATCACCGCCACGCTTCAGGCTGGTTTGGGGTTTGTGCCCGTCGGCGGGCTGGTTTCAATCGTGGGTGTAGGTGCCGCTCCGGCTGAAAAGCACGCCACCGCTCCAGTAAAAGCCGATCGGGCGGTGAGCCCCACAGTAGAAACGAAAGCGATCGACGAGATCCCGGTCGCTGGGCCTCTTTTCAACGCTGCCAAGGGCACCTCGACGCCGACGGTTCCCGCGGAAGCCGCGATGCAACCGGTATCCGAGCAGGTTAATCGCGCGCAACCGTTCGCGCTGATCGCCTGGGCAGTGAGTGCCGGCCTGCTGCTGATCCTGTATGGCGCCAACCGGCTTCGGCTCTTCTACCGGTTGGGTTCCCGCCGGCCGATCGACGATCCGCGACTGGCACTGGTGCTCAACCGGCTCCGGGTCGATGCCGGAATTCGTCGCAGTGTCAGCCTGACTGCAGCTCCCGGTCTCTCCAGCCCCGTGGCGTTGGGCAGCTCCGAAATCGCCCTGCCTGAAGCGGCGCTAACCGAGCTAGGACCCGACGCGCAGGAGAGTATGCTGGCGCACGAGCTGGCCCACCTCGCCCGGCGCGATCCGCAGTGGCTAACCCTGGGCTGTATCATCGAGCGGGTCTTCTTCTTCCAGCCGCTCAACCGGCTGGCTCGGTTCCGGATTCAGGAAGCAGCGGAATTCCTCTGCGACGACTGGGCGGCACGCCGGACAGGGTCCGGACTGGTACTCGCCAAGTGCCTGGTGAAGGTTGCCGAATGGATCGATACCTCACCCCAGCCGGTGCCGCTGTCGGCCATGGCCGAGCGTCGCAGCCAGCTGGTTTCCCGTATTCACCGTCTCATCGAGAATCACGCAATGCGCCCACAGCCTCGCCGGTTCTGGTTGATCCCTGCTGCGGTGGCCCTGGTCCTCATCACGGCGTTCTCGGTGCCGGGGATTTCGGCCGTCCCGACAGACGTGCAACAGGAGGAGGATTCCAAGGCGGTCTTGGCGGACACTGGTGAGCGTTCGATGCAGTTCTCCCTGAGCAAGATGCACATTCACACCAGGGAGATCGAGCGGCGCGCGATGCGGCAGGTGAAGGCCGCGATGGCTCGGACGTCGATACGGGCGATGCCTGCGATAGATCCGGCGCCGGCTGTGAAGGTTGATCTGCACGGGGTCATGGCGGGTGTCGATTTCAAGGGAAAGCACGCGGGTGACACAACCAACACCGCAGTGCCCGCTCTTATCGCGGCCCTCAAGGACACCGATGTGAAAGTGCGCCGTGCCGCGGCCTCGTCGCTCGGCAACCTCGAGGATCCCCGGTCGGTCCCCGCGTTGATCGAGGCACTGCGGGACACGGACAGCGAGGTTCGCGCCTGCGCCGCGGATGCGCTGGGGAACATGGAAGATCCACGCGCCATCCCCGGGCTGACCGCGGCAATCAAGGACAGCAATCCTGAAGTTCGCCGTCGCGCGATCTCCGCCATCAGCAACATGGAGGGCGGGAACAAGCCGGTGGATGCTTTCATCGTGGCGCTGTCGGACAGCAATGCGGAAGTGCGCGAGGCGGCGGTCGAAGCGCTCAGCGATGTGCAGGACAAGCGAGCGGTCCGTCCCCTGATCAAGCTGCTGTCGGATCCTTCGGCTGACGTGCGGCACCAGACGGCCCACGCGTTGGGCAACCTGGAAGACCCTGCGGCTGCTGAACCGCTCGCCGCGGCACTGCGCGACTCGGATGCCGACGTTCGGAGTGCTGCGGCCCAGTCGCTATCCCAGCTCGGTCTCACGACTGCTCCCGCGGCTCTGATCGAAGCCACCAAGGACAAGAACCCTGACGTCCGGCAGAACGCGGTCCAGGCGCTGGGCCAGATTCGGGACCCCAAGTCCGTCCCGACGCTGCGCGTCGCATTGAATGACTCGAACGCCGACGTCCGTGATGCCGCGATCGAGGCCCTGAGTGAAGTTCGGGATTCGTCAGCGCTGGATGCCCTGGTCGCCGCACTCAAGTCGAGCGACCCCAACGTCAGAAGGCAGGCGGCTGAGGCGCTGGGGCAGAGGGATGAGTCGAATTGAAGATTGAAGATTTCAGATTGCAGATTGAACAGCTTATAGCTGACGGCTGATGGCTGACGGCCGACGGCTCAAACTGAGGGCTTCATGAAGCTATTCCTCCTTGCAGCAACCGGAGTGGTCACACTCGGCGCGGGAGTTCGGGTCGTGAACAGCGGGCACTCGCCGGGTCATTCAAATCGGCCGGGGCCGGATTCCGCCGCGGTGGTGCGAATGTTCGGCGCATTGGGCAGTGCCGATCCTGTGGTGTGCGAATTCACCGCCGATCAGATGCGCAATGGCTGGAGCTGGAGCAGCGACGCGAGCCAGATTGCGGCTTTGAGGGATCACACCGCGGACGACCGCGCCGTCAAAGACATGTTCAACCAGGATGTGAAGGACCCCAAGGCGATCCGGGTACTGGGGAGTCATTTATCCGACCCGAATCCCTGTCTGCGCCGTACCGCCGCTCAGCTCCTGGGTGGGAGCAACAACGACGAGGCGGTGCGGACGCTCCGAGAGGCAATGAAGAGCTCCGACGGGAAGCTTCGCGAAGCGGCGGTACTGGGCCTGGGGCACGCGGAAGACATGGGCTCATTTGACGCCCTCACAAAGTCGTTGCGCGATTCCGATGGCGATGTGGCCCGCATGTCGGCCTGGGCGCTCGGTGAAATCGAAGATTCCAAGGCCATCCCGCCTCTGGTCGATGCGCTCAAGACCCAGAACGCCGGTCTCCGTCATGCCGCGATCTGGGCGCTCGGACAGATCGAAGATCCGAAGGCCGTGGATCCGCTCCTTCCAATGCTCAAGTCTCAGGACACCGAAACCCGCAGATTGGCGGCGGAGGCGTTGGGAGACATCGAAGACGCACGTGCAACCGGCGGTCTCACGGCGATTCTTGGAGACCCCGATGTCGAAGTGCGCCTCGCTGTGGTCCGGGCCCTGGGAGACATCGAAGACAAGAAGGCCACCCGGCCCCTGCTCAAGCTCCTTAACGATTCAGATTCCGAGGTACGCCGGGCTACCGCCGAAGCGCTGGGCAATATCGAGGATCCGGCGGCAGCCGATGCTCTGGGAGGAGCATTGAACGATTCGGACAAAGAAGTGCGTCGCGCCGCGGTCGAGGCATTGGGGAATCTCGATGACCTGAATCGGGCTCCGCCGGCTTTGATTGCCGCGCTCAAGGATTCCGATTGGGAGATCCGGGAAAAGGCGGCCGAGTCGCTTGGCAACATCGGTGATGCCGCGGCCGTACCCGGGCTGGGTGCTGCGATCCACGATGAGCGGGTCGAGGTACGCCGGAAGGTGATCGAGGCCCTCGGCCAGATGGAAGACGCGCGAGTGACGAATTACCTGGTTACGGCCATCAAGGATGATGACGCCGAGGTGAGGAAAGCAGCCGCGGAGGCGCTGGGCGAGCACAAGGAGTAGTTTCTTCCCGCCGTGAAGTATCGAGACCCGGGCCTCACGTCATGGGCCCGGGTTTTCTCATTGAGAGATCCTGCGCCGAGTCCGCCCCAGCGTGACGGACCTGTGATCTGCTGGTATGATATCTGGTCATGTCCTCGCCTCCTCCCCTTCGGCTGATCACGTTTGGGGCGCCTACCGCCCGGCTCTCCGGCGAGGTGCCTCCCCCCGATGTCTTGTGGCGAAAACACCTGGCTCTGCTGATCTACCTGGCGCTTTCCCCCGGGATGACTCGAAGCCGCGAACACCTGCTCGGCCTCCTCTGGCCGGATAAAGACGACGCGAAGGCCCGTCACTCTCTGAACGAGGCGCTGCGTCGGCTGCGAGTGAGTCTCGGGTCCGACCGGATCATCACGGAGACCGACTCGGTAAGACTGGCGCCTGGCAATCTTGAAATCGATGCTCTGGTCGTGTCTGGTGCCGCCCGACCGAGCGGGGTCTTCCTCGAGGGATTTACTCTCGATGATGCCCCCGCGTTCGAGGAGTGGGCGGAGTCGGCGCGGACCCGCTTCCGGACGCAAGCAACACACTCCTTCCTGGAGGCCGCTCAGGAGCTTCTCGCCTTGAGCAAGACCATGGAGGCGTTGGAGGCCGCCCGTCACGCACTCGGCCTGGACCGGTACTCGGAACCGGCCGCCCGTCTCGCAATGCGAGCCGCGGCCCTGGGTGGGGACGCCTCCGGTGCCCTGCGGGAGTTTCACCGATTTGCCGAAGGTCTGGGGGAGTTGGGGGAGCGGCCGAGTCCTGAACTCTCTGCGTTGGCCCAGCGAATCCGCGAGGGGCGGTGGCTCGACTCCGCGGGGAAGCCGGTCGACGAGCCGCAGCTGGTGGGGCGGGCCGGGACACTGCAGGAGCTGGCGCGTTGGCTCGCTCCGGGGTCGCGCGGAGGGACGCTTCTTTTCGAGGGCCATCCCGGGATCGGAAAGACCCGGTTGTTCAGCGAAACGATATTGCGCCTGGCGCTCGAGGGTGCCACCACGTGCGTTACCCGCCCGATCGAGGCGGACCAGACCATACCGTGGAGCACTCTTAGGAGCGTGGTCCGGCGGGGATTGCTGAGCGCACCGGGACTCGCCGCCACTGATCCCGGCGCCCTGGCGGTTCTCGCCGCGGTGGTTCCCGAGCTTGCCTCGCGGGTAGCTCCTCGAGAACCACGGGATCAGGGGGAGATCGCACTCGCGCTGGGGATGATGTTGCGCGCCGTCACCGAGGAAGTGCCGGTGGTAATCGGATTGGACCAGGCGCAATTTGCCGACGACCCATCGCTCGGCGCGCTGCGCGCCGCCATGGAGAGTCTCACCGACACCCGGGCCTTCCTGCTGCTGACCGCGGTCGCCGGCGATCCCGACACTCCCCGTCAGCTGATCGAGCTGCAAGCGCAGATCGGGCGCTCGCTCCCGGGTCAGGTCTTCACTCTGGAGGAGCTCGATGCCAAGGCAATGACCGATCTGGTGACCGCAATGGCGCCCTGGTGTGACGAGCCGTCGGCGCGCAACCGCCTGGTTCGCCGTCTCATGGTCGAAACAGCCGGCCGTCCACTCCTGGCCGTGGCGTTGTTGCGCAGTCTCTCGGAGAGTGTCGCGCTGCGCGAGCGAGCAGTGGTGTGGCCCCCACCGGAAGAGACCTTCGAGAGTCTGCTACCGGTCGAAGTTCCTCAGCTGGTAAGGTCGGCCGTCCTCGCCCAGGTCGCGCGGCTCGATGCAAAATCGCGGATCCTTCTCGCCTCCGCAGCCATAGGAACCCGGGTCCTCGATCTGTCCATGGTGGCCGCCCTGTCGGGTGATGCCGCAGGCGACCTCCCCTCCCAGCTGGCGAGGCTCGAACAGCATCGCTTCCTGGTGCTCGAGGGTGACCGTTACGCCTTCGCGACGCCGCTCATCCAGACGGTTGTCGAGCGTGCCATGCTCACGCCGGGGCAGGTGAGGGACCTTCGGCGGCGAGCTGTCGAGCTTCTCACCGGTCGGGTAGACCTCGCCTCTCGCGTATTACGGGCGGAATTGCAGGTCCGGCTCTCACCGACACCCGAGACTTTTTCGGGATTGCTGGAAATCGCCGCCGATGCGCTGGCGGCTGGGGATCGAAGGACTGCCCGGCGCTGCCTGGTCAGCGCCGAAGCTTATGGCGCCGACCTACGGCAGGAAGACCGGGCGATCCTTGCGACGCTTCGGGCGCGTCTCGATGCCAGGGGAGGAGACCCGGTTACCGGGGCAGAGTCTTGAGGCTGAACTCCGCCGGCTTGCACCGCGGCTCCGCCGATGCTCTCAGCGCGGGTGCGCGGGGAGAAACCGGGGCACACTCGGTCGTTGTACCGGAACCGGGCGTCGTGCCGACTTGGACAACGTTGGGTTCAGTAGTGGAGCTACAGGCAGCGATCATCAGGGTTGCACCAATCCAAATCGATTGCTTGACCGACATAAGGCCTCCCGGGCCTGGCCGCGAAGCGGCGTGAAACGAGTTGTGGGATCAGCTTCGAGACCAAGCTAGAGGACGGCGGCCAAGCCCCAGTCAATCGTCGGGTCCGTGGAGTCAATCCCTTCGCATGCAGGCACTTGCCACTTCGGCCGAGCTTCGCTCACTGACTCGAGGATTAAAGCACCGGTTTCTGTGGCTGGTTGGGGCAGGGTTTCGCCCTCGCCGACGAGAGATGCGAGCTTACCGGTTGCGATGAGACCTGGCAGCTCGGGTCAGTCTCCACCGGAAAGGCGGGAACCTGCGGCGGCCCGCTTCGGTTGTCGGGAACCCCGTCCACGTTGGGGCCGCTGGTCGAATCGCAGGCCGCCAGCATCAGGCTGGCGCCGATCCATAGCACGTGCTTGACCGACATGGGTTCCTCCCTGGTGACCGCCGCCTCTGGCCGCGGGTAATAGTCCCTCGACTATGCTTTCGGGGACCCAAGCTAGGGCGCACGGCACAAGTATCGGTCAACCTCTGGATACGCGGAGTCAATTCGTTAGTCTGTTGTCGGTTATGAACGAGTCTGTACTTCCTTCAATCGTGTCCAGCCACTGGCTCGCCGCACGCCTCGACCAGGTCGAGGTGCGAGTGCTGGACGCCTCGTGGTATCTCCCTTCGACTGGACGCGATGGGAGAGCGGAGTTCGTGGCGGGACACCTTCCCGACGCCCGGTATTTCGATCTGGACGCGGCGAGCGACGACCGGACTTCGTTGCCTCACATGGTGCCGACGGCAAGCCGGTTTGCGGAGCAGGTAGGCGCGTTGGGAGTGGGGAACGACAGCACCGTGGTGGTTTACGACGGCTCTGGCGCCAACCTGAGCACCGGGCGGGCCTGGTGGATGTTCCGGGCTTTTGGTCACGATCGGGTCGCGGTACTGGACGGTGGCAGCAAAAAGTGGAAAGGGGAGGGAAGGGCGATGGAGACGGGGATCCCGCGGATCGAGCCCACGGTGTTCAATGCGAAGCTTCGCCCGGAGATTGTGCGCACAATGGACGATGTCGCCGACGCGCTGCGGTCCGGAGCCGCGCAAGTCGTGGACATGCGAAGCCGCGGGCGGTTCGAAGGATCCGACCCCGAGCCGCGTGCGGGCCTGCCGAGTGGCCACATGCCCGGCGCGCTGAACCTGCCATATGGCACTCTGGTAGCACCGGACGGGACGCTACTCCCGCCGGATGAGCTACGTCAGCGCATAGCAGACGCCGGCATTCGACTCGACCGACCGATCATCGGTAGTTGTGGATCGGGAGTGAGCGCCTGTGCGCTTCTACTGGCGCTGGATACCCTGGGGGTTGAGGGAGCAACACTGTACGACGGATCGTGGACCGAATGGGCCACGAAAGGGGGTGCGATCGAAACACGATGATAGTGCCGCCAGTTCATTCGGCGACGAGTCCGCTTTCCACCGCGAAGCGGGTAAGCCCCGCCACGGTACGAATCGCGAGCTTGCGCATGAGGTTTTCCCGATAGGCCTCGACCGTCCTGGGGCTGAGGCCGAGCTGCTGGGCGATGATCTTGCTGGTTGATCCCGCCGCAATTCCCGCGAGGACCTGCCGTTCCCTGTCGGTGAGGCGCTCGAGTTTTCCTCCCTGCTCCTCCCGGAGCGTCTCCTGGCGAACCGCCGCCGAGAGCTGGCGGGCGACCGGGCTGCTGAAGAACGCCTCTCCCCGATGTACCGTTCGGATGGCCAGCCGCAGCTCGGCTGGAGAAGTGTCTTTCCTTATATAGCCCTGAGCGCCAGCGCGAACCGCCTCGAGGACATACTCGGGGTGATCATGGACGCTCAGGATCAGCGACCGGGCTGCGGGCGCTACCTCGCGAAGCCTGACGACTGCGCGAAGACCGCCCTCTCCTGGCATCGAAAGGTCGAGGATCACGACGTCAGGGCGGAGCTTCCCGGCAGCCTCCACCGCCTCCTCACCGCTTCCGGCTTCCGCCACGATCTCGAAGCCATCCTCGGCCGCCACGATCGAACGAATGCCCTCGCGGACCAGGGGGTGGTCGTCAACGATCATGACCCGGATCGGAGAAGTCGTCACGGCGATGGTGCCTCCCGCGGAAGAACAATCATGAGGCGCGCTCCGCCCTCGCTCCCCGCCTCCAACTCCACTCGTCCACCCAGTGAGGCAAATCGCTCCCGCATTCCCGCGAGACCCATGTGTCCTGCGCCATTCCCGGCTTGATCCAGATTGACGGGCCCGTGTCCGTCATCAACCAGCTCCAGTAGCACGCGGTCTCCCTCATCTCTCAGCGTGACTTCAACACTCTTCGCCTTGGCGTGCCTCGCCACATTGGCGAGCCCCTCCTGCACCGCCCTGAAGAGAGCTAGCTCGGCATCCTTTTCGAGACCCGGCAGCGCGTCCGGTGCGGTGAACCGGGTGCTTAGACCGGAGCGGGCCCCGAAGTCGGTCACTAGAGCCCGCAGGGCAGGGATCAGGCCGAGGTCGTCGAGTAGCGACGGACGCAGCGCTTCGGTGACGCTCCGGATGCTGGACATCCCGGCATCCACCAGGGCAATGATCCGTTCCAGTCGCGCAGTGTGTGCTGCCGGGAGTTTCTCCTTCAACATGCCGAGCTGCAGCTTCACCGCCGAAAACACCTGGGCAGTTTCGTCGTGCAGCTCGAGCGAAATTCTCCGGCGTTCTTCCTCGTGCTGGTGGATCATCCGCACCGATAGTCGCTCCAGATCTTCGCTCCGTCCACGCAGGTTCCGGTACAGGTCGGCATTCTCCAATGCCGCGCCCACCTGCTGTCCCAGCGCAAGAAGGAACGATTGATCGAGCGCTGTGAACGGATCCCGGGCGTCTCCCACGATGATCATGGCGCCGGTAACCTCGCGCCGACGGAATACCGGGAGTACCGCCGCGAACGCAAAGACTGCCCTCAGCCGACACGCCCTCCCGCCATCCGGAAACCGAGACGGGCTTGCCTCCTTCTACCGCAGATCGAATCGCAGGACGCGCCTCGGCAGAAGGCTCCCGCCCGGCCCATGAGGAGGCAACCCCCGCTCCCCGGACGTAGCGTCCAGACTCCCTCAGATACATCACGCTGCCGCGGACGCCAGCCAATCCCAGCGGACGAGCGAGGAGTCCGCCCAGCACATCGGCCCCGCCATCGGTGCGCTGGAGATCGCCCGAGAGTGCCGCGAGAGCGCCGAGTCCCCGGTCGGTATCCTCGAGCACCAGGAGGATCATGCCGAACCCGACCGCCAGCGCGAAGAGGATGTCGAGGTAATAGCCCCACGGATTCCAGGCGCCGCGAGCCCGCAGAAGGGGGTAGTCGAGATGGTGCAGGCCCCAGAGAAGGAAGGCCCCGCCGAGCAGCATCGCGGCGCGAGAACCGGTCTGGCGACGGAACCGGAGAAAGACCCGCGAGGTCCAGAGGGTCGCCGCGGAAAGGAAGACCACGGCCGGGACTGCGGCGACATAGAAGAGCCGTGAGCTGCCCAGGGTCTGCACCGCAAGCAGCGACCAGGCCAATGGCACCAGCACCAGGATCAGGTACACCGGCTTGAGCGGGGGATCGCGAGAAAACACTATCGCGCTCCAGAGCAGGGCCAGCGCCGTCCAGCCGGTCAGCACCTGGTGGGCAAACAGCCAACTCTGGTCCGGTGAGTGCCGACGAAGGTGATGATCGCGACGAGTCGGAGCAGGTAGAGGCTCCACGCCACGGCCCACCAGAAGAGGTAGCGCTTGCGATAGCGGCGATAGAGGAAGATGCAGAGGCCGACGAGGGCGAGGATGATCGTCGCCTGCAGCAGCGCGGGATTCAACTCCGCGCCGGCGGTCAGAGCGACTGGCCCAACCAGCGCGAGACGCGATCCCGGTAGCCCCGGCTCACCTTGAGCCGGGTGCCGTCCGTCAGGATGGCGATGAATTCGCCCGAGAACCACGGTTGCAGCTCGCGAATCCGCTCGACGTTGACGATGGTGGTGCGGTGAATGCGGAGAAAGTGCGCCGGGTCCAGCCGGCTCTCGATGTTGGTCAGCGACTCCCGCAGCAGGTGCTCGGTCTTGCCGGTGTGCAGTCGTACGTAGTTGCTCGCGGCTTCGATGTAGTCCACGTCGCCGGCGCGCACGAAGTACACCTTGCCGTCGCTCCGGATGGCGATGCGATCCGACCCGCGTTCGGGCTTGTCCAGCGACGCGAGCAGCTCGGCGAGCTTTCCGGCGTCGGAATCCGGCGTGGTGGCACGCAGCCGTTCCTTGGCCCGGAGGTACGCCCGGTGGAAGCGGTCCGCGTCGAACGGCTTCAGCAGGTAATCTAGCGCGTTCGCCTCGAAGGCCTGCAGGGCGTAGCTGTCGTGAGCGGTCACGAAGACCACGGCCGGCAGGCGGGGTGTCGCGCAACGCCTCGAGCACGCCGAAGCCGTCGAGTGCGGGCATCTGCACATCGAGGAAAAGCAGGTCGGGAGCCTGGGCACGGATGGCCTCCACCGCCTCGGCACCGTTGGCGCAGGCGGAGACCAGCTCGGCGTCCGGCTCGCTCTTCGAGGAGGCGGACCAGTCGCCGGCGAGCCAGAGGCTCGTCATCGGCTACCACGACCCTTACCGTCATGCCCCTGCTCCAGCCATCCGCGACCACCTGGAGGTGCAGCGGAGTGTGGGCTTCGTGGCACTCGATGTAGGGCAACGCGATGGTCACCAGCGCGCCGCCCTCGGGGCTGTTGGCCAAAGCGAAGGCGTGCCGATCACCATAGAGCTGGCGGAGCCGCTCGCGGGTGTTGCTCAGGCCGACGCCCTCCTTCAACGACGATGACCCATTGGGAAAACCGGGACCGTTGTCGCGAATTTCCACCGTGAGCATGGCTCCCTGGCGCCGGGCCCGAATGGCGATCTCTCCGGCGCCGGTCCGAGGCGAGGTGCCGTGCCGGATCGCGTTCTCGACGATGGGTTGCAGCAACAGCGCCGGCACTCCGGCGTCGAGTGCGTCGAGCGAGATGTCGGTGTCGACGGCGAGGCGGTCCTGGAACCGGGTCTGCTCGATCTCGAGGTAGGCGGTGAGGAACTGCAGCTCCTGGCGGAACGGGACGACCTGGTGGCCCGCCTGCTCCAGCGAGAGTCGCAGCAGATGTCCCAGACGCGCGATCAGGCGGTCGGCGTTGTTAGGGTCGTCGTGCGCCAGCTCGGCGATCGTGTTAAGGGCATTGAACAGGAAATGAGGCTGCAGCTGCATCTTCAGCACCTGCAGCTCGGCGCGCGCCAGCTGGGCTTCGAGTTCGGCGGCCTGAACCTCCCGCTCCCGGTAGAGCAGGGCATATCGCGCCGCCGAGGCGACGGTGACGATGCAGAGATAGGCCAGGAGACGGCTGTCGAAACGGTAGAGCAGCCCCTGCACGAAGGGCTTCAGCGGTGAATCGCTGATGGAGGCAACGATGGCCCGCTCCAGCAAGGTCGAAACCAGCACGAAAGTGAGCCCTGCGATTCCGTGGAGCAGCAGGCTCCGCATCCGCTGGTTCGGCTCGAACCGCAGCCGATTCGCCACCCAGAGGGCCGCCGGGGTCAGTGCCGCCCAGATCCAGGCGCTTCCCAGCGATATCGCGAACAGCGGCCCCCAGGGAATCGGGTCGCGCGCGGGGAGCGAGTAAGTAGAGAACGGTCTGGGAATACGAGAAGAGACCGAACAGCGTCCAGCCGCCAAAGACCAACGCCGCCTGCAGGCGGAAGCTCTTCCGCCGCAGGACGGCGTCCCGGTTGAGGACCACGGAGTGTTCGGGCATTCCATGTTCCGCGACGGAACGCGGCTCCTCAAGTGTTTCAGCGTTTCGCTCCGTGAAACGAGCGCCAACGCCGGATGGCGGCCGGCGAATTACGCCTGCCGCCACGCGAGGGCGAGACTCTCTTGTGGGTCGGCTCTACTGGGAGGAGACGACAGCCCCCTTCGCCGACGCACTATCGACCATGATCTCGGTCAGCCGCTCGGAGATCGGCCGACGCCATCCTCCATCATTGTTCACGCCCAGCAGGATCAGCACGTCCCTGTCCGGGTAATACGCGATCCAGGTCTGGAAACCCACTTGATCTCCAGCGTGTTCGGTGACCCGGACCCCGCCCGGCGTGGTGCTGACTACCCACCCGTAGCCATAGCCGTTCGGGGCCGGGGCGAACATCCGGCGCTTGGACTCCGGAGAAACCACCTTGTTGTCGCGCAACGCGAGACGGAACTGGTAGAGGTCCGCCAGGGGAGCCACCATCCCCTTGGCGATCACCGTCTCTCCCAGTGGCTCCCGATAACCCCGCGCAACCAGGGAATCACCCACCTCTCCGTTGTCCCAGAAGGTCCGGGTGAGACCATTGGGAATCAACAGATGGTTGGACACGTAGCTCTCATAGGATTCGCCGGTCACCTGCTCGATCACCTTGCGCAGCGTGACATAGCTGGCCCCGGTCTCCGCAAAGCGCTCGGCCAACGGATCAGCCGGTCCGGTTATGCTCGCCATCCCGCCTGCATATGCCACCGTGGTCACTTCCCGATTGCGACTGAGGAGATCGTCGATGCGCAGATCCGCGGGCGCCGGCACGAAGCGGTTCACGAGATCCTTAGTCGAGATCTTGCCCTCCTCCTCGAGGCGAAGCATCGCGGCCGCCGTGAACACATTCTCGACGGCACCGAGGGGATAGCGGCTTTCCGCGGTGTTGGGGAGCTCGCGGGCGCGATTGGCCTGCCCATACCCCTTATAGATGATCACGCGAGATCCCTCAGCAATCAGCACGGTGCCGCTGAATCCCTGGGCGGCGAAGGACTTCATGGCTTGGTCTACCTGCCCCGCGGCCGGGTCGGCCGTCGTTACCTGAGAGAGGTAAGGCGATTCCATGCGTGACATGCGGGCGCATGCCGCCGAGCCGGCCAGAACGGCGGCCAGCGCGGCCCGGGTCAGGGGACGATAGGACATATACACCTCCACGTGATGAGCCGGCACTGATTGGAGTACGTCCGGCGCGATCACGATGGCGCGTCTGCACCTGCCTGCCAACCAACCGGGGATGAATCGCTTTGGTGCGGGGATGAGTCGTCGGGTTGTGGGGACGATCCCATAGCGCGCAATTCATCCCTCGTACGGTGCAGTTCGTCCCAGCTCATTTCTCCACCCATCCCGAAATCGTTCCGGCTCATCCCTGCCACTCCTAGGTTGGGCCAAAGCTCTCGGGAGGGAGATTCGTGCGAATCCTGATCATCGAGGACGACGCCGCGGGAGCGCTGACTCCATCGGCGGGAGCGGCCGTCGCTGATGGACCCGAAGCGGAAGCGCTGCTCGATCAAGCTGAGACGTCGGCTCGATGGAAACCGCGGGGCGGACTCACTGTGGGGCGGCATGGCGCGGTTTGGTGAGGTCGTCGTGGAATACGCGACCCAGCGCATCGTCCGGGCCGGCCGCTACATCCCGGTCACACCAAAGGAACTCCGACTGCTCTACGCGCTCATGCGGCGCGAGGGCCGTGTCGTGTCACGCGGCCCGAACTGATGGAGGAAGTCTGGGGGCCGGACGCGGCGATCGGTCCCCGGGTGATCGACACCCACATCGCCCGACTGCGCCGGAAGCTCGAGGCGGAACCGGCGCAGCCCCGTCACATCCTCACCGCCCTCAATCTCGGCTACCGGTTTCAGCAATAAGGCCGGGGCTGGCCCACCACCGAACCCCGGAGGTTGTATGAAAGGATGGCTTCGTTCGGTTGTCCTGTTCTTGTCCCTCGGAGGTTTTAGCGAATCGGTTCTAGCTCAACAACAAGGCGCATCGTTGATTGGTCGAGTCACCTCGGCCGACGGCGATCCGCTGGGACAAGCCACCGTGGTGATCGAGCGCTGGGGTCTCGGCGCCACCACCAGGTCGGACGGCAGGTACACCATCGCGCTGCCGACGGCGCGACTCACCGGCGACACGGTGAGCGTGACCGCGCGGCTCATCGGCTACAAACCCCGAACCAGTCGCGTCGTGCTCGCGGGGGTCGAACAGACCCTCGACTTCTCCCTCGAAGCCAATCCGCTCCAGCTCGGTGAGATCGTCGTCACCGGCCTGGGCGGGGTCTCCGAAGTGGAGAAGCTTGGGACGGTGCGAAGCTCGATCGACTCGGCGCAGATCATCCGGAGCGGCGAGCAGAACCTGATCAACAGTCTTGCCGCCAAGGCTCCCAACGTCACCGTGACTTCGGCGTCGGGAGAACCAGGCGCATCGTCGTTCATCCAGGTCCGCGGCCTGACAACCATCAGCGCTCAGGATGGCCAGCCGCTCATCGTGGTGGACGGCGTACCGGTCGACAATTCCATCAGCTACAACAACCCGATATCCGGCGCGCTCAACAGCAGCTCGTCGCCGTCGAACCGGGCCATCGATATCAATCCCAACGACATCGAGAACGTGGAAGTGCTGAAGGGCCCGGCCTCGAGCGCGGTGTATGGCTCGCGTGCCGGCTCAGGCGTCATCCTGATTACGACGAAGAAGGGCCGCCCCGGCCCGACCCGCTACTCCCTCCGCACGTCCCTCTCAGTCGATCAGCACGCCAATCTCCCGGACTTCCAGAACAAGTACGGGTTGGGGACCGGGGGCGCACCGCCGGCCTGCGTGAGGGAGGCGCGACCAATTGTCGGGTCGGATTCGGCGAAGCGGGGAGCTGGGGGCCGTTGCTGGCTGCGGGAACCCCGACCTTCGATCACTCCGCCGAGATGTTCCAGGACGGCTACCAGACGGACAATGCCCTGACCGTGTCCGGCGGTGGCGAACGCACCACGTTCTTCTCTCGGGCGAGTACAACAACAACCGCGGCATCGTCGTCGGCGACAACAACAGCTACCGGCGCATTGCCCTCCGGTTCAACGGTGCCCACCGGGTTTTCGAGAACCTGAAGGTCGGCGCCAACATCTCCTACGTGGACGCCCAAGGCGGCGCCGTGGTAAGCCGCAACAGTACGGACGGCCTGCTGCTGGGCGCCTGGCGCACACCGCCAGACTTCAACAACAAGCCGTACCTCGATCCGGTGAGCGAGCTCCACCGTTCGTTTCGGTTCCCCAATCCAGGTCCGGGCTCCGAGCAACTGTCCCGGAGCTACGACAATCCGTTCTTCGTGGCCAACGAGGCCGAGTCCACCACGGACGTGAGCCGGGTCTACGGCGGTGTCAGCGCCGACTGGAATGCGAACGGGTGGTTGACCTTCAGCGAGAACCTGGGCTACGACTACGCCAACGACGAACGGCTGCAGGGATATCCCTGGTCCAATTCGAATACCACGGTGGCAGGAGTGAACGGCGTTGGTGGACTCAACGCCGGGTACATCAGGAATTCCCAGGTCGACCAGACCTTCACTGCGACAGCCAAGTATCGCATGTCGCAACAGTGGGCCGGTAACGTCATGATCGGCCAGAACCTCAACTCGCAGACTTATCGCACCCGCCAGGTGGTGGGTACGACGCTGATCACGCCGAAGCCGTTCAATCTGGGCAATACCGCGGCGCAGCGTCCGCCCTACGACTTCGAGTCAACGGTGCGGCTCGAGTCATACTTCGCGCAGGTGAGCGCGGACCTGTGGGATCAGCTGTTCCTTACCGCCGCGTTGCGCAATGACGGTGCGAGCACCTTCGGAGCGGAAAACCGGCGCAACTGGTATCCCAAGGCGAGCGCCGCCTGGACCTTCCACCGCGGTGAAGTAGGGGAGAACAAGTTCCTCACCTACGGGAAGCTCCGCGCTGCCTACGGGCAGAGCGGTACCCAACCCGCGCCCTACCTGCTCGCGAGCACGCTCGTGACCTGGGCGGCGGCGGACGGAGGCTGGGGACCGTCCATCGGCAGCAGTCAGGGTGGAGCGGGCGGGCTGGTCACCAACTACAACCTTCCCACCCAGGAACTCGGTCCGGAGCGGGTCAAAGAATTCGAGACCGGTTTCGACGTCGGTCTTCTTCGGGACGCGGCCGATCTGAGCTTGACCTATTACCGCAGCTTCTCGACCGACGTGATTCTCAACGTGCCGGTCGCGGGGAGCAGCGGGTATACCGAGAAGCCGGCGAACGCGGGCGAGCTTCGCAACTTCGGCTGGGAAATCGCGCTGAACACGCGTCCGGTGAACAAGCGGGAGTGGGGTTTCGATTTCGGCCTGCAGTGGGCCAAGAACATGAGCCTGGTGACGGATCTGGCTGGAGTTCAGTTCGCTCCGTTGCCGTTCTCCGGCGGGACCAACGGCCTGAGCGTCCAGTCGGTCGCGGCGAAGAACCAGCGGCTTGGCGTCCTGTTAGGCTCGGACTTCGTTCGCTGCGGGCGCGGACTCACGGTCAATGGCATCGATATCGACCACACCGCGGGCCACTGTCTGGGCGCCCCGAGCAAGTCGTTGTACATCGACTCACAGGGGTATCCGATCCTCGACCAGTCGAAGAACTACATCATCGGTGATCCCAATCCCGACTGGACCGGATCGTTCCGGATGGGCTTCCGCTGGAAGAAGGTCTCGGTGACCGGGCTGCTGGACGTGCGGTACGGCGGCCAGGCCCATAACGGGACGCGCGGCGCGCTCAATCACTTCGGAACCTCGAAGGAAACACAAGTCCTGCGCGACGGCGGCAACTACATCTTCGGCACCGACTACTTCAAGAAGGAGCACGTCGCCGGTCCGGGCGCCGGCATGGCGGTACCGCTCGACGAGGGGTGGTTCACCGGAGCGGGCGGCATTTTCAACGGCGCAACTTCCCAGTTCCTGGAAGACGCGTCCTATGCCAAGCTGCGGGAAATCTCCATCGGATATCTGTTCGACGACGCGTGGGTGCTGGGCGGCCTCGGATTCAACTCGATGGAGGTCCGGGTCGCAGGACGGAACCTGCATACCTGGACCGGGTACAGCGGCATCGATCCCGAGACCTCCGTGCTTGGCTCGGCTTCGGCGCTGCGCGGGGTTGATTACTTCAACAACCCGCAGACCAGGTCGTGGGTCTTCTCACTAACCCTGAACCGGTGAGGCCAGCCATGACACGCTCTCGCAAACTGGTCATGTGCGCGGCCCTGACGATACTGTCCGCCGCGTGTGACAACTTCCTCACCGGGCCCGGCATCGACCAGAATCCCAACGGTACGACTGAATTGTCCAAGCCGGGCCCGCTCTACACCTCGATCCAGGCGCTGCAGTCGGTGCAGTTCGAAGGTCAGCTGGCCCGGAGTGCTCTGATGTACATGCAGCAGATCTCGGGCAACGGCCGGCAGCAGGTCGGGTACGACCGCGGCTTCATCGCGCCACCGGACATCGACACCTACTTCAGCGCAGTGTACGGAACGTCGCGCACCATCACCGGTGGTGGTGGCTTGCTCGACATCCGCAAGATGGAGCAGCTGGGTCATCGTCTGGGAGACTCCATCTATGTCGGCATCGGGAAAGTCTACGAAGCCCTCGTGATGGGGACCGCGGCCGACTTGTGGGGAGACGTTCCCTATCGGGAGGCGGCGGATTCAAACAATGAAACCCCGGCCTTTGACCCACAGCTCCAGATCTACCAGGACGTGCTGGCCCAGCTCGATTCGGCCATCACCGTGTATCTGGCGGTTCAGCTCGGCGGCCTCAACGCCGGGCCGGTTGCCGACGCCGCGGAAATCATCTACGGCGGAAGGGATGCCGCGGACCTTCAAGCCACCTACCTGGAAGTGGCGCATTCGCTCAAGGCCCGCTTCTACATGCACCTGGCGGAGGTGGATCCGGCCAACTATGCGCTGGCTCTTGCCGAGGTTCCGCAGGGAATCAGCTCGCCGGACAACGACATGCTCTGGTTTCACGATCTCTCTCCCACCGGGCAGAGCGTGTGGTGGCAGTTCCAAGCCACCCGGACCGACATCGCCCCGGGGGCCGCGCTCATCGAGATCCTGAAGCGGCGTATAGCGCAGGGTCTGGAGGACGACGCACGGCTCAACTTCTACTTCACGCCGGCGGACCCGCCCGGGGCGGCCAACGACTTCTTCGGGTATCGCCCAGCGGGCGCAACCGGACTGGTCACCACGGGCGGAGTTTATGACGGCAGCGGTTCAGCGCTGGGACACTACTCCGGCTTCACGTTCATCGATCCCAATATTTCTCCGGGAGACTTTCGTCACCCGATCATCACCTGGGCCGAAACCCAGTTGATCGGCGCCGAGGCGGCATTTCACGCCGGCGGGCAAGGCGCGGCTCAGCCGTATCTCGATGCGGTGCGGGCCAACCGGGTCTACGGGTCGACCGGAGGAGCTACGGTGACCTTTCCAGCCCTCGGATCGGTTCCCGCGACGCTGCAGAACATCATGGAGGAGAAATACGTGACGCTCTTCCTGAACATGGAAGTATGGAGCGACTACAAACGTACCTGCCTGCCGTCCCTGGCCTTTGCGCCTCCGGCGGGAAGCAATCAACCTGCGACCACGCCCGTTCCAGGGCGGCTGCCCTACGGGCAAACCGAAATCAACGCGAATCCCAACACGCCAAACGTTGATCCGGTGGGTCGCAATGCGAACGACCCCAACGCGTGCCCGGTGCTGAACTATTCGACCTCGACGCCGTTGGCCAACTGAGTGTGGGATTTGAGATCTGGTAAATGAGTGCCAGGTGGTGGGGAGCAGGGAGCAGGGAGTAGGGCCCACGTCCTGACCGTGGAGTTGCAGCCCTATGTCTTGCCACCCACTCCCTACTCCTTCTTCCGGGAGGCCGGTGTGCGTATTGAAATCGTGCTAGTCCCGCTGATAGTGGGTTGTTACACCTACCGTCCACTCCCTTCGACGTCGCCCGAAACCGGCACCAGGGTTTCGGCGGAGCTCACCGATCAGGGCAGCATCGACATGGGCCCCCAGCTTGGTCCTGGGGTGACCCAGGTACAGGGAGAAGTACTGCCGTCGGATTCGATCGCCCTCCGCCTCGCGATACTCACCACGGCGAACAGCCGCGGGATCGAGTCCGACTGGCAGCGGGAACAGGTGGCGATTCCGGTGAATGCGCTGGGAAGGCTGGAACAGCGGAAGTTTTCGGTCAGCCAGACCGCGCTCGCTGGTGGGCTCGCGATCACGGGGCTTTATGCGATGTACCGGCTGTTAGGCGGGCCCGGGATCTTCGAGGGAAGTGCAGGACATGGGTCGAGTGAGGGGAGTTGAACAACTGCGTGCCGCGGATCTAGTGAGGGGAGCGGAACAAACTGCTTACCGCGGATGATGCGGAATACACGGAAGAACGCGGAGGGATATTGTTAGTGGCTTGATCCGTCTCTTAAGTACTCGTAACCACTTCCGCGTGCGTCCGCGTGTTCCGCGTGATCCGTGGTAAGCAGTTTGGTGGTGGGGGCACTCCCTTACCTCGTCCGACTCAAGATCTGCACTAACGTCGGCATCAGATTCCGGCCAAACAGAGCTGAATCAGCCGCCACGATGATTCCTGCGCTGTCCACGAGGAACCGACGAGGCAGTGTCGTAATCCCCAGAGTCTTCGCGACCGAGGATTCGAAGCTCCCCTCGGCAAACGCCTCGAGCCATGGCATTTGGAGCTGCCGCCTGAAATCGCGGGCCAACTGCCGGTCATCATCGAAAGAAACACCAAGGACATCGAGTCCCCTGTCGTGATATGCGCGATAGGCCTGCAGCAACCCTGGGAGCTCGGCCATACAGCTGTCGCACCAGGTCGCCCAGACATCGATCAACACCGTCTTCCCCAGCAGCGACGCGTTGTCGAAAACCACCGATGAGTCCTCCAGAGCCGAGACTCTCAGGTCCGGAAGTGCCGCTCCGACGCTGGCGCTGGGTTTGGGCTGAAGGATGCCGCGGGCGAAGCCGAGCAGCGGAGACTCGGGGTGCTCCTGCTCCAGCCGTTGCAGGAAGTCCTCGGCCTGGGCCGAGTCTCCCGCGGATATCGAGAGGTTCATGGCCTCCACCAACATCCATTGCTGGACCAAAGTGTCGGGATGGGAGGTCGCCGCATCGTTGAAGTAGTTCAGACAAGGAGCGATCGGTTTGTCGGGGCGGCACGGCTCACTGGCCAGCGCCGCCATGTTGGGTTCCAGCGCCCAGACCCTTGCCGTGGGGGGCACTTCGCGAAGCGCGCTCGATCGCAGGGATTCGGACAGTGGAGCGCCAAGCCGCCTGAAGCGCAGCAACTCGAGATAGAGGGCCTGACGGACCAAAGGCGAGCGATCCTGCCCGAGCTGTTTCGTCGCCTTGGCAACAGCCGGTTTCCAGTCGTATCCGGCCGAATCGGAGCCGCGCCGAGACCAGAGCTGGTATCGACTCTGTTCCGAGACCGCGTCCGCCATGACAGCCAGGAGCCGGGCGGACGCCGATGCGGGACGAAGCGCCGTTGCCCGCGACGCGAAGCTGTCATCCTGCGCGGCGAGGTGGACTTCGAGCGTCGCGTGAAGGGCAGGGTCGACCAGAATCGGGAGATAGAAATAGCCTCGCCCCGGAGCGAAGAACTGGAGTTGTGCGGTGCCGGTGTCGGAGACTTCGAGGCGGAAGGTGCCGTCCGCGGACGAGGTGGACTGGGCGAGGGTGAGGATGGGCGGGCGGATCAGGACTACGCCGGCACCGGCCAGCGGGGCCCCGGCCGCGTCCAGGATCTTGCCTTCGATGATCGCCGTCGGCTGGTGCCCGGCCAGCATCGCGAGGAATCCGGCGAACAGCAGTAAAGCCCGGGGCAGGAGGCTCCGTCCTTGGTGGCCGCTTAGCGGGTTCCCGCGATGGCCTTGATTCGGATGAGGCCGGCCAGCGGATCGACTGTTCCGTCCGGCTGGGCGGCAGGCCCGGGGTGAATGAACCGGGACACGAGCTCCCGCAAGGCGATTTCGTGAGTGGGAATGTGCTCGGTCTCGAAAATCTCGATGTGTTCCGTGATCCGCTTGAACATCCCAAAGAACGAATGCTCCTCGATCCGGACCTGAATGCGCAAGAGACGGCCGTTCCAGTCGTAGGCGGCCGGATAGTCGCCATTGCGGACCCGGGCCGGATCCAACTCTCTGTGGACCTCCGCCGGATTGCGGAAGATGAGTATGCCTCCGCGAGCATCCACGATGATCGGTGGATTAATCATTTCGCACCTCTAAAGCCCGCCACCCGAGCCAGACCGCAGCGGCCGCGATTGCCGCGGT
This sequence comes from uncultured Gemmatimonadales bacterium, assembly GCA_963833365.1. GTDB lineage: Bacteria > Gemmatimonadota > Gemmatimonadetes > Gemmatimonadales > GWC2-71-9 > DATBGE01. Next base: position 119,722 of record CAWHXS010000012.1, read on the forward strand.
AGCGAGCAGTGCCAGCAGACCCGTGCTCACTCCCGTGCCACCCCAGACCACTGGCGCCATGCCTCCGGTAATGCAGAGCAGAATTGCCCATGCGATAAGCGACATCCGAGCCCACGCGCGACCCTGGGCGAGGCCGATCGTACTGGTGAGGCCAAGGATTCCGTATGCGGTTTGAGTCCCCGCGGCGACCCGCTGACCGGCCGTTGTTGCGTCGCGAAACGCCTCGGGCCCGTTGAAGGCACCGAGCAGGCCGGTCAGGAGAGGAAGCGCGAGCGCGACGAGACGCCAGAGCAGCGTTCGGGACATGGGTGCGAAAGCTAGCTGTGTTCGGGGGAGGGGCTAGAGCTTTCGTTCCACCTCTGAGGGATCCAGACCCACTTCTTCGAGGATCTCTCTCGTGCTGGGGCCGGTGAAGTCCTCACGGCGCGCTTCGAAGACGAGCTCATGAGCATGCGGGCCATCCAGCGCCTGTTGCTGGCGCAGAACCCATCCGCTCTCATCCACGAACAACCGCACCGCGTGCTCCAGAGACTCGAAGAAGTTCTCGCTCCAGCGATGGTCCCGCGGGTGCCAGAAGCGGGTCATGAGCAGAGCGTTGGCGGGCGCCTTGTCCTTCCGGCCTACCTCGCGAGTGACGACCACTACGAGATGCGGACGGCCCGGGCGCACAGTCGGCGCTTCAGCCGGCTCCTCGCGCGGGATCAGACCGAACGCGGAGGCCGGGAGACGAGTAGAATCGGCCACCTCTAAGCATAATCGATCATGATCGGCGGGAGGTCAGGTCTGCGATTGGTTTGCGCTGCGTCTACGTCCGATATCTGGTAAAGTATTCAGAAACAAACACATAGCAGAATGTACTTGACAGAAGCAAATAGCTACTTGACATTGGCTAGATCAGACACGCGCTCAAGGCCGCCATGTCCGCATCACCCAATTCCCGCGTCGACGCCATCCGCCGGTTCAACCGGTTCTACACCCGCCGGATCGGAGTCCTCAACCAGGGACTGCTCGACAGTCCCTTCTCTCTTGCCGAGGTACGCCTGCTCTACGAGCTGGCCAATCGCGAGGCCTCGACACCCACCGAGCTGGGCAAGGCGCTCGAGATCGATGCCGGGTATCTGAGCCGCCTGCTCCGGGGTCTCGAACGCCGCGGTCTCATCGCCCGTCTTGCTTCGCGCACGGATGGCCGCCAGCGCCACCTTCGGCTCACGCCCAAGGGTCGGCGCGCCTTTGCATCGCTCGATGCGGAGGCCAATCGCCAGGTGGAGACATGGCTGCGGAGATCTTTCGGCACCCAGTCAGGCGAAGCTGGTCGAAGCGTTGGAGACGGTTCGGCGGCAACTCGATCCGGCCTTGGAGCAATCTTCCTCGAAGCCCGGAATCATCCTGCTGCGCGAGCCTCGGGCCGGCGACATGGGATGGGTGGTGCACCGGCACGGCGTGCTGTACGCGCAGGAATACGGATGGGACTGGCGGTTCGAGGCGCTGGTCTCCCGAATCGTGGCCGACTTCGTCGAGCAGTTCGACCCCGCCAGGGAACGCTGCTGGATTGCCGAGGGCGAGCAGGGAGAGATTCTGGGATCGGTCTTCCTGGTGAAGCACCTGGAACGATCAGACACCGCCAAGCTGCGCCTGCTGCTGGTGGAACCTTCCGCGCGTGGCCGTGGCATTGGGCGCAGGCTGGTGGCCGAATGCACTCGCTTCGCGACTCAGGCCGGCTATCAGCGGATCACTCTATGGACCAATGATGTACTTCACGCCGCACGGCACCTGTATGAGGAAGCAGGCTACCAACTGGTCCACGAGGAACCGCATCAGCTTTTCGGGGAGGGATTGGTCGGGCAGGTTTGGGAGCTGGAACTGCAGCCGTCAGCCGATAGCCGTCAGCCGTCGGACCCGAGCTGACAGTCAACGTCGATTGCTGATTGTTGACGGCTGACGGCTGACGGCTGACGGCTAGACGGCTATTCGAGTCGAATCGCCTCAACCGGATCAATTGCCGCCGCCCGGCGGGCCGGTAGCCAGCAGGCGATGAGTGCGACGCCGAGGAGCAGGAGCGTGACGGCGGCGAGGGTCAGCGGATCGGTGGTGCTGAGGTCAAACAGCGCGCTGTGGAGAGCGCGAGTTCCGGCGAGTGCGGCAGCCAGGCCGAGTGCCGTGCCGAACAGTGCGTGCCGCATGCCGCGCCGCACGATCATGCTCACCACGGCAGGCTGACGGGCGCCGAGCGCCATCCGCACGCCGATTTCCCGGCGACGAGCGCGCACCGTGTACGAAAGCATGCCAAAGATGCCCACGCCGGCCAGAAGCAGTGCGGTCGTAGCGAATCCGCTCAACAGTACCATCCAATTCCTTGGCTGAGCCACCGACCGGTAGACCCGGTCTTCCATCGGCGCGGCGTCGTCGAGCGGAACGTCGGGGTCCACCGACCGAAGCGCTGCGCGGACCCGATCGACTACCTCGGCCGGTGAGCCCGCGGTGCGTACGAAGAGGGTCATGTCCTGCCCCCAACCCTCTGTGGCGGGGGTGTAGACTGCGTCGGCCCTGCCGCTGAGTCCCTCGTACTTGATGTCTCCCACGATTCCGACCACGATCGTGAATGGACAGGCCGTGCAGCCACCTGAAATGAGGCGCCGCCCGACTGCAGTGCCGTCGGCGAAATAACGCCTGGCCCAGGTCCGGCTCACGACTACTACCGGAGGGACCGAGACGCTGTCACCCGACGCAGTGTCGCCCGGAGTGAAGAGGCGACCCTCGAGCAGCGGGACTCCCAACGCGGCGAAGTATTCCGAGGTTACACTCGGCCAGGCCGAGGTAGGTTGGGCAGTGCCGGAGGGAACCGGCCGGTCCACCAGGTCGAAATTGTTGTTGCTCCAGCCCTGGTCATCAGGTGGGATGGAGGAACCGAGTCCCGCGTCCACGATTCCCGCCACCTGTTTCACCAGCGGAATCGCGTGCGCCCAGTACGCCGAAATGGTGGTGTCATTGGCGTAGCGCGACGAGGGAAGCTGAACCCGCACCGTCAGGATCTGCTTCGGATCGAATCCCGGATCCACTCGGGAAAGCCGCAGGAAGCTGTTGAGCAGGAGTCCCGCGATAGCGAGGAGCGGGAGCGAAAGCGCGATCTCCGCGACCACGAATGCTCCGCGAATCGCCTGCGACCGCCGGCTGCCACCGATGGTTCGTTCTCCCTCTCGCAATCCGGGCGCGGGATTACCCCGCATCAATGAGAGGGTCGGGTAGGCCCCGATGATGAGCCCGGCGAACAGCGCCAACCCCACCGCGAATGCCACCGCTCGACCGTCGAGCCGTGCCTCGCTGAGACGGGGGAGGGCCGGTCCGAACGCGACCAATGCCTGGAGCGCCAGCGCGCCGAGAAGAATCCCGAGCAAGGCGCCGGCGGCCGAGAGGGTGACACTCTCGGTGACGAGGAGGCGGAGCAGCCTGCTGCGTGTCGCTCCCAGGATGGTACGGAGCGCGATCTCCTGTCCGCGCCCCGTCACCCGAACCAGCATGAGGCTCGCGACATTGGCAATGGCGATGAGCAGCACCAGACCGACCGCGGCCGAGAAGATGGTGAGCATCTGTTTCGAATTCCCCAGCACCGCCGTCCGCAGCGGGTAGGGAGTAAGGCGCGCCGTCTTGTCCTGGAAGCTCGAGGCCCACTCGGGGAAGATCCGCTCGCTGATGCCCGCCAGCTCCTGCCGGGCCGACTCGACCGTAGCGTTCGGCGTAAGCCGGCCGATGACCAGCAGTCCGAAGGGGCCTCGCCGCTCCGGGGGACGCAGTTGCAGAGCGGGCCAGATCTCCGCCCTGCGGCCGGCCAGATCGGCAACGGAACGCGGGAGAACCCCAATGACCGTGAAGGCGGTGCCTTCAATGGTGATGGTGTGCCCGACGGCGGCGCGATCATCGCCAAAAGTACGGACCGCGAATCGGTAGCCGATCACCACCACCGGCGGAGCGCCGACCACCTCGTCCGCAGGCTCGATCCCACGCCCGCGAATCGGCTTGATCTCGAGGGCGCGGAGAAACCCGGCCGTTACCCAGCCCGATTGAGCCCGGGTCGGTTCGTTCCCGGTCGAGATGGCAACGCTCCGGGACTGCAGGGCGCCGACGGCCGAGAAGCTCTTCTGCTGCGTCTCAATCGCGCGGTAGTCTACGGTCGAAAGGGTCCAGAGATTGGTGGGTGAGTTCTGCTGGTAGACCCGCACCAGATTGTCGTAGTTCGGATCCAGGAGGACAGTATTGACCGCGCTGAAGACCGCGGTGCACGCCCCGATGCCCAGGGCGAGGACGAGAATCGCCGAGAGGGAGAAACCGGGGCTGCGCCGGAGGCTGCGGGCGGCGTAGTGGAGGTCCTGTCCCAGATCACTTGCCCAGCGGACGCCCCGCGCGTCCCGATGTGCTTCCTTATATCTGTCTACTCCCCCGAAGGCGACCAGTGCCTGGCGCCTCGCCTCCACTGGGTCGAGGCCACGTGTGCGGGCCAGCTCTTCCGTCTCCATATCGAGGTGCAAGCGGATCTCGACGTCCAGCTCGTGGTCGAGCCGCTCGCCTTTTCGAAGGGCGGTGAGGCGGCGCGACAGCCGTGACCACCAGGAGTGCGCCATCGTCAGGTGGCCTTGAGGACCTGCTCCACTGCTCCGGAGAAGAGCCGCCATTGAGAGCGCTCAGCGGCGAACTGCTTTTTTCCCGTCGCCGTCAACGTGTAGAATTTGGCGCGACGACCATCCGGGCTGGTGCCCCATTCGGACGTGATCCATCCTTGGTCTTCGAGACGGTAGAGGGCGGGGTAGAGGCTGCCTTGTCCGACTTCGAATACCTCGTCCGACAGCTGGCGCAGCCGCTTGGAGATGCCCCAGCCGTGGAGCGGCCCCAGCAGGAGCGTCTTGAGGATGAGCAGGTCAAGAGTGCCCTGGAGCAAATCGGCGCGCTGATCCATCGGTTTCTCCCCAAAAGGACGATACCTCGACATCCGACAATAGGATTGCTGTTGTCGGATGTCAAGGTATCGTGCGCCGGCTGAAACTGCTCAGATCATGAAGCCTGCTCCTTTGCCGCCTCCAACTCGGCCAGCATCTTCATCAACTGAACCGGATCCGCCGGCTTCACAATGTGGCGATCGAACCCCGCTTCGGTGCTGCGGCGTCGGTCTTCGGCCTGTCCCCACCCGGTCAAGGCGACAACCAGAATGTCCTTGCCCCACGGTTGCTGCCGGATCCGGGTGCAGGTTTCATAGCCGTCCATCAGGGGAAGGCCGAGGTCGAGCAACACCACATCGGGCCGGAAAGTTTCGGCGGTGGCGACCGCTTCGGCTCCGTCGTACGCGGTGCGGGTCTCATTTCCTGCCATGCCGAGCAGAATGCTCAGGCTGTTGGCCGACAGCTCGTTATCATCGACGATCAGGATGCGCCGGTGACCCTTTGGCATGGAGTGGTCGGCCTGAACGGCGTCGCGCTCCCGGTTGCGCGGATCCGCCAAGGCTGGGATCCGGATGGTGAACTCGCTTCCCTTGTCTTTCCCTTCGCTCCAGGCCTCGACGCTTCCGCCGTGCATGTCCACCAGGCGCTTCACCAGGGTGAGGCCGATACCAAGGCCGCCATGAGTGCGAGTCAGTGTCCGGTCTCCCTGCATGAACATGTCAAAGATTCGGGGCAGCAACTCCGGAGGAATGCCGATTCCGGAGTCTTTGATCGTGATCACTGCTTCCCCGTCCTGGCGCTCCACCCGGAGCGAGATGGTGCCACCGGGGTTGGTATACTTGGCGGCGTTGATAAGCAGGTTGGACAGGACCTGGGCCATGCGAACGAGGTCGGCGTTGAGCAGCACGGGCTCCTTCGGGAGCACCACACTCAGCTGGTGCTGCGACTCGTCGATGAATGGACGGCTGGTGGTGAGCGCTTCTTCGATTACCCTGGCCAGCTCCACCCGCTCCACTCTCAGCGTCAGCTTGTTGCTGGTGATGCGGCTGACGTCCATGAGATCGTCGATCAGCCGGGTCATGCGCTGGATCTGAGTGGCGATGACTTCACGGGCCCATTGCAGCTCAGGAATCGGCGGCGCCTTCAATTGCAGGATGTGGAGCGCGTTCGTGGCCGGCGCGAGCGGATTCCGCAGCTCGTGGGCGAGTATCGCCAGGAACTCGTCCTTCTGCTTATCGGCCTGCCGGTATCGTGCTTCGCTCTCGCTGAGGGCGGTCTGGGCGACCCTCAGCTCCACGTTGTGCCTGTGCTCGGTGAGGTCGGTGACGACGCCGCAAACGACCGCGGCACCTTCGAGAGGAAGCGGGCTCAGGGTGAGGTGAACCGGAGTCGAGGTTCCATCGGCCCGCTCGAGCATGACCTCACCTTCTACCGGCACCGTCCTGGCAAGCTCGAGCATCCTGGTACACTCGTCGCGATCCGTGGGGACAACCACGTCGCACATGGCGCGACCCATGAGACTCGCGGCGGACCGCCCCAGCATTTCGGCGAAGCGGGGGTTGCAGTAGAGGACAGTACCCTCGGCACTCAGCGTAATCGCCCCTTCGTTCATACACTCGACCAGGACCCGATACGGACGATCCGCCGACTCCAGGGCGTACACCTTCTCTCCGTCGGCGTCTTCGACCACAAAGGCGTCCACCGCTCCCGACCGGATGGCCTGGATTGTCTCCTCGCTCTCTTCCAGCTTGATGCGCAGAGCGGCAATCTCGGCTTCGAGTTGCTCCCGGGGGCTCCCTGGGTGGTCGGTGAGGGGCTCCCGACTCGGTCCCGACTCGGTGGGCGGCTTCATGACGTCGGCCTCAAGTCTCGGCCAAGTCGAGTCCAATCAGGACCCGTTCCCGATTGGAAAGGTCCCCGATCAGGCGCCGCAGCGGGACCGGCAGGCGCTTGAGCAGGGTGGGCGAGGCGATGATCTGGGCGGCTCTCGCCTGTTCAGGATGCTGATAGATGTCGATCACTTCGAGGTCATAGCGGCCCTGGAGGAATTCCTCGCAGATGGCCTTGATCGCGGCAATGGCGTCGGTCGAGCGGGGTGTCATGCCGGTGATAAATAGGCGCAGGCTGTAGTGGTCCTTGCTTCGTTGCTCGAGCAGGTCCTCGAACACCTGAGTAGCGGGATTTCGGTTGGGGTCTCTCACAACAATTCACCAGGCTCGAAGGTGTAAACCCACCTGCCGCAGATGAGGATCGGCCGTCCGGCGGGCAGCCCTCTACCGGTGATCTCGTCGAGCCCCTGGATTCCGGTAGCCGCCTTGGGCAGTTGTTGACTCACCTCTTCCTTGATTGCGACGTCGGTCATTGGTCCACCCTGTTAATCGGCCGGCGTCGATGGGGCGGCCGGCTGAATAGATCCCAACAGGCCCAGGAGAGCATCCAGCTCTACCGGCTTTACCAGGTGATGAGCGAACCCACTCTCCCGACTGCGCTGGCGGAACTCGGCGTGACCCCAGCCGGTGAGAGCGATCAGGGTGACTTTTCCGGAGTCCGGCCGGCGCCGGATCTGCTCCGCGACCTCGTATCCGTCCATCCCCGGCATGCCGAGATCCAGCAGGACCACGGTGGGATGGAAGGTGGGGAAGGCCTTGAGGGCGGACGCTCCGTCGTGCGCGACGTGTACGTGCATACCCCGAAGCCGGAGCAGCATGCCGAGGCTCTCGGCGGCATCGCGATTGTCGTCCACCACCATTACCCGATGACCTGAAGTGTCGGCACCGCTACGGTCGGAGCGGTGCGGGTCGCTTACCCGCCTGCGGTCCTGTTCCCGCGCGAGCGGCAGGTGGACCCGAAACTCGCTGCCTTCTCCCGGGCCACTCGCTGCGGGCATCGATGCGGCCGCCGTGCATCTCGACCAGGCGACGGGCCAGGGCGAGGCCGATGCCGAGCCCGCCCTGGGCCCTGCCGGTTCCGGTGTCGACCTGAGCGAACAGGTTGAAGACCTGTGGGGAGCTTCTCCGGCGGAATCCCGATGCCGGTATCGCACACCGACACGACGACCTGGTCGCCTTGCCTTTTGGCGTTCAGCCAGATCCTTCCCGCCGGGTTCGGTGTACTTGGCGGCGTTGTTGAGCAGGTTGGCGAAGACCTGGGACAGCCGCACGGGATCGGCGTCGAGCCAGACGGGTTCCGTGGGAATGTTCGACAGTCAACTCATGGCCGGCAGCATCGATCAGTGGTTTGCTGGTTTCGAGGGCAGAACGGATCACGGCTCCCAACTCGACCCGCTCCCGGCGCAACTCGATCTTCCCGCGGGTGATGCGGGACACTTCCAGCAGATCGTCCACCAGGCGGACCATCTGGTCCACCTGGCGCTCGAGCATGTCGTATACCTGCTCCGCCGTCTCTCCGCCGCGGTCGAGGCGGAGGATATGAAGTGAGGTCGCGGATTGGGGCCAGCGGATTTCGCAATTCGTGGGCCAGGGTCGCCAGGAACTCGTCCTTGCGCTGGTCGGCCTCCCGCAGCGCTTCCTCGGAACGCCGAATATCGGTGATGTCCACCGAGCACCCGACGAACCCCAGCATCTTGCCATCGGGTGCGAAGCGGGGCACGCCGGTCGCCCTGAGCCAGCGGTATTCCCCGTCGGCACGACGGAACCTGAGCTGCATCTCGAACGGTTGGCGATGACGGGATGCGCGGTCATACACAATGAGAAATCCAGGGGCATCGGCGGGATGGAGAAGGTCCTGCAAGGTGGTCCCCAGCAGCTGGTTGAAATCGCACCCGACGAACCTGAGGTATTCCCGGTTGACGAACTCGTAGCCGTCGGGTCCGACCAGCCAGATCAGCACCGGCACGTTGTCGGCCAGGTTGCGGAAGCGGCCCTCGCTCTCGCGCAGGGACTCTTCGGCCCGCTTGCGGTCCGAGATATCGACCAGCACGTTGACCGCCCCCATCGAGCTCGTCGTCGTCGTCCCAGATGGGACTCGCATGGGCCAGCACCGTCATCCGCTGCCCGTCGGGTCGCTCGACGATGATTTCTCGGCCATCGTAGGCCGTCTCCTCCCGCAGGGCCAGAGCCATCCAGCATTCCGAGTGCTTGATCGGAGTGCCATCGCTGGCGTAGAGCTTGAAGGAACCGCAGTATCGATCGATCGGGTCGTTGAGCTTCGGTGCACGGCCCCAGAGCTGCTCGGCCTGTTGGTTGTAGTAGGTGATGAGCCCGTTGCGATCGCAGAGATAGGCGCCCGCCGGCATCCGCTCCAGCACCCGCCGCAACCGGCGCTCACTCTCCTGGACGGCGTGTTCGGCGCGCTTGCGGGCGGTGATGTCTTCGATCACCGCGATGAGACGATCGTAACGGCCGGTGGTGTCGCGCAACGGGGAGACGGCCACGTTCACCCATACCACCGCGCCGTCGGGACGCAGGTAGCGCTTCTCGGCGGAGAATTCGCTGCGTACGCCGCGGCGCAGGTCCTCCATCAGCGTCTGGCTGGCGGGCCAATCGTCGGGATGGGTGACCTCGGAGCACTGGAGGCCAATGAGCTCCGCCACGTCCCGGCCGGTTATCTGCGCGAGCTTCTGGTTGCAGTGCAGGAAATGCCCCTCGCCGTCTATCACGGCGATTCCCACCGCTGCCTGGCCGAAGATGGCCTGGAGCCACTGGTCGTTGGGGCGCCCTTGAAGGTCCCGAGGTGAGCTTTCCTGAGAGGCGACTCGAGTTTCCATGTCGCGGCGCACCTCCCGATAACAAAAAAAGGCGCGGGGGATCGAGAATCCCCTTCGCGCCTTCGACTGGTCGGCCGGCTGCCCGACCCGCCAAGGATTGCTGCCACCTGCCAATGGGGGACTATACGGCCCGCCAGAGCGAACCGCAAGACCTTGGCGCACAGGCCAATCGGAGAGGCTGAGGAGATCAAGTCAGGGTGCGATCACTCACCGATGGCAGGAACCCAACTTTCACTTCCGGCTCACCAACTTTGGATCTGCAGCGACCGCATTCTAGGTGCGGCCCCGAAGCTCGGTTGCCTGTGGCATAGAAGGCCCATTGTCCGAGGCGGCAACAATGCCGAGGATGAACGCCACCACACAGAAGGCGATTCCCCACCCGTTCCAGGCAACGGAAGCCTCGGATTCAAGGCGCGACAACATCGGTCAGAGCGCCAGGGGCGCCGAGGCGGGGAGTGCAACGGTTAGAGGTCGGTGTGTAGGACAGCCCGGTCCAGGGCGAGAATGCAGCGATCCAAGCCGCTTCGCCGCAAGAGGCGGCCGCTCAGCTCCCGTCACCTACATGCCGGTCCCGGTCCGGCTCGGGTGGACTCTCCTCATCCTCCCCTGCCGGCACGGGAGGTCTGGTTGCGCGACGCGAGGGATGTTGCCGCCGTTCTGCCCGGCGGCGTTCACGAAGGAACTCCCGATTCGGCTCGGGTGGCGTGCCGGACTCGCCCCGAAGCGTGATCTCTGCGTGGCGCAGGGTGCCAATGATGGCCGAAACCATACGGTCGACGGTTTGACGCCGGCCTTCGGAAACAGCACTCGGCAGATGCCGGAGTGTGGTCAGTGCGCTCTTGGCCCGTGTGAGCCTCCGCTCGAGAAACACCAGCAATCCGGCTCTAAACCCGCGGGTCGTCTTCCGCTTCGCTTCTCATGGCCTCGACCCTGATCTCGATCTCGCTGATCAGGAGCTTCCCGCCCGTTCAACCAGGCGCTTTCCTGGCTCATCATCGAACACTCCATTAGTGCAGCGACAGCCCGGTCACTCCGCCGGTCTCGCCATCGTCGAACGTGATGACTTCCACCGGCTTCGATTTCCACCCGGTCAACACGATGGTGTATGCCTTGCCGGCCTCGAAGTGGACGTTCTTGACCAGGATCGGCTTGGAATTTGGATCGTCGCCCCGGATTTCGACCGTCGCCGTGATCGGCGTGATGTCCTTGTAGCCCGCCTCGCTCTTGTAATCAATATCGGAAAAGAGCGGGTCCTTCTGTCCCTGCAGCGCCACATCGGCGCCCTTGACGCCCGGAGAGGCGTTGATCACCCGGATCCGCGCTTTGCCGGAATCCGGCACGACCTCGTCCCTTAGAATACGCATCGTCGCGCCGCCTTTGTCGTCGGGGAGCGCTACGATCGTGTAACGGTTGCCATCCGACATCATTTCGCTGTTGTCGGCTATTGAGCTGTCCTTCGCCGCTGGGAAGAGCCGAAACGTGACGCGGTTGTCCTTAACCTCGACGTAAGGCGTGACCTTCTTGTACGAGACCGCGCTGAAGAGCGTGCGGTCGTCTCCCGAAACGTCGATGGATTGACTCGCGGGCAGCGCGTTCACCAGTCGCACCATCGACCGACCTTGCCCGGCCGCCGAATCGCCCGAGGGTGAAAGCGTGGTGTCTCCGCCGACATTGGTGGCCACGGCCCGGTCGGTCCTCGCTCCTTTGCACGACGCGCTCAACCCGATGGCGAGGAGCGCGGTCATGAATGTCATTGTCCTGGTCATCCTGTCCTCCCAGAATCAGTGCAACAAAAAAAGCGCAACCGAAGTCTCCCGTTGGAGCTCGATTACGCCTTCGTCTCGCGGGCCGGCCAATCGCCTCGCTCGACAAGGGTGGATGCGCAGAGCATCCGTATTTGTGCAGAACAGCTTAGTAAGTATCCCCAGATTCGCAAGGGGAGTGATCACACAGACCCCGTCAGGAATTCGTCCGGTCATCGCCGGACCGTGGTTATACCGGGAGGTGAACCCCGTGGAGGGATGTTGACCTTCAACGATGCCTCGCGAACCCTCGCCGTAGTGGCGCACCAACCCTTGTCCTGAGATGGCCCCCACACAAGTTCGCTGGACTCAGATCCTGCTGGCCATTCTCGCTCTGCTGCAGCTGGTCGTGGCACTCCTGTTCGTGAATCATCGGTCGGAGGTCGTCGCCTCCTGGGCGGCCCGGCAGCCGAGCATGACGCCGGAACAGGTCGAACGCGCTGCCAACCAGACGATCATCGGCAGCGTGATTGTCCACGCCGCCGTGGCACTCCTGTTCGCATGGCTCACGCTAATCCTGCCGCGGGGGAAGACTTGGATCCGCCTGATCACCACCGCAACGCTCGTGATCGGGGCGATGGCCGGATATGGATTCCTCCGGGATTCTTCGGCCCTGATCCCGGCCGAAGTCACCGGCGTAACGATCGCGCAGGGGGTGAGCCAGGTGCTGCGACTCGCGGCGCTCTGGCTGCTCTGGATCCCGCGCGAAGTGCGCAGCTTCTTCGCCGCCGGGGCGAGAGTGAACTGAGTACACAGTATCGAGTACCGAGTACCTAGAACCGAATCATGGCACTCCTTCTGCCCTGACCACAGGCAGGTCTTACGAGTCCTCCTGCAGTACGCTGATGTGCCCGTCCCCTTCGAGATTGCACAGCACCACACCCCGCGGGCCGGCCACCCCATGCTGCCGCAGCTGGGATCCCAGCTCATCCTCCGTGATCAGCTGCTGATCCATGTTCTTGTTTTGCAGCACGCCCTTGACGATCAGCGACAGCGGCCCGGCCTGCAGGATGGGACGCAAGGCCGGAATCTTGAACGCCAGCCAGTCCAGGGCCCAATCCCAGAACAGGATGGTGCTGACCAGTACCAGCCCCTCCGGCACCGAGTGATAGTCGGCAGACATCGCGTTCTGTGCGGCGTCGGCGATGAGCACCACCGCGAGGAGGTCGGATATTCCGAGGGCGCCGGCCTGTCGCCGCAGAATCCGGAACGCGAAGAACAGGAACAGGTAGACGATCGAGCCTCGCATGAACAGCTCGGCAAAATTGACTGTCGACACGAAGGCCGTGTGCCAGTCGATGGGAATCATCAGCATGGGAGCCTCGAGGTAGTGACTATATTGGGCGACCCGCGATGAGCGCGGAGAGGACACACTGAAGCGAAAGGCAGGACGGCATTGAGCAAGCTCCTACGTGGTGTCGCAGCGGGCTGGGGCGCCAAGAAACTGGGCGGCGGCTGCATCAGCACGATTTTGATCTTTCTTCTGCTCTGGTGGCTCCTGGGCCATTTCCAGATTTTCCGCTAAGCTGCAAAGCGGTGGTTCTTCTTTGAGCGGGCGGCTCTCACCAGGGCCGCCCGTTCAACTTACCGGACACGTTGTCATGCCGCGAAATCTTGCAAACCCCTTGTACCGCGATTCCCGATTGACAACATTGCGAATGGAGGTGCGCGGGTGCATCTCCCGAGCTCATCAATGATGCGGCGGGTCGCTCTGTGGACGCCGCTTGGAGACTGTGAGGTATCGAATGCCAGCACGCAGCAGGTCCCGCAGCAGCAAGGGACGACGGTACAGCAAGGGTGCCAGCAAGAGTGTTGAGTCCGCGATGCGGCGCAGGAAACACGGCACGCTTCGCAGCGGCCCCAAGGGGCACGGCGGGAAGGTAACGAGCCGCAAGCAGGCGATAGCGATTGGCTTGTCAGAGGCGAGAAAGAAGGGGGCCAAGGTTCCTAGAAAGAGGGGGAGTTCCAGCTAGGGTAGTGGGGAGTGGGTGGTGGGTAGTGGGGCACTGATCTCTCCAGCCCCAAACCCCACCCACCCACAACCCACCTCCCCGGCATACGACCTCCATGCCACGACGTAAACGCACGGCCCCCGACCCGTTCATGGCACCGGTCGAGGCCGCGAAGGCCGCACAGCTGCGTTACGTCAGCGACGCCAAGCCCGGCATCACCCGGCACCGCAACGGAACCGGATTTTTCTATCGGGCCCCGGATGGCAAACCGATTCGCGACGACGCCACCCTCGCGCGGATCCGCGCTCTCGGGATCCCTCCCGCATGGACCGACGTGTGGATCGCTCCCGCTTCCGAAGGCCATCTCCAGGCCACCGGACGTGACGCGCGCAAGCGCAAGCAGTACCGCTACCACAAGCGGTGGAGCCAGGTCCGGGACGAGACCAAGTACGAGCGGCTGGTGCTGTTCGCGCGGGCGCTTCCGAAGATCCGTAAACGAGTGGAGGAGGATCTCGCGCGTCCGGGCCTCCCGCGGGATAAGCTGCTTGCCACGATCGTCAAGCTGCTGGAGACCACCTTCATCCGGGTCGGCAACGAATGGTATGCCCGTACCAACAGCTCGTTCGGGCTTACCACCCTCAAGAATCGCCACGTTGATGTGCAGGGTTCCCGCATCCAGTTCAAGTTCCGGGGCAAGAGCGGGAAATTCCATGTTGTTCAGGTCAGCGATCGCCGCCTCGCCCGGCTGGTGAGGCGTTCCCGGGACCTGCCGGGCCAGGATCTCTTCCAATACCTGGACGAAGCCGGCGAGCCACAGCCGATCGCCGCGGAGGATGTCAACGCCTATATCAAGCTGATTGCGGAGCAGGATTTCACAGCCAAGGATTTCCGTACCTGGGGCGGCACCCTGATCGCGGCGCAGAGCCTGGCGGTGAGTGACGCATTCGAGTCGAACAGTGCGGGGAAGGCAGCAGCGCTCGCGGCGATCGGCATCGTGGCGGAGCAATTGGGCAACACCGTGGCGATCTGCCGCAAATGCTACATCCATCCAGCCGTGCTCGAAGCCTTTACCAGAGAGGAAAGTTTTCGGCTCTGGCAGAAACAGAGCAGCGGTACCGCGACAGAAGAGGGATTGGGGCCTGAAGAGAACAATGTGCTCCGCTATCTCTCCTCATGGCCCGGGCCCTCGCAGAACGGGCTTGCCCCGGGGAGCGGCGCGGGATAACTCTGGGGCGCAGAGCCTCATCCTGACCACATCAAGGGTTCTCCCCACCCGGAGGCAACCATGCAGCTTCGTTCGCCATTCTCGACCGCCGCCGGTCTTCTCGCCGGTGCGGTCCTCTTCGCCTGTTCCGACAACTCCGCACCGCCCGCTCCCTCCGATTTGGCGGCGGTGCGAACCAGTGCCACACCGACTCTCACACTACAGAACAGCGGAACCACCAACCGGCTCCAGGCCGTCAGCCCGGTGAATGATCAGGTGGTCTGGGCGAGCGGCGTCGGTGGCACCTACACCGTCACCACCGATGGAGGGAATACCTGGAAAGCAGCGGTGGTTCCCGGCGCAGGGGACCTGGAGTTCCGTGACGTCGAGGCCCAGAGTGACAAGATCGCGTATCTCATGGCCGCCGGACCGGGGCAGCTCTCACGGATCTACTACACCAACGATGGCGGTGCCCACTGGGCCCTGCAGTTCGTCAATCAGGACCCGCTCGCCTTCTACGATTGCTTCGCGTTTTGGGGAAAGCGGCGCGCCATCACGATGAGCGACGCCGTGAACGGAGTCTTCCCGGTCATCCGGACGCTCGACGGCCAGACCTGGAACTTCATCAGCAACAACATGCCACCGGCTCAGCCAGGCGAGGCCGCCTTTGCCGCGAGCGGCACCTGCGTCGCGACCCAGGGCGAGCAACGGGCCTGGATCACAACCGGCGGTGCCGCCAAGGCTCGGATTCTCGCGACGACCGACCGCGGGAATACCTGGAACGCCTACGACACGCCGATCGTCCAAGGGACCCCAAGCTCCGGAGGGCTCACCGTGGCCTTCCGCGATGCGCTGCACGGCTTCCTAGGTGGCGGCGAGCTGGCTGCAGGCGATGATTTCAGCGACAACGTCGCGCGCTCGAGCGACGGCGGAGTGACCTGGACCCTCGCGACCCACGCTCCTTTCCGCGGATCCATCTTCGGCTCGAGCTATGTGAAGGGACTGGGAGTAACTGTCGTGATCACCGGTCCCGGAGGAGCGGCGTGGTCTCCCGACGAAGGCGATACCTGGAACCTGCTGCCGGGGGTGAAGAACTTCTGGGCCGTCGCGTTCGCCGGTCCCAAGGCGGGATGGCTGGTAGGAACTGGAGGCCGGATCGTGAGGGTGCGTTTCTAGGGCGTTGCTCCCGATGGCGTTTCGCCGAGCAGAAAATGGCGCACGAAGGTCACGGTGGCGAAGAACTGAAAGTCCACGTTGTTCTTCTTCCGGAAGCCGTGGCCTTCGTCGCTGGCCATGAGGTACCAGACCGGACTCCCGTTCTGCTTTCACCCTCGCCACCATCTGCTCGGCCTCGGTCCGCGGCACCCGCGGATCGTTGCCGCCCTGCACCACGAAGAGCGGCTTGGTGATGTTGCGGGCGTTGTTGAGCGGTGCCGTGGCGTCGAAGAATGCCGCCATGCTCGAGTCCCGCTCATCCCCGTACTCGACTCGACGCAGGTCCCGCCGGTAGCTCTCGGTGTTCTTGAGGAAGGTGGCGAGGTTGGAAATCCCCACCACGTCGAGTGAACAGGCGATACGATCGTTGTACGTCGTGGCCACGGCCAGAGTCATGAATCCGCCGTAGCTGCCTCCCGTCACCATCACCCGGCCCGCATCCAGCTCGGGCTGCTTCGCGATCCAGTCAAACAGGGCGCCGATATCCTTCACCGAGTCCATGCGCTTGAGGCCGTTGTCCAGCTTCACGAACGTCTTCCCGTACCCGGTCGAGCCCCGAACGTTGGGGTAGATCACCGCGACTCCCTGCTCGTTCAGGAAATAGTTGGTGCGTCCCAGGAACCCAGGGCGGGATTGCCCTTCCGGCCCGCCGTGGATGTTGATGATGACGGGCCGCTTGCCGGTGAAGCGAGCGGGAGGGCGATAATAGAACCCGGTGATCTCCAGTCCGTCGAAACTCTTCCATTTGATCAGACTTGGCTCGGCCAGATTGGCGGCGACCAGGCCTCCAAGCTCGCTCTCGGTCCAGCGAGTCACCTTGCCAGTACTCGCATCGAGTGAATAGACATCGCCTGGGGCTCTTGCATTGCCTGCCGTGAAGCCCAGATCCCGGTTATTGCTGTGCCATCGCAGCGAACCGATCGTGCCCACTGGTACTCCCTGAACCGCGTGGTGCCGACCGGTCTTCGTATCGAGGATGTGCAGTCTGGAGATGCCGGCCTCGTTCGTGGTGAACGCGACTCGCTTCCCGTCGAGGGAGAGCGCGAATCCTTCCACGTCCCACGGAATATCACCGCTGAGCCACGTCACTTTCCTGGTGGCGAGATCGAGGTATCCCAGCCGGAGGAACTCATTCCCCTGGTCGGAAGTCAGGTAGACGCCTTTGCCATCGCGGCTGAACCTCACGGTCCCGTATGCGACCGTATCTCCCGGCTCGGGTGCGAGGAGCGTACGCTCGCCTGAACCGGCATCAACCAGCCAGAGGTTGGTCTGATTGATCGAGATCGCCTCGGTGGCCAGCAACTTCGTGTCGTCTGGAGACCAGTCCGCGACGCCCCATCCACCTCCGCTGACCTGCAGCATCATGCGGTCCGAGGCGGGATTGGCGGGATCCATGATGTAGAGGTCACGATCGGCCCCATTTCGCCGGGTCGATCCGTAGGCCATCCTGTCGCCCTTGTTGCTCCACACCATACCCCCGTTCTGGGAGCGGCCGCCGTCGGTCAGCAGGGTGATCGCCCCATCCGCGAGATCCAGCCGGAACAGCTGGGTGAACTCGTTTCCTCCGACATCCCGGCCGAACACGATGTATTTCCCGGTGCGCGGCTCGTAGATGCCTCCGGCCACCGGCTCTTCGAAGAATGTCAGTTGGGTTCGGTCTCCGCCCGGCATCTTCACCGCGTGAAGCTGAACCGTGTTGCCGAAGCGGGTGGCGATGAGGATTTCGCGGCGGGTGGGGTGCCAGTCAGAGAGGAAGGCACTCCGCGACTCGGTGTAGCGCCGCACGTCGCCGGAGAGAGTAGCCGGCAGCGGGGGAACACCATCGATCACGAGGTTGTCTGCGGGGGCAATGACTGGGGAGGCGTTCTGAGCCGACAGCGGCGAGACGGTTGACGCGAGCGTCAGAGCCGCCAGCGCCGCCAGGGTCCTGAATTGACTCAGCTTGCTCCCCACCAGTCCCTCTTGCGATCGGTCGTGGCGCGGGTACTGGGCGCCTTGGTAGGCCGCACGGCCGGGAGGACGTTCAGGCCCTGTTCCTCCACCCATCGGAGAAGTGCCTGGTCGACTTCGGTTTCGGGCTGATCGGGTTGGCATAGTACTGTTGGACAACGCCGCCCCTCCAGCATCAGGTACCACATGGAGGGTTCGGCCTTCTCACCGCGGCGCTCGTTCGCCGCTTTTCCCTCATAGGACACAAAGTGAAAGGCGCGGCCCTTTATGGTAAGGTGCCTCTGCTGGGGCTTGAACGTGGACAACCGGACCTCCGGCTTGAGAGTGGACCGAGCCGAAGATGGCGTCAGCATGAATGCCAGCAGACGGGCCGGGTTTCCCTAAAGATAACCGGCTTCACCCGCTGTTGTCGGGTGGGTCCTCCCCCAGGGCAGTGGCCAGGTCGATCTGATGCTCCTGCTCCTGGATCAGGATTTCCCTGATGTGTTCCGCCATGGCGAATTCGCCCAGCGCTTCGCACTGGCGCACCCGCTCGCGGTACTGCCGGATGGTCTCGGTCTCGTTTTCCAGATCAAACCGAAGCATCTCCACGGCTTTCTGTGAAGTCTTGACCGGCTTCGGGATCACCACCTGGTCGCCGCCGAGGTAATCGATCTGCTTGGAGATGATCAGCGCGTGGGCCAGCTCCTCCGTCGCGTGTACTTCGAGCTCCTTTGCGATATTCTGGTACGCGGCGCCTTTGATGGCTTGAGAATACACTACATATGCGATGATGGCCTGATATTCCCGGGCCAGGTCTTCATTCAGATTCTTGATGAGCTGCTCCCGGCTAATCGCCGGGGAATTGCCGCCTGATGGGGTAGTGTTTTTCGGCACGGTTTCCTTCCAGGTCGAGTCTTGCCTCTGCTGCGAGATCACTGCCTGCACCAATAGCTATTACGCCGTCTTGGGCCGAAGTCAATCCGCTGCTGCTCTCTTCTTTGCGATGAGGCTCCGGGGTGCCACGAGGCGCCAGGCATCGGCCAGCAGCTCGCGGAGCTGGGCCCGGCTGACCGCTTTGAGCCGGACCAGGACCGCGGGATAGTCGCGATAGTGATCGGTGATGTAAAAAACCTCCGGCTGCACTCGCATCATCGCGTCCCGGCTGTCGAAATCCACCCGCAACACGATGGTCTCTCCGTCTTCCTTCAGTCGCGTCAGGAATTTGCCGCGGACCTTGAGCGCCGGTGTTCCATAGGAGGTGCTCTCATCGACCTCAGGCAATCCGGTTGCCGCCCGGCGGACCGGTTCGAATGCCGCCCGGAGCGGACTGACCGGGGATCGTGAACGAGCGGGCTTGCGAGGCATGGACCAGCTTGCGCTAGACCCTTGCGGCCGCGTCGCGAAGTGCCTTACGCAACGCCTCCCGGTAGGACTTTGGATTCGAAAGTTGAGTTCCCTTGACCCCGACCGAAATCGTCCTGCTCTCACGCTGCGCGATGATCGTGGCGGCCTTTGCAGTTGACGCCCAGTAGGCCTTCCCCTGCTGCGACGGCTCCTTCACCACGATCGAGGTATCTTCGCTATCCACCTCCTGCGCCACGGACAGTCGAGTCATCGCTTTCTCCGCCTCCGCCGGGGACGCAAACGTCTCGACCGAAACGACGAGAACATTCTCTCCGGCCTGGTAGACACAGGTTTCCTGGCTGGCGCCGGTCTCCTCATCCTGGTACGGCCCATCCGCTGTCGCGTCCTCGACCTGAGCACCGAGCACGGTCGTTACCTCGTCGCGCGTGAGCAGCGCGCAAGGGTCGATCACCTGAGCGACGGCGCCTGGAGAGGAAGCCGAGAGCACCAGCAGAAGCGGAATGAGTGACATGGTCTGCCTCAAGTTGTCCTGCTCGGAATCAGCCGCCTCGACGGGCCGGCCGGCCGGGATGCATCTTCGCATCGCTTCGCGCCTTCACGTAGGAGTATATGGTGTCGATCTGTGCCGTGCTCATGCCGAGCGTGCACCAAGCCGGCATGCCCTTGTCGGGGCGCCCACCGCATACGGTCTGGAGGAAAACGGCCTCGTTGGGTATCGGTCCGTCCGGCTTGAGCGAGAGAATGAGATGCGGCGCGATCGAGGTTCCCAGCACGTCCTCTCCGTGGCAGCGGGCGCAATTGAGGCTGTAGTACTTCCACCCCTGGTAGGTCTTGGCGTCCACGGTATCGAGCGGTGCCGTGTGGTAGGGATCACGAAGCGGCGCCTCGGCCGTCGTGGTCTCCGGTGCGCTGGCGGGTGCGGGTGGGTCGGGGGTCGCGGGTTTGGTCGTACCTGGTACACTCACCGCCGTCGTCTCGGGTGCGCTCGCCGGGATCGTATCCGGCGTATTCACCGTCGCGCCGGCAGTCGAATCATGAGAGGCGCGAGACGTTCCTGGCTTGTCGCAGGCGGTGGAGAAAAGAAGTGCAATGAAACTGACGGAAGCCGCAAAGCATCTGATCATCTATCCCTCCAACCAGCAGGTTCATCCGGGCTGGTCTTCCCAAGATACCAAAACCCCCGGGCGATGGACTCGCCCGGGGTTTTGGTTTGTCAAACTTCAGGTGCAAGTGCGGGTCTACGGTGTCGGAGTTCTTACCGCGAACATCTGGTTCGGGTCCTTGAAGCTTTTGAATTCCAATGCGTTACCGGAGGGATCCAGAAAAAACATGGTTGCCTGCTCGCCTACCTGGCCCTCGAATCGGATCCCCGGTTCGATGATGAAGCCTACGCCCTTTCCACGGAGCCGCTCCGCCAGCCGGTTCCATTCCGTCCATTCGAGGATTACCCCGAAGTGCCGCACCGGCACGTCATGGCCATCGACCGGACTGGTTTGACCCCGGCCCACTTCAGCGGGCGAGAGGTGAGCCACGACCTGGTGACCATAAAAATCGAAATCCACCCAGCGATCCGAGCTGCGTCCTTCGGCACAGCCCAGCAGTCCGCCGTAGAAAGCGCGAGCCTGCTCCAGGTCGTTGACAGGAAAAGCAAGATGGAAAGGAGGTATGCCGGGCATCAGGACCGGAGGGAGGGAGGTGGCGGGAGCGAGTGAATCAGGGAACTACGGTGACCTGCATTGCCTTCACGGAGATGCTTTGCGAAGGCGGCACAGCCGACACTTCGATGGTAGCCTGACCCGGATTCACGGCGTGGACCACCCCCGTCGAATCGACGGTTGCAATCTTGGGGGAGGTCGAGCGCCACTGTAACGCGGTTACCTGACCCACGGGTTGGCCACAGCTGAGGTTGCCGTTGATTCGGACGATCAGATTCTGTCCCACCTGCATCTGCTGCAACGAGGGCTGAAGGGTAAGCGTGGCGCAGAGTCCTGCCGGCCCCAGGGTCGCTACGCAGTTCTGCCCCTGCGCCGCTGTGAGGAGGATGAGTGGAGCAAGACGGAGATATCGCATAGCTCTCGAATCCCTTCACCTGCACCTGAATCCTGCTTAATGAGCTTCCTCCCACTTCACTTCGCGCAACCCGTCCGGACCGCGGGTCAACTCGACGCGCAGATTGCTCTTCTTCGTTTCTACCTTGCCACCCTTGGTGACCGCGAGATTGTATCGCACCCGGGCGTAGATCCTCCCCGCCTGGGCGCTCACGCCAAGGACGGTGAATACCACGTGGACTCCCTCGACCTTTTCATCCTGGAAGAGGTCGAGCCAGCGTTGCTCCTCGGAGGACGTCATGTTGGCCCGGAGCCGTTGCATCTCGCCTAGCTGGCGGGCGGCGATGAAACCGGCGAGCCGATCATAGAAGACGCCCACCTGCTGAGAATCGGGAAGCACCGCGGCACCCTGCGAGTCGGTTACCACGCGCGGCACGGTGACGACCGGCCGATTGGGCAGGGATTCCGGCGGCACCAACGCCGCGGTCGACACGGCCTGCGAGTCGATGATTGAGCGCGGAGGAGTCGGTGCCGGGCGGCGCGCCGTTGCTTCCACCGATTGCCACGCGGTTACCGCCTGAGTGAGGAGCACGGCGCCTTGCGCCTTCTGTCCCGTCCCGGCGAGAGACTCCGCCAAGGCTCGGAGCGAGTCCCCCGAGGTCAGGGCTGCCGGTTTCACTCCTGCCGAGAGCGCGTTCTGGCGGGCGAGATCGGCTTTGCCTCGGGCCTCGAGCCACAAGCTGTCTCCCATCGTCGTCGTGGTCGCCGTGAGGCTGTCCTGCTGCTGGGCAGCAGACGCCTGAGACCGGGTTTGCCAGTAAAACCCACCGGCGACGAGTGCCAGAATTCCGCCGACGACCATCGGCCAGGCGGCGGCCTTGTGGATGATCTGGATTTGGGGCGGCGTATTGCCGCCGCTTACTCGGCGTTCAACGAAGCCTTCCGGCGGCTGCGACGGGGTTCGTCTCGGCGGCGGCGCAGGACTGGGTGGCGTTCTGAACTCGATCGCGGCGCGGTCCGGCCGATTCCGTGCCAGGGCAATGATGCGGGCCCGAACGTCCTCGTCCACCGGTGGGGCCACTGCCGCGATGGCTGCCACCGCGTCCTTCACGCTGGGCCAGCGATCCTCCGGATTCTTCGCCAGCATTCGCATGATGGCAGCGTTCACATCTCGCGGGAGGTCGGGTCGCTTCTTGGAGAGCGGCTCCGGCGGAGTATGAATCTGCGCGTACATCATCGCCATCGACGAGTCGGCCTGGAGCGGCAACTCGCCGGTCAACATCTGGTAAGCGACGACGCCGAGCGAGTACTGATCGGCGGCGGCGGTCGCGGTTTTCCCTTCGCAGGTTTCCGGGCTCACGTACGCAGGGGTGCCTACAACCGTGCCGGCCTGGGTCAGGCCGTCGCCCTCGGCAGCCTTTGCAATGCCGAAGTCGGTGATGACGCTGAAGCCCTCGTCGTCAAGCATGATGTTGCCGGGTTTGACGTCCCGGTGGATCACGCCGTTGCGGTGGGCGAAATCGAGCGCTGCACCCACCTCGGAGAGAATCGCGCTGACGATGGCGAAGGGCAGAGGCACGATTTCCGCCAGCACCGAGTCTAGCGAGCGACCCGGTACATGCTTCATCACGAAGTAGAGGAGGTCTTCTTCCTGCCGGACCGCGTGAATCGGAATGATGTGGGGATGACTGAGGGCGCCCGCGGTCCGCGCCTCGCGTTTAAACCGCTCCGCGACGTCCGCCTGCTGCGCGATGCTGTGGGAGATGACCTTGATCGCGACCTTGCGGTCGAGCTGGACGTCGTGGGCCAGGTAGACCGTGGCCATCCCGCCCCGCCCGAGCTCGGTGACGATCTCGAACTCGCCGATCGTCGCGCGGCGCAGGAGGTCAATCTGGGCCACGACCTGCGGGGCAATCTGGTCCAGGCTGAGGCGGGCGGTACTGAGGAAGCCCTGCTCCCAAACCAGATCGAAGCCACACCGCCCACACTGCCGGGTTCCGGGCGAGATGGTTTCACCGCAGCGAGGGCAGGCCTTCATCCGGCTGCCTCCGCTCCGTTCCATCGCCTCACGCTTTGCCCGCGATGCTGCGTCACTGCTCAAGTCTCGTCCTATCCCCGGAGTCCGTCCTAGCTGCAGAACAGTTCAAATCATCACCTCTATTGAACCGTGTAAGCGCGCCCGTTGAGGCAGGCAGCCATTCCCTTTTTGAAGGTGGCCATTCGCTCGGCTGAGATGCCTTGAGCCT
Organism: uncultured Gemmatimonadales bacterium; assembly: GCA_963833365.1. Taxonomy (GTDB): domain Bacteria; phylum Gemmatimonadota; class Gemmatimonadetes; order Gemmatimonadales; family GWC2-71-9; genus DATBGE01. The sequence goes on from CAWHXS010000012.1 coordinate 143,137, forward strand.
GGGCCGCGCCCTGTTGCGCCGCCTGCTTCTCGGCCCTCTTCTTGGCCCGCCGGCCTGATACTGCACCGGCAACCGCGCCGACCGCGGCACCCTCCCCGGCGTCACCCGTGATCCCGCCGATTATCGCGCCGCCTGCGGCACCGCGAGCCGCACCACCTACCGCGGCACCCGTGGTTGCCGAATCCATCTTGGCTGCCGAGGCCGCCGCCGCTGAGTCGGCATTCGGTCCGGCCGCCATCGGATCAATCCCGGTCTGCTGCTGGCTCCAGACGTAGCACTCCCTTTCGTCGGTCGCCTGTTGATCCGCCGACTGCCCCTTGGCCGGATAGACGATCATCTTGGTTGCCTGCTTCACCTGCTGCACTGCGGCCGTGATGTTGGGATCGGCGGCGGGCTGTGCGGCAGGCGGAGCGGGAGCCGGCTGAGAAGCGGGAGCCTGAGCGGAGGCGGACTGGGTAACGAGCGCTGCAGCAAGGGTATAGGTGAATCGTACGGCGATTCCCATCCCAACCTCCTTCGTTACTGCAATAGAAGAAAAACGTTTTCGGGCGATTATTGCAATTTCTCCGAGCGGATTTGCCGCCATCCTTGTGCGCCGGCCGTGAGTATGGCGCGCTCCCGCCGCTCCCGATGCTCGAACTTGTCCTTCTTTGTGAGAGTGAGCTCAAGCCGGACACGCGCCGTCGCCTGGTCTCCCTCCCGGGCCAGCGATTCGAGCGTGTAGACCGCGTCGATCGCCGTCAGATTCTTATCGCTGAAGAGATTACGCCAGTATTTCTCCTCGCTGTCGGTGAGATTCGGAAGCAGGCGTTTCACTTCGCTCACCTGACGGGTTCGAATGGCTCCCTCCATCTCCCGATAATAGGAAACGATCCTCATGGAATCGGAAAGCTCCGGCTCGGCCGGGGTCGGAGCCGCGCCGGTGGCCGGGGTATCGACTTTCGGCGCCACGGCGGTGGGGTGTTGAGTTGCAACGGCCGGGCTCACCGAAGATTTAGTCGCGTTCTGCGTCGCGCGCTGTTCGGCCGCCTGCCAAAGGGAGGCCGCCGAGGTCAGCAGGACGGCGGCTCCAGCGCGTTGTCCCAGGGTGGCCAGCGACTCCGCCTGGGCTTGCAGGGAGTCGCCCGGGTGCAGAGCCGCAGCGCTCACGCCGGCCGCGATGGCTCGCTGGCGGGCGTAGCTCGCGGCGCCACGTGCTGCAAGATAGAGCGTATCGGCTGGATCCGGTGCAATGGTTACGCTATCCACTACGGGCAACGGCCGCCGGAGCGCGGTTCGAATCCCCCCCACGGCTGCTGTAACTGCCAAGACGCCGACAGCGCCCGCCAAGATTCGGAGACGCTGGGCCCGCTTTCGCCGCCGGATTGAGGAGATCGGCGCAGTCGGCTTGACTGCCCCGACGAACAGTGGGCTGCTCGGAGTCCGTCGGATTTCGGCTGCGGACCGACCGGCACGAGGCACTGCCAGTAATCCGATGTGGCTTCGGACGTGCTCGTCGGCCGGAGGCTGGCCCAACGAGAGCTCGAGCATCGCTTCCTTGAGATTCGCGAACCGGTCCTCCGCGGATTTCTCAAGCATGCGCATGATCGTGTCGTGCAGATCGCGCGGGCAATCGCTGCGCAGGTCGGTGCTGGGCCGAGGCGGAGTATGGACCTGGGCGTACATCATCCCCAGGCTCGACTCCGCGGTGAACGGGAGTTGGCCCGTGATCATCTCGTAGCCCACGATGCCGAGCGAGTACTGATCCGCCGCCGGGCCCACTCGATCGCCGGCACAAGCTTCCGGGCTCAGGTAGCTCGGCGTGCCTACAGTGGTCCCCGACCTCGTGAGCGACTCGCTCTCCGCCGCCTTGGCGATTCCGAAGTCCGTGATGACCGCGAAGCCTTCCTCCTCGACCAGGATGTTGCCCGGCTTCACGTCACGATGGACGACCCCTTGCCGGTGGGCGAAGTCCAGGGCGGAGCCGATGTCGGTCAGGATGGTGCGCACCATGGGGAAGGGGAGCGGCCCCACTTCGCGCAGAATGGCGTCGAGCGAGCGTCCCCGTACGTACTTCATCACGAAGAAGATGAGATCTTGCGTCTCTTTCACCGCAAAGATCGGGATGATATGAGGATGGGTCAGCGCCGCGGCGGTCTTCGCCTCGCGCCGGAACCGCGCGATCATCTCCGCTCCGCGCGCCACGTCCGGCGAGATGACCTTGATCGCAACTTTGCGGTCCAGCGTCAGGTCCTGCGCGAGATAGACAGTGGCCATTCCTCCCTGGCCGAGGACCCGGATGATCTCGTAGTCCCCGAGGGTCGCCTGCTGCAACAGGTCGAGCTCCGTGGTACGGGCACGCTGCTCTCCCGAAAGCGAGGTGCCGCAATTGCGGCAGAAACGCTCGCCCGGCTCGATGGTGCCGTGGCACTTCGGGCAAGTAGTGGCGGTAGGGTTGGTCATGCCTTTTTGGTAACAGATGTTTGTAAAGGTTGCATCGTGGCCTAGGGCTCTGGCACCGCGTCTCCCGGAGTCCACCCGTTGCTTCGCAACCGATCGAGGTACCCCAGGCATCGGTCTCGTTCGGCATGAAGCGGGAGGATCAACAGGTCTCCTGGCCGTGCCCAGGCCAAGGCCACCCGCACCGCCTCGAATTCGGAGTCCGCGCGGGTGATGCTTTCGGGCGCCGCGCCGAGGCGAAGGAACTCTTCGCGCAGGATTCCCGAGGCTTCTCCAGGGACTCGACCCCGCAGGTATTTCTCCATCTCCTTCAATACAATTCGGTCGGGACGGGCACCCCAGGCGCTCCGGGCAAAATCCCGGATGGCCTGATCATCCCGGTCCCCGGCCTGCCCCAGGATGATCAGACGCCGCTCGGCCGGAAGCGCCCGAGCGAACTCCACCAGTGCGTCCATCCCGTGCGGGTTGTGGGCAAAGTCTGCGATGACCCGCGTCGCACCAAACTCAAACAGGTTCAGGCGGCCCGGGTTTTCTCCGGGAGTGCCCTGAAAGCTCCGGAGTCCGCGAGCCACTGCCTCAGGATCGAGGTGTATCGCGAGTGCGAGCGCCGTCACCCCCAGGGCGTTGTAGACGTTGTGTCGTGCCGCCCCACCGAGGGTGATCGGGACCTGGTCCAGGGTCGTGATGACCTGCTCCTCACCTCGATGCAGGGCAACGATGGTTTCGCCATCCAGCCATACTCCCTCGCCACCCTGAGCCAGATTCTGCCGCAGTACTGGATTCCTGGGGTCCAGGCTGATCCAGCAGACCGGCTTCTTGAGCTTGCCGCCCGTGGCAACCAGCTCGGAGTCGTCTGCGTTAAGCACCACTCGCCCCGTCGCGGTGACCGGGCGTGCGACAACCAGCTTGGTCTCAGCTAGAGCACGCAGATCGGATACGCCGAACTCGCCGAAATGATCCGCGGCGATGTTGGTGACGATCGCCGCATCGGCCCGACTCACGGTGACGCCCCGGCGCAGAATTCCGCCTCGCGCGGTTTCCAGAACTGCCAGCTCCACCCGGGGGTCTCGCAACACCATCCTGGCGCCCATCGGGCCGGCGTAGTCTCCTTCCGCCAGCACCTCGCCCCCAATGCTCACGGAGTCGGTGCAGCACATACCAGCCACTCGACCGGCAGCCGTGGCCACGGCCGTCAGCAGCCGGACCGTTGTCGTCTTCCCGTTTGAGCCGGTGACGAGCGCCGTGGGCACGTCGTGCACCTGTGCCCAATCCACCGTTTCCGGCTCCGGAAGTTCTTCGGTATTCCAGACCCGGGTCCCGGTTCCGGATCCTACCGAGGTGACATAGTCATCCCAGATGAATGACACGCCGTGGCGGCGCGCCGCCTGGCGCATGGCCAGCAGGCGAGGCTTCCGTTCGGTCTGCTATCGCCTGCCGGAGTCGATGTGCCTCCAGCTCAAATGCCGGTGCCGGCGGCCCGCCAAGCTCGGCATTGGCCGCCGCAAGGGCCCATTCGTTCACTTCAGTAGCAGGGTAGAGGCTGTCGATCGGGGCGCTGAGGACCAGATTGGCGCCGCCGGGGAAGAGTCGGGCCCGGGTTCCCTCGTCCTTCCAGCCGACGGCGTCCAGCATGGTGCGTGCCGCCGCCTCCCAGAGCACCACCGCCTGCTCCGCCACGTCATCGGAGAAGGCCACATCGAGGATGGCCCCGGGCCGGTCCCAGAGCAGGCTCACGCCGGGAAGCCGGCGGGAGTCCTTCTGAATGATCGGGCCAGTCGTGGCGGCGGGACTGGGCGACGTCATGGCCTGACCACCTTAGTCTTCGGTCTCGCGGGCCAGCCTTACGCCCCGTTCATCCCGCACCAGGGCATCGCTCTCTCCGAGCGACAAGGCGGGAACCTGGGGCACCTCGACGAACACCGGCCGGGGAGTCCTTTCCGCGGGGGCCTGCGCATCGGGCCGGAATTGGATGACCTGCTTCCAGGTGCGAACCGGCTGATCGGCGAAGATGAGCAGCAGGTCATCGGGCTGACCCATGGCGAGCGCGGTGGCCACGGCGGCGGGCTCCTCCGGAATCACCTCGATCCGGTCGGGCGAGACCCCGCTCGCCATGAGGGTGTCGCGCAACATGTGGGGAACTTCCTCCGGCGCCCGTCCCCGGAGCTGGTCATCCCGCCGCACGATGTAGCGGTCGAACCGGCCGGCGGCCACCTTCGCGATCGTCTTGATGTCCTCGTCCCGCCGGTCCCCGGGGCCCGCCAGCACCACGAGCTTCCGGCCCTTGGGTTCCAGCCGCTCGACCAGCTGGCACATCACCTCGATGGCCGCCGCGTTGTGGCCGTAGTCCACGATCACCTTGAACGGCAGCTCGTCGAACACGTTCATCCGGCCCGGGGCCTGGAAGAAGGTGGTGTCGAAGGTCCGCAGGCCGTGCCGGATGTCTTCCAGCTTGACGCCCATGCTGAAGGCGAGCGCCGCGGCGAACATGGCGTTCTGGACGTTGTGGGTCGCCCGGCCCTCGAGCGTGGCCGGGATGAGGTGGGTCCAGAGCAGCGGAATGTGCGCGCCGTGATCGTAGATCGTGATCATCTGGCCGTTGATGCCCGCGCTCCAGAGACGACGGCGCGGCCGCCGGCCCGGATGTGCTCCCGCACCAGGGTGTGGTCGGGGTTCATGGTGACGTAGCAGACGTGCTTGGCCTCGGTGTAGTCCGCCATCCGGAGCACGTGAGGGTCGTCGGCGTTGAGCACCGCGGTGTCCTTGGCGACCTCGACCGGAATCCGCTTGACGGCGGCCAGCTGCTCCAGCGTATCGACGCCGCGCAGGCCGAGGTGGTCCGACTGGACGTTGAGCACCGCCGCGACGTCGATGAAGCGGGTCCCCATTCCGGCTCGGAGCAGCCCGCCACGCGCGATCTCCAGCACCGCCACGTCCACGGTGGGATCCATCAGCACCATCCGGGTGGACACCGGACCGGTCATGTCTCCCTTCACGGTGCACTGGCCGTCGATGTAGACGCCGTCGGTGGTGGTCAGCCCGACGGTGCGCCCCGCCAGCTTGTGGATGTGGGCCAGCATCCGGGCCGTGGTGGTCTTGCCGTTGGTGCCCGTGATGGCGGCGATCGGAATCCGCGATGGCGTCGTTGGCGGGAACAGCATGTCGATCACCGGACCCGACGACATCACGGGCGTGCCCTTCGCTCGGCGCGGTATGCATCCGGAAGCCGGGTGCCGCATTCACCTCGCAGATGGCGCCACCGTTTTCCTTATAGGAGACGGTGATGTCGGGCGTGAGGAAGTCGACTCCCCCCACGTCGAGCCCGATGGCCTTCACGGTCCGCATCGCCATCTCGACGTTGTCGGGGTGCACGATGTCGGTCACGTCGATCGAGGTGCCGCCGGTGCGACAGATTGCCGGTCGAACGGAGATAGACCATCTCGCCCTTTGGACGGGACGGTGTTGCGGTCGTAGCCCTTCTTGGCCAGCAGCCGCTCGGCCTGGTGGTCGAACTCGAGGCGGGTGAGCACCTTCTCGTGCCCCACGCCGCGGCGCGGGTCGCTGTTGACGATCGCGACCAGGTCTTCGATCGTGTGCTCGCCGTCTCCCACGACGTGACCCGGCACCCGCTTGGCCACCGCGATCAGCTGCCCGTTCACCACCAGCATCCGGTGATCGTCTCCCCGTGATGAAGCTCTCGACGATCACGCTGCGGCTGTGCTGCTGGGCCAGCGGGAAGGCGGCGCGCACCTGCGCGGCGTCGGTCAGGTGGATCGCGACGCCGCGCCCATGGTTGGCGTTGTACGGCTTGACCACGACCGGGTAGCCGATCTCGTCGGCGGCCCGGACCGCATCTTCCTCGCGAGTGACCAGCGCGCTGCTTGGGCACCGGCAGTCCCAGCCAGCGAGGATCTTGTTGGTCTCCTCCTTGTCGGAGGCCAGCTCGACCGCGATGTGCGGAGTGCGGCTGGTGATCGTGGCCTGGATCCGCTGCTGATGACTGCCGTGCCCGAACTGGATCAGGCTGTGCGAATTGAGCCGGATCCAGGGAATACCGCGTTCCTCGGCGGCATGGACCAGCGAGGCGGTGCTGGGCCCGAGGTCCCGCCGCTGGGCGAACTTGATGAACGATTCGAGCTCGGCCTGGAAGTGAAAATCGCCGGGAACGATCCCCGGCGGCTGCAGCTCGCTGCGGGAGCAGGCTGTGCAGCAGGGTGAGGGCGAGGTTGCCGGCCTCGAGGCCGACGTCGGACTGCTCGTACTGGAAGACCACGTGGTAGTGGCCGCGAACGTCGGCCGAGCGGGTCTTGCCGAAGGTGACCTGTTCCTCCGGCGGCCTGCTGCAGCTCGATGGCGACGTGCTCCAGCACGTGGCCCAGCCAGGTGCCGCCTTCCTCCCGCATCCGGCGGATGAAGCCGCCGGGCTCGCCGTAGGAACAGCCATGCTCCGCCAGACCGGGCAGCGCCGCGAGCAGGCCGTCGATGAACTGCGGACCCGAGCCGCGCCGGTGGGCCACTCCTCCAGCGGTCCGAGGTCCACGTCGAGACGGATGACCGGGAAGTGGGCGTAGAGGCTGGGCCCGACGTAGACGGACCGATCAATGATCTTCATGGACAGCAGTCGATAGTCGGTGGTCGATAGTCGGTGAGTCGGACCGGTCGGTCAGCCGTGAGGGCCTACGGAGAGGTTACAGGCAGGGAAAGCTTACCGGAAGAGTCAGGGGAGCCGCGGCGGGCTCCCCTGATCAGGACTATCGACCACCGACAATCGACTCACCCCTTGGCCGCTCCCACCGTCCCCGCTGAGGCTTCGCGGGTATGCAGGTTGAAGCGGCTTCCCTGGATCAGGATGTGTAGTTTGACCCCCAGCATGCAGACCGGATCGTTGACCTGGGCCACGTCCATGGAGGAGAACTCGAGTGCGGATGGATCCACGACCGTAATGGCCCCGGTGCCGACTACCTCCATCGTGTTGTCAGGTCCGATGAAGGCCGCAGTGTCCTCGTCGAGTCCCAGGCCGATCGCGAAGGGGTTGTAGGCCAGGGCGGTCAGCAGACGCCCCAGCCGGTCACGCTGGCGGAAGTGCTGGTCGATGATGACCCGATTGGTGAGGCCGAGGCCTGGCGTCAGCGTGACGATACCAGCCCGCGGGGAAGATCCCTCGTCGCCGAAGGCGATCATGTGCTCGGAGAGGAACGCCGCACCCGCCGAGGTACCGGCAACCGGTACTCCCGCGGCGTTGAGCCGCCGGATCGTCTTCGCGGCCGGGGTCCCGCCCAGATGGGTGGCAAGCCGCAGCTGATTGCCGCCGGTGAGAAAGACGCCGGTCGCATGTTCCAGCCGCTCGAGCAGCCCGTCGTTATCTCCGTCGCCGCGCTCCTCGAACGCCAACGATTCGGCCTTGTCGGCGCCCAGCTCGTCGAAGATTGCCTCGTAGCGCTCTCCGGTGTCCGCGGCCAGGGAGGCCGTGGGAATGATCGCGATGCGGGCCTTGGCTCCGCCCGAGAGCTTGAGAAAACGCTTCAGAATTGCGGGACGGTCGAGTTTCTCTTCCGCTCCACCCACCGGAATGATGAAACCGCGCTGCACTCCCGCTCCCACGTGCGCCGGGCTCACGCGGGGCCCTCGAAGGGCCCGCGAATGACAGGGTTTCCGCCCTTCACATACCAGGTGCCGTTGGCCATTACGTCCACGATCCGTCCTTTCGGATCCAGGGTAACGAGGTCGGCGTCTGAGCCGACCGCAATCCGGCCCTTACGGGGCAGCCGGAGGAGCTGGGCAGGGTTAGAGGTAAAAGCGGGCAGCACACGGTCCAGCGGCTGCCCCCGGTCCAGGAGCGCTAGCAACGTCTGCGCCAGCGCCCCCGGAGAGCCCACCTCGAAATGGGTCACTCGGCCTTCAGAATCGAATGCCGGAAGACAGCCGCCGCCATCGGAGCTGACGGTGACGCGGTCTGCCGGCAGTCCCGCATCCAGGTACCGCACCAGTGCTTCGTCGGCGGCCCAGGCGTCCTCGCCTTCCGCCACCGGGAAAGCGGTGATGTCGATGGTGCAGCCCCGTTCCGCCAGAGCCATCGCATCGTCGAACAAGGCCCGGCGGCGATTCACGTGAGTCGGGTTCCAGACCCGGGCTGGAATCTCACTGCCTTCGATCGCGCGAAGAATCGGCTCGGTGCCGCGCGGCCCGTCGCCCATGTGAACGTGCACGACGCCGGCTTTCCCGGTCATCAATCCACCGACGTGGGCCTCGGCGCCGATCCGCAGCAACTCATCGTGCGTCGGCTGGCTCGAGCGATGGTCGCTGACCGCAATCTCGCCGACTCCGATGACGCGATCGATGTGAATGATGTCTCCCCGCACCGTGCCGGTGATCGTCACCGGCGGAATGTGATAGCCACCGGTGTGGCACCAGGCCGAGAGACCCTGTTCGATCAGTCCGCGCGCAGTCGCGACCAGCTCGGCGGGCGCGCGGGTGACATCGTCGGTTCCGAGTACACCGACTACCGAAGTGACACCGCCCAGAGTGAGCCGGCTCAATGCGACAGCGGGGACTCGAGACTGGTATCCCGCCTCACCGCCGCCACCCGAGAGGTGGACGTGTCCGTCGATCAGACCCGGAAGTATCCGCCGTCCTTCGAGGTCAAACTCCTGGACACCCAGCGACGGGTCCAGAGCCGGGGGATCATTGCCAATCCATACGATGCTCGAGCCCGCAACCAGCAGGTGTTTGATCCCGCGGGGCTCGGGCGCGTAGAGGTCGGCGTTGTGAAGGATCCACATTCGGGTGCCAAAAAATAGTTGATGGCGGGTTCAGAGTCGATGGCCCGTGGTCGATAGTCGATGGTCGATGGCCTGAGGTCGATAGTCGATGGTCGAAGGTCGATGGTCTAGAGGAATGGGTTAGGGTCGCGTTTTTCTGAGACCGGATCAGGCGGCACGTCAAGAAAGATTTCAGAATCGGCTTCAGGAATTCGCCAGTGGCTGACTTTAGGAGACTTAAGATCTGAGCGGCCGCTCAGGACCTCACCGAGGCCATCTATCGATCTACGGCCACCTTTCCCAATGATGAACGATTTGGCCTTACTTCCCAGATGCGGCGGGCGGCGAACTCAATTGGCGCTAACATCGCTGAGGGTTGCGGGAGATTGGGAGACCGGGAGTTCGCGCGGTTTCTTCGAATCGCTGCGGGATCAACGGCTGAAGTCGAATCCCACATTATCCAGTCACTGCGATTGAAGTTTCTAAAGACGGAGGATGCCGACCGGTTGCTCAACAGCGCTGTCACGCTCCGTCGACGTCTCTACCGCCTCCACAACTACCTTGTCGGGAGGAGGTCAACGAATTAATCGCTCGATCGACCATCGACCATCGACCATCGACTATCGACTATTGACCCTCTACCAGCATCCTCACTGCCTGCACACCCACGACCCGTACGAGTCCCTGGGGACCAGACGCCGAATCCAGGAATGTGCGAACGCTTATCTCCCAGTCCGGATTTGCCGGTGCGCCCGCGGTCAGCCGGTCCAGCGATTCCATCCCCACCGTCCCCAGCCGGGAGAGTGTCGCTACCGCGGGGTCTCCGTCGCGCGCGAGTGGAACATCTGCGAGCACAGCGTAGCGGGCGGGCAGGTCGCGCCAGAGGGTGAACACGGCGCGCAGGGAGTCGGCCGCAGGCCCGCGCGGATCGTTTAGTGCTTGCCGCGCCAGGCGGTTCAGCCGGCTCCGGGCCCAGGGGTCGGGTCGCGCCGCATCGGGGAGACGAGTGAGCGGGGTGAGCTGGGTCGTCCCCTGGAGGCGATAGCGCTGGCTGAAGCTGACGGGCTCCAGGTATTGCAGGAGGTCGTGCAGCGGACCGACACCTCGGGCGCCGGTCAGCAGACGAATCATGCGGTAGGTGTGGGCCTCGTGAGTGAGTCCGAGGCCTTCAAGCTCGAGGCTCGTGGTTGAAAGGCGGCGGTACATGTCATCCACGTCCCGCACCGAGGCGGGAGACCATAACCGCTCCGCTACCGCCACGACGCGCGGCCAGATCCGGGAGTCGATGGTCTCCGGCGAAATGTGCTCACCCCACATGCAGGCTTCGCCGCCGAGGACCCGGGCGGCTTCCTCGGTGGTGAGTGGATTGTCCACCGGGAGCGGATCCGCCATGTAGTGATCTTCGGCGCTCTTGATATGATCGAGATAGTAGGGCGCCGACAGGATGCCTTGGTACCCGCTGCGTGCGGCCTGGCTGAGATACTCGACTCCGCGCCACGACTGAACCACGGCTGTCTTCGGCAGATCGGGTTGGAGGATTTCATCCCAGCCGACCATCAGTTTGCCGTGTTGCTCGAGGATCTTCTCCAGCCGGCGGTTGAAATAGGCCTGAAGCGCGTCGTTGGTTCGGAGCCCGTTAGTCCGCATGAACTTCTGGATGCGGATGTTGCTGTTCCACTGGCGTCCGGTGACCTCGTCTCCACCGATGTGCCAGTAGGGATCGGGAAAGAGCGGCGCAATTTCGTCGATGAACTCCTCAATGAAGCGATAGACCTCATCCCGGGTGGGGTCCAGCGTGGGGTCGAAGACCCCGAACTTCCTCTCTATGGAATAGGGACCCGGCGCGCTGGCGAATTCAGGGTAGCCGACGAACCACGACGTCGTGTGACCCGGCATGTCAAACTCCGGCACTACGCGAATGCCACGCGCCCGCGCATACGCAACCACTTCGCCGATCTCTTCCTGAGTGTAGTAGTTCCCGTCCGAGCCCAGCTCCTGGAGCCGGGGAAACTTCTTGCTCTCGACCCGGAACCCCTGGTCCTCGCTCAGATGCCAGTGGAGTACGTTGAGCTTGACCGCCGCCATGCCATCCAGGGTGCGCTTGATGACTTCGACCGGCTGCCAGTGCCGGCATACGTCGACCAGGAGCCCGCGCCAGGGGAACCGCGGCGCATCCGCGATCGAAACGGCGGGCAGGTAGAAGCCGCTGCTCTGTTGCGCCAGCAGCTGGACGATGGTCTCGAACCCGCGCAGAGCGCCTACGACGGTGGGTGCTTTGAGGACCGCTCCCTGCGGCGTGACGGTGAGGGTATAAGACTCGTCTTCCTCGGGTGTCTGCACCTTTTGTCCGGGGCCCTGCACTTCGACCGCGAGATCCGGCGGCCCTTTTGGCTTGACCCGCGTGATACCGATCCCCAGTCTCCGCTCCAGTCGGACCAGCGTGCGCTCGACCGCCGCTTCGAGCCGAGCGTCGCTGTAGCCGGAAATGCCAACCTGAAATCCGCTGTCCACGACGAGTTGCCCGGTGCCGATTTCGAGATGCGCCGGCACCGGCATCAGGTTCAACGTGTTTTGCGCCATCAGCGGAGAGCCGGCCAGGGTCGCCAGGCACAGCAGTACCCGGCATAGTCGGCGACGCATGGAGGCCCGATTCGAGAGGGACAGGCTGGGAAGCTACAGCGGTAGTGGGTGGTCGGTAGTAGGTAGTCGGTAGTAGGTAGTTGGTAGTAGGTAGCGGGTCGTGGGGACCAACATCCAGCAGGTAGGAGCTGACGGCTGACGGCTGACCGCCAATTGTGATAGCATTGAAGTCCTCATGCCCTTCTTCTCGGACGCCAGAGTCTGGGCTCAAGCTCGCTCCCTGTGGTGGCGACTCCTGTTGGTCGCCGTGCTGGCGTGGGATGGCCTTCGGCACCTCCGGGATCCTGACGCGGGTGGGCTCTTCGCCGGCATCACGTTCGGGGTCCACGAGCTGGGCCACCTCCTCTTCTCCTTCTTCGGCGAGTTCATGGGCGTAGCAGGGGGAAGCCTCAACCAGCTCCTGATCCCGATCGGCGCCGGCGTCCTTCTCCTTTACTACAACGACTACTTCGGCCTCACCGCCGCCGGCGCCTGGCTGAGCTCGAGCCTGCTCGACCTCGCGCGCTACGTCGGCGACGCGCGGTCATTCGACCTGGACCTGGTGGGCTTCGGCGGAGACCCCCAGCACGATTGGGCCTACCTGCTGGGCCGGTTCGGTGCTTTGCAGTATGACACCCGGATCGCGAACGGCTTGCGAGCGCTCGCTCTGATCTGCCTGCTGGTCTCACTGGGCTACGGACTCTGGCTGTGCATGATCATGCGCCGGGCAGTACAGCCGCTTGACGAATTGGGGACGGGCGGTAGAACTAGCGGCTAGTTTGGGACGGGAGACGGGAGACGGGAGACGGGAAAGCGGGAACAGGGAACAGGGAACGGGATTCAATCCTCAGTCCTCAGTCCTCAGTCCTCAGTACTAGGTACTAGGTACTCGGTACTCACCCACCCTCCACACCGAGGAAATATGGTTTCGCTCGCTCAACTCTGGGTTCCGATTCTTCTCTCGGCAATTCTGGTGTTCGTGGCCAGCTCGATCATCCACATGCTCATCCAGTGGCACAAGGGTGACTACAAAGCCCTGCAGAACGAGGACGAGGTGCGTGCGGCGATCCGCAAGGGGAACCCGCCGCCGGCACTATACATCCTCCCCTTCTGCAGTGACATGAAGAAAATGGGCGAGCCCGAGATGCAGAAGAAGTACACCGAGGGGCCCAACGCCGTGCTGACCATCATCAAGCCGGGTCTTCCCAGCATGGGCCCGATGCTGGGCAAATGGTTCGTCTACAACCTCTTCATCTCGCTGCGTTGTGGCCTGCCTGGCTGCCCGCGTATTCCCACCGGGAACCGAGTACATGCCGGTCTTCAAGGTGGTCGGGCCTCGCGGCCTGGCTGGGGTACGCCGGCGCGACACCCTCCGGTTCCATCTGGATGGGGAGGCCGTGGAGCATCACGATCAAGGACATGGTGGACGGGCTGATCTACGCCGGAATGACGGCGGGCTCCTTCGGGTGGCTCTGGCCCAAGCTGGCTGCCTGAGACCGGCGCCATCCGGCTATCTTTGAGGACTGTTCCCAGACGTCCTGAACTGCCGGATGAATGCCAAGGTCTAAACTGGTGATTACCAGCGCGGGGCTGGTCCTCGCGCTGGGCGTAATAATCCTTCTCGTATTCACTCGGGGCCGCGCCGTCCCGGCGGCCTCTGCTCCCCCGCCAGAGCCTGTCCCGAATTCAGTCACCTACACGGATCACGTCGCCCCGATCCTGTATCGCAACTGCACCGAGTGCCATCGGCCGGGCCAGCCGGCGCCGTTTCCCCTGCTGACGTACGCCGACGCGGCGAGTCACGCGGCTCTGATCGCCGAACGGGTCAAGGCGCGCACCATGCCGCCCTGGCCGGCGGACCCGACCTACAGCCATTTCGCGGACGAGCGGGTGCTGACGGATCGGGAGATCGCGATCATCGCGCGCTGGGCGGAGAGCGGTGCCGCCGCCGGGGACACGACTCATCTCGCTCCCCCGCCCTCGTTCCCGACCGGCTCCAAACTCGGCAAGCCCGATCTGGTTCTGCGGATGCCGAGGACTTACAAGATCCCGGGAGACGGTGCCGATCATTTCGTCACGCTCAAGATCCCGTTCGAGATTCCCCGCGACACCTTCGTGCGGGCCATCGAGTTCGTTCCGGGAAATCCCCGCCTGGTGCACCACATGAATGGGCACCTGCTCGTGTATCCGCCCGGCGGCAAGAAGGACATCTTCAGGGGCCAGATGACCTACGTGGACGATGCCTACCACAACATGGACGACCTGAAGAAACTGGATCTCCTCAATGACGACGGATCGTTCCCGCCGCTGCTGCTGTCGCTGGTGAATTATCTCCCCGGTGCGCAGCCCAGGGTGCTTGCCGGAGGATGTCGGCAGCTTTCCGCTGCCGCAGCAGGGTGCTCTGGTCCTGAATCAGATCCACTACGGTCCGTCGTTTGTTCCCGACAGCGATCGGTCATACTTCAACATCTTCTACGGCAAGACGCCGCCGCGGCGGCACATGTATGACCTGGTGATGGGAACGGTGGGTGCCACCAAGGTGATGCCCGATCTGGTCATCCCGCCCAACACGGTGAAGACGGTCTATACCGAAGGGACCATTCCGGCGGACATCTCTGTCGTCACGATGACGCCACACATGCACCTGCTGGGGCAATCGTTCGTGGCCTACGCGATTACCCCGCAGCGAGACACCATTCCGCTGATCCGGCTGCGGAAATGGGACTTCCGCTGGCAGTACGCCTACAAGCCCAAGACCCTGCTGCACATTCCGCGGGGGAGCGTGATCCGGGCCGAAGGCGTCTACGACAACACCAGCAACAATCCGTTGAACCCGTTCAAGCCGCCCCAGACGGTGCAGGATCACATGGGGAGCATGAAGACGACCGACGAGATGTTCCAGTTCATCCTGGTGTATGTGCGATACGAGCCGGGAGACGAGAACATCAGTCTCGAAGGCAGATCCCTCGATCATTGATCCGACGATTCTCTCACTCCAACCCATCTCACTCATGCGCACCCTGACACGCCTGGCTCTACTCCTCCTGGTCCTGCTGCCTCTGCGCCTCGCCGGCCAGGCCACCCCCGAGGGGGAATACCCCGGTCTCGAAACCGGGAAGATGTGGACCTTCGACAATCCCCCGAAGGAGTACTGGGCGAAGCGATTCCAGTTCACCCCCGGCGATGAATGGATGAACCATGTCCAGCTGTCGGCGCTGCGCTACGGCAACGGCTGCACCGCATCGTTTGTGTCGGGGAACGGACTGGTGATGAGTAATCACCACTGTGCCCGGGCCTGCATCGAAGGCAGCGCCAAGACGGGGGAGGACTTCCTCTCCAATGGCTTCTATGCCGCGAAGCGGGAGGATGAGCGCGCCTGCCCAGGCCTCTTCCTCGACCAGCTTCAGGAGATCACCGACGTGACCGACCGGGTGTCGGCGGCGGCCACGCCGAAGATGGATCCCAAGACAGCGGCCGCGGAACGAGCCAAGGTGACCCATGCGATCGAGGACGAATGCGGAAAGACGGCGGAAGACGCTGCCTGTCAGGTAGTGAGCATGTACCGGGGCGGGCAGTACAAGCTCTACCGGTTCAAGCGCTACAAGGACATCCGCCTGGTCTTCGCTCCGGAGGAGCAGATCGCCTTCTTCGGCGGGGACCCGGACAACTTCACCTATCCGCGCTTCAATCTCGACATGAGCTTTGTGCGGGCGTATGATAATGGCCAGCCCGCCAACACGGCGCAGCATCACTTTTCCTGGAGCAAGGCCGGCTCAAAGGAAGGTGACCTGGTCTTCGTGGTCGGCAACCCCGGTTCGACCGGCCGCCTCAACACGATGGCCCAGTTGGAATACCTGCGGGACGTCCAGTACCCGGCGCAGCTCGACCAGCTGCATCGTCAGATCACGACCTACCATGCGCTGGCCGACGCCGATTCGGCGCGCGGAATGACGCTCCGCAACACGATTTTCGGCCTGGAGAACACTCAGAAGGCGATCACCGGCTACCAGTCGGGCCTGCTCGATCCCAAGCTCATGGATCAGAAGCGGAAATGGGAGAACGAATTCCTCGCCAAGGTGAAGGCCGATCCGAAGCTGCGGAGCCAGTACGCCAGCGCCTGGAGCGACATTGCGCAGATCCGGGCGCGGTTCCGCCAGATCGACGTGCGCCGTCGCTACTACGCGGCCAACGCCTACGGATCGAAGCTGCTCAACCTCGCCATGGGGACAATCCGGTACCCGGTGGAAACCGCGAAGCCCGATTCCGCACGGTTGCCCGCTTACCAGGATGCCAACAAGGCGGTCCTGGAGAAGGCGCTGTTCAGCACGACGCCGATCGACCCCGAAGCCGAAACCGCGTTGTTCACCGCTTATCTCACCGCGATGCAGAAGGAGCTGCCCGCGACCGATCCGGTTCTCAAGCAGGCGCTTGCTGGCCGCAGTCCGGAGGCGGCCGCCAAGGAGATGGTGAGTG
The DNA here is from genome assembly GCA_963833365.1 of uncultured Gemmatimonadales bacterium. Lineage (GTDB taxonomy): Bacteria > Gemmatimonadota > Gemmatimonadetes > Gemmatimonadales > GWC2-71-9 > DATBGE01. Next base: position 159,423 of record CAWHXS010000012.1, read on the forward strand.
CGAGCGCGATCGTGACGGGAGACCAGCGAAAGGCATTGGGGGACGGTGGGGCGTCGGCGGCCGCGGCGTCATCTGACCCGTTCATCGCGCTGGCGCGGGTCATCGATCCGCTGGAGCGCGCCATGACCAAGGAAGTCAGCGCCCTCAACGACCGGGAAGCCGCGGACAACGAGCGCATCGCTCGGGCTTTCCTCGCCGTTTACGGTGGAAGCATGTCGCCGGACGCCACCTTCAGCCTGCGGATTTCCGACGGCGAGGTGAAGCGCTACCCGATGAATGGCACGCTCGCGCCGCCCTTTACCACCTTCTACGGACTGTATGACCGGGAGGCGTCCTTCGGCGGCGTGCCGCCATTCGACCTCCCGCCGCGGTGGAAGGCGGCAAAGGATTCGATCGATCTCTCGTTGCAGTTCAACGGGGTGTCTACCGCGGACATCATCGGCGGCAACTCGGGCAGTCCGGTCATCAACCGCGATGCCCAGGTGGTGGGACTGATCTTCGACGGCAACATGGAGATGCTGCCCAACCGGTTCCTGTTCACCGAACGGGTGGCCCGATCGGTGTGGGTGGACTCCCGCGCGATCGTCGAGTCGCTGCGGAAGGTGTATGGGGCGAAGGGCCTCGCGGACGAGTTGCAGCAGTGAGCAGTAAGATGGGATTCCTTGCTGCGTCAGGCAGCACGGATCGCCCCTGGAGGGACGCGGTCTGGAACGAGTGAAAGGAGCATTGCGATGGCTAGCACGAAGTACCTTGGGATACCAGCGCTACTGCTGTTCAGTGGTCTCGGTCTTGCGACCTGCGCCACCAATCCGGCGACCGGCAAGAAAGAGTTCTCCACGGTTTCCGAGAGCCAGGAGATCGAGATCGGCAAGGAGAATGCCGCGGCCGTCAAGGCACAGATGGGCGTGTATGACGATCCCAAGGTTCAGGAGTATGTGAGCACGATCGGGAAGCGACTGGCCTCGGAGGGCGAGCGACCTCAGCTTCCCTGGGAGTTCACCGTCATGGACGATCCGGTGGTGAACGCCTTTGCGCTTCCGGGGGGCTACATCTTCATCACCCGGGGCATCCTGACCCACATGAACTCCGAGGCGGAGCTGGCCACCGTGGTCGGTCACGAGATCGGCCATGTCACGGCCAAGCACTCGGTGCAGCAGATGACCCGCGAGCAGATGGGGCAGGTGGCGCTGGTGGCCGGTGCCATCGCGTCGACCCAGGTGGCCAAACACCTCGACGAGCTGAGATCGGGGATGGGTCTGCTGTTCCTCAAGTACGACCGGGATGCCGAGAGTCAGGCGGACGAGCTGGGATTCAAGTACGCCCTGAATGACGGCTACGACGTGAGGAAAATGATCGACATGTTCGAGATCCTGCAGCGGGTGAGCGGGGGGAGCACGATTCCGGAGTGGCAGTCCACCCACCCGGATCCCGGCAACCGGATCGAGGCGACCGAAGCCAGACTCAAGACGGTGACGAAGCCGCTGGACGGCGCCAAGGTCAATCAGGATGAGTTCCTCGCGATCATCGACGGCATGGTGTTCGGCGACGATCCCCGGAAGGGCTATTTCACCGGGACCACGTTCATCCACCCCGCACTCGCCTTTGCGCTGGATTTCCCCCCCGACTGGCCAACCAAGAACACCGATCAGGCGGTTGCCGCGATCAGTCCCGAAAAGAACGCCATCCTGGAGCTGACGGGGGCCGGAAACGACAGCCCTGCGGATGCCCTCCAAAAGTTCATGGCCAACGAGAAAGTGCAGACTGGTACGCCGCGCAACATTACGATTAACGGCAGTCCGGCAACCCAGACGCAGTTTTCTGCCCAGACCGATCAGGGCCAGCTGCGGGGTCTGGTGACCTTCATCTCATACTCTGGAGTGACGTACCGCTTCCTTGGGTACGCGAACGCGAATAACTACGCCGAGCATGAGGAAGCGTTCCTGAAGAGCATGAACAGTTTCCGTGGGGTCAGCGACCCCAAGGTTCTCCATGTCGAGCCGGCCCGGGTGAGTGTGGAGAAGGTGCCCCAAGCCATGACCCTGGCTGAGTTTTACCAACAGCATCCCTCCAGCATCCCCCTCGAGCAGGTGGCGATCATCAACGGAATGCAGACCGATACCAAGCTTGAGGCGGGGCAGAAGATCAAGCGAGTGGTGGGAGGTGTGCAGGCGGGGAATTAGGGGTGGGGGAGGTGAGACGTAAGACGTGAGACGTTAGAACATTCTCACGTCTTACGTCTTACCTCTCACGTCTTACGTCTTACGACACTCTCCGGGTTTTCCGCTTCATGAAATCCATCAGGATGAACTGACCCAGCGTCATGGTCGTCGTGAAGTACGCCTTGCCGCGGCAGATCTGGGACATCTTCTTGACGAAGTCGACCAGGTTGCGGTCCCGGGCCAGCATGAAGGTGTTGATCATGATGCCAGCCCGCCGGCAGTTGGCCACCTCGCGATAGGTCGCCTGCAGGATCATCGGATCGAGCCCCATCGAATTCATGTAGACTCTCCCATCCGGCATCGTGAGTGCCGACGGCTTGCCGTCGGTGATCATGATGATCTGCTTCATGTCTTTCTTCTGGCCGGTGAGGATCCGCCGGGCCAGGCGCAGCCCTTCCGCGGTGTTGGTGTGATAGGGTCCGACCTGCGTTGTGGCGAGCGCCGCTAGCGGAATCTCCTCCGCGGTGTCGTGAAAGAGGATGCAGCGGATGGAATCCCCGGGGTACTGGGTCCGGATCAGGTGGGTCAGCGCCAGCGCCACCTTCTTGGCGGGGGTGAAGCGGTCCTCCCCGTACAGGATCATCGAGTGTGAGCAGTCCAGCATGAGCACCGTCGCGGCCGACGAGCGATACTCGGCCTGGTGCACCATCAGGTCGTCATATTCCAGCGGGATGGGTACCTTGAGTCCTTCCCGGCCTATGGCCCGCGCCAGGGTCGCGGGGACGTCCAGGTTCATCGTGTCGCCGAATTCGTATTGCTTGCTCACCGACTCCGCTTCGATCCCCGTGGCCAGGTGCGGAGTTTCGTGGGCCCCGAAGCTCGACTTTCCGATGCTGCCAAGGAGTCCTTTCAGGGTCTTGTAGCCGAGGAAGTCGATGCCTTTTTCGGTGAGATTGAACTGGATCTGACGCGCCGCCGACGCCGCCTGCCCTCCCGGCCCATAGAGCGAGCTATAGCCGGCCGGCATCTGAGGGGCCTGCTCGAGGTTGAGGTATCCCTCCTCCATGAGGCGCCGGACGATCTCGTCCAGCAATTGAGCCAGGTCCTGCTCGATCTGCCGCTGGCCGGCCGGATTCTTCGACGGCTCTCCCCGCAGGTACTGGAGCATCTCGGGCGTGAGCTGCCCCGAGTCGATCAGCGCCTGCAGAATGGCCTGCCGGAGCGACTCGAGCGACCGGTCTTCCCCTTCCTCTCCCCAGAACTCCCCGCCCGAAAAGCCCGACTGTAGCAGGAAATCTCCCAGCTGATCCAGCAACGACTGGAGATTCACCGCCTCGGCGAGGCCGGGAACGAACTTGGAGTAGGTGGTGAAGCGCATTGGGTCGGGAGACGGAAGACGGGAGACGGTAACGACTACCTGAATGGATACCCTCGTTCTTGCCATCCGTTCAAGTCGTCACCATGTGCTCGGACTTCCCGTCTCCCGTCTCCCGTCTCCCGTCTCCCGTCTCCCGTCTCCCGTCCTCAACCCGGCCTTGCTACAGTTACACCGTGCCCACCCCCAACCCCTTCACCGCACTCCGTCACCGGAACTTTCGTCTCTTCTTCGCTGGCCAGTTCATTTCTCTCTGCGGGACATGGATGCAGACCGTGGCCCAGGGATGGCTGGTGTTGCAGCTGACCAATTCCCCGTTCAAAGTCGGCCTGGTGAGCACCCTCGGTTCGTTGCCAATCCTGGCCTTCACGCTCTACGGCGGAGTTCTGGCGGACCGGGTCAACAAGCACCGGGGAATCATCCTGTTCCAAAGCCTCATGATGTGCGAGGCGCTCACACTCGGGGTTCTGACTGCGACCGGACGGGTGACCGTCGCCTGGGTAATGGCGCTCGCCGTCTTTCTGGGCACGCTTTCCGCCTTCGAAGTGCCCTTCCGCCAGTCTTTCGTGATCGAGATGGTGGGGAGAGAGGATCTGCTCAACGCGATCGCGCTCAACTCATCGGTGTTCAACCTCTCCCGGATCATCGGGCCGGTGATCGCCGCGGCGCTGATTGCCGCAGTGGGTCTTGCCGCCTGCTTCTTTGCCAATGCCACGAGCTTTCTCGCGGTCATCATCGCCTTTCTCTCGATGCGCGGAGTGGTGAGGGGAGAGGCACGGAAGGTTGAGGGAACCTTTCAGGAGGGAGTACGCTACGCCATGGGGGAGAAAGTCCCCCGTTCCTTGCTGCTCCTTACCGCAGCTTTCAGCGTGTTCGGTTTTTCCTTTCTGCCGATGCTGCCGGTCTACGCCCAGAATGTCCTCGGCGTCGGGGCCACGGGTTACGGTGGACTGATGTCTGCGGTGGGCCTCGGGGCCAGTGTCGGAGCGCTCGCGATGGCAGCACTGGGTTCCCGGGCCAAGGGCTCGACTCTGATTCGATTCGGCGGCCTCATGTTCAGCACTGCGCTCGCCCTGGTCGCGCTGGTATCCCAGTATTGGATCGCCGCCTTCCTGCTGGGCCTGGCCGGATGCAGCATGATTCTCAACAACGTGATGACCAACTCGCTGCTCCAGACCCAGGCGCCCGACGATCTCCGCGGCCGAGTCATGGGCTTCTACTCCCTGATGGTCCTGGGGATGGCGCCCTTCGGCTCGCTTCAGGCGGGCTGGATATCCGAGCATCTCGGGGTGCGCACTTCGCTTGCCTTGGGCGGGACGGTGTGCGCGATCGCGACAGTGGGGCTGGGGCTTAGAGAAAAGCGTGAGAAGTAAGAAGTGAGACGTAAGAGGGGAAGGCGTCACCTCAATCCAGTTCCCTCTCACTTCTCACCTCTCACTTCTCACGTTGTCGATATCCGCCACTAACCGTACCTTCTCACCCCATGGTCATCACGATCTCCCGGCAGTACGGGGCAGGCGGTTCCGAGGTGGCGCGATCGGTCGCCGCACGGCTCGGCTGGTCCGTAGTGGACAACGAGATCATCGACCGGGTGGCGGAGCGCGCCAAGCTCTCACCGGTGGACGTGGCGCGTCAGGAGGAGCGGGCCCCCAGCTTCATCGAACGGCTGGCTCGCACGCTTGCGGTCTCATCGCAGGAGCTGGCGGTCCCCGAGCTGGGAGCCGCCGCGCTGCCGAGAGACGAACCCAGCCTGGTTCGAATCACCGAGGCGGTGGTGAAGGAAGTGGCGGCGGAGGGTCGGGCTGTCCTGGTGGGCCGTGCGGCACCGGCAGTGATCGGCCAGCTGACCGACGCATTGCACGTGAAGCTGGTGGCGCCGCGCGCATTCCGCGCGAAGTACGCCGCCCAGGCCGAGAAGCTGGATCCTCGCGCGGCCGAGAAATACATGGACGAGATTGACGCTCGCCGGTCTCGGTATCACAAGGAGTACTACGGACGGGACTGGGACGATCCGGCTCACTATCACGCGATTCTCAACACCGGGCTGCTGGGATTCGACGGCGCTGCGGAGGTGGTGGTGGGACTGGCGAGAGCGAGAGGTTGGTAGAAATTTCAGATTGAAGATTTCAGATTGAAGATTGTCGGCTGACGCGGTCCCAAACCGCCGTTCAATCTTCAATCTGAAATCTTAAATCTTCAATCTGATTCTCACCCTAAGCCCAACCCCTTCTGATACCCACCCCCCGGCTCCCGTCTCTCCGGCTTGGCCCGGGTATAGCCTACCTCTTCATTGCGGCTGATCCGCTTCTCCGCAGCGAGTCCTTCCAGGATCAGTTCGCACGCGGCCACCAGTCGGGCTGAGTCGCGGCTCTCGGCCAGTCCGGTGTCGGTCGCGGCGTCGCACAGATCGGGCACCATTCGGAGTCCCTTGAGATACACTTCGCTCCGCTCGTCGCCGCTCACCTTGAGCGCGCCACCCTGGTCGAACCAGGCGACCACCCGATCGAGACTGCGCCCGCCCAACCGCTCCTCCAGAGTGTGACCGGCGGCGCGACGGATGAGTTCCTTCGCAATGGACTCCCCGCCCTGCAGCTCTCCCTCGTATTCCAGCTCCAGCTTGCCGGTAATGGAAGGCACCGCGGCGTACACATCGCTCACCCTTGGGGTCACCTTCGGCTCGCTGTGGGTGAGTGAGCGACGCTCCGCATTGGAGATCACGTGTTCCAGGAGGCTGATCGGCAGCCGCTGGCTCACTCCCGAACGCTTGTCCACTCGCTTGTCCTCGCGGCCTTCGAACGCGACCCGCTCGATCAGTTCGAGGACGAAATCGGGGAGATCCAGTGGCAAGCCGCCGCGCTCGGACCATGCTTCCTGCGCGGTAATCGCCATCCCCAGTTCCACCGAGCGGGGATAGTGGGTCATGATCTCGGATCCGATCCGGTCCTTGAGCGGAGTGATGATCTTGCCGCGCGCGGTATAGTCCTCGGGGTTCGCCGTAAAGGCGAGCATTACGTCCAGCGGCAGACGGATTGGATAGCCTTTGATCTGGACGTCGCCTTCCTGCATGATGTTGAACAGGCCCACCTGGATCTTGCCGCTCAGGTCCGGCAGCTCGTTGATGGCGAAGATGCCGCGGTTCGCGCGAGGCAGCAGACCGAAGTGCATGCTGAGCTCGTCGGCCAGGAGGTGCCCGCCGCGGGCGGCCTTGATCGGATCCACGTCGCCGATGATGTCCGCGATGGTCACGTCCGGGGTGGCCAGCTTCTCGACGTAGCGGTTGTCGCGATGCAACCAGTCAATCGCCGTGGCGTCGCCGCACTCGGCGATTCGCTCCCGGGCAAATTTGGAGATCGGCGCGAAGGGATCGTCGTTCACCTCGCTCCCCTCGATGATGGGAATCACCTCGTCCAGAAAGCTGGTGAGTTGTCGCAGAATCCTGCTTTTGGCCTGGCCGCGCAGGCCGAGGAGAATGAGGTGGTGTCGGGCTAGCAGGGCGTTGATCAGCTGGGGCTCGATGGTGTCTTCGTAGCCCACGATGCCGGGGAAGAGGTCCTCACCGGCTTGCATCATGCGCAGGACGTTGGCGCGGATTTCGTCGCGCACCGACCGGCCGCGCAGCGGTGGCTCGGCCCACCGGCTGCGCTTCAGCTCGCCGAGGGTGTGGGGAAGGTTAGGCATGAGTGTAAGATTAGTAGGGGCCGGCGACCCGGGGAAAATGTAACGCATGACCCGACCGGCCCCGGTGCTTGACAATGGAGCACTCGGAAATAAACTTGCGCGCGGTTTGTCGCCCCATGACGGGGCTCGAGCCAGCTGTGCATCACTCGTAACCTTAGAGGAGTCCCAATGAAGAAGGTTCTCACGCTGGCCGCCCTGCTCGCTCTGACGGCGTGCGGTCCGAAGAAGGCCCAGACTCCGCCGGCCGACTCGACCATGGGTGCGCCGGCACCGGCCGACTCAGGCGCCATGAAGTCGGACAGCATGCCCCGCGACACCGCGCACTCGATGTAATCGCCGGGTCGCAATTGCTGAATCGCCACTCGGGGGCCGCCACAAGGCGGCCCTTGTGTTTCATGGAATGGTGATCTGGATCACGCGAGCAGCAGGTCTACGTCGAAGGGCAGGGCGACGACGATGGCCGGCCGGCCCGACGCGGTCACGAATGACCCTGGTTCCACCTCGCGACGAAGCAGCGCGAGGGCCACGGATCGGTCGGGGAGGAAGAGGGTGGAGCGCACCGTGCCGACTTCCTTGCCGTCATCGGTGGTAACCGAAGTCCCCGGAGGCAGGTCTCCCTCCTGCCAGATGAGCCCGCGCAGCCCACGATTGGTATGGCCGCGGAAGTGCAACCGGGCCACTGTTTCCTGCCCGGTATAGCAACCCTTGGTATACGAGACCCCATCGAGTTCGTCGTAGCGGACTTCCTGGGGCAGCGTCTTCTCTCCGATCTCGGCACCCAATGCGGGCCATCCCGCGAGGATCCGGGCGGCCGCCGTCTCCCGCTCGTCTCCCACGGTTGCCCCGGCCCGGGTCAGCGCCGCGATCGCCTTCTCGATTTCCTCATTGGCTCCCGTCACCAGCGCTTGAAACGGTGCCTTGGGGTGGGGCCTCGCAATCAGGAGTTCGGAGTCGGGGGCGCCCTCGGCGAGTCTGCCTTCGGCTTCCGGTACCGGTCCGATTCGGGAGAAGCGCAGGGTACCCAACACATTCTCGCCGAACAGCCAGAGCACGCTCATTTGCCCGGTGAGATCCTCCATCCGGGCCAGTCGAGGCGGTAACTGGCGCTGGAAGAGATCGAGGGCGGCCTCGCGGCCATCGCGCTCCGCCAGCAGCAGGAATCCCTGCGGCCGCCGTAGCACCCAGAAATCCACCACGATCATCCCCTTCGGAGTGAGCAGCGCGCCATACACCAGGCTGTGATCACCCGGTTTGACGAGATCGTTGGTAAGCAACCCCTGGAGACACTGGAGCGCCCCCATGCCGGTAACATTGAACGCCGCAGGCTCGGTCCGAACCACCACCGCTCCCTGGCGGAGGCGATCGAGTCGCGCGCGATCGAGGGAAACCCGGGGAGCGCTCATGCGGACCAGGGGAGTTCGTCGGCGGTGTGACCCTGGAGATCCTGCCATACCAGGTCGGCACCCCGGAGATCAGTCGCCGAATGGGAAGTGGCGACCATCGCACAGCGAATCCCTGCGCGGCGGGCGGCGCCCAGGCCGGGAAGGGAGTCCTCGATTATCACGCATTGTTCGCACGACAATGCCAGCGTTTCGCGCGCCCGCTCGAAGCCCTGGGGATCGGGCTTGCAGGCATTCACGTCTTCCGAGGCTATCACCACCCCGAACAACTCCTGCAATCCGGCGAGCGACAGTACCAGCTCTATCTCCCGGCGTAACGCGCCGGAGACGACGGCGAGACGGTAGCCTTTGCGGGACGCGTCCCGAATGAAGTCGGTTGAGCCTGGCACCAGCGTCATGGATTGGCGAATGGCCTTCTCGTACAGGGTTGCCTTGCGCTCGATCGCGTGATCGAGCACACCGTCATCGGCCCGAAGCCGGCTCCGCTCGAAGGCGAACCGGAAACACTCCCTGTCGTCGAAGCCGAGGTAATCGCGATAGTAGTCGTCACGGCTGAGCGGGAGACCGTACTCAGCGAGGGTCGCGATCAGCGCGTCGCAATGCTGGGGTTCGTCATCGACGATGACCCCATTGAAATCGAAGAGGATGGCGCGGTCCATCCTGAAAAGTAGCAGGGACTGAAGAGAAAGGACTGAGGACCGAGCGGTCAGGCATAGACTCCGCCGACCTCGTACGACCAATCCAGCAGCTCCACCGGGTGGGCCACCCGAATCGGGAGACGAGCCGCGCGTAGCCCGGCTCCGATTTGCATGTGACACCCTGGATTCCCGGTCGCCACGAAATCGAGCCGAGGCGTGGCCTCGGCAAATGACGAGATCTTGGTCTCCAGAACCGCTCGCGACATGGCGGGCTCCAGGGCGGAGAAGATGCCCGCGCTGCCGCAACAGCGGTCCGAGCCGGGCAGCACCCGGAGCCGGAGTCCCGGAACGGCGTTGAGCACGGCCAGCGGCGCAGCCTGAACTCGCTGGGCGTGTTGCAGGTGACAAGGGGCGTCGTAGGCGACCTCGAGTGAAAGCTCTCCGCCGGGGACAGGACCTGCATCGGCAAGGAGCTCCGAAACGTCACGCACCCGGTGGCCGAAGGCATCTCCCTCCGCCGTGCCCAGCAGATGCCCGTAGTCCTTAAGCAGAGCACCGCACCCCGCGCTGTTTACTACCACCGGTTCGGTGCCGGGCCCGAATGCCGCGAGATTGGCCCGGGCCAGACGAACCGCACCGGGGTGGTCGCCGGCATGGGCGTGCAGGGCGCCGCAACAGATCTGTCCTTCTGTCTCGACTACCTGATAACCATTTGCCTCGAGAGTGCGGCGAGTCGCCGCGTGAACGTGGGAGAACAATCCGTTCATGATGCAGCCGGTGAAGATGCGGACCGTGCCTCGTGAACCGCTCGGCACTCGGCGTGTCGCGAGGCTTTCCCGATGGACCGGTTTGGTCGCCGCGATCATCCCAAGGCCGAAACCGATCCGTCCGCTCCCACTCAACGAATCGGCCAGACCGAGGTTCCGCAGCGTCTTCAGCAGGAAGAAGAACGGCTTTCCCCAGAGCGAATTCCCGAATGTCCCGAGCAGGAGGCGCGCGAGCGGGGAGATGCCGTTCTGTTGCGCGAGGAGCTCACGGGTCGCTTCGAGGCCACGTCCGTATCCCACGCCAGAAGGACAGACCGGCTCGCAGCCCCGGCAGCCGAGGCAGGTATCGAGGTGTTGACGGGTAGCAGGATCATTCGCTGGAATCTCGTTTCGTTCCAGTGAGCGCATGAGCACGATCCGGCCGCGAGGACTGTCCGCCTCGTCTCCGGTGACCGCGTAGGTTGGGCATGCCGGCAGGCAGAATCCGCAGTGGACGCAGGGATCCAGCGATGTCAGATCCAGGGTCACGAATCGCTGCCCTCGAGTGCCACCGAGAGGCATCCACGCGGATCAAACGCTTCGCGTAGGCGTCCTACCAGTTGTCCCACGCCTTCCCGATACGCTCCGAAATGACCGACTGATTGGCGTACTCCCCATGGCGCCCGCTCCAGCGTTACCGGGATTTCGCGGGTCGCGGCAATGCGCCGCAGGGTAACAAGACGATCGGCGGGGACGTCGCCGGTCCAGCGAATGCTGCCGCTTCCCAAGCCCGCCGAAACAAGGCCTTCATCGAAGTGCTCCCGGACCAGATCGAGCGCGTCGTCCATGCCATCGAACAGGACACCCAACCTGACAGTGAGCGGACCGGCGAGGGCTCCTCGCGATGCCAGTCCCCAAAAGGCACTCTCTCTCTGAGAGGCAACGGGATCCCAGGTGAGCCCGGTCGCCTTGATGAGCCGTTCACGCTCTGCCTCTACCGCTGCTGTGGCTCCGACCAGGCGCGCGGCGAGCACCCACTCCGCGTCGGCCGCCAAGGCGGGCGAAAAGAGTTCCAGGGCCACGGCTGCCGACTGGGCTTCCCGTGCATCGCGCCCGACACGGACCATCGCATCCCTCGTCCCCCGGGTGAGCAGCGTGCTATCAGCCTCGGGCTGGGCGCGCAGTCGAAGGTGCAGCTCGGCGATGACGCCGAATCCACCGAAGCCGCCGACGTGAAGCTTGGTCAAGTCGTAACCGGCGACGTTCTTCACGACCCGTCCTCCGGCGCTGACCAGGCGTCCGTCTCCGGTCGCCGCGGTACAGCCCAGCACATGATCTCGCACCGGACCGAATCCGAGCCGCAGCGGTCCGGCAGTTCCGGTCGCCACGATGGATCCGATAGTGCGCTCGGGTCTCCCCGGAGGATCCATGGCGAGCCACATGCCCTTCGCGAACAGCTCGCTCTGCAGCGCTTCGATCGGCATCCCGGGCTGCACCGTCGCGACCAGGTCGGCCGGATTCAAGGCGATCAGGCGATTGAGGCTTCTCGTGCTGAGGCTCAGATCGGCCGGCGCATCCGCGGAGAGCCAGGTGCCGGCTCCCTCGAGACGGAGCTTCCACCCCTCCTCGCTCGCGAGAGCACAGACCATCGCTAGCGCGTCGTCGCTCTCGGGCACCGCGCGGGGGAGCCCCTTGGCGTCACGCTCGACACCGCCCGGTCCGAGCAACGCCTGAAGCCGAGTATATAGCGCCTCGCTCATGCGACTCCTGCCTGCCGCCACTCCCGGCAGGTGTGCAGTGGGAAGACCTTGCCGGGATTTGCCCGGGTATCGGGATCGAAGACCCGCCGTACCGCGCACATCGCTTCGAGAGACGCCGCGCTGAAGGCCCACGGCATGTAATCCATCTTGTCCGATCCTACTCCGTGCTCGCCGGTGATACTTCCGCCGGCGTCGAGACAGATCCGCATGATCTCCCGGCTGGCTTCCTCGACCTTCGCCGTGAGTCCTGGCTGGCGCCGGTCGAAGCTGATGCAGGGATGCAAATTACCGTCGCCCGCGTGGAAGACGTTACTGATCTGAATGCCCAACCGATCCCGAATGCCCGCGATTCGGTCCAGGACATCGGGCAAGGCGGAGCGGGGCACCACCGCATCCTGAACCGCGAGGTCCGGCGCCAGCCGTCCCAACGCTCCGAACGCCTTCTTCCTGCCTTGCCACAGCCGAGCCCGGTCGGCGGCGCTCGATGCGCTCCGCACGTCTCGCGCTCCGTTTTCCCGCAGCAGGCGCTCGATGATCGCCGACTCCGCCTCGACGGTGCGCTCGGAGCCGTCCAGCTCCACGAGCAGCACCGCCGCCGCATCGGTCCGGGCCCCGGTGGCGTAGATCGATGCTTCCACCGCCGCGATGCAGGACTGGTCCATCATCTCCAGTGCCGCGGGAACGATTCCCGAGGAGACGATGGCGGTCACCGCCTCGCTCGCATCGCGCAGCGCCAGAAACTCGGCGAACACCGTGCGCACCGCTGGCGGGATCGGTTCGAGCCGAACGGTGATGGCGAGGGCCACGCCGAACATCCCCTCGCTCCCGACAAACAGGCCGACCAGGTCTGGTCCCCAGGGCTCTCCATGCGGGGAACCCAGATGAACCGTGTCACCGCTGGGCAGCACGACCTCCACTTCGGTGACGTGGTTCGTGGTGACGCCGTACTTGAGGCAGTGGGGCCCGCCGGCATTCTCCGCCACGTTGCCTCCGATGGTGCACGCGCTCTGACTCGAAGGATCGGGCACGTAGTGCAGCCCGAATTTCTGGGCCGCCTCGGAGAGACGAAGGTTCACGACGCCGGGCTCGACCACCGCACGGCGCCGTTCCGGTTGAATCGCCAGAATCCGGTTCAAGCGAGTGAGGGTGATGAGCACGGTATCCGGATCGGCCAGAGCTCCGCCGGAGAGTCCAGTGCCGGCACCCCGGGCCACAAAGGGGACGCCGCGGTCCCTGAGCTCCCGCAGCACCTCGATCACCTCGGCCCGGGATCCCGGCAGCACCACGAGGCCAGGGGTGGATTCGTGAGTCGGGAGTCCATCGGCCCGGTACGTGGCAAGCTCGGCGGCCCGGGTTCGGACCCAGCGAGATCCGACGATACGACTCATCCGCTCGCCAAGATCCGGCTTCATCCCTCGGCGACGATCTCGTGATGAGGGCCGCCCACCCCGTTGCTGGGCGCACGGAGATGGACCTCGACCCGGGTACTCGCCTCGCGCAGCAACGGAGGGAGCACTTCGATGAGCACCTTGACTCGCGCGGTGGTGGAACGAGTCGCGAGCAGCCGCACCCGAATCTCGAGTGGAGCCTCAAGCAGTGCCGCGACCTGAAATGAGAGCGGGACTGGCTTGCTGGACCACTCGGCTGACTCACCGCCCCCGTCCATCAGCACTCGAAGCAACTCCCGGTAGCGCCCCGCGAGTTCGATGAGTGCGCTCTGGTCCTGGGGCGTGGGAGCGCTCTCGGGACGATCCTCATAGTCCTCGGTTTGACCCATCAGGTACGGATGCTGGGCGGCTTCGATTGCGAGCAGCCTGAATCGCTTTTCTCCCATGACGACGATGTTGGACCTGCCGTCGGCCAGTGGCTGGGCCACCCGGATGTGGCCGATACAGCCCACTGCCCCCGGCTCCGCCTGCTCTCCGGGCACCAGGCCGAAGCGGCGGTCCCCCTCGAGACAGTCCGCCAGCATCTGCCGGTAGCGGGGCTCGAAGATGTGGAGCGGCATCGGGGCGCCGGGAAACAGTACGGTTGTGAGGGGGAAGAGAGGGAGCATGGTTGGAAAGTAGGTGGTGCCGGGGGGAGGGTAGTAGGTGGTGGGTAGTGGGGGGAGAAAACGAAACCCCCTGAGGTTACTCCAGGGGGTGCCATTCGTCAGTCCACTGTTGTTCTCTCCCACCACCCACTACCCACTACCCATTACGCCGCCACCCAGTGCCCTGCCAGCCCCTTCACATCCGGCGACTGGCGCAGCTTCTCGAAGGCGCGTTCGCGGATCTGGCGGATGCGTTCCCGGGTTACGCCCAGCAGCTCGCCGATCTTCTCCAGCGTCAGACGCCTCGGAGCCTTCCTCGAGCCCGTAGTAGAGGTAGAGGATCTTGCGCTCGCGTGGAGTCAGGTAGCGCTCGAAGATGCGATCGATGAACTCGCGAGTGAGCCGCGCGTCGGTCTTCTCCTCGATGTCGAATCCTTCGGCGCCCGGCGAAGCGCTCACCGAGCGTTCCCGCATTCTTGTCGCCCCGCTCCAGGGGAGCGTCAAGCGAAAGCTCCGCCGACGTCATGCGTCTGGCGGAGCGGATATTGTCGACCGAGTCGTTCAGTGCCATGGCGATCTCTTCGTCGGTCGGCTCGCGTCCCAGCTCCTGCGACGAGGAAGGTCTCGGCGCGGCGACATCTTGATGAGCGCCGAGTTCTGGTTGAGCGGGATGCGTACGCTGCGAGTCTGTTCGGCAAGCGCCTTGAGCACCGCTTGGCGCACCCACCAGACCGCGTAGGAGATGAACTTCACGCCGTGATCGGGATCGAATTTCCGGACTGCCTTGAGGAGCCCTTCGTTGCCGATCGCCACCAGCTCGGCGAGATCCAGACCGTGGCCCTGATACTTCTTCACGTAGGAGATTACGAATCGGAGGTTCGCCGTCACGAGGCGTTCCGCCGACTTTCTCGACATCCCTTTTGCGACTAGCCGGGCCAGCCGTTTCTCCTCGGCGGGATCGGTGATCATCGGCAATTTTTGAATGTCCTGCAGATACTGGTCGAACGCGCCGGTGGCAACTGGACGAAAGAAGACCTTGCCCCGGCTCTCGTTGGAGTGACGCCATAGACTCCCCGAGCGGAAGTGCTGCTGAGTTTTGTTCGGAAGGGAGGCGGCCCAGCGGTGGCCGTCAAAAAAGGTGTGCGAATATAGGACGCCCTGGAGAGGCGGTCAAGCATTTTTAGTTTTCCACATCACAAATCGTTCAGCACCAGACGATTCCAAGTTTTGTCCACCTTTCCACAGCTTTCCACAATTGCCGCGATTCAATACAATCTGGTAACTGATTGTCGTACAGTAGGTTACAAGAGGGGGAAAGGTGGAGAGCTGTGGAAGGCGTGTGGTGCGTTGTGTGAATCAGCTGCGCTGGACCAAAACCTCCATGATCATCGTGCTATCCACCGGCACAGTCCACTGTCCGTTTGCGACGTGCATTCGACCCACATCTTCCGGCAATGCGAGATGAATCGTTCCGGCGCGATTTTTCTTGTCGCGCGTTAGCGCTTGCATGAGACGGGTGAGATCGCGCGGGCTCTGCAACTCGGTCGGCAGGCCGAGCGCGCCCGCGAGGCTGGAGATTTGTTGTGAGAGTCCGCTTCGAGCGATTCCCATTCGCTCCGCAATCTGGGTCTCCGCAATCAGCCCTAGGGCGACCGCTTCACCGTGAGCCAGTTGAAAACCGGATTCGGTCTCCAGCGCGTGCGCCACGGTATGACCCGCATTGAGAATCGCGCGCCGCCCCGACTCCCGTTCGTCCGCGCTGACCACCTCGGCCTTGATCTCGACACTTCGCCGAATCAGGTCCACCAGGGTTTCCTTGGACCGCGCGACGAGGCCAGAGGCATGGTTGTCGATCCAATCGAAATAGCCAGCGTCCGCGATGACGCCGTGCTTGATCGCTTCGGCAAATCCGGCGCGGTAGTCGGCTGCCGGCAGGTCCATCAGGGTAGCCGGATCGGAGACGACGATCGCCGGCGGGTGGAAGGCTCCGATCAGGTTTTTCCCCTGCGGTGTATCGACCCCGACCTTCCCGCCGACCGAGGCGTCGAGCATCGCAAGCAGCGTCGTGGGGACCTGAGCATAAGGAACGCCGCGGCAGTAGGTGGCGGCCACGAATCCCGCCATGTCTCCCACCACGCCTCCGCCAATCGCTACGATCGCCGAGTCGCGGCCGAAGCCCCGGGCGAGCAGCTCGTCGGAGAGCCGGGTCCAGGTCTCGCGGGTCTTGGATTCTTCCCCCGCGGGGAAGATGAGAGTGGCCTCGGCGCGCACAGCGTTTCCCTGAGCCCACTTGTCGTACAACGCCGCGACGTGGCTGTCGGTGATGATCGCCAGACGACGTTCTCCCCAGAGACCGGCCAGCATCTCGGGAAGACCCGCCAGCGCCCCGACATCGACATAAACCGGATAGTTCCCCAGCGCGTGAGCGACCGGGATAGGAGGCCTCACCACTTCGTCTCTTGCACCCCTTCGCGGTGATTGGCCAGGCGGGCCAGCGTGAAAAGCAGGTCGGACAGCCGATTGAGATAGACTACGAAGAGTGGGGGCACCGCGGTGTCACGGGAAAGCCCCACGATGGAACGCTCCGCCCGCCGGCACACGGTTCGCGCGAGATGCAACGCCGCCGCCTTGGCGCTGCCGCCAGGAAGGACGAACGCCGTGAGTGGAGGCAACTCGCGATCGGCCTCATCGATGGCTCGTTCCATCACGGCGACCCGCTCCTCCGAGAGACCCGCCTTTTCCAGCGCCTTACGCACCTTCTCCGGATCGGGACTCGCCAGCTGGCCCCCGATCGCGAAGAGGTCACGCTGGATGCTTTCGAGCAATTCATCGAACAGGGCAACCGGGGCCGCGGTTCGCGCGACGCCGATCGTGGAGTTGAGCTCATCCACTTCTCCGTATGCATCGACCCGGGGATCGTCCTTCGGCACCCGTCCTCCGCCAAAGAGACCGGTGTCGCCTTCGTCTCCCGTCTTGGTGTAGATCTTCATCCCGATTCCGGGTTCGTCATTGGCGCTCGATACGGTAGAGCAGGACCTCATCGATGTCCTCTTCCCACACCGTTGCGAATATCTCCATCCCGACTTTCTCGGCCACTCGGCGCGCCGGCCAGTTGTCGGGCGGGATGCTGGCGCAGACCCGGGTGACACCGGGCTGGGCAAGCGCCCATTCCACGAGCGCCCGGGTCGCTTCCGAGGCGTAGCCTTTCCGATCCGCTCCTTGATACGTGGAGTAGCCGATCATCACGGCGCCTTCGGGATCGGGCGGGCCGCCGAAGCCAAGGGCACCCGTCACCCGGCGCGAGTCCCGCTCCACAGCGAGCCAGGTCCACCAACCAAGGGTCGTCGGCGCGGCGCGAAGCCGGTCTCGCACCTCGGGGAGCAGCTCTTCCATCAACGGCGGCGGCCGAAGCGGTTCGGGAAACTCGAGTCCGGTGATTTCCCGCAATCGCCTCTGGTCCCGCGCCAGCAGCAGATCGATGGCATCGGGAGTGAAGGGAATCAGCTCGAGCCGATCGGTTCCAATCAACACGGACCATCCACCTCCGCTGCGGCTACGACCGTATTGCTCCGTGGCTCCAGCACCGTCCAGAGTACCGCGTCATCGGCAACGTCCACCTGCTCCATCCAGAGATAGTCGCGCTGAAAGGCGAATCCGCTCATTGCATCGAGCCGCCGCCAGAAGAAAGGAGGCCAGGACTTCCAGGGCCGAAGCCTTCCGTAGCGGAACTCCAGCAGAGTGGGAGCAAAAACGAATTGGCGCCAGACCAGGGAGGCGTCCCACACCATGACCGTCGCCGCCACGAGCGGGGTCCCCGAGCCGGTTCGGCGTTGTTCCCGCAGTGAGACAGCGTAGCGTACCCGGCCGTCCTCCAGCTGGAACGCCAGAACATCGGCCGCATCGATGTCTTCCAGGGTATTCACCTCAGGCCGGACTCCTGCGACCGACACGAGCGGCAGGTCCCGCGAGGAGAGCCGCGATTGAAGCACCGAATCCATTGCGGCGGCGGTCGCCGCGAGAAGCGTGTCCACGAGCGGGCCGTCCGGCTCGGTCGGTGGGCTGCGATACCCGTGATCTCCCTGCCAGCTGTCTCGCGAATCCCGGAAGGATCCGATTACCGGACCGCGGAGCGATGGATTGGAGCCGACCGGATCGACGATGAATTCCACCTGAGTCCCGCGCCAGCCGCAGCGGCTGCCATGCAGCAGGATGGTCTCCAGCTGTACGGCGGTGTGGCCGTCGGGTGAGCCGGTCACCATCGGCTGGTTGGCGAGGATCGCATCGCGACGCGGATCCACGTTGATGGCGTAGGTGCCCTGACGGTCCAGCCACTCCCACACCGTTGAGCCCCGCTGGTTGACCGGGCGATAGCGCCTGACCAGAGCGGCGACCAGCCCCGTGTCGCTGGAGAGAAGATGGACCCGGCGGCTGGTGCCCTCGCCTACGAAGCTTCCCACGATGGCGCCGGTCGAATCCAGCCGGGCGTCGCTGGAAATTTCCGCTGCTTGAAGTGGAACCGGTGGTCTTTCCTTGAATACCTCTTCTACGAATTTTCCAAGATTGCTGCACCCCTGAAGCAGGACACCGCCGAGCAGAGCGAGTCTGATTGGCTTCATCCGAGGGCCCCCATCATGTCGGCGACGGTGGTGAACTTGAGTCGGGGCCGGCCGAGGGCGGCTCCGCGCTCGCGCTCGATCTGATCCAGTTTTCGCCAGTCGTTCCAGGTCACCACCCGCACGCCGCGCTGCTCGAGCATGCGGTCTATTTCGTCCCGAGGGGAAAGGCTCCGCTCCAGCTTGCCTGCTGTGAAGTCCTCCAGCAGATGATCCGTGGTCTCCGTCGCGTCGGGCTTGTTGGTTCCGATCACCCCGGTAGGGCCCCGCTTGATCCAGCCCACGACGTACTCGCCCTGGCCGGCCGTGCCGGGAGCGGTCACCACTCTGCCTCCTTCGTTCGGCATGATGCCGCGCTTCGCATCGAAGACGACACCGGGAATTCCGGTGCCGAGATAGCCAACGGAGCGGAAGACGAGTCCGGCAGGGATGACCTCGGTTTCGCCGGTGGGTTCCGCGCGAAGGTCTCCATTGGCGGTCGCGACCAGGCGATTCCGGGCCAGTTTCACTGCTTCCACTCTGCCGTCGCCGTGCAATTCCAGCGGTGACAGCAGGAACCGCAAGTGGATCCGCATCGGCTTCCCTTCCTGCGGTTTCGAGGCGAAGGCCTCCAGTGTATGCAGGTTCTTCTCTGGTGTGCGCTCTTCGGCCCGGGCCAGGCTAGCCCGGCTCTCTTCATCGAGCACCAGCTCGTTCGGGAGTACGACGATGTCGGCGCCGGGCATCTCGCCCAGCTCTTTGAGCTCCGGATTGGTGAATGCCGCCTGGACCGGTCCGCGGCGGCCGATCATGTAGACGTTCTTCACCCCGCTGTTCCGGAGCGCCTCGAGGGCGTAGGGAGCGATGTCGGTCTTGGCCAGCTCCTCGGGCGTGCGCGACAGGACCCGGGTCACGTCCACGGCGACATTCCCGACGCCGATCACCACGACGTTTTCCTGCGAAAGGTCGAAGCTGTGGTCCTGGTAGTCGGGATGGCTGTTGTACCAGCCCACAAACTCGGTGGCGGCGTGGCTCCCGGCCAGGTGTTCTCCCGGGATGCCCAGGGCGCGGTCGCTCTGCGCCCCGAACGCATAAATGACGGCATGGTAGTGATCGAGCAATTCCTCACGGGTGAGATCCCGCCCGATGAGGACGTTGCCCAGAAACCGAACGCCGGGCAGCGAACCGATCTTCTCGTAGACCCGGGTAACCGACTTGATCTTCTGATGATCCGGTGCCACTCCGCCGCGCACCAGGCCAAAGGGAGTCGGAAGCCGATCGAAGAGATCGATTTCTACTCCTGGGTGCTTCTTCAGCAGATGTTCCGCGGCGTAGAATCCCGACGGCCCGGTGCCGACGATCGCCACCCGCAATGGATTGGGGGAATTCATGGCGGGGGAAGTTAATAGCCGTCAGGCGTCAGCCGTCAGCCGTCAGCCGTCAGCCGTCAGCCGTCAGCCGTCAGCTATAAGCCGTAGGCCGAGAGCTGTTAGCTGTTAGCCATTATCCGCGGTACTCGTTTCTAGGTACTCGTTCCTAGGTACTCGGTACTCGGTACTATTCCCCCTTAGGCCTCCAGAAGAACATCAGTCTTCCCGCGCCACCTTCGACTGTCTCGAGTTCGATCCCGATCACGCCGCTCTTGGGGAAATCGATCTGCAGCCGGGACGTACTGGAGGTAAGAAGGCGGGAGGCGAGCTCTCCCAGCCACGGCTCGTGGCCGACCAGGGCGATCATGGCCTCATCCCCTGGTGTGCCGATGACCTCGGCGAACCGCTCGATCCGCGGCATGGTTGCCAACGGCTCGCAAGCCTCCGGCATTAGTCCTTCGTCCTCGAACTCCTGGGCTACGACCTCCGCCGTCTGCCACGCTCGAACCCACGGACTGCTGAGCAGGACCGTCGGGATGTAGCCGCGGCGGCGCAGCCGCTTCGCCATCTTCGCCGTTTGCCGGCTGCCCTGTTTGGTCAGGGGCCGCTCGGTGTCATCGGGCCACTTGGTCTCGTCGCGGGAGCCCGCGTCCCCGTGGCGGAGGAGGAGCAGAAGCATTCTGTTGTCCCTTCTGGAGCCATAAGCCTTAAGCCATAAGTGCGTGCGCGCCGGAAAGATTGTGGCTTATGGCCTATGACTTATGGCACTGAACCTGTCACTTCTTCATCTTCGAGGCCGCTTTCGCAAGTGCAACGACCACGCTGTCAATCTCGGGCAACATCGTCTTCCCGCCCAGCACATGGTGATTCGCCTGCACCGAGAAGGTGTAGGTCTTGCCGTTGTTCAGCTCGAAATAGCCCGAGAGCGTGTTGACTCCGCTGATGCTGCCCGTCTTGGCCCAGACCTTCCCTTCGAGCGGTGTCGCGACGAACCGGCGCAGGAGCGATCCGGTATTGCCGGATTGCGGCAGGCCGGCGACGAATGTCGGGAAATTTGGGTGGCTGCGCATGAAGAGCAGCAGCTTCGTAAACGTGAGGGGAGAGACGAAGTTCACGCTCGAGAGACCGGAGCCATCGCTCAGGCTGAACTGGGTTGAGTCCGCTCCGATTGAGTCAATGAGAAAGCGGCGTTCGACCTCGATGCCTTCCGACCAGGAGCCCGCCTTCCCGAACTGCTTGCCCAGCTCCTTGAGCAGCATTTCGGCGTACCAGTTCTGGCTGGTGTTGAGGATCGGGAAGACCCAGTCCCGCAGCGGGCGTGATTTGAGCTCGGCGAGGGGAGGCGCGGCCCGCGCACTGGCATACTTGACCGAGTCGGTCGTCGAACGGGTGGTCCCCAGGATGCTGATACCCGCCTCGTTCAGCATGCGGCGGAAAGCCCGCGCGGTGAACAGATTCGGATCGGGCATCGCGAAATATTCCGTTCCGCCTTTGCTGTCGGCCGCGACGTTGCCCTGGGCCCAGAGCGTCATCGAGTCGGGGATCCGGAAGAAATCGATGGTGTCGTCGCTGCCGGAGGCGCCGGTTTGAGTCCGGTTCTCCAGCGTGACGTCTCCGACATCCGGCGTCATGCTGATCGAAGCGGGGGCGGATTCCGCTCGTCCCGGCTCCCAGGCGAGGTCCACACTGTTGTCATTGAAGCCCAGCCCCGAGACCGGCGCCGCGTACCACCAGCTCAGGTCATAGCTCTCCCAGCCCGGGTGGATCAGCTCGCCGTCGAACCAGCTTCCGTCGCCGATGAGATCTCCATGCACCACCTTGAGCCCCCGTGCGCTGAGCGACTCCGCCAACGCGCGGTATGGAGCGAAGGGATCGCTATCGCAGACTCCGGGGAGGGTGCTGTCCGTCGCGTAGCAGCGAATCCCCGAGAACGGCGATCCACGGCCGTACAGAATGAGGTCTCCGTCCAGGGTGCCGCGGGTCATCGGCCCGCTCCCGTACACGCTGGTCGTGACCGTCCAATCGGGAGCCAACCGGGCCGAACCCACGGCACTCACAACCAGCTTGGTATTGCTGGCCGGGACAAAGAGCCGGTCGGCGTTTCTCCCGTAGAGCACCTTGCCCTTGTCATCCACCAGGGCAACGCCCCAGAAGTGCCGGTTGAATGGCGGCGTGTCGAGCAGGGCATCGATGCGTTTGGTTTCCGACTTGGACAGCTGGCCAGAAAGGGTGGGCACGACGGACAGGGCGATCAGGACGGACAGGGCGGTCGCGACCAGCAATCTCTGGATTGCGCTGTCCGCCCCGTCCGCCCTGTCCGCCTTGTCCGCCTCATTCAAACGCCAACCGTGGATCCGCTTTAGCATAGAGGAGATCGGTAAGAAGATTGACCAGCACGAAAACGTGACAAAGAAAGAGGTGCGGAGCGCCGTGGTGTCCCCCGCCGAGTACGCCCGTGCCCCCTGAATTGGAAAGATCGGCCAGGCCCGTCGGCCCTTGAGAGTAGGATCCAGGGCCCGGAGGAAGTTCGCGGGCACTTGGCCGGCCGGACAGGCCGCCGGTAGTGGAACTTCTCGTTGGACCGCAGGTGGAATGTGTAATGCAGACCAGGGCGCATGACGCGACTTCACCACCAGTCCGCCCGGTGCGCCAAACCTCGTTGACTCTTTGGTCTAACTCCGCCAAACTACAGCACTTAAACGATGCCGTCAATCACGGTACGGACCCGTCCCGGGGCAGGCTCATCTGTCTGATTTTGTGACGCGCCTCTTCGGCATCGTCGGGTGCTTGGTGATGTGTACCGCTGTCTTGCAGGCTCAGGATACGGTCAGGGTCGTGCGCGGGTTGGACTTCGAAGGGAACAAGTCCATCGACGATTACTCGCTGAGCGCCGCAATCGGGACAACCAATTCGAACTGGTTTGCCCGCACCCCACCCTTCAAATGGATCGGGCTGGGCGAGAAGCGTGAGTTCGACGAGATCGAGTTCCGGCGTGACGTCCTGCGGATCATCCTGTTCTACCGGCAGAGCGGCTTCATGGAAGTTCAGGTCGACACTGTGGTCAAGCGGACTCCCACCAACGTGAAGGTGAAATTCCTGATCAAGGAAGGCCCTCCGATCGTCGTGACCTCGTTCACGATCACCGGTCTCGATTCCGTGCCGAACCGGAAGGACATCACCGACGAGCTTCCACTGCTGGAGGGCAAGCCGTTCAACCGCTTCCTGTTTCAGGCCAGCTCCGACACGCTGCTCCAGCGCCTTCGAAACAAGGGCTACCCATCGGTTGAAGTATTCCGCAACTACACGGTGGACCGGGTCGAGCGAAAGGCGACTGTCTCGGTCGGCGTGGTGGCCGGTCCCCGTGCCCGAATCGGTCCGATCGCGGTGCAGGGAAGCGAACGAGTAGACTCGGTCTTCGTTCGCCAGCTGCTGACGCTGCGACCGGGGGCCCGGTATTCCCAGGAGCGACTCTTCGAAAGTCAGCGAAAGCTTTACCAGACCGAATTGTTCCGGCTCGCCACCGTGAAGGTGGATTCCAGCAAGTGGCAGCCCGGCGACACACTGGTTCCCCTGACGGTGGACCTGCGTGACGGGCTGAGGCACCGGATCCGCAGCAGTGTCGGATACGCCACGGAAGACTGCTTTCGCGGTGGAGTGGGCTGGACCGACCGCAATCTGCTTCGAACCGGACGTCTCTTCGATATCAGCGGCAGAGTCTCCAAGGTGGGAGTCGGAACTCCCACCGACTGGGGTCTGGAGAATTCGATCTGTTCCGGCCTGGTGGATGACACGATCGGCTCCTCCAAGCTCAACTACAACGTCACCGGCTCGGTCCGGCAGCCGCGCTTCGTCTCCCCGATTATCGCCGGAACCTTCGCCCTCTTCGCCGAGCGCCGGTCAGAGTTCGAGGTCTACCGGCGGGAGGAGATCGGCCTCAGCGCTACGCTGTTGCGGGAAGACTATCACCGGGTCCCGATCACCGTGGGGTACAAGCTCTCCTACGGACGCACCACCGCGAGCGCGGCCAGTTTCTGCGCGTTCTTCAACGCCTGTACGCCTCAGGATGCGCAGCGCCTCGCGGAGCGCCGGGTGCTCGGCATCTTTGGCGCGGGCATCGCCTGGCCCCGTTCCAACAATCCGCTGGATCCGACCCGGGGTCACGTGTACTCGATTGAGAGTGCGGTGAGCTCGCCCCTCACCGGGTCGGATGACTTCGAGGAATTCCTCCGGTTCACGGGAGACGGCTCCTGGTACAAGCAGGTCGGTCAAGTCGTGTTCAGCTGGCACCTCCGGGGCGGAATCATGTTTGCCCCATCGGTGTCGCTTGATAGTGCCTCGGGCAATTTCATTCCGCCGGAAGAGCGCTATTACGCCGGCGGGCCGAATGACGTCCGGGGCTACAATGTGAATGAGCTTGGTCCGGTGGTGTACGTGTACCCGGCCGATAGCCTGACCCTGGGGCTGCAGGACTCGCTGGCCCGTGGTCTGGTCCAGCCGAGATTCTCCGCCACCGGTGGAAACACCGTGACTATCGGGCAATTCGAGGTGCGGGTGCCGTCTCCGATCTGGTCGTCCCGAGTCCGGCTCGCCGCCTTCGTGGATGCCGGAAGTCTGTGGGAGCGGGGCAAGGGAAACCTGGCACCCTTTACTCTGCGGATCACGCCGGGGTTCGGTATCCGTATCGCGACACCGCTGGGGCCGGCCCGTCTCGATGTGGGTTACAACCATTACGACCGGCAGACCGGCCCGCTGTATCTCGAGCGGACTGACGGCACACTGGTGCTGGTGCAGGACGATTTCAAGCAGGAGCGGCCCAGCCATTTCACGTTTCACTTCACCTTCGGGCAGCCGTTCTGATGCGGCGCCACGTCATCCGGCTGTTCGTCGCGATTCTCCTCGGCACCGTCCCCGCGTTGCTCGGCGGCGCCGCGGCGCTCCTCTTCACCGAGACCGGCCGCTTGCTCACGGGCCGGCTGGTTGCCGGAGAGCTGGGACGGGTCATGCGCGGGCGCTTCGAGGTGGCGCGAGTCTCCGGCAATTTCTGGAGGACGCTCGAATTCGATAACGTCGTGATCCGTGATACCACCGGCGACCTCCTGGCCGATATCCCCCATCTCGAGGTCCGCTACAAGTTCCCCAACCTCATGGCGGGCCGGATCATCCTCGAGGATCTCGACATAGACCGGGGGACCATCCGGATCGTGAAGCAGAAGAACGGCCGGCTCAACTTCCAGGACATCTTCAAACTGGGAGAAGGAAAGGGTGGAGGGACCTCGCCGCTGATCGAGCTGCGCAACGCGAGGCTGCACGCGACGACTCTCGAAGCGCTGTTGCCCTGGAACCCGCCGGACACCGCGAAGACCGACGCCTCAAAAGCTTCAGCACTCGCCGCCGAACGGGCCAAGCCAGGCAGAGTCATCCTGGAGACCCGGCACGGATACCGAAAGCTCGTCACCCTCGACGCTCTGAATGCGAGACTCAGTCGCCTGCTGATCAGCTCGCCCACCCACGAGCCGCTGACCTTCGAGGTCGACTCGCTGTCCACCCGGATCAGCGACCCCGCGATCACCATCAATCAGCTGGACGCGAACGGATGGACCCGCGCCGACACGCTCCAGTTCACGGTGGAGCAGGTGAAGCTGCCGAATACTCGCGCCTCGGGCAGCGGGACCCTGACCTGGCCCAAGGGTCCGGTGCTGTACGACTTCGCCATGGTCGCGACTCAGGCCGATCTGCGGGACTTCTGGTGGATCACACCCAAGCTCCCGCAGATGACGGGGAAGGCGCGGGTCGTGGCGAAGTCCCGCGACGAGACCTTCACGTCGTATGCGCTGCACGGTCTCCAGCTTCAGGGTGACGACGGTCGAATCACCGGTCAGGTCACCTTGCTGGTGAACAGCCGACGCGGCCTCGGCGCGGAAAACATGAAGCTGGATCTCGCGGCGGTCGACATGGATGTGCTCCGTCCCTTCCTCGACACCCTGCCATTCTACGGGACTCTCACCGGCAAGATGTCGGGCCGCGGGTACCTCGATGCGCTGACGATCGACTACGACGGCATCTTCAGCGACTCCGCGGTCGAGGGTGGCGCCGAGAATCGCCTCAGCCTGGCCGGGCTGGTGCACCTGGGCGGGCCCCTCGGTGCGGTGTTCGACACCATGGAGCTGCGGGAGACCGACTTCGACCTCGCCACGATCAGGAAGGTTTCGCCTTCGCTGCCTTTGCAGGGAAGGCTGTCACTGGTCGGGTCGCTCAAAGGGCCGTGGAAGAATGTGACCTTCTCCGGCACCTTACGGCATCACGATGATGGTCATCCCGAAACGATGGCGGAGGGAGTTTCCCGGCTCGATACCCGCGATTCGACCACGATGCGATTCGCCACCGACGTGCGCTTGGATCCTCTCGATTTCGATGGTCTCCGCACCAGCTTCCCCGCGCTCAAGCTTCCCGGGCGGCTGCAGGGACCGCTCAAGCTTTCCGGGACGATGGACAGCATGCGGGTGGACGGAGACCTGCGTGGCGAGATCGGCCACTTTCGGGCGACCGGTGGCGTCCGGCTGACGCCCGGCAAGATGGGAGGGGACAGCCTGCTGGTGGACTTCGAGGGAGTAGATCTCGCTCAGCTCCGGCAGACACCGCCCAAGACCAAACTCACCGGAACCCTATTCGTGAACGGCACCATGGATTCGGTGACCGGTCCCCAGGGCACCTTCGCGATCTCGCTCGCGCACAGCACGGCCGCCGAGGTCCCGCTCGACACGGTCATCGCTACTCTCAGCGCCGAAAACGGTATCCTCACCTTCGATACCCTGCTGGCGCGGCTACCTGGCGTCGCAGCCAACGGAGAAGGAACCCTGGGCTGGCGCTCTCCTTCGGACGGAGAAATCCAGGTCGCCTTTACCGCCGACAGTCTCGTCACGCTGGATCCCTTCCTGCGCGACACGGTCACACCGCCCAGCGACAGCGAGCCGCCGCATCCGGTCCAGGGCCGGGTAACCGGGACGCTTTCGCTGGCCGGTGCAGTGGACGCGCCGACTGTTCGGATCGATGCGGACGGACGCGCGCTGGAGTGGAAGGGCTTCAAGGTCCCCACCGCGTCGGCCACGCTCGATTGGAGCCAGGCGGAGCGTTCTCAGCTCGGACTGGTGGTCACCCTGGATTCGGTGCGAAGCCAGACCTGGACCATGACCTCGCTCACCGCCGAATTGCGAGGCTACACCGATTCACTGCTCTGGAGTGGCTCCGCGAAGCTGGCGGACAGCGTCTCCCTTGCGGCCAGCGGACAATATTGGAAACACCCCCCGTCGCAGGTCGTTGCGGTGGACAGCGCCCGTCTGACGCTGCCCGAACACACCTGGCGATTGCACGACCCGGTTTCGCTGACTTTGGGACGGGAGCACTTCGACTTCAGTCCGCTTTTCCTCGAAGCCTCGGACGGATCCGGCCTGGTCCACATCGAAGGCAGTCTTCCTCGCGAGCAGGAAGGGAAACTGACAATCAGTGCCATCGGACTCGATCTGCGGGACGTCTATCTCGCCTTGCAGCGTGACACCACCAGAGTGGGAGGGACAGTGCAGGCCGATCTCGAAGTGGGTGGCACCGCCGCGGCCCCGACCTTCCAAGGCACGGCCTCGCTCGCGGATCTGGCACTTGGCGATCTCGCCTCGCCTTACGTGCAGGGCGTCTTCAACTACGCCGACCGCCGGCTCGATGCCAATGTGCTGTTGTGGAAGACCGGTAACCCGGTCATGCGGGTCGAGGCGAAGCTTCCGATCGATCTGGCGCTGAAGAGCGTGCCGAAGCGACAGCTGCCGGGAGACCTGGTCGTGCGGGCAGTGGCCGACAGCACCGAAATGAGCGTGCTCGAGGCCTTCACCAATACAGTTCGGGGAGTCCACGGCACCCTTCGCATGGATGCGCAGGTCACCGGGAGTTGGGACAAGCCTGCCCTGGCCGGCTTCATCGATGTACGGGACGCCCAAGCCAGCGTGACCTCGCTGGGAACGTCGTTCAGCGGAATCAATGGTCGCGCCCGACTAAATGGCGACTCGATCCAGATTGATACCCTTCGGGTGAACGGGGGCAAGGGGAGCATGGAGGTCGGCGGCGTGCTCCGGCTCGAGGAGCTCACCCGCCCGATTCTCGGCTTGAGGCTCCGGGCCAATCGGTTCCGCGCCATTGCCGACCGGCGGTTTCTCACCCTGGACGCTACCGGCAACCTGGAGCTGACCGGGCCGGTGATGCAGGCCCATCTCACCGGGCGTATCGTGGCGGACGAGGGCAATTTCCGCTTCTCCGACCTGATCACCAAGCGAATCGTGAATCTGGAGAATCCGGCTGACTCCGAGCTCATCGATATCTCGGAGCTCCGTGGGGAGCTGAGTGCCGCGTTCCAGAACCGGTTCCTCGACTCGCTCACCATCGAGAACCTCCGGCTGGTGATGGGCGAATCGTTTTGGCTCCGCTCCAGCGAGGCCAACATCCAGTTGGACGGGGATCTCACGGTCAACAAGGTGCGCGACGTCTACCGCATGGACGGGACGCTCAGCGCGCTCCGCGGCACCTACAGCGTCAAGATCGGGTTCGTGGTCCGGGACTTCACGGTAGAAGAAGGGACGGTCCGCTACTTCGGGACGCCGGACCTAAATGCCGAGTTGAACATCACGGCCAAGTACCTCGCGGAAGACATTGATACCAGGCAGGAGATTGAGATCATCGCCAAGATCACGGGCACGCTGCTGCAGCCGAAGCTCGCGCTGGAGAGCGATCAGCACCCGCCGCTCTCCGAGACGGAGCTGGTCAGTTACCTCATGTTCGGCCGTTCCAGCTTCGCGGTGAATTCGGGCGGCGCCGCAAGCCAGAACCAATCAGCGGCGCTCGCCACCGGCATCTCTTACTTCTCGAGCGCCCTTTCCAGCGAAATCCAGCGGACGCTGATCAGCGACCTGGGTGTTCCGATCGACTACCTCGATATCCGGCCCGGCACCGTCTCCAGCGGGACGGTGTCGGCATCCAGCAGCGGCGCTTCTCAGGTGGCACAGGTCACCGCCGGCTGGCAGGTGGGCCGGAAGTGGTATCTCGGCTCTGCTGACCGATGTCTGCACCAGCGGGACGACTTTCTACCCCAGCGCGGAGTACCGGCTCAACCGGCCGCTTCGCTTCAAGCTGGCGGTCGAGCCGACGACGCCCTGTACCTCAACACTTTCGATCCTTCGCAGAATCGAGAAGCGTTATCAGGTCGGTCTGGACATGCTGTGGTCTCTGGACTATTGACGTGACCCGGGCGCTGCTCATCACCAATCCCGCGGCGGCACGGACCGAAGAGGTCGCGGCCCGGGCCGTGGCCGAGACACTCGAGCGAGGTGGCTGGAAGGTGGAGCTGTGTGCCACCGGCGGCCCGGGCGATGCGCGGCGTTCGCCGAGCAGGCGGTGTCGGACCACTTGGACGTGGTGACTGTGTTCGGCGGTGACGGCACCACGATGCAGGCGGCCGCGGCGCTGGTCGGAACCGACGTCGCACTCGGCGTCGTACCGGGCGGCACCGGCAATCTGCTCGCGGGCAACCTGCGAATCCCGATCCACCCGGTTCGGGCCGCGAAGGCGCTGGTAGCCGGCACGGCGCGTCCGCTCGACCTGGGACGCATGGAACGGAGCGACGGGACACATTACTTCGCGGTGGCCTGCGGGGCCGGTTACGACGCGCGAGTCATGGCCGGCACCAACCGTCGGACAAGCACCGCTGGCGTTTCGCCGCGTATGTCGCCACCACCCTCCGCCTGATGCCCGAGATGCGCAGCACGAGCACCTGATCACCGTGGACGGGGTGGAATACGAGGCGCAGGCCACGATGGTCCTGGTCGCCAACTGCGGCGAGGTCATCCCGCCTTACGTGCGGCTCCGGAGCGGCATCTCGCCCTACGACGGACTGCTCGACGTCGTGGTCGTTCGCGCCGACAGCTTCGTCGAGAGCGTGCGCGCGCTCTGGGAGCTGCTGCACGAGGGTGTTCCCGAAGGCAACGAGGGGCGGATCGGGTACGCCCAGGGACGCGAGATCCGGGTCGAGACCACCCCGGCCGAACCGGTGCAGCTCGACGGCGAGCCCGGGGGAGAAACGCCGTTCGTCGTAACCGTGGTACCTGGAGCTGTTCGGGTTCTGGTTCCACCACTTTTGTGAGCGTTGGTGCCGGGTCGGGGTCGGGGATTGCGTCCGTGACGCGCAAGCGCATCTTCGAGCCATCCTCCTACCAGGGCCATGGACCACAAGGTCACCCGTCTGACGGGAGTCGCTGATGGCTGATTCCGTCCTGCTGATTGATGACGACGCCGACGTGCTGCGCACGGTCGGGACTTACTTCGAGCGCGTGGGCTGGGAAGTCGCGCGCGAACTGGACGGCGAGGCCGGTCTCGCCGCCTACGACCGGCTGCGGCCGGAGGTCGTGATCCTCGACCTGCATCTCCCCGGCCTCGACGGAATGGAGGTGCTGGCGCGGCTTCGCGAGAGGAATGCCGCGGTCATCCTGCTCACCGGGCAGGGCGACGTCCCCACCGCGGTGAAGGCCATGCAGCTTGGCGCGGAGAACTTCCTCATCAAGCCGATGGACATGGAGCACCTCACGGCCGCGGCCACCAGGGTTTCGGACAAGGTGCGGCTCCGCCGGCTCAACGAGATGCTGCTGCTCCGCACCTCGCCGGGAGAAGGACTCGAATCGCTGGGCGACTCACCGGAGATGAAAGAGCTGACTCGGCAGATCGGTCTCGTGGCCCTGAGCGATCGCACTGCTGTGCTGCTCAAAGGCGAGAGCGGGGTCGGGAAGGCCTGGGTGGGGCGGATGCTGCACCAGCTGAGTCCCCGGGCCTCGGGGCCCTTCACCGAAGTTTCCTGCTGGGGACGCAGCTCCGCCGGACTGGACGCCGAGCTCTTCGGGGTCGAGCGGGCGACGCCGGCGGACGTGCGGGAACGCCGCCAGGGTCTGATGGAAATCTCCTCGGGTGGCACGATTCTCTTCGAAGAGATCGGAGACCTCCCGGCCGAGTTGCAGCCCAAATTGCAGCGGGTTCTGGAGACCCGGACCTTCCGCCGGGTGGGCGGAACCCGCGACGTGGCGACTGATGTGCGCGATTCTCGCGGCGACCAGCCGCGACCTCGCGGCGGAAGTCGAGGCGGGGAAGTTCCGGGAAGATCTCTACTACCGCCTGAGCGTGATGCCGGTGACGCTGCCGCCGCTGCGCGACCGGGCACGGGAAGACCGGCTCACTCTGATGTCGGCGCTCCTCAACGAGCTGCAGGGCAAGGTTTCCGGGGTTCCCGCGGCACTCTCGCCCGAGGCGCTCGAGCGCATGCTGGGCCACTCCTGGCCGGGGAACGTCCGCGAGATGCGTAACGTGCTGGAGCGCGCGGTGATCCTCGCCCGGGGCCAGTCTCAGGTCGGCGTTGAGCATCTGCCCGGCGAATTCCGCGCCCGGCCCGGCCCGGGCGACCGTCGCCACACTCCGCAGACCCTGGACGATCTCGAACGGGTGCACATCGAGCGCACGCTGCGGCACCACGGCGGCAATCGAACCCGGGCGGCCCAGGAACTCGGCATCTCGCGGGCGACGCTGATCAATAAGATTAAGCGGTACTCCATTCAGGTTTGAGGGCTGTCAGCCGTCAGCTGTCAGCCATCAGTTATTAGCTTTTAGCTATTAGCTTTAGCTTACTAGCTAACGGCTGACGGCTGACGGCTTCGCATAAGGAGACCACCATGGCAGAACTCAAAGAACACGACGCCATGATCTGCCGCGCCTGCGAGC
Source organism: uncultured Gemmatimonadales bacterium (assembly GCA_963833365.1). Taxonomy (GTDB): domain Bacteria; phylum Gemmatimonadota; class Gemmatimonadetes; order Gemmatimonadales; family GWC2-71-9; genus DATBGE01. The sequence continues at coordinate 190,969 of CAWHXS010000012.1, forward strand.
GGGAGGAGCGCGCCTCGGAGGGTTATCCCTGCGACGGGTGCGGCACCTTCATCTGCCTGATGTGCACCTTCCGCGGGGTCACGCTCTGCAAGGCCTGCCAGGCGAAGGAGTGCGCGGGTCAGTGATGGAGCCCTCATCGCGCGGTCCGGAGTGGCACCGGTCTGCCGCGAGCCCTCCCCCCGCGCCGAACAGGTCACCCAGCTGGTCCTCGGCGAAACCGCCCAGATCCTGGAAGAGGCAGAGCGATCTGGCGCCGGATTCAACTCGACGATGACGGCTATCAGGGCTGGGTTCATCGCGGCTACGTGCTGGAGATCGATTCGGAGACCGCGGTCGGAATGGCGGCGAAGCGGCCGACGGCTGGAGCGAGGGTGCGGTGGTGCGAGCAGGCTACCGATATCGTCCGGCTGCCGCTCCGCGCCCGGGTGGCCGGCTCGAAGGGCCGAGCTCGGCTTGCCGGACGGACGGCGCGGTTCGCTGATCGCGGGTTCGGTGGCGCCGTTCTCCAAAGCGCGGCGGCGAGCGGCCCGCACTCCTCCCGACCGCTGGGCGCTCAGGCCTTCGCCGGAACCCCTTACCAATGGGGCGGGGTGTCACTCCTGGGGTGTCGATTGCTCGGGGCTGGTGCAGACCACTTTCCGCGCCCGCGGGGTACGCACTGCCTCGCGATGCCTCCCAGCAGATCACCTACTGGTGTATCGGTCGACGCCGGAGCAACGGCGGGCCGGGCGACCTGCTCTTCTTCGCGGAAGACGGCGACCGGGTGACCCACGTCGCGATTTGCGGAGCAGATGACTCGCTGGTCCATGCCACTCTCTCCTGCGGCGGATTCGTCAGGAGCCGTGGGGACCGGGAACCCGGGCGGAATTACTGCGGGACCGGCTGGTTCGCGGTGCGACGGGTGAAGTAGACCGTGCCGCAACGCATCTCGTGCTGTTCGACATCGACGGCACTCTCCTCGTGACCGCCGGCGCCGGGCGGCGCGCCATCACCACCGCACTGCGCGACCATGTGAGCGACCCCGCCGCGTTCGATCGCATCCGCTTCGACGGAAAGACCGATCCGCAGATCGTGCGCGAGCTGCTCGACTGCCGGCGGGCATCCCCAGTGCGGCGATCGCGTCTTCGGTCGCGGCGTTGTGCCGCAGCTACGTGACGCCTTCTCGAGGTCGAGCTGCGGCAGCCCGCGGACCAGGACCCGCTCATGCCGGGCGTTCCCGCCCTTGCTCGACCGGCTGGAAGCGGAATCCGGAAGTCGTCCTCGGACTGCTCACCGGCAACGTCGGGCAGGGAGCGATACTCAAGCTCAAGGCGAGCGGGATCGATCCGTGCCCGCTTCCGGGTCGGCGCCTATGGCTCCGACTCAGGCCACCGCCCCGACCTTCCCGCGATCGCCGCCAATCGCGCGGTCACACCACTTCGGGCGGGAGCCGCGGGGCACCGAGGTTGTCATCATCGGCGACACGCCCGCCGACATGACCTGCGGGCTGGGTATCGACGCCCGTGCGATCGGAGTGGCGACCGGCTCGTACCGGTGTGAGGAGCTGACGGCGGCAGGCGCCTATGCGGCGTTCGCCGACCTGAGCGAGACCGATCGAGTGGTCGAGGCCATTCTTGGCTGATGAGCTGGAGCTCAAAGCCGGTGGTGACCCGATCCAGCCCGGACTCCGAGCGACTGACGCGCGGCGGGTGCGACGCGAGGTGTTTCGCGGGATGATGCGCGACCGGCGCTTCGATCCGGCGGCCGGCTCGCGGCGCAGGACGAGGTGCTGCGGATCCGGAGCTACGAAGCCCGCGAGGCGAGCCGGCCCACGCGATGATCGGCTGGAAGGGACCTGCACGGCGGTCGCCGGATGGCTACAAGCTGCGCGAGGAGATCGAGTACTCGACTCGCGGACGGCGCGACGCGCCGCGCGGTTGCTGCGAGGCCCTGGGCTACACGCGTGGTAGCAGGCCATCGATCGCTACGTCGAGGTGTTCTCGCATTGCGCGGCGCCAGCGCGCGCCTGGAGTGGTATCCCCGAATGGATGTGCTCATGGAGATCGAAGGCACCGCCGCCGCCATCGAATCGGCGATCGCGGCCGAGCGGGTATCGCTCGCCAGGAGTTCCTGGCCGACCCGCTCGCCGCTTTCGTCGAGCGTTACGAGGCGCGGGAACCCGGCAGCCCGCGGTCGTCGCCGAGGCGATCTGGCGGGTGCGCCACCCGTCTGGCGTGGCCGTGAGCTCGCCGGCGAGCATCCAGGTGAGCCTCGACGATTCCGGAACTCGGCCCATTTCTGGGCCGGCTGGTGGCGCCGCCGGTCATCGAGCTGGGCAGCGGCACTGGATCCCGCTGGAAGACATCCGCTACGACCTGGTCACCGCGGTGTTCGTCGCGCTCGGGCGAGGCGCGAGAATGGAGCGCGGCCGACGATCCCGATCTCACCATCGCGACGCTGGGGCGTTCAGCCTGGCTCCCGACTCTGGGAACATGCGCTCAGCGCGGTGAGTCACCCGTGCCGTCACAGGCGATCAACGCCCGGCTCGACGCTGCGGCGGTGGAGTCGCGGATGCCGCGCCGCTTCCGGAACCGGCTGCCGCTCGGGCTCGGATGAGACTTAATGCGCTGCACGGCGCGGCTCGATGCCGGGAGCGGTCCCTTCCGCGAAGCGTTCGACCGGCTCGAGGAGACCGGCCACGCGGCACGCGCGGCTCGCGGCGAGGGACCGGCGGCGGACGCCTGGGGCGCCGCGCTCACCACCGTCGCGCGCCGGCTCGAATCCGCCTGGCTCGCGCTGGAGGAGGCACTGGCGTCCGAATGGGTCGCGCTGGGAGCGCGATGTGGAGGAAGTGCGGGCCTGGCGGCGGCCGCTCTGGCCGCTGGTCCTGATTTCGTCGTGCTCCTTTTCTGATCGCGCTCTACGCCGGTCTTCTGCTCGGTGGCTACCTCCCGGTGCCGGCGCCGCTCGAGCGCACCGGTCGAATGGATCTGGGACCGATGGAGCTGATCGGGATCGGCATCGACCTGGTGGATATCGCGCGGGTGGAGCGAATGCTGGAGCGCCACGGCGATCGGGTACTCACCCGATTTCTGACTGATGGGCGAGCGGGAGTACGTGACCGGCCGGTTCCGTCCTGCGCATGCACATCGCGGCGCGCATGGCCGCGAAGGAAGCGGCGTACAAGGCGCTGCAGTCGCTGCCCGATGCGCGTGCCGTCTCGCTGGCAGGATCTCGAGGTCGAGCGGGCCCACGACGGGCGCCCGTCGCTCCGGCTTTGGGCCTCGCTGCTGAACTGGCGGCCAAACACGGACCCTTTCGCTATCGAGCTGTCGCTGAGTCACTCGGATCGGACGGCGGGGGCGGTAGCGGTGCTGGTGCGGGGGAAGCGTGAGAGGTGAGAGGTAAGAAGTGAGAGGGCGGACGAGTGATCGCGCTCAGATGATGCAGGCCAAGAATCAATTAGGCGGACGCGACGGGCACTAATGACGGTCCAATCGTCGGCCGAGAAGATGAATCTTTCCGAGTCATTGGTCTCGCGGCACCCATGGTTCGTGGCTTTTCTGCTGGCTACGGTGGCCACGCCAGCTGGCGTGATCTTGGGTTGGCTCGCACCACGTCCCCTGGACGCACTGGTGGCATTGCCGCTCGTGCTGGTCGATATGTGGGCGGCCTCCAACGGAATCACAGAGTTGGGAAATGCTGCCGGGAATGAAGCACCCGTGCTGCGGCTGCTACTGCTCATACTTGGCATCGTGCTCACGTGGGTGTTCTACGTTCTCGCGGCACGCCTGGTGCTTTGGCGACTATCGCTGCATTCAGATGATGGAGTCGAGGCTGGCTAGGGCTGGCTTCGAGATTCACTTGGGGCGCCGCCTGACAAGCGCATGTAGCTGGCGGCGCGTCAGATCAAAGGAACGTAGGGTAGTGCGCGAGCGGGCGGGTCGCACTAAGGAGGAGCTTGTGTCACATCGCGTTCCCCTCATCTCCGTCGTCGGCGTGATTGCGTTCAGTGCCATGGTCGGACACCCTGCCTTGGCCCAGCAATCGGGGCCAGCCCAGCCACGATACGCCTTCTGCTGGACACCACCGACCAAGCAGCTCGTCTATATCAGCGCCCCGTTCGAGACCAGCGAGCCGAGTACCGCGAAGGTCGAGGCCGAGTTCAACGCCTTCGTCAAGAAACAGTACGGATATTCCGCCCATGACGGCCAATGCGCCGTAGACCTTACGGCCGCAACGAGGGACGGCAAGCGGGCTGCGGTGATCAAGCAGGCACAAAACGGCGAGATCACGCCGGTGACCTTCACGTACACGCCACCGGCCCCGGCTGAGCCTGCTCCGGCACAGGCGGCCGCGCCGGTGGTCACCGCTAGCCTGAACCCCGGTAATCTCAAGGATCCCTGGCTGCAAAAGGCAAAGGATGAACTACCGAGCTCGAAAGGGTATTGCGAGACCAATATCCTGCTTCACCAGATTTTCGACTGCGAGTGCTTCGCGCGTCTGGTGTTTCAGTTCCGAGTCGCGCACGCCGGAGAGTACAAGGAGAGCAACCGCGAGGAAGGGACTGGCTGGGTTGGATACAGCAACGTCTTGATGGCGCCGGACTTTGTCTGTACCGACTGTCTCGAGGATGCTCGGCTCACCCGGTACGTCCACGACAAGATCGCCCACAACCAGCAGCCCGCTCTGTCGACCGGCCACACCACCGAGGCCAAGGTGAAGGCCTATGCAGACTGCGTCGCACCCAAGTACATCGCCGAGTTCAAGGCCCATCCGCACGTGTACGAGGAGACGCCAAACTTCAACAGGGCGACAGAAGCTTGCCGGGCGCCTTGATTCGCATTCAAGACGCGTCAGCGGCCTAACTCAGCCTGAGGCTGACATGTGTCTCCCTTCTCCGATCCCTTCCAAACCCGACTTTCCCGCTCTAATTTCCTCGCGACACTAAGAACTGGTTGAGAATGCTTCTCATTGCCGCGGGATCCCTCGCGATCTCGCTTCTCGTCTCGCCCGGACCCGATCCGACTCAGGGTGAGGATCGTACTCCGGTCGTTCGGCGCATCGCCGCCACTACCGCACTCGCCGCCCAGGAGTATCGCGAAGGCGTGAAGGACGGAAAGGTCATCGCGCGAGCCGAGGTCGAAGAGGCCGAGCTGTTTCTCACCGAGGCCCGGCGCACCGCGGCCGGGTTGCCGCTCGATGTCAGCAAGTACCACCGGTCGCACGAACTCGATCGGATTCTCGGCATGGTACGGCAGACCGCCGAGCCCGATTCGATCGACATCCGGGTACGCCAACTGACCGCGACACTCAGCCAGAAACTCGGCGTGTCGCTGGAGGAAATTCCCCCGCCCAGGTTCCGACGCTCGCCCGCGGTGCCGAGCTCTATCAGACCAATTGCGCCAGCTGTCATGGGATGACGTGGACGCGGCGATGGACCGGCCGGCGTGTCACTCAATCCGCCCGCGCCCGACCTCACCGACTTCCGCACGCTCACCGATCGTTCTCCGCTCGATTTCTATCGTCGCAGTCACCATCGGGGTCGCGGGCACCGCGATGCCCGCCTTCGAGACCCGGCTCTACGGCCGGAGGACCGGTGGGCCGCGGCGGTGTACGCCACGTTGCTCCGGTTGCCGGCCCCGCGAGGCGAAGTGCCCAATCGCTCTACGCGAGTTCGCCTCGACCGGTCGGATGACCGATAGCCGAGATCGCCGCGGCACTGGATCCAGATGCCGACCACTGTCACCTGCTACTCGCTCCCGGATCGCAGCGGTGCGCGGCTTTCAGGGCAACATCGCTACGGCCGATGCCAGCGGCGATGGTGTTCGCCCGGGTCCGGAGCCGAGCTCGATTCGGCGCAGATGCTGGCGGGGCAGGGGCAGGGTGCCGCGGCCAGCGGAACCGCGTTCGACGCGTACATGACGTTTGAGCAGGTGGAGAACTGCGGTGCGGGTGAAGAACGCCGCACTGGCCGACCAGCTCGAGGCGGGCTTCGCCGCTTATCGCACTCGGGCCGCCGGCGGCGCCACCGCAGCAGGAGCTGCAAGGGGATTCAGGCCCACCTGCTGGCCGACCTCGAGAACGCCGAGCGGGTCATCGGAGACCAGCTGTCCCCGTTCAACCTGTTCCTCCAGTCGCTGATCATCCTGCTGCGCGAAGGGCTCGAGGCGATCCTGGTGGTCGGCGCGCTGATGGCGTTCCTGGTGAAGACCGGGCAACGTCCAGCGCAAGCGCGACATCCACGTCGGCGTCGGCGCCGCGGTCGTGGCCAGCCTGCTCACCGCCGTCGCGCTGGAGACCATCTTCCAGATCTCGCCGGCCCGGCGCGAGGCGCTGGAAGGCGTGACGATGATGGTCGCGACGGCGATGCTGTTCTACGTGAGCTACTGGCTCTTGTCGAAGATGGAAGTGGCCAAGTGGAATCGCTTCGTGCGGGGCCGGGTGCAGGACGCGGTGACCAGCGGCTCGGCGCTGGCCCTGGCGTCGGTGGCATTCCTCGCCGTCTATCGCGAAGGCTTCGAGACGGTGCTGTTCTACAAGGCGCTGTTCCTGACCGGTGGCGGCATCGCGCATTCCCATCGTGCTCGGCATGCTGGTCGGCTCGGTCGTCGCTGGTGGCGTGGTCTATGTCGCGATCAACCGTACGGCGTGAAGCATTCCGCTCAAGCCGTTCTTCGGCTTCACCAGCGCCTTCCTCTACTACATGGCGTTCGTCTTTGCGGGGAAGGGAATCGCGGAGCTGCAGGAGGGCGGTCTGGTCGGCACTACGATGCGTGCCGTGGGCGCCGCGCATTCCGGCACTGGGCATCTATCCCACGGTCGAATCGCTGGCGCTTCAGGGAGTGCTGCTCGCTGTTGCTGGCCGGTCGGACTGGTCTGGACCTTCGTGATCGAGCCGCGCCGGCTCAAGGTCGACCAGCGTCGATGGTGCCGGACGCCGCGAGGCCGCCCGGCGCAGCCCGCCATTCCGATCGAGCCGTCGCGCGTGGATCTCGACATGCATACGCTCGCTCGAGCGCATGGGTGCCGATCTGGCGGAGCTGCGGGCGGAGGTCGAGCGGCTGAAGCAGCTGCTGGCTCGCGCGATCGTCGCGGCGGTAGGCGTCGCGGCCACGTCGTCGCGACTGAAGTCGCGGCTCGGCAGACCGTGGCTCTGCCACGGGTGCGATGTGAATCTCCTTTGTAGATGCGGCGGCGGGTCGGCTGCGCCGCGGTGGTCGCGACTCTAGTCGCGTGCACCTTCGGCCGCGATGTTAGCCTCCCTCGCCCGTGCGGCCTCGCTTGCCACGTCGTACTCCGCCGCCTCGTCGCCACTCCAACCGGCAATCGCCTCCGCCGGATGGTGCTGCGGCTGCCCTCTCAGGTAGTGTCGCACTCGTTCCAGAATACGGGTGCTCACGCTGTGAACGCTGTACCCCTTTGCCCAGTAGAGACGACCCGCCGCCCCATAACCTCCCTGCGTGGCCAGCGCCGAGCTGGCTCCTTTCAGCCGCTTGAGCAGCTGGGCAATACTCGTTGTGGGATGCACCCGGACCAGCAGGTGCACGTGGGTCTGGACCATCCCAATTTCGAGGATGTAGCACCGCTCCTTGCGGGCCAGGGCGCGTAGGATCCGACAGAGGAACCGGGCCAAGGCGGCGTCGATGAGCCGGGCGCGGTCGCGGGTGGTCCAGGCTACGTGGACGTAGAGTCGGGGAAACACGGCGGAGAATAACGCCAGGTTGCGCTGATTCGCTGATCAGATTCCCGCGACCCCGACCAGAGAAATGCAACGAGTCCACGGCTGCGTGCGTCGCGAAGGTCGCGACTAAAATCGCGTGTCGTCGCGAAGCGACGCCTTGCCGAGCCGCGACTTCAGTCGCGTGCCCTGGTCTGAGAGAGGTAAGGGCCCGGGTCAGGCGAGGGACTGTGGCTGTACTTCGCGATGAGCGTGGCGGCGATCACGATCAACACTATGCTCACCACCTGCGCCACGGTTAGAGGGCCGAGGAAGCGATCGTCCTTGGCCCGCAGGATTTCGATCAGGAACCGCTCGACTCCCGCGAACAGCAGATAGACCCCGAACAGCCAGCCCACCGGTTTGTCCTTGAGCCGCCACCGCCACAAGAGGGCGAAGACGGCCAGCATGATGACGACCTCGTACAGCTGCGTCGGATGCACCGCGAGCACGGTCTGGGGATCGGTGCCAGGCGGCACCGGAATGCCGAAGAGCGAGGTCATGTTCTCTGCGGTTGACGGCGGCAGTCCCTGGGGGAATTTGACTCCCCACGGGAGATTGGTCGGGCGGCCGTAGTCGTCGTTCACGATGAAGCAGCCGATCCGTCCCAGCGCATACGCCGCGGCGAGAGACGGGGCCGCGATCTGGAAGGTCCACCGGAGCGGAACTCGCTTGCGCCACCCGTTGATCATCACCGCCGCCGCTCCGCCGACAAAACCTCCGTACCACACCAGGCCACCGCGCGAGAAGAGGCTGCCGCCGTTCATCGCCCAGTACCACAGCTTGGCGCCGATGATGCCGCCGATCACCGCCGCGACGGTGATGTCCGCCGCGTACTCCTCGTGAAGCCCGCGCCGCCGCAGCTCCAAGGCGATCAGCCAGCCGCCCATGAGGAAGCCGACCATCATCATGATCCCGTAGCCGGTGATCTCGATGTGGCCGAGGAGGGGCACCGGGAAGCGCCAGACGAGGGGATAAACGTTCATCGGGGTGCGCCTGTGAGGGCAGCGGGAATGGTGAGACCGGGGAATGGCAGATCGGCTCTGGGCTCGAGGTCCCAGCCGCTCGATTCTCCGCGGCTCAGGTGCCAGGCGCCGGCCGCGGCGATCATGGCCGCGTTGTCGGTATTGAGCCGGTTCGAGGCGACGGCCACGGTGGCGTCTCCCGAAAGCATGGAGCGGACCCGCTCGACCAGAACCTGGTTGCAGGCGACACCGCCACCCAGCATCACTCGAGAGTAACCCAGGTTGACCGCGGCATCGGCCGTCTTCGAGGCCAGCACTTCGACCATCGCGTCCTGGAATCCTCGCGCCATGTCCGCGCGCTCGGCCTCGAGGTCCCGGCTGGCCCGCACCGCGCGAAGTACGGCGGTCTTGAGCCCGCTGAACGAGAACGCGTAGCGATCCGGCCCCTCGCGGTCCAGTTCCTTGAGCAGAGGCCGCGGGAAGTTATAGCGGCCGGCCTGGCCCGATTGCGCGAGACGCTCGATCGCGGCCCCGCCGGGATAACCGAGGCCGAGGAGTGTGGCCACCTTGTCGAAGGCTTCACCGGCCGCATCGTCACGCGTGCTCCCCAGCAGCCGGTAGTCTCCCCACGCCGGTACCTCCAGCAGCAGAGTGTGACCTCCGCTCACCAGCAGCGCCACGAATGGCGGCGCGAATTCGGGTTGTTCCAGGGTCGGCGCGAAGAGATGGCCCTCGAGATGGTGAACGCCGATTAGCGGAACGTCGAGAGACAGGGCCATGGTCTTTCCGAACATGACGCCCACCAGCAACGCTCCCACCAATCCCGGTCCCGCGGTCACGGCAACGGCGTTCACTCCATTTTGAGTGATCCCGGCCTCCGCCAGCGCCCGCTCGGCGACATCACCGATGGTCTGGAGGTGAGCCCGGCTCGCCAGCTCCGGGACTACTCCGCCGAATATCCGGTGGACGTCCTGCGAAAGGATGACGAGACTGGCGAGGCGCCGCTTGTCTCCCTCGACCGAAAGCACTGCCGCCGAAGTTTCGTCACACGACGTCTCGAAGGCGAGAATGTTCTGGGCCATCACTGACCCTCTCGCTTGCCGGTGTCGGGCAGGACTTCGAAGCTGATCATGACCTCGGGCGGGGAAACCTTCACCGTGCCGAATCCTTCCGTATCGATCGCGACCGAGCGCTCGAAGACTCCCTCGACTTTTTCGACGCGCAGCGGGACGGTTTTCACGGAGTCGATTCTAGCCACGAGGTCGGCAGGGCCGGTGAGGCGTACCGTTCCCGGAAATACCTGGACCGCCCGCATCAGCCTGGTTCCCGAGTCCAGCTCCAACCTCAGGTCAGGATGAACCGGGACCGAGCGAAACACCACAGGATCGAGCTGAAGGGTGACCTGGCGGGGCTGGATATCCTGCACCCTGACTTCACCGCCTCGCGGCACCTCGACTTCCGAAGGCAGCAGGTCCAGCGTGACTGCGCGCCCGGTGATCGTGTCGGGAAGAATGCGGGTCAGGGTAAGGTGGGCGCCGGTGAGCTTGATCAGCTCGCGCCGGGGACCGACCACGAGGGCGGTTATTGGCGGAGGATCTCCGGTGAACGAACGGCCTGCGGGTCCCTGGGGAGCCAGCGTTACCGGAAGAACCGTGCTGGCCGGCTGCTCCGCGGTGGCGACCACCCAGAGCATGACCGCCAGCAGGAGAGAGGTGATCTTGAGCGGCCAATTCCTCGCCAGCGCGCCGAGCTTCACGAGTCCGGAGATTCCGCGAGGAGCCTGGCGACCAGCGCTCGATTCACCGGGGAGTTCCAGTCCTGTGCCCCGATGAGGCGTTTCACGATCACGCCCTTCTTGTTAACCAGGAAGCTCTCGGGAACACCGGTGGTCTGATAATCCTGCTGGATCTGGCCGTCCCGATCCTGCAGGATGTCGAAGGTGAGATGCAGATCGTCGGCGAACTGGCGAACCTCCTGGGGGCCGACCACGTCCACGCTCACCGCCGCGATCTTGAAGCCCTTCCCGCTGAGCGAGTCGTACAGGGCCTGCATCGCCGGCATCTCGACCTTGCAGGGGATACAGTAGGTGGCCCAGACGTTCACCAGGGTCACGGTGCCCTTGTAGTGCCGCCGGAAGCTGACGCTATCCTGGTTCCGGAGGTCGTACACCTTGAAGTCGGGCGCTGGCGCACCGATCTGGACCGCTGTGACATCGGGACCGAACCAGAGCACTGCGCCGACCGCCAGGCCCAGCCCTGCAACGATCGATCCCACCCAAAACCATTGTCTATTCACGATTCCTTAAACCTGCTGGAGACAACGTCTCTTTAACGCCCGCACCGCCCCACCCGGATCTCCCGTTCCGAAGACCGCGGTTCCCGCCACAAAAGTATCGGCTCCGGCGCGCCATGCCGTCTCGATGGTCTCGACCGTGATCCCGCCATCCACTTCCAGCGCGGCACGGGAACCTTCGCTGTCGAGCAGGGCGCGGGCCCGCTCAATCTTCCCAGTCGCCGCCGGAATGTAGGACTGGCCGCCGAATCCGGGGTTTACACTCATGATGAGCAGCAGGTCGAGATCGTCAACTACCTCGGCGACGGCCTCGAGCGGTGTCGAAGGCACCAGTGCCAGACCGGCCATCATGCCGCGTTCCCGGACATGGGCAAGATGTCGCTGGACGTGCACGGTCGCCTCGGGATGGAAGGTGAAGACCGTGGCGCCCAGATCGGCGTACTCCATGATGTAACGCTCGGGTTCCTGGACCATGAGGTGCACGTCGAGCGGCGCGTTGGTGAATTGCCGCAAGGCGCGAAGCACCGGGGCGCCGAAGGTCAGGTTGGGCACAAACCGGCCGTCCATCACATCGATGTGGAGCCACTCGGCTCCGCCGGCCAAAGCGGCCTCGACCTCTTCCTTCAACCGGCCGAGGTCGGCGCTAAGCAGGCTGGGGGCGATCCGCACCGTCATGGAGAGGCCTTCCGTGAGAGGACCAGATCCACCTTACTACCTCGCGAGCTCAAGGTACCCGGTGCGGGTTGCTGTTCCACCACGATGCCGTCCGGCTTTCCCAGGACAGTGCGTGACGATGTTGAGCCGAGCGTAAGGCCCGCCAGCTCCAGCCGCTCCCGCGCCTGTTGCGTCGTCATTCCGATCACGCCCGGCACGCTGATTTCGGCGGGACCGCGGCTCACCACGACGTCAACCGGGGTTCCCGGATCGCGACCGACTCCCGCACCCGGACGGGTCGCGACCACGACGCCAGGATCCGCCGCCGAGGGCAGCGAGTCGGTGACGCCGATCGTGAGCCCGGAAGCCTGGAGAACCTTGACCGCCAGGTCCGCGTCGAATCCGACCACGTCAGGCACCGCGATCGGGGCGGGACCATTGCTCAAGGCCAGGGTGATCGGCGAGTTGGGCGGCAGCACGACACCGGGCGCCGGGTCCTGCCAGACCACCGTTCCCTTGGGCGCCTTGGGATGGGCCATATCCGGGTCCAGCTTCATCCGGAACCCTGCCTTGGTGAGCCGTGACTTCGCCTCCGTGACCCCCAGGTCGAGGAGCCGCGGCACCGCGTGATCGGTCGAGAACAGCTTGGACGGGAACAACCAGAGCACGGTGAGAAGGTAACCGATAAGGAACGCGCCAAGGACGACGGCAACCTGGAGGACCAGTCTGCGTCCGGCAATCGTCTCAAGCATCGGCTGGAACAGCGGCTGGCCCTCATGGCGCCGGAAGCGCATTAGGCGATTCTCCTGAGGCGGGCTGCGAAGGCCCCATCCATGCCGTGCCGCTGAGGGAGCAATTCGAGGTCTCCCTTGTCGGAGAGCAGCTCAGAAGTCAGGCCGGCGGGCGGCTCACGACGGAATTCCGCCGAGCCCGCAAGGAAGTGATCGATCTGCTCGGCGTTCTCCTCCGGCTCGAGGGAGCAGGTAGAGTAGACGAGCAGGCCGCCCGGCGGTATCAGCGCGGCACACGCGGTCAGCAGACCTGCCTGGCGCCGCCTCAGGCGATCGAGAGCTTCAGGATTCACCTTCCACCGGGCGTCGGGATGCCGGGCGAAGGTGCCGGTGCCCAGGCAGGGAGCGTCCAGCAGAACCGCGGCGCATCGCTTGAGCGGAGGGCGACTCGCGTCCGCCGCCACGATGAACGCAGGCCCTGACCCGGCGCGAGCGAGATTCTCAGCCAGTCGCGGCAGCCGCGAGGGCCGGGCTTCGCCCGCGATCACCGAACGGACGCTGCGGCCCATGCGCGATCGTCTTGCCGCCCGGGGCGGCACAAGCGTCGTACACCATGGCATCGGCGGGGAAGTCCGCGAATCGTACGACCAGAGCCTGGGCCGGATCCTGAACGATGAAGGCGCCTACGGCGTATCCCGGCAGATTGGCGGGAGACCGTCCCGTCACAATCAGCCCCGCACCGAAGGGCGCAGGCTCAAATTCGATTCGATTCTCCTCGAACCGGTTACCGATCTGAGTTTCGCTCTCCCGGCCGGGCTGCACGACAAGAACGGGGCGCCGGTTGTTCCACGCGAGAAGCGCCTCGGTGTCTTCCGAGCCGAATCGCGCTACCCAACGGGCGATGAGCCAGTCGGGGTGGGAGTAACGGGTGGACAGGTCGGTCAGGACGGACGAGGCGGACGGGTCGGACAGGGCGGACGGGATTTTCCCGTGCTAGGCCCGGGGTTTCCCGCCTCTCCCGCCCTCCGCAGCACCGCGTTCACGAACCCCGCGGCCTTCGCTCCAGCCACTTCGCGCGCCAGGTCCACCGATGTGCTGACGGCGGCGTGAGGTGGCACCCGGTCCAGCTGATCCAGCTGGTACACGCCGAGGCGGAGCACGCCGCGAATCAAGGGGGGCACTGAGCCGAGTCCCCGGGGCACGTGCCGTTCCAGCCGGGAATCGAGCTCGGTCTGACGCCGCAGGACTCCGGCCGCAAGCTCATGAGCCAGCCGGCGATCGGCCCCTTCCAGCCCCTTCATGCTCAACTCCAGCGCCGCATCCATCGGCAGGCCACGACCTGCCCGCTCCAGGATTCGGAGCGCGGCGCGGCGTGGCGCGAGGCCGGGTGGTGAAAGGTCAGTGGATGCGTCGGTCAATGGTCGATGGTCGATGGTCAGTGGTCTTGGGTCTTGGGTCTTGGGTCTTGAGACTTTATTCCTCGCCCTTCTCCCTTCTCCTGTCTCCCCACTCCCCCACTCCCTACTCCCTACTCCCCAGCATCCCGCTGACGGGACTCGACGGCACCGCCACCTCCCGCCGAGGCATCCGACCCGCCAGGAACGCGAGGCGGCCTGCTTCGACGGCGTAGCGCATCGCGAGGGCCATGCTCACCGCGTCTTCGGCCTCGGCGATGGCGGTGTTCATGAGAATGCCGTCAACGCCTTGCTCCATCGTGATGCATGCATCGGAGGCGGTGCCGACCCCGGCATCCACCAGCACCGGCACCTTGAGCCGCTTCTTGATGGTGCGAATGCTGTAGGGATTGAGCAGGCCGAGTCCGCTGCCGATCGGAGATGCGAGCGGCATGACGGCGGCGGCGCCGGCGTCCTCCAGTCGCAACGCAGTGATCAGGTCATCGTTGGTATAGGCCATCACCTGGAATCCCTCGGCCGCCAGCGTCTTCGTGGCGGAGATGAGGCCGGCGGTGTCGGGAAGCAGGGTGTCTCGGTCCCCAATCACTTCCAGTTTGATGAAATCGTTGAATCCCGCTTCGCGACCGAGCCGGGCGTAGCGGGTCGCTTCGTCCGCTGTATAACAGCCCGCGGTGTTGGCGAGCAGAAAATACCGGGTGGGATCGAGGTGATAGAGCAGTCCCTCTTCCCGGGTGCGATCGAGGTCTACCCGACGCACGGCGACCGTTACCACCTCGGCGCCGGACGCCTCGATGGCGCGGACCATTTCCACGTTGCTGCGGTACTTCCCGGTGCCAACCAGCAAACGGGAACGAAAAGATCGTCCACCCACCGTGAGCGGCGGATCGGTCAAGGTTTGTTCCTGTATTGTCGTTGCCATATTCCGCCTCATCCTCCACCAACGAAGTGCACCAACTCGACCGAATCACCATTCTGGAGTCCGGTATCTGCAAGGCGCGGGCGGCGAACGATCTCCCGATTGAGCTCCACCACGACCATGCGCGCGTCCAGATCGAGCTGGTGCAGAAGATCGGCGAGGGTTGCCGGGCCTTCGATTGCTCGGGGTTCGCCGTTCACCGTTAGCGTCAGTGTCATCATGTCTGCCTCGAGCCAGGGCGCCAGCAGCGCCAGCGCTGCCGCGGCTGGATCCCGCACATGCCATGCGGCGGTGATGGCGGCGATCCCATACGCGCCCGCCTCTCGCAGCTGCCGGCTCCGCTCGGGAGTCACTCCGCCGATCGCGATGACGGGCCGGCCGAGCCTTGCCACTTCAGTCACCAGTCCCGGTCCGGCCGCGGGTCGGTCGGGATGGCTGGTGGTGCTGTAGATCGGGCCCACGATCAGAAAATCCGCTCCTGCTTCGAGCGCCGCCCGCGCTTCCTCGGGTGAGTGCACCGAGCTTCCAATCCAACCCGACCAACTGCCCAGCCGCCAGACGCGCATCGCCCGGGAGCAGATCTCCCGCCCCAAGCTGCACACCCTGGGCGCCCAGCGCCGCGGCAATATCGGGCCGTCCGTTCACGAACACCGCCGCCTCCGGTGGCCGGGCCAGCGACAGGAAGCGTCGTACCGTCGCCGTCAGCTTCTCGCCTGTGGCGGTGCGGTCACGCGCGTGCAGCGCCACGACCGATCCGGTCGAGGCCAGCGCGGCGGCCCGCACGCCCAGATCTTCCAGTTCCAGCACGGCCCGATCGGTTATCGCGTGCAAGCGAGGCAACGGCCTCATACCAGCCGGTGACCGGGCTCCACGCGGTGGCCTCGAGTCCAGGCGCCAACCGCCATGCGAGTCTTCCCCGCGGGCTGGACCTCTGCCACCTCCACGGCACCCACGCCTGCGGCGACATGGAGCGTCTGGCCCGCTTCCAAGCACGGTACCCGGCTCACCACTCCCGTTCACCGCGCGGCCACCGAACAGCTTCAGCTCCATGTTGTCCAACGACGTCCAGGCTCCCGGTTCCGGATCGAAGGCCCGGATGGTTCGAGCGACAGACGCCGCATCCCGCCCCCAGTCGAGCCGGGTTGTGTCGCGATCGATCTTGGGGGCGTACGTGGCGCGGCTGTGGTCCTGCGGCTCGAGTTTGGCTGCGTCCCCCGCGACCATGGTGAGGGCCTCCACCAGTGCCGCGGCTCCCAGCTCCGCAAGGCGCTCGAGCAACTCACCACCGGTCTCGTCCCTTGCCACCTCGGTTTCGATGCAGTGCAGGACCGGTCCGGTATCCAGCCCCGGCTCCAGCTGCATGATGCTGACGCCGGTCGTCTCGTCTCCGTTCAGAATGGACCACTGAACCGGCGCGGGGCCGCGGTGCTTGGGCAGCAGGGAAGCATGCACGTTCAGCATGCCGCGCCGCGGAATGGCCAGGATCGCCGGTTTGAGGATGTGCCCGTAGGCGACGACGACGCCCAGCTCAGGATCGTAACTGCGCAGGGCCGACTCGAACTCTTCTCCGAAGGGGCGCTCGGGTTGCAGGATGGGCAGATCCTCTTCCAGCGCGGCAACCTTGACGGGCGGGGGAATGAGCGTGCTGCGGGAGCGTCCCACCGCGCGGTCGGGCTGGGTGACCACCAGCGCCACGTCGAAGCCTTCCTCGACCAGCGCCCGCAGTGATGGAACGGCGAAGTCCGGCGTACCGAAGAACACGAGGCGCATCAGATCGTCCCCGCGGACGCGGGCCCCACCTCCGAGACGAAGCTGTCGCCTTCGTGTTCCTTCTTCCACTTCGACAGGATTCGCTTCCGCTTCAGGAGGCCGAGGTGATCCACGAAGAGAATGCCATCGAGGTGGTCGATTTCGTGCTGGACCGCCCGGGCGGCGAGACCGTCGAGCGTCTTGGTGTAGCGGTTTCCCGTCGCGATCCGTGGCTTCCAGCACGACTTTGCTCGGGCCGGGTCACGTCGGCGTAGACCTTGGGAATCGACAGGCAGCCTTCTTCGGCCGTGTCTCGCCCCTCGGCATCGAGGATCACCGGGTTGATCAGGACCAGCTTCTCGTCCTCGGTTTCCACCACGGCGACGCGGCGCGCCACTCCGACCTGGTTGGCCGCCAGCCCCACGCCCTTGGCGGCGTGCATGGTCTCGAAGAGGTCGTCCACGAACTGGCGCACCTCGTCGTCGATCGCCGAGACCTCGGCGCTTCGCTCCCGCAACACGGGAGAGCCAAGCAGGTGGAGCGGCAGCAGACTCATCCAGCGGCTCCCGGCGCAGGGGCGCTGTCACCGATGCGGATGATGCGGGCCCGTTCGATCACGAGCGTGGCGCTGCCGCTCTCGATCGTGACCCGATCTTCTTTCACCTCTTTTACCTTCCCGATGATCCCGCCGGCGGTCGTGACCTCGTCTCCCTTCTTGATGTTCTTGAGCAGCTCTTCGTGCTTCTTCCGCGCTTGAGACTGGGGGCGGAGAATCAGGAAGTAGAACACCAGGCCAATGGCCACGATCTGGAAGAGCAGAAGGCTTATTCCGCCACCCGGCATGTCGGGAGCGGCCATCAGGGCAAGAAGCGAAGCGGTCACAAGTCTCCTCGGCGGTGGTAACGCTCGAGCCAGTCCCGGCTCCAGCGATCAAAAGTCTGGTTCAAAATCGTCTCCCGGGCCAGCTCTCCAAGCCGGATCAGGAACCGGATGTTGTGGATCGACACCAGACGCAATCCCAACATCTCCTCCGCCATGAACAGATGGCGCAGGTATCCACGCGAGAACCGAACGCAGGTCTCGCAGTCACACGCGGGGTCCAGCGGCTGGTCCGACAATCTGAGCCCGGCGGACCGGATGTTCACCTTACCCAGGCTGGTCCAGGCGCTGCCGTGGCGCCCATTTCGGGTCGCGGCAACACAGTCGAACAGGTCCACTCCCCGGGCGATTCCCTCCAGCAGATCGTCGGGAAAACCCACTCCCATAAGATAACGGGGGACGGCGGCGGGCAGGACCGGCGCGAGCTCTTCCAAGACGCGGTGCATGACCGGCTTGGGCTCGCCTACCGAGAGGCCGCCGACCGCAATTCCGGTCCAGGGACCGCGGGCCAGGGTGCCTTCCAGCGAGCGCATTCTCAGGTCGGCATGGGTGCCGCCCTGAATGATGGGCCAGAGGGTCTGGGTGGGGGTCGTACGGTCGATGGTCGATGGTCGATGGTCGATCATGTCCGCTGATTGCGCCTTTGACCATTGACCATCGACTATCGACTCACGACCGGCCACGAGCTCCGCGTGTCGGCGACGACAGCGGTCCAGCCACCGGAGCGTCCGCTCCATGCCCTCTTCAGCGCTGGCGAAGTCGGACTTGGCCGGGACCACGTGATCGAACGCCATCGCGATGTCGGCGCCCAGCGCCCACTGGATGTCCATCGACGATTCGGGTGTGATGGTCCGCAAACCGCCGTCGATGTGACTTTGAAATTCGACGCCCTCCTCCTCTATGGTGCGAAGGCCTTCAAGTGAAAACACCTGAAAGCCGCCCGAGTCGGTGAGCATGGGTCCGGGCCAGGTAGAGAATCGGTGCAGCCCCCCCAGTGCCTGGACCACCGCTTCACCCGGACGCAGGTGCAGATGGTAGGTGTTGCCCAAGATGATCTGAGCACCCGCGCGCTCGACTTCGGCCGGGTGAAGCCCGCGCACAGTCCCATGAGTCCCCACCGGCATGAACGCCGGCGTGCGCACTGTCCCATGCGGCAGCGTGAGCGTGCCGGCACGGGCGAGGCCGTGGGTGCTTTCGAGTTTGAATTCGAACATGGGTTGGGGAAAATAGTACCGAGTACCTAGTACCTAGTACCGAACACCAGTACCTAGTACCGAGTAACGAGACGGGGTCTTAGCCCAGTGCATTTGGTCCTCGGCATCGGTTACTCGGTACTAGGTACTAGAGTACTAACATTGCATCTCCGTACGAGTAGAACCGGTATCTCTCCGCAACGCCGTGCCGATACGCGGCCATGGTGAGATCATAGCCCGCGAAGGCGGAGACCAGCATCAACAGAGTTGAACGGGGGAGGTGGAAGTTGGTTAGCAGGTGATCAACTACCCTGAATTGAAAACCCGGTGTGATCATAAGCTGGGTTTCCGCGCTGCCCGACCGCACCAGGCCACCTTCCGCACCAGCGCTTTCGAGCGCTCTCACCACCGTGGTACCGACCGCCCAGACGCTGCCCTTCGTTTTGCGAACCTCCGCGATCGCGGTCGCCGTTGCCTCGGGGATGTCAAACCGCTCCGGATGCATGTGGTGCCGAGTGAGATCCTCGACTTCGACCGGCTTGAAGGTCCCGGGGCCGACTTCGAGATCGAGTCGCGCGATGCGCACGTCCCGCTGCTCAAGCTCCTTGAGGATCTCGGCGGTGAAGTGCAGACCCGCGGTCGGCGCGGCGACACTCCCTTCCTGCTCCGCGTATACCGTCTGATATCTGATCTCGTCGTTCGAATCGGGGTCCCGCTCGATGTAGGGAGGGAGCGGCAGCCGGCCCAGGCGTCGAATCGCTTCTTCCGCAGTAGCCCCGATGAATCGGATCTCGCGCTGGCCATCCTCCAACTCCGCGACGGTTTCCACCTCGATGTCCGGTGCCAGACGGATCCGCTTGCCAGGCTTCATCGCCGAACCGGGCCGGCCGATCGCGATCCATGCACCCTCGGTACCCGGATGCAGCAACAACACCTCCGCGGGCGCGCCGCTCGGCCGAGTCCCCAGAAACCGCGCGTGCCGGACCCGAGTGCTATTCAGGACCAGCAGGTCTCCGGGAGGGATGAGCTGGGTCAGATCGCCGAAGCTTCGGTCTTCCAGCTCGGCATAATACCGCCTAACTACGAGCAGCCGGCTGGTTCCGCGCTCGGCGATGGGATACTGCGCGATGAGCTCGGGTGGGAGGGAGTAGTCGAAGTCGGAGGTGTGGTAGGGCACGGGGTGGGAAAAGCAGTAGTGGGTAGTGGGTTGTGGGTTGTGGGGAATGCGATCGACGCTTCCGGTTTGACTACTCCCCACCACCCACTACCCACAACCCACAACCCGCCCCGCTCCTACTCAAACATCGACGGCTGTGAAGCAGGCATCTTCATCCCGAACCGCCGGTAGGCATGTGCGGTTGCGACCCGGCCCCGTGCGGTGCGTTCGAGGAAACCCTGCTGGATCAGGTACGGCTCGTAGACTTCCTCCAGGGTCCCGCTGTCTTCGCCCACCGCCACGGCAACCGTGTTGAGACCTACCGGCCCGCCGCTGAACTTCTCGATGATGGTCTTGAGTATGCGCGCGTCCATGTCGTCGAGACCGAACTCATCCACGTTGAGCCGGCTCAGGGCGTCGCGGGCAACCTGTGCCGTGATGATTCCGTTAGCCCGCACCTGGGCATAGTCCCGCACCCGGCGCAACAGGCGGTTGGCCACGCGCGGTGTCCCGCGGCTTCGCTTCGCCAGCTCTTCGGCTCCCTCTTGCTCGATCGGAACATTGAGGATCTGCGCCGATCTCTCGACGATGGTCTTGAGCTCATCGGCGGGATAGAAATTCAGCCGTTCCACCATTCCGAAGCGGGCTCGCATGGGTGGAGTCAGCAGACCAAACCGGGTCGTGGCGCCGATCAGGGTAAAGCGCTCGATCGCCATCGGAATGGTCTGGGCGTGGGGTCCGTCGGCGATGCGCACCTCGACCCGATAGTCCTCCATCGCGGGGTAGAGGAACTCCTCGAGTACGGGACGGAGGCGATGGATCTCGTCGATGAAGAGCACGTCGCCCGGCTGCAGGGTGGTCAGCAGGCTCACCAGATCGCCTGGCTTTTCGAGAACCGGCCCCGACGTGGTCCTGAGCTGAACGCCCATCTCGCGGGCGAGCAGTGTCGCCAGCGTCGTCTTACCGAGTCCCGGCGGACCGAAGAAGAGGGTGTGATCGAGCGGCTCTCCCCGGGCCTTCGCGGCATCGATCGCGATCTGGAGCGAGGCCTTCACCTGCACCTGCCCCACGAACTCGTCGAGCCGAGAGGGCCGGAGCGCCGCTTCGGCGCCGGTCTCCTCGGGGAGGACGTCGGGGGTGGTGATCTCCAGGCGGCTCATCAATCGATCGATCTGGCGTCCCACCGCACCGGCCGGTCACCAGGCTGGACCATGTGCTTCACGTGGCAGTGAATGCAACGGTCTTCCGCTTCCCGGGTCCCGGAGGCAAGCAGCAGGCGATTGGTGCTCCCGCATCGGGTGCAGAGCCATTCGGCGGTTGTAGCTGCGACAGTCATGGAGTCTCTAGGTGAGTTCCGAGTTTCCGCGTACTGAGTCCCGAGAGCAGCCTTCTCACTTCTTACTTCTCACATCTCACGCTTTTTTAGCGCTTCCCCGCCAGCCTCTGCAGCGCCTGCTTGATCAGCTGCGCCGTATCCGAGGAGCCGTCGGCGGCCAGCGCGTCGCGCACCGCGCTCTCGGCCTGCGCGGGAGGATAACCGAGCCGTGTGAGGGCGGCCAGCGCCTCCTCGCTTGGCCCCATCGAAGCGGGCGGCAGCTCGCCCCCAACCTCCTCGAACCGGTCGTGCAGCTCCAGCACCAGTCGCTCGGCCTTCTTCTTTCCTATGCCGCTCACCGTGCTGAGAGCCGCGATGTCCTTCTGCCGGATACTCCGCACGGTGCGATCGGCCCCCAACGTCGACAGCAACGCCAGCGCCAGCCTGGGGCCGAAGCCACTCGCGGAAAGCAGTCGCTGAAAGACGAGGCGTTCCGCCGGGCGATCGAACCCAAAGAGGGCCCAGCCATCCTCCTTCACCACCAGCTCGGTGTGGAGCTGCACCTTGGAGCCGACCGCCGGCAATCTTTCCACGACGCCGAGCGGGAGGGTGATGCTGTAGCCGACTCCGCCCGAAGTCTCGATCAGAACGGTGTCGCCATCCCGCGAGCGAAGGATTCCGGCAACCAGCGCGATCATCCGCGGCGTCCCAGGAAGGGGGCGAGGCTTTTCGGGGCGGTGCGCAGCAGATG
The DNA here is from genome assembly GCA_963833365.1 of uncultured Gemmatimonadales bacterium. Classification (GTDB taxonomy): domain Bacteria; phylum Gemmatimonadota; class Gemmatimonadetes; order Gemmatimonadales; family GWC2-71-9; genus DATBGE01. The sequence goes on from CAWHXS010000012.1 coordinate 212,684, forward strand.
GGTGAGCGCGATGGCGACTCCATCGGCTGCGTCGGCGGGACGGGGAGCGCTCTTGAGCCGGAGCAGCTGCGCCACCATGAAGCCCACCTGAGGTTTGAGCGCTGCTCCGCGGCCTACGACCGTCTGTTTGACGACGGCGGGCGAGTATTCGGTGACCGGCACTCCCCGCAGCGCTGCCGCCAGCAGGATTGCTCCCCGCGCGTGACCCAGCACCAGCGCCGATCTCACATTGCGGGCCGCAAAGATCCCTTCGACAACGACACTCTCGGGGGACAGACGGTCGATGAGGCCGAGCAATTCGTCGTGGATCAGTCGCAGCCGTTCCGGCAGGGGATCCCGGGGCAGGGTCTTGATGACCCCGCACTCGATTAATTGCGGGGCCCGGCCAATCCGGGCTTCGACGACACCGTAGCCCGTAATCGCGGTGCCCGGATCGATGCCGAGCACCCTCACGGGAGGTGACGGCTCAGGCCGATGTCTCCGCCTCCGCCATCGCGGCCGCGTCGATGTCGAAGTTGGAAAAGACCTTCGAAACGTCGTCCAGCTCTTCCAGCGTTTCCATGAGCCGGAGCATCTGCTCCGCCTGCTTGCCCTCGACTCGCACCGTGTTCTTGGGGACCATCGCAAGCTCGGCAGTTTCGATGGTGTAACGCTTGGCCTTCAAGGCGTCCTGCACCGCGTGGAAGCTGTGCGGGGTGGTGGATACCACGTACTGCTCGCCATCGCGGACGAAGTCTTCGGCCCCGGCGTCGAGTGCGGCCTCGAGTGCCGTGTCTTCATCGAACTTGGTTGCGTCGATGTAGATCTGGCCTTTGCGCTCGAACATCCAGGCCACCGAATTGGTGGCGCCGAGGTTGCCGCTGTTGCGGCTGAACGCATGGCGGATCTCGGCCACCGTGCGGTTCGCGTTGTCGGTGGTCGCCTCGATCAGGATCGCGGCGCCACCCGGCCCGTAGCCCTCGTAGGTGACTTCCTCGTAGACCGCGCCCTCGAGCTCTCCGGTTCCCTTCTTGATGGCCCGATCGATGTTGTCGGCCGGCATGTTGACGGCCTTGGCGGCGTCAATCGCCGTGCGAAGGCGGGGATTACCGCCCGGATCGCCACCACCGGCCTTGGCCGCCACGGTGATTTCGCGGATGGCCTTGGTCCAGGAGGCGCCGCGTTTCTGGTCGGCGATCGCCTTCTTGCGTTTGATTTGTTTCCACTTGCTATGGCCAGCCATGCCGCGGCTCCTGGATTCTGCTCTGGCGAGATCTGACCGGATAATACAGCGGAGGCCAGTTGGGGGGGAGACAGTCTTCGGCCATAAGCCTTAAACCACACGCATTAAGCCCGTCCCCGACCACGAAAGAGGACCAGAAAGCGTGAATCGCTTACGCTTTATGGCTGACGGCTGATGGCTGACGGCTTCCCGGCCATTGACCCCCTAGGGGCCCACCACTAATCTCCGCCGCCTATGCGTCCACAACTTCTGGCTGTCGCGCTGGTTCTTGCTCTGGCCTGCAAGGAAGACCGGCCCAAGATGCCTCCGATCGCCGAGACCATTCCCGAGCTCCCGGTCCCACCCGACGGAGAAGCCATCTCCCATGCCGGCGGTGAGGATGCGACTCAGATCCGCTTCAAGAGCTCCGAGGGTCCGGAGGAGATCGCGACCTACTATCGCAATTACTTCAGCAAGAACAACTGGCGACTGGTGAGCGACATCAAGACCCGTGAAGGCGTCATTGTGATGTACGCGGAAGGAGTGAAGCGGCCCCTCTGGGTCACGATCACCAAGGTCAGCGGGGAGGATGGAAGCCTGATCGATATCGCCGGGGCTAAGGCTCCGTCGTCAGTGCAATAGGAAGAATTATCTCCCCGGTTCGACCATATCCTCGAACCGCAGCCATTCGTGGTAGAAGTAGAGGTCGACGAAACCAGTCGTGCCGTTGCGATTCTTGGCCACGATGAGCTCTGTCGCTCCTTCGACCCCACCCGCCGGCCGGTACATCTCTTCGCGGTAGATCGCCAGGACCACATCCGCCACTTGCTTCACCACTCCCAGGCCACCCAGGTCTTCGAGCGAGGGGCGGGGATCCCGTCGACTGGGCTTGAGGCCCGGTAGCTGGGCCAGGACCAGTACCGCGACATCATGATCCAGCGCCAGTGCCTTGAGTGCTCGAGCCGCACCTGCCACCGCTTCGTCAGGCCCATTGGCCGAGGTCGGCGGTGCGGTCATCTGCAACGAATCAATCACCAGAAGCGCTCGGCGGGGCACCGTATCCAGTGCCTCCGACACCTCGGTGAATCGCTGTCCGCTGAGCGACCGGACCTGCAGCGGAAGGTCACGGAGCCGGAGCGCCGCCGCACCGACCGAGGCACGGCTCACATCGTCGAGTGCTCCGCTTCGGAGCGCGTCTACCGGCACCCGGGCCTCGAGGGCCAGGGCCCGTTCCATGAGGCGATCTTCCGTCATCTCCCCCGACAGGAAGACCGTGGGCACTCCAGACTGGGCACCCCGGATGGCCATCGCGAGTCCCAGCGACGACTTCCCGCTTCCCACATCACCCGCCAGAACGATCAGGTCCTGACGCCGGAACCCGCCTGCGAGCATCCGATCAAGCGAGGGGAAGCCGGTCGGAACGGTATCGGTCGCCACCGTGCCGTCGCTGCGCGCGTCCATTCGCTGGACCAGCGCCTCGACGGTGGTGGAAGGTTCCTTGTTATGAGAAGGGCGGGGGCGTTGCATGCCTCAATTATACGCCTTTGGTCAGCGACCGAGGGGATGCAATGCCTGACGAGCAGTCCTTTCGGCCTTGCGGACGGCTTCGGCCGCCTCCTGGCCCGCAGCTTCCCGGGCCGGGGCGACCAACGCATTGAGGATGCCGGGCACCGATTCCCGCGTGGCGTCGCGCAACTGGTGCAGGGCTGCTGTGAGGGCCCGCCGGAGCGGGGCGGGGACGGTGAGGCTGGACATGCGCGACTCGAGTGCCGTTATCCGACGCCGTACATTGCGCTCTGTGAGCGGTGGCTCGAGTTGAAGGTCCTGCGCCACCCGAAGCGTCAGCCACAATGCGAAGAGTCCCTCGCGCCGGGGGCCCCGGGCACTGCGGGCGAGGAGTGAAATTAGCTCGATTGCCGCCGGATCCCAGCCGTTCATGCGCTCAGCTCGGTGAGAGCGAGTTCGACTTCTGCAGGCGTGATCTCCTTCAGGCAACGATGGTGCACCAGGGGACACCGTGGAGTGCCCTTGGCACTGCAAGGACGACATCCCAGGTCGCGTTGCAAAACCGTCGCCCGCGCCCGGTAGGGAAAGAACCCGAAGGCCTGGACGGTGGGGCCGAACAGGGCAACGACCGGCGTGCCGATCGCAGTAGCCATGTGCATGACCCCGGTGTCTCCGGTAACTGCAACCGCCGCGCGCGCCAGCACCGCCCCCGATTCCTGGAGTCCCAGTTGGCCGGCGGCCGAAGCCGCCAAGCCGTTGCCAGCCGCGGCCACGCCGGCGCAGAGAGCATCATCCTCCGGGCCGCCGATCACGGCGACCCGGGCTCCGGAGCCGGTTACCGACTCTACCAGCTTGCGCCAGTGATCCTGCGGCCAGCGTTTGGTGGCATGGGCCGCGCCGGGGGCGACGACCAGAAGCTTCCGGTCTCCATTCAGGCCATTCTCGGACAACCAGCGTGCCGCATTCTCTTTGGCCGAAGGATGCAGGTGCATTTCGGCCGGCGCCTGGTCCGGTGTCACGTCGAGGTCTCGGGCAGCCTCGAAGTAGCGCTCGGGTACCGGCAGGATGTCCCGGTAGAGGTTGCGTTTGTAGCGGATCAGGGCGCGACGCTGGCGCCGGCGGGCATCGAAGCCGCTCCACCGCCCCGGCACCAGCAGCCGAAGAACCCGAGACCTCAGGCTGCCGTGCAGGTCGAGGAGATGAGTGTAGTTCCTGAGTCGAAGCTCCCGGGCCATGGCCGCGATCGAATCCTGGGGGTCCAGGGTCAGCACATCGTTGAGATGCGGGTTATCGGAGAGCAGTGGAGCAAATGCGGACTTGGTCAGCGCCGTGATGGTCGCCCCTGGATGCCGGGCACGCAAGGCCCGGAGCAGAGGAGTGATGAGCAAGACGTCGCCGATGGAGCTGAAACGGACGGCCAGGATTCGCGGGTCGCTGGGCACCGGAATAAGCTAGCCTGACTCCTGCCCACCCGCCCGCCGGGGTGCGGCCTTGCCTATAATTCATCCATGCCTCGCCCGAAACGAATTCTCTGGGTCGACGATGAGGTCGAGACCCTTACGTCGCATACCATGTTCCTCGAGCAGCAGGGCTTCGTCGTGGACAAGGCGGCCCACGGAGACGACGCTCTCGTCCTGCTGCAGCGCCAGCCCTACGGCGTGGTCCTGCTCGATGAGCACATGCCGGGTCGCCGCGGCCTCGAGCTGCTCCAGGCGATCCGGGGAATCGATCACGCCATGCCGGTCGTGATGGTGACCAAGAGCGAAGAAGCCGGCACGCTCAAGGACGCGATCGGGTCCGAGATCGCCGACTACCTGGTCAAGCCGGTCAATCCTCGGCAGATCCTCAGTGTCGTGACTCGGCTTCTGGACGGGGACAGGATCCGCCAGCAGCGGCTCTCGCGAGACTTCGCGACCCGTTTCCGGGATCTGGAATCCCGTCGCGGTGCCCCGATGGCGTGGAGAGAGTGGATGGAGCTCGCCGCCGAGCTGGCGACCTGGGAGGTCCGGCTGGGCGAGGCGGACGAGCCCGGTCTCTCCGAGGCTCTGCGCACCCTGCAGATCAGCATGCGGCAGGATTTTTCCCGGTTCATCGAGCAGCACTATCCCCGGTGGCTCAAGGAGGGTGGGGGAGACCGGCCACCACTCAGTGTAGACATCGGCGCCGAGTTCCTCCTGCCGCTGTATCGCCAGCACGGCAAGGCGATGCTGGTCGTGGTGGATTGTCTTCGGCTCGATCAGTGGGAGGCCATTCGCCCACTGGTCAGCTCCCGCTTCGATATCGAGACGGCCTACTACTTCTCGATCCTCCCCACCGCGACTCCCTTCGCGCGGAACGCAATCTTCAGCGGCCTTTTCCCTTCGGAGCTTGCCACCCGCCACCCAGCATGGTGGAAGGACAGCGACGACGCGAGCCTCAACGCGCACGAAGCGGAGTTGATGACCGAGCAGCTCAAGGACCTGACGGGCAAGCCGGTGCCGGTGCACTATGAGAAGGTCTTCACTGCCGCCGACGGTGAGGCCCTGTTGACTCGACTTCCCGCGCACCTCGCGCACGATGGAGTGACGGCGCTGGTCTTCAACTTCATTGATCAGCTGACCCACGGTCGGACCGAGAATTCGACACTGTTCGAGGTGGCGCGGGATACCTCCGCCCTTCGCAGTCTGACCCGGACCTGGTTCGAGCGTTCCTCCCTGTGGCACGCCTTGCGGGAAGCCGAGCGTCGCTCCGTGCCGGTGCTGCTTACCACGGATCATGGGTCGATCCACTGTCACACTCCGGCCACGGTCTACGCTCGCCGGGACGCGACGGCGAACCTGCGCTACAAGTTCGGGGAGGATCTTCGAGCCCAGGAGCGGGAGGCCGCGATTGCGGTGGACGACCTGACTGCGTGGGGCCTCCCGCCACGCACACCGGGAACCCGGATGCTGCTCGCCACCGGCGACCGGTTCTTCGTCTATCCCACGAAGCTCAGGGAGTATCAGGCACGCTACCGGGGCGCGTTTCTTCATGGCGGCGTGACTCCGGAAGAAATGGTGCTCCCCATCGCGCTGCTCCAGCCCCGCCGTGGCTCGTAGTTCCTCCGCGAGGCATTCGCCCCGGCGCGGCTCGACTCGCCGGCTGCTCGGGTACCTGAGGCCTTATCGCCTCCGCTTCTCCCTGGGTCTCCTCACCACGACGCTGGCATCGCTGCTGGATGGCGTCACGCTGGTCATCCTCATTCCGCTCCTGCAACAGATCTTCGCGTCGGCTCCGCCCCCCGGTGGTGGGACCAAGCTCGAAGCTCTGGTGGCCAACGTCCTCTCGCCGTTGTTGACTGGCGTTTCGCCGACGGCGGCGACGGTACGTCTGGTTCTGCTCCTTCTCGTAGCGCTCGTGCTCAAGAATGCCCTCGCTTATGTCTCCGGGCAGATCAGCGTGCAGATCCAGGAAAGCCTCGTGCGCGACCTTCGCACCCAGCTTTTCGACCACCTGCTGCGGCTTGATCTGGGTTTCTTCGAGCGGACCCGGAGTGGGCAGATCAGCTCCCGGGTCATGCAGGACGCCGACGCATCCAAGGGGGTTGTGAGCGCCGGTCTGGCGTCGTTTTTTCAGAATCTCGTGGTCATCTGCACCACGCTCCTGGTGCTGACCCAGATCTCCTGGCGCCTCACCTTGATCGCGCTGGCGGCCGCCCCGGTTCTGCTGGTGACCATCCGGGCGCTGCTCAAGCGGCTGAGACGCTACTCCCGGGCGCGGGCGGATGAAGCGGGAGAGATGACCGCAAGTGTCGCCGAGCGACTGGGCGCGGTGAAACTGGTGCGTGCGTTCGGCGGGGAAGAACGGGAAAGCAGGCGATTCCGCGAACAGGCCAGCCGGTACCGGCAGCGGACGGTGAGGGCCCAGCGCCTGGCCACGTTGACTGCTCCGCTGAGCGAGTTGTTCGGAGGACTCCTGCTGGTGCTCTTGATTGGAGTCGGTGCGACTCCGGCCTTCAGCGGTGGTGGTGCTCTAAGCCCTCAGGCGCTGATGGTATTCCTGGTTGCCGCGCTCAAAATGATGGCGCCGCTCAAGGCGCTCACTCAGTTTCCCAACCAGATGGCCGTGGCACTGGGGAGTGCGGAGCGGGTATTCGAGGTGCTCGATTTACCCCTTCCCGAGGCCGAGCCGCCGGGCTTGGGCGAGGCGCGATTCGCACGGGCGGTCGTTTTCGACGGGGTCTGGTTCGAGTATGGCCGGTTGGGACGAGCTTCCGCGGCGCCGCACTGGGTGTTGCAGGACGTTTCCTTCGCCTTGCCGCGCGGCTCGATCGTCGCCCTGGTGGGACCATCGGGGGCGGGGAAGAGCACCATCGCCGAACTGTTGATCCGCTTTCGGGAGCCGACTCGGGGACGCATTCTGATGGATGATGTGCCGCTCGATACCTTGAGCCGGAGCTCGGTGCGTTCCCTGATGGGTGTCGTGGGACAGGATGCGGTGCTCTTGCACGATAGCGTGCACGCCAACATTGCCTACGGCCGTCCCGGAGCCAGCCGCGAGGACGTGGAGGAGGCTGCAAGAGCGGCGAACGCCCACGACTTCGTCGCCCAGTTACCGATGGGCTATGACACTGTCGTGGGGGAGCGCGGAGCCCGGCTCTCGGGTGGTCAGCGGCAGCGGATCGCGATCGCGCGGGCCCTGCTCAAAGACCCCCCCATCCTCGTGCTCGATGAGGCGACGAGCGCCCTCGACCCCGAGTCGGAACGACTGGTGCGGGAGGCGATTGACCGGTTGATGCAGCACCGCACCGTGCTGGTGATCGCCCACCGGCTGTCGACCATCCGCCACGCGGATCTGATCCTGGTGCTGGAGCACGGCCAGATCATCGAGCGCGGTACCCATGACTCGCTCCTGGCCCAGGGCGGGCGCTATCGTGACTTGTACGAGGGCCACCGACTGGAACGTTCCGTGCGACGCACCGGGCGTCCGTCAATCCCGAGTCCGGAGTTCACTTCGTGAGCAGCTTCAGGGGAACGCGGGTCCTCTTCATCGGTCGGCAGGATGACAGCGTCCACGCCCACAATGGCTTGCGCTGTCGCGCCCTCGAACGACTGGGCTGTGCGGTGGCCACCCTCGATCCGGAGCAGGCCGGCTGGCTCGAACGGCTGGCCGGACGGGACTTCGAGGCGCGACTGGTGAAAGCGCTCGACAGCCACAAGCCGCAGCTGGTGATCGCGATGGGAGGCTTCGGGCTCGACGCCGTCTCCATCCGTGCAGTGCGAAGCGGATACTCCGCGCGATGGGTGAACTGGTTCCCGGGCGATCTGCGGGTGGTGAATCCTGCCCGACAGCTGGCGCCGGCCTACGACCGCATGTACCTGACGGGGACCGATGTGACCGAGGAGGTGCAGCGAGGGGGCGTGACCCCGGCTGTATTCCTGCCTCTGGGTTGTGACCCTTCGGTGTACAAGCCGATGCGTGCCAAGGGCCCATTCCGCGCCAATGTGGTCTTTGCCGGCGAGGCGACTCCTCGGCGGGAAGCGCTGCTCAATGAGGTGGTAGAATTTGGCCTCGCGGTCTGGGGGGACAGCTGGAAAAAGACTTCGCTCCGGGACTACTGCCGGGGAGACCTGCCCACCGTGGAGGACTACGTGCGGGCCTATGCCGGGGCCACGGTTGGGATCAATGTCCACCATGCGCTGGACGACGACCCCGCCCACCAGGGTCGAGGGTGCAACCAGCGCCTCTTCGAGCTCAGCAGCATCGGAGTGGCTCAAGTCGTGGATGCGCGAGCGGACCTTCCGCTCCATTTCGAGGACGGGCGGGAGGTCCTGGTCTTCGAAAACCCAGCGGAGCTCAAGGGCCAGGTCAAACGCGCCTTGCAGCAGGACACCTACCGGGACCGGTTGGCGAATTCAGCTCGCCAGCGCTCCCTTTCCAACCACACGTACATGCACCGTATGTCCGCCATGCTTGCCGACGCCTTGCAGGAGTCGCCGAAGAGTTGAGTCCGCTCAGGTCGTCTCGTATCCTTTCCCTCTGAGAATCAGTTCCACGCGGTGCGCGTAGGTATGACGGGCCAACGCGTGCGCCCGCCCCGCTTTTGCGATGTCTCTTCGCTCCTCTGCTCTCACCAGAAAGTGACTGATACGGGCCAGCATCTCTTCGGTTGAGTGGAACCACGCACAGTGCTTGCCATCGCGCGCGAACTGCTCGATTCCCGTGCTGTACTCTCCCAGGAAAAAGCCTCCTGCTCCCAGGACCTTCCACATCCGGTTGGAGCTGGAATACCCGCCCAGAGCCTGTTCCGGATAGGCGTGAAGGCCGAGGCTGATCGCCGCCCCTGCGGTGGCTTGAGTGAAGGGGAGGCCTCGGGTCTCTCCTCCAACGACAGGAATTCCCACTGGTGGGGGTGTCCAGCCGGGTCCGCGCACCTGGAGCCGTGCCGACCCCGCGATTCTCCGAAGCGGTTCATGCCGCGCCAGGTACTGGCCCGACCCTATGAACGACACCTCACAGACAAATGATTCCGGAACTTCATCCGGAGGTCTGTCGACCTCCGGGTCTACACCCTGAGGCATGAAATGGACCTTGCCTACTCCTGCCGCTCCCAGATGGCCGACATGCTGGGTGGAGCTGACGAAGGTGGTTCCGGCGAGCCGGGCCACTTTCACGGCGTCGGGGGTGAGCAGGTAGTCGAAATACCAGAAGGCGGTGGGGAACCGTTCGGTGATGCGGGTGAGGTAGTGCTCTCCGAGACGAATCGCGCGGACTGTCAGGATCACGAAGTCGGGACGAAACCCTGCCATCCGACGCCAGAGCAAAGGCGGCGCAAGCGGACCGAGCCACTGGCTCGTACCCGGCACGTTGAGATGGAGTGTCTCGCAGCCGAGGCTTCGGCAGGCGCGCGTGATGGATGCCTCGGTCTTGAGCGGGCTCCCGGCCCCGACAACCGCCACACGCATGCGGTATCTTACCGAACCCATGCCCCAGATGCGACCTGTCGCTGACTCTGCTCGCGAGCCTCCGCGCACCTCGGGAGACGGGTTAAGAGTCCTTCAGGTCATCCAGCAGCCCGGCGGCACCGGAGCCTCGCTCTCGACTCTCCATCTCAGCATCGGGCTTGCCGAGCGGGGCGTGAAGATTCGATTCGCTTGTCCCGTCGGTTCGGAATTGGAAGAGGATGCGCGAAGCGCCGGACTCGAGGTGGACGCGCTTCCCTTTGCCCGCCGCGGCCGGCGCCACAACGCGGCCCTGCTTCGCGATCTCCTCGCCCGTCATCCGGTGGACGTGGTCAACTCCCATTCCGCTCGAGACCGGAAGGCGCTGACCTGGCTCGGTCTGAGTCGCCGTCTCACGGCTTCCCTGGTTGTCACCCGCCGCCAAATGCCGCGAAGTTTTTACCTCGAGAACTGGCTCTCAGGCCGAGTCGCTTCCCGAGTGATCGCCGTGAGTCCTGCCGTTGCCGAAGCACTCGCCCGCCGGGGGATTCCGCGCCGAAAGATCGCCGTGGTGCCCAATGGCCTGATCACCGCACGGGTGGACCGTCCGCTATCGACCGCTGAGGTGGAGGCCTGGCGGGGCCGCATCGAGTGGGATCCCAATCGCCGAACGGTTCTTATCGCGGCCCGGCGCAAGGCGCAGGATGTAGTCCTTCGCGCCCTTCATTCGGTGACGGCGCCGGTGCGACTCGTCATGGCCGGCGCCGGCGAGGATGCTTTTTCTCATCTCGTTGCGAAGGTGCCCGACCGCCACGCAGTCGTTTCCTTCAACTTCGAGCGGGACATCCGCCCGCTCTACGAGTTGGCCGACTTGGCCCTTCTGCCTACTTGGGACGAGGGCTTGTCCCAGGCTCTGCTCGAGGCGCTGGCTTTAGGATGTCCGGTCGTGGCCTCGGCGGTACCGGGTAACGCCTACGTCCTGAAGGATGGGATAAACGGAAGGTTGCTCCCGCTCGACTCGCCAGAGCGATGGGCTCAGGCGATTGACGAGCTACTGGGAGATCAGAACCTTCGGGAACGGCTTGGCGCAGCCGGCCGCCGCACCGCTCGGGAAGATTTTTCGCTGGACCGCACGGTTTCAGGAACGCTCGCCGTCTATCGCGACGTTCTTGGCCAGGCCGGCCACTGAGGCGTCTCTGGCTCGCACTCTCCTTCTCGCATACGACTTCCCGCCCATGTCGGGGGGCATCGCCCGGTGCCTTTCGGAAATCGCGCGGCATTATCCCCCGGATGAACTCCTCGTCTCGACCGGTGATGCCCCCCATAGAAATCAAGCCGTCGAGGATGGAATCGATCGCCTCGAGGTGCCGAGCGATCGGCTGCGGACACTCGCCGGGTTGCGACGCTGGTCGTCCCGAGTGCTCGCGTTGAGTGACCGGGAAGCGACTCGCTTCGTCTGGGTCGGAAACCTGAAGCCAGCCGGCTATCCCGCGCTGTGGCTCCGGGCACGGAGGGGGATCCCTTATGGCGTCATCCTCTACGGGCTCGATCTGCTGTTGATCGAGAGACAAACGCGACGATCGCCGATGAAACGGGCGATAGCCCGTCGCTTGCTCGGGACGGCATCCGCCCTGGTAGCAATCAGCGGCTGGACTCGTGCTCGGGCGGCCAGCCTCTGCGATTCACTCGGTCTCTCGGTTCAGGACCGCTTGCACGCTGTCCCTCTGGGAGCGGATCCCAGGCGATTTCACCCCGGGATCGGGACGGAGGATCTGCGGCGCCGTTTCGGCTTGGGCGAGAGGCGATGGCTTCTCACCGTTACCCGGTTGGTCGAACACAAGGGAGTGGACACGGGGATTCTGGTCCTCGAACGGCTGGCGTCGGAATTCCCTGACCTCGGCTATGCGATCGCAGGCACCGGTCCCGCAAGTGACGCGCTTTCGGCTGAGGTTGAGCGGAAGGGGTTGAAGGATCGAGTGCGGTTCCTGGGAGAAGTATCCGACGAAGACCTGCCGGCGCTCTACTGCACTGCGTCTTTGTATCTGGGTCTCTCCCGCGAGCTGCCGCTTCAGGTCGAGGGATTCGGATTGTCGCTGGTCGAAGCCTCAGCGTGTGGCGTGCCGGTCGTAGCATGCCGCAGCGGTGGAATTCCTGATGCGGTGCAGGAGGGAGTGACTGGTCTACTGGTTGAGCCGGGGAACCTCGAGGCGGCTACCCAGGCGGTCAGGCAGGTAATGAATGACGAGGATCTTGCGCGAAAACTGGGCGCCGGAGGACGACTCGAGGTCGAGCGTCGCCTCAATTGGGACCGGGTAGTCGAGGATCTCCTTGCGATCGAAGCCGGGATCACACTCCCGGCGGCGCCAGCCGGACGCTGATCGCATAGGTGGGACAATTGCGAACGTAGGCTCCATCGAGCGGAGACCAGGTCTGAACCGGTGCGATGACCTCGGCGCGCTGGTCATCGGCCATCCGGAACACGGCGGGCGAGTGCATCGCACACATGCCGCAGCCGATGCAGCGGGAGCGGTCAACCCGGACCTCGACCCGCTTCTTGGGATAGATGCCTCCTTCCATCTGGTCGCCCAGCGAGTCGAGCACGCCCGCGGTTGCACGGTATCCTTCATCGATCAGCTCGCGGTTGTGGCCAAACGCGAAGAGCGACATGTGCTCGACCCTGGGATGGACCAGCACCAGCGTCGGGTGTCTCCACTCCCGGAGCCGCGTCTCCATCAACGTTTGCATCACGATCTCATAGCCTCTGAGATACGTCGCCGCGAAGCCTGCTTCCTGGACCTCGGCTCGGAGCGCGCCCGAGCCTCCAACGTCTACCGCCAGAACTAACGAGGTGCGCTGGACCGCCGCGATCTGGACCGGCAGGTTTTCGATTACCGCACCGTCCACGTAGTGGCGACCCTGGATCTCGCGTGGTGGGAGGATGCCGGGCAGGGCGCAGGAGGCGAATACCGCGTCTGCTACCCGGACCTTGCGAAGACCGGGAAGTCCCCAGAGCACCTGGGCTCCGGAATTGAGCTCCACTGTGTTGACCAGGAGGGGACGGTCCAGGTCTTCGAAGGTGCGGTCGCCAGCCAGGCTCTGAATCAGGTTGTCGAGCGGTTCCCGCCGGTAGACCGCAGGCGACTGCATCCGCTTGAGCGCCATGTCCACGTGGGCCACCTGGAAGATGTCCCGCCGCTTGACCCGGAGCCCGCGCTCGGTCATCTCGCCGATTGGCATCCCAGTGGCCCACGCGGCGGCGACCAGCGAACCCATGCTGGTTCCGACCACGAGGCTGGGGACGAGGCCCCGCTCCTCCAGCGCCCGGAGTACTCCGATGTGCGCCAGCCCTTTGAGACCGCCGCCACTTAGTACCAGGGTGAAGGGCCCGCTAAAGCTCACGTGCTTGCCGGATCGGTGGAGTTCGGGGTAACGTAGCGAGCCGGTCAGACGCAGAGAAGCCGTTAGCCGTTAGCCGGTAGCCGTCAGCGAACTAAGTCCCCAGCGCTCGGTGAGGAAGGACTTCAGGATTGACTGACACCATACCAGCTCAGGATCCCGTTCCCCTTCCCGTTCGCCGGTCACCCGGCTACGACGTGGAAGCTCTACGGAAGGAGGAGTTTCCCTGGAGCCGGGAAACCATCTACCTCGATCACGCGAGCATCGGACCCCTTCCCGAACGGACCCGCCGGGCGGTCGATGAGTTCACCCAGAAGCGCGCCAAGCCTTACCTGCTCAAGCACGACGACATGTTCGGCGCCTTCGCGCGGGCACGGGAACTCTGCGCCCGGCTCATCAATGCGGAGGTGGATGAGATCGGCCTGGCGACCAATACGACGTTTGGATTGTCGGTCGCCGCGCGAGGGCTTCCTTTCCGCTCAGGCGATATCGTCCTGGTGAGCGACCGGGAGTTCCCCGCCAACGTCTACCCTTGGCTTGCCCTCAGAAACCTGGACGTCACGTGTGAGATGGTTCCGGTGACGGCTCAAGGCTGGCCCGACGAGGAACGGCTGCACGCCAGGCTCACCGATCCCAAGGTTCGGGCGATCGCCGTCTCGTGGACCCAGTTTGCTACCGGTTACACCATCGATCTTCCTCGCCTCTCGGCCGCGACCCGCCAGCTCGGCAAGTGGCTGGTCCTCGATGCGATTCAGGGTGTTGGGCAGATGCCACTCGATGTCCGCGAGACGCCGGTGGATGTCCTCGCCTGCGGCGCCCAGAAGTGGCTCCTGTCTCCCTGGGGCTCCGGGTTCGTCTACGTCCGGCGAGACCTGATCGAGCAGCTGAATCCCGCAATGACCGGCTGGATGGCGTATCAAGGCACCGATGATCTCTCCCGGTTGACCCGATACAATCCGCTGCTGCGCGGGACTGCTCGACGCTACGAGATGGTGACCCTCCCCTTCCAGGACTTTTTCGGGATGAACCGTTCGGTGGAGCTGCTGCAGTCACTCGGCATCGAACACATCGAACGGCATCTGCGCGGGGTGCACGCGCCCGTGGTCGAATGGGCCGAACGCCGCGGCGTCCCGATCGCCTCACCCCGCGGGCCTCGTGGATCGGCGATCATCAGCGTCTCACCGCCCAACCTGTCGGCCGCGTATCACGCGCTGCGCGAGGCGGGGATCTACTGCAGTCTGCGCGAAGGTGTGATTCGGCTGGCGCCGCACTGCTACAATACGGTGGAAGAAATGGCGAGGGTGGCGGAGGTGCTGGATCGTGCCATGTGAGGTCGCCTATGCCTCAATCTCTCGCTGACGTCCTGAAGTCTGGCTACGGCTTCACCGATGCATCCATCGTCTTCGGTGCGGCTCTCGATGGCGCTGCGCTGATTCCGGAGCCGAAAGTTCGCGTCCCTCTCGCCATGACCAATCGTCATGGTCTCATCGCGGGCGCGACCGGGACCGGCAAGACCAAGACGCTCCAACTTCTCACCGAGCAATTCTCCGCCGCCGGCGTCCCGGTATTTGTCGCCGATATCAAGGGCGATCTCTCGGGTCTCGCCATGCCCGGTGAGTCGAATGACCGCGTCGCGCAGCGAGCGAAGGAGACCGGATGGGCCTGGAAGGCGGGGAGCGTGCCGGTCGAATTCGTGAGCCTGACCGGCAAGCTGGGTGTTCAGCTCCGCGCTACCGTGAGTGACTTCGGCCCCCTGCTTCTCGCGAAGGTGCTGGGACTCAACGACACCCAGGCCAGCGTGCTCACCCTGGTCGTCAAGTACTGCGACGACAACCAGCTCCCGCTCCTCGATTTCGAAGACCTGCGGGCGGTGCTGCAGTTCCTGACTTCAGATGCCGGGAAGGGAGCACTCGCGGGGTATGGCGGAATGTCGGAGGCCACGGTCGGCGTGCTGCTCCGGAAGATGATCGAGCTCGAGGCTCAGGGTGCACAGGCCTTTTTCGGCGAGCCGCAATTCGATGTCCACGACCTGCTGGCCAGGACCTCCGATGGTCGCGGTGTCGTCACCTGTCTCGAGCTGGCCGACGCGCAGGACAAGCCGCGGCTCTTCTCCACCTTCATGATGTGGCTGCTGGCCGACCTGTATCACAACCTGCCCGAAGCAGGAGATCTCGACCGCCCCAAGCTCGTGTTCTTCTTCGACGAGGCGCACCTCCTCTTCCAGGATGCTCCCAAGCCCTTCCTTGAGCAGGTCGAGCAAGTGGTGCGGCTGATTC
The DNA here is from genome assembly GCA_963833365.1 of uncultured Gemmatimonadales bacterium. Classification (GTDB taxonomy): domain Bacteria; phylum Gemmatimonadota; class Gemmatimonadetes; order Gemmatimonadales; family GWC2-71-9; genus DATBGE01. Next base: position 227,962 of record CAWHXS010000012.1, read on the forward strand.
GCTCGAAAGGCGTCGGCGTGTACTTCGTCACCCAGACCCCCAAGGACGTACCGCCGGACGTTCTGGCCCAACTGAGCAACCGGGTGCAGCATGCCCTCCGGGCCCACACCCCGGATGACGAGCGTCTGCTGGCCGCCACAGCCCGCACCTACCCCAAGGCTCCTTATCTCGATCTGGAGGAGGTGCTCACCTCGCTCGGCATCGGAGAGGCGGTCGTCACCGTACTCGATCCGCGCGGGGTTCCCACTCCCGTCATGCCGACTCGATTGATTCCTCCCGCGTCCCGGATGGCACCTCTCACACCGGATGAGCTTCAAGCCGACATCCGGCAGTCGGATCTCGTGAAGGCCTACGGCACCACGATCGATCGGGAGAGCGCCCGGGAGATCCTCGCCTCGCGGCTGGCCAAGACCGCGCCTGAAGCGCCGGCACCGGAGGCCAAACCCGCGGGAAAGGTTGGAAAGTCGGTCGGGGCGGTTGTCGGGGGAGCGGTGCTCGGAGCCCTGGGTACTACCATCGCGAGAACGGTGGGGAGGGAACTGGTACGCGGTGTGTTTGGTATGCTGGGCGCCCGGTCGCCCCGATCGACGAGACGGACCCGGTGGTAGAGAAGCGGGAGACGGGAGACGGGAGACGGGAGACGGGAACAGCAACGACCCTCTGGTCCTTTCAGTCTCCCTCGTCTCCCGTCTCCCGTCTCCCGTCTCGTCTCCGTCTCCCGTCTACTTCTTCGCCACCATCTCCTCCTTCAACACCTTCTTGGCAAACCAGTACACCAGAAAGGCGACGACAAGGAAGTTGAGTAGCGCCGCCAGGACTGACCCGATGGCGAAGGGACCAAGCATCCACTTCTGCCAGTCTCCGCCGGGCAAAACCATCCCGACGATGGGCATCAGGAGCCCGTCCACGATCGCCTTCACCAGCTCCCCGGCTTTCCCTCCAATGATCACCGCGATGGCCAGGCCGATGACTCCGTACTCGTTGAGGAACCGCGTGAAGTCGCTCATCGTGGAGATCTCCGGAAACGGGGGAACGGCTGGAAGGAGTCTAGGATTCCGCTACCAGTAGCGCGTAGTTCTTCTTGCCCTTCTGCAACATTGCATGTCCGCCGGCCAGCAGGTCTGCTTCGCCCAGAATGCGGTCCACGTCACTCACCGGTTCAGCGTTGAGGGAGAATCCCTTCCCCTGAATGCCCCGGCGAGCGTCGCTCTTGGAGCTCGCCAGCCCGGCCTTGACCAGCAAATCGATCAACGAAAGTCCCTCCACCTCGGCTCGCGCCATCCGCAGAGTCGGAATCTCATCGGCCAGGGTCTGGAACACCGTGGCCTCGGCTGCCCGGAGATCCTGTCCACCAAAGAGCAGGCGGCTCGCGGCGACCACCCGCCTGGCCGTGTCCGCCCCGTGCACCCGGCTGGTCAATTCCTCGGCGAGGAGCCGATGAGCCGCGCGCTGGCCCGGATCGCTCGCCTGCTGGTCCATCACGCGACGGATCTCCTCGAGCGACAGGAAGGTGAAGAACTTGAGGCACCGCTCCAGGTCCCTGTCGTCGGTGTTGAGCCAGAATTGGTAGAACTTGTACGGGCTCGTCTTCGCCAGCATCGAGCCAGACGTTCTCGTCCTCGCTCTTCCCGAACTTGGCTCCTGACGCCGTGGTGATGAGCGGGAAGACCAGGGCGTGCGCACTCTTGGCCTCCCGCCGCCCGATCAGCTCGGTGCCCGCGGTGATGTTGCCCCACTGGTCGCTACCACCCATCTGCAGCTCGCAGCCATCGGTGCGGAAGAGGTGCCAGAAGTCGTACGCCTGGGTCAGCATGTAGCTGAATTCGGTGAACGAGATTCCCGTCTCCATCCGGCTCTTCACCGATTCCTTCTGCAGCATATAGCTGATGGTGAAGTGCTTCCCGGTGTCGCGGAGGAAATCCAGGAGCCGGATCGGTCGCAGCCAGTCGGCATTGTTCCTCATCCTCGCCGCGTTGGCGCCCTCGAAGGTGAGAAACCGCTCCAGCTGCGTCCTGATCGCCTGGGCGTTGGCATCGATGCGCTCGACCGAGAGGATCGGGCGCTCTCCCCGCTTCCCGCTGGGATCTCCCACCATGCCGGTGCCGCCGCCAATGACCACGATGGGCGTTCCTCCGGTCCGCTGGAGCCAGGCCAATCCCATCACCGGAACCAGATTTCCGACATGCAGCGAATCCGCTGTCGGATCGAACCCGACGTATCCCGTAATCGGCCCCTGCTGCAATCGGTCGGGCAGACCCGGGGTCGCGTCGTGAACGAATCCACGCTCGCTGAGAAGGCTGAAAAGGTCAGGCATGGGCGCGGAATGTTAGGGGTGGCCTATTGGTCGGGCAAGAATAGACAGTTGGTGATGGGTAGTGGGTAGTGGGTAGTGGGGTGTAGGGAAAGCTTCGTGGCGCTCCCGTCTCCCGTCTCCCGTCTCCCGTCTCCCGTCTCCCGTCTCCCATCTCCCGTCTCACTCTCCCATCCACCCCACTCCCCACCACCTACTCCCCACTCCCTGCATCCATCTAGATTCCAATCATGCTTGAGACGCTCAGCCGCTGGTGGTTTACCCCCCGGATCCGTAGCAACGTCATCACCGGCGTACTCGCCACCGTGATGCTCCTCGCCGGGCTCGTGTTCGGTTCGTGGCGGCGCGCCTGCGCGGGTGCCGCTTGCCCATCCACCGCGAGCCTGGTCGACAAGGGCTACGATCCCCAGCAGGCATCCAAGGTGTACGCCGCCGACGGGCGGCTCATTACCGATCTCGGGCTTCAGCGCCGGACCCTGGTTCCGCTGAGCCAGATCTCGCCAGCCGTGGTGGCCGCCTTCGTGGTCACCGAGGACAAGCGGTTCTACGATCACCACGGGGTAGACTGGTTCCGTTTCTTCGGTGCGTTGTGGGCGAATTTCCGGCACGGCGGCGTGGCGCAGGGGTTCTCCACGATCACGATGCAGTTGGCCCGGAACCTTTTCCCCGAAGACATCAGCGGACAGGACCGCACCATCCGGCGCAAGCTGCGCGAGGTACAGGTTGCCTACGACATCGAGCGGAATTTTCCCAAGGACAAGATTCTCGAGTTCTATCTGAACCAGATCGATCTCGGCAACCGGGCCTACGGCGTCGAGTCCGCCTCCCAGCGGTACTTCGGCAAGTCGGTTCGGGATCTCAATGTGGCCGAGGCGGCGACTCTGGCGGCACTCCCCAAGGCGCCGAGCCGGTATAACCCGCGCAAGAATCCGGATCTCGCGGTCTATCGTCGCAACATCATCCTGACCTTGATGGAAGAGGCGGGACTTCTCTCCAAAGCCGACGCGGAGCGGTGGAAGTCGTATCCGCTGGTGCTGTCGTCCCGCTCCGACTTCAGCGAGGTTGCGCCGTATTTCATCGAATACGTCCGGCAACAGCTCGATACTCGCTTTGGTCCCGATCTCTACACCAATGGTCTGCGGATTTACACGACGATCGACCTCGACATGCAGCAGGCGGCGGAACGGGCGCTGACCCAGCAGCTCGATGCGATCGAAAGCGGGACCTACGGGGAGTACGAGCACCCGACCTACAGCCAGTACATCGAGAAGCGGGAAGACCAGAGCGAATCACCGGTCCCGACGCCGTACCTGCAGGGGCTGGCAGTCACCCTCGAAGCGAAGACCGGCGCTATCCGCGCGATGGTCGGAGGCCGGGACTTCAACGACAGCAAGTTCAACCGCGCCACTCAGGCGACACGGCAGCCCGGATCCACCTTCAAGCCCTTCGTATACGCGGCAGCGCTCCGGGCCGGCTACCCGTGGTCCACCATCATGGTGGACGATCCGATCAGCGTTGAGATGCGTCCCGGCGAGCCGCCGTGGGAGCCGGCGAACTACGACAACAAGTTCGAAGGCGCCATGACGCTGCGCGAGGCGCTCTACAAGTCGCGCAACATCATCGCCATCAAGCTGGGCATGGAGATCGGGCCTCAGGCCGTGATCGGCGAAGCCGCGCGCTTCGGCATCACCACGAACATCCCGCCCTATCCTTCGATCTATATCGGATCGGCGGACGTGATCCCGCTGGAGATCATCTCCGCCTACAGCGCCTTCGCGACTCTCGGCACCCGCACCACGCCGTACGCCATCGAACGGGTGGAAGACCGGGCCGGCAACACCGTGTGGGCACCCAAGCCGCGCAGCGAGGTCGTGATGGATTCGGCCCTCGCCTGGCTCATGGTGGACGGGATGCGTGACGTGGTTCGTCGCGGCACCGCCGCCAGCACGGTCGGGCGCCCGGTTCCCCATCGCCGCCGGCGGCAAGACCGGCACGACCAACGACTACACCGACGTGTGGTTCATCGGCTTCACGCCCGACCTGGTCACCGGTCTCTGGATCGGGATGGACAAGCCGCAGAAGATCATGGGCAATGCGCAGGGCGGCCGGTTGGCCGCGCCGGCCTGGACAGCCATGATGCGCGAGATCTACGAGCGGCGCCCGACCCCGGCCGCCTGGACCCGGCCCGAGGGACTGACCTTTGTGGAGATCGATCGCGGGACGGGCTACAAGTTCACGCCATTCTGCCCCAAAGATTCGTTGTACGTGGAGTCCTTCATACCGGGAACGGAGCCGAAGGAGTTCTGCCCCATCCACTCGCCGTTCGGAAACAGCCAGAGCAACCCACTGCAGAACCGACCGTAGATGATGGCGCTCCGGTGCCGTGCCGCCTGGGTGCTCCCGATCGATCGAGCCCCCATCGCCGACGGCGCCGTGCTGCTTGGGCCGGATGGGCGGATAACCGCCGTCGGTCCCGATGCCGTGGTGCCTGCGCCTCCGGGGGTGGAGGAGGCCGAGTTTCCCTCGAGTGCTCTCATACCCGGTCTGGTCAACACCCACACCCACCTGGAGCTCACCGGTCTCGACGGTCAGGTCGACTGAACAGGATTTCCCCTCCTGGATCCGGAGAGTGATTGCACTCAAGGCCGGAGCGGTCACCAGCAGATTTTCTTGCGGCGGCTAAGCAGGGGATCCGGGAGGGATGGAGTCAGGGACTCACCACCGTCGCCGACACTGGGGACAGCGGCGCGGCGTTGCTGGCTCTGCATGAGCTGGGTGGAAGCGGGATTGCCTACCAGGAAGTCTTCGGACCACATCCGGAGCAGGCCCCAACGCAGCTCGCTGGCCTCACAAGCCGCCTCGAAGCACTCTCGCCGCTCGCCGGAAACCGGGTTCGACTCGGCGTCTCGCCCCACGCCCCGTACTCGGTAAGTGGCCCGCTCTACGCCGCGGTAGCTCAGCTGGCACGAGAGCGTGGTTATCCGATAGCCGTCCATATCGCGGAATCAGTCGCCGAGTCCGATCTCCTGGGCTCGGCCTCCGGTGGGTTCGCCGACGCGTGGCGGGCCAGGGGGATACCGCTTCCGACCCTACCTGGCCGCACTCCGATGGCGTGGCTCGAGCAGCACGGGGTGCTCGGTCCGACGACGTTGTGCATCCATGTGGTGCAAGCGACCAGCCAAGGACCTGGCACTCCTTGCGAGTCGTGGTGCTGCGATAGCGCACTGTCCCCGTCCAATGCTCGCCACGGCCACGGAGCTGCCCCGCTTCGCTCGATGCTCGATCTCGGCATCAGGGTCGGGATCGGGACCGACTCGGTGGCTAGCGTCGCACCCTGCGATCTCCTTGCCGAGGGACGAGCGGCGCTTGCCCTGGCGCGTTTGGAGCCGGAGGAGGCTCTCCGGCTCTGCACCTTCGAGGGCGCCCGCTCTCTGGGCCTCGAAAACGAGATCGGGAGTCTGACCCCCGGAAAGTGGGGTGATCTGGTCGCCTTTCGATTGCCCGCGTCCGGTTGACGGGGCGCGTTTGGCGGATACCGTAGTGACGCGCCGGTCCGACGACGTCCTCGCAACCTTCCTGGCCGGTCGCCAGGTTTGGAGGAGTCCTTCATGAAGCTGCAGCGCCACGCCGCGATTCTCCGTATCGTTCGCGACCGCCGGGTCGAAAATCAGGACGTACTTCGGGAGGCGCTGGCCGGCGAGGGAATCAACGTCACCCAGGCGACGCTCTCCCGCGACATTCGCGAACTCGGGCTGGCCAAGCTGGTGGATCCGCAAGGCGGTGCGTTCTACGCCAACCCCAACGAAGGCGCCCTGCGGCCCGACCTGGGCCAGATCCTCCCGACCCTGATGTTGAGTGTCGAGGGTACCGGTCCCCTGCTCGTGATCAAGACAGCAAGCGGTGGCGCTGGTGCCGTAGGCGCCGCGGTCGATCAGGCCGGATGGAGTGAGGTCATCGGGACCATCGCTGGTGAGGATACTGTTCTGGTGATCGCCCGGAGCCCCGCGATGCGGCAAGCCGTCGCTTCCCGCCTCGCAGCATTGGCGCGGTGACCGGTTTGTTGCTTGCCTTGGGGAGGCTTATCCCCTTACGATACAGGGTCTTCGGAAACGGTCCTGGAGAGAACCGGTGCGCTGTCTTGCCTTGAACGCGTCGTTCGAGCCCCTGACCATGGTGCCCGTCCGGCGAGCCCTTCGGCTGGTCATCGAAGGCAAAGCGGAAATCGTCGAGGCCGAGAAAGACGATCTCGTTCGAAGTGAACGACTCGTCATCCCCCGGCCCGCCATCATCCGCCTTGTCAAGTTCGTGCACGTCCCTCGCCGTTTCCGCCGTCAGGTTACCAACACTTTCCTCTTCGCTCGGGACCACTACCGCTGCCAGTACTGCAACCGGAGTCAGTTCGAGCTGAAGCATCGGGAGTGTCTGACGCGGGACCACCTGGTCCCGTTGTCGCGTGGTGGGAACAACGATTGGACCAACGTGGTGACGGCTTGCAGCACCTGCAACACGCGCAAGGGGAATCATCTGCCCGAGGAATGCGGCATGCACCCGCACTCGGCGCCCCACGAGCCGCACTTCGTTCACCTGTCCTGGGCGGTTCGCCGGCTCACGACAATCCAGGCCAAGTACATCCGCCTGTTCTACGGCGAGTCGGCCCTCAAGGCCCTGGGCGGGGTGGTCGCGACAAATGGGAAGCATTAAGAAGCGTGAGAGGTGAGACGTAAGAAGTGAGAAGGCGGTTCCGCTAGTGATCGACCCTCCTCAACATTGGTTGGGGAGGGTCTTTCCTTCTCACCTCTCACTTCTCACTTCTCACGCTGTTCCGTCTCCCGTCTCCCGTCTCCCGTCTCCCGTCTCCCGTCTCCCGTCTCCCGCTCTCCCGTCTCCCGCTACCTCACCTCGAACCGGTCCGACCTCCCCGTCAGCTTCAAGCTCGGCAAGCCCGCGAGCCGCAACATCAGACGGCGGGCACCGCGACCCACGGTCGTGCCGCTGATCTGGCTGTCGGGCACCGCCTGCAGCTCGCCCCGGAAGAAGCGCTCCAGCTCGTCGAGATCGGAATCCGACAGGGTCGTGACTTCGAGGGAACCCACGTAGTAGTAAGTGCCTTGCTGAGTGGGTGTGACCTTGATCCGGTAGGAAAGTCCCAGTGCTGCGGCCAACGCTCCGGGCGTCGCGTAACGGTTCTCGACCCGGTTACGGCCGACCAGTCGCGTGACGGTGAACTGCTCCAGCAGGGGCTCGTGTCGCGCCACTACGTCCCAATCCTGGGCCCTCGCGATCTGGTCAAACCAGCCCGACCGGGAGCGCCAGACCTCGAGCCGGTAATGCAGCCGTACCGGGAAGCCGGATCGCAGCATCGAGAGCCACGGCGTATCGGTCAGCAGGTTGTAGGTGCGAATGATCGGTGCCCGGCCTCCGTTGGATGCGGAGTCTGGAGCCAGAGTCACGTCGAGACGAACTGCGGTCGTATCCTGCGCCGCGATCGGTCCGGCCCCAACGGCGAAGAGCATGGCGATGCCGATCAGCCACCGGCTCCCGACTGCCCCCCTCCGCACACGGCTCACCGCTCCCCACTCACGATCAGAACCGCCGCTCGAGGCGGATGAAGAACCTGACCGGCTCCCCGTCGGTTATTGCTTTGGCGAGATAGACCCCGACCCACCCGGCATCGGCTCCCACGCCGAGGTCGGCCTTCCACTCGTCGATGGAGGGGATGCGGTTGTTGGGAACTCTTCCCGGTCCATCACCCGTAAGCCAGGACTTGCCCGCGTCGCCCAGCAGAACGAGGTACACCTCGTCGATCCCGAGGAATCGGTCCAGCTCACGGTTGTTCTTGTCGCGGTAGGTGTAGCCGAATCGAATCGGCAGGCGATGCCGGAACTCGGCCTGGGTGAAGATCGCCCGGTCACAGAGTGCGGCATTCGCCGGGTCGACATAACCGGCCGGCGCACAGGTCTCGGCCCGGAATTCGTATCCCGGAACCAGGTCGAGTCCGCCCAGGGATAGTCGCCGCTGCACCGGCAATGGATCCCCGCCGAGCCAGCCCCCGGCCCACAGTCGCAGATTCAGCCTGTCGTCCGCGCTGAGTCGGTTATAGCGACGGAGGTCGAGCGTCAGCCGGGTGTAGTCATAACTGTGGGTGGGAATCGGATCCCGCACGGCGGTCGGGAGCGTGACCGGCGCGACGTCGTCGCTGGTGCCCCGCTCGACTCCTCCCCGGATCCACCAGCCGCGGCTGGTCGCGGCCCCTGAATTTCGGGTGTCGTACTCGATGCCGATTCCGGCACTGTTATAGTGACCGTCGTCGATCAGCGGGTTGGGTCGCCAGACCTCTGAGTTGCGAAGCAGGGACCAGGGATCCGTGGCCCGGACCGAACCTTCCCACTCATGTCGCACGTTCGCTTCGATCCGGAGCCGCCGGCTGGGGAAGAAGTAGAGGCTACCTACGATTCCCTGGGCGTCGAAGTAGTCCCGGTTGTCACGCTGGAGCAGGAAGGCCGACCACCCGATCTCGTCCTTCGGCAGTGTGTGTTCCTCGATCCCCCGGATCTCGCTGTAGACTCGCCCGCCGATCCCGAAGCCGCGTGGTGCGTTGAATCGGATGTCGCCCCGCACCGAGTAGCCGAAGTCGTCGCGGAAGGGCGAGGAGTTTCCCGCCGTCCGCAAAATCCCCCGCGCGTCGAGCCGCATGAAGATGTCGTGGGAGGGCCGGTACTCGAACGCGGGCCCGAAGACGATCGGGAGCCCCTCGATGCGGTTGTAGGTCTGGCCGGTGGTGAGGCGAAGCGTGGTTTTCACCTTGCCGGTCGCGAAGGTGCGCTGGGCCGTCGCCAGCTCGCCGACCGAACGGCGCCGCTCCCTCAAGGCCAGTGTGCCGTCCGCCTCTCGATAGACCGGGGCGGCGTCCCAGTAGACGCGTGCCTCTCCATCATGCACTCCGCCCGGGGCCACGGTCATTCCTCCTCCAGCCACCAGCACGTCTCCGTGGATCACCCCGCCCGAATCCACGACCAGGTCGCCGTTGATGACGGTGAGCGATCCTTCGATCGTGCCCGCGACGTGCACGCTGCCCCGGTAGGCCGCGATCTTGCCGCCGAGCATGCTTCCCCGCGGGACGGTGATCCCGCCGGGCAACCGGATGCTCAGCGAGTCGTTGTAGTCCTCGAGCAGTTCGGAGAGGATTTCCGGAGGCAGCGCGCCACGTTCGGTGGAATCGGAGACGGGAGCGTCGGGATCGATGACGATGACGCTGTCCTGCGCGAGGGCGGTGGAGACCGCGAGACTCGCCGGCAGGATGGTGAGGAGGACTACGGCGATTGCCCGAACCAACCCTCGGGCGTGTTCGCCGAACTCGGAACTCGGAACACGGAACTCGGAGTTCGGTACTCGGTACTCGGTACCCGATACTCGGTACTAAGTACGTTCACTCTCCGCCCACTTCTTTGGAAATGAGGCCGAGCCGTTTCATGCGGCGATACAGGTTCGCCCGGTCGGTCTGAAGCATCCGGGCGGTTTCCGCCACGTTGCCCCCAGCGCGCGAGAGGGCCGCGCCAATCAGTTGCCGTTCATGGGCATCGAGCGCTTCGGCCAGGGGGAGAGCACCGTCGAATTCAGCCGCACTGGCCGGAACCTCGGGCTGGCCGGCTGAGGAGGCACGCGTGTTGTCTCCGGCGCGCATTGCATCGCCGGCTGCTCCTCCCAGGGGGAGGACTCGTCCTACTGCGTGCTCGTCTACCACTTCGCCACCCAGAATCGCGAGCCGCTCCACCACGTTGGCGAGTTCCCGGATGTTCCCCGGCCAGCGATAGCTCCGCAACGTCGCGAGCGCCACCGGGGTGAAGGTTTGTGGCTTGCCGGGCCGGACGCGTCCCGCAAGGTGAGCGACCAGGGCAGGGAGGTCATCCAGCCGTTCGCGGAGCGGCGGCAGGTGAATGGGGAAGATGTTGAGCCGGAAGTAGAGATCTTCCCGGAAGGTGCCGCCGGCCTCGCTGCGATCCAGCTTGCGATTGGTCGCGGATACCACCCGAACATCAACTGCGGTCGGCTGCTCGGCGCCCAGCCGCTGAAGGACGCCGGTCTCCAGAGTGCGGAGCAGCTTGGCCTGGGCCTCGAGATTCAGGTCGCCTACCTCGTCGAGGAACAGGGTTCCGCCGTCTGCCAGCTCGAACCGGCCCAGCCGGCGTTCGTGCGCTCCGGTAAATGCGCCACGCTCGTGGCCGAACATCTCCGACTCCACCAGCTCCCGCGGAATCGCCGCGCAATTGACCGTCACGAAGGGTCCTCGGGATCGACGACTCGCCCGGTGGATCGCGGCCGCGACCAACTCCTTGCCGGTACCCGATTCTCCAGTGATGAGCACCCGGGCATCGGTGGTCGCAACCTGGGCGATGAGCTGCCGAACCTGGGCAATGGCCGGGGTGGCGCCGACCATCTCCTGCCGCTGGCCCAACGCCTCCTGCAGGGCGCGATTCTGCGTGCGCGCCCGCCCCAGCTCGATCGCCGAGCGCAGGGTGACCAGGACCGCTTCGGGGCTGAGGGGCTTCTCCAGGAACTGGAAGGCGCCGAGTTGTGTTGCGCGCACGGCGTCCGCGAGCTGGGCTTTGCCGCTCATCATGATGACTGGCACTTCAACCCGACGTTCCCGGAGGCTCCGGAGCGTGTCGAGTCCATCCGGGCCCGGTGGCATCATCAGGTCGAGAAACATGACGTCCGGCTCGGCCTTTTCCACGGTGAGCAACGCCGCATGACCGTTTCCCGCCTCTTCCACCGTGAACCCTTCGGCACGAAGCAGCGCCCCCAGCATCCGCCGGATGTTGGCCTCGTCGTCGACGATCAGAATCCGATGAGACATAGGTGGAAGGGAAAGATAGACGGGATCAGGATTCTGGACGCGGGCAGGTGGTGGCGGAGACTTCTTCCAGCTTTACGTTTCAGGCTGTTCCCCGTCTCCCGTCTCCTGTCTTCCATCTTCCTTCCTGCCAGCTCCACCACAAACGTCGCCCCACCACCCGGCGTGTCTTCCAGTCGGATAGTGCCGCCGTGGTTCTCGATCGTCTGGCGGACCAGCGCCAGCCCAGACCGGTGCCGCCGTCCTTGCGCGGTGACGTACGGATCGAAGATCCGGTCCCGGATTTCCGATGGGACACCCGGCCCATGGTCTCGCATCACGACCCGTGCGCCGCTCGCGTTGAGTGGTCCGACCTCGAGCTCGACCGTGCCGGTCGCCTCCACAGGCCTCCGCTGCATTGCGAAGCAGATTGCTGAAGGCTCGCCGAAGTGGTTCGTAGTGTCCCACGATCCGGGGCGTGGAGAGCTGTACGCTCAGCTTCGACTCCATCCCCGGCGGCAGGCTGGTCTGTGCCCAGCTCGGCGAGCAGTTCGCCGAGATCGACCTCGGCGGCGGGACCTTCGGGCAACCGGCCGAACTCGGTGAATTCCCGCGCCAGCGCCTCGAGTCGCCCCGCCTCGGCCGTCAGGACTTCCAGAGGCTCCTCTCTGCCCGGCCGTCGCTGAACGGGAGAGCTGGGCGCACCGCGAATCGGATCGGCGTGAGCGGGTTCTTCATCTCGTGCGCCACCTGTCGGGCGACCTCGCGGAACGTGCGTAGCCGCGCCGCCTCGACCTGCCGGGCGCGCGCCTGGGCCAGACCGGAAGCCATTTCCCGGAGCGCGCGGCGCAAGGCAGCGAATTCCGGTGCACCTCGCTGCGGCTCATCTGGGGGCAGCGGGTCTTCTCGCAGAATGTGGCCGGTCCATCCGACCAGCTCGTCGATCGGCCGGCTCAATTGCCGGGAGAGGTAGCCGCCCACACGAACCGACAGATAAAGGACGAGCAGGCCGAGGGCGAGTACCGCAGCAGTGAGACCGGCGTAGTAATACCGGGCGTACGCCTCGGCCCTCTGCATCCGGCTCAATGTCCGATTGAGCTCCCGGAGGTGAGAAGAAAGCGCCTTCCGCTCGGCTGGACTAAGCCGGGTTGAATCCACCGTCTGGGCCAAGTCCCTGCCAGTGACGCTCAGCTGCTCCACAGCCGCCCTGGTTGCGGTAGCGGGATTGTTCCCCCGCACCGCCAGAACCCACCCGATCAGCGCGATCGACGTCGGGATCACGCCCACGAGCACGAGGGCCAAGAGAATGCGCTGCCTGAAGGGAAGGGCCATGGTGGAAATCTACGCTCTTGAAAGACCTCGGGAATCGCTTCGACCTCGCAATTGGATTGCAGCGCCCCGAAGGGGCGCTGAACTCTAGCTGAAGTTGCCCCGCGACCACGGCGCCCCGAAGGGGCGCTGGACAGTTCAAAAGACGAATTCTCGGCGGTAATCGACGCTGTTTGCCTGAAGCATGCGGAGATATTCGCTCTGGAAGTCGATCCTTTGGTGGTGGGCCTCCTGAGCGCGGATGTATCTGGTCACACCTTCGACTTCTCGATAGCCGACCGTGAATGCTCCGTATCCCTCCTGCCACCGGAAGTGCGGAACCCCGATCTGCTCGTGAACCCATTGGCAGGAGGCGTGCTTAATATCCCGAACGATGTCAGATAGTCGATGAACCGGCTTGAGGCCGGCTAGGATGTGCACGTGGTCCTCGGGGCCGCCAACGGCCAGACCGACGGCGTCAAGCGTGCGAAGTGCTCCACCAAGGAATGCGTGGAGATTGGGACGCCACGTGGGCGCGATGATCCGCTGCCGCCTCCAGGTGGAGAACACGATGTGAAAATTGAGTCTGGTATATGTCCCGGCCACGATTCACGATGGTGGCGACGAATCAACTGATCCTCAATCTTGGGACGAATCGTTCCAGCGCCCCTTCGGGGCGCCGGGCCTGGGCCGACGTCCAAGGCTATGATGCAGAGCCCCTTCGGGGCTCACGCTGGAGGTCTTATTCAACCGCCAATCCTATCATGAGGCGTTGCTCGGTGTCGCGCGCCCGGCGAACCAGCCGGTGGCCGCACCGGCGATGCTTCCCAGCCATTCCGACCAGGGGGAAACGGCCATTCCGAACATCCTTGAAACCAGAATCAGTCCCGCCGCGATCATGGCGAGCAGAACGAGCGGCATTGCCCGACCCGCGCCGCAGCGTCCCGCCCAGTAACCGGCGGGTATCAGCATGCCGCCGAGCCACAGTAAGGAGCCGAGTGCGGCCTCTGGTCCCGAGGCATACTCCCACGGCAGGAGCATGGCCCAACCGGATCCGACGGTCGTTCGGCTGGTCCACCGTCCCTGACCCTGTGAATCTGTCGATCGAGAGCGAAAGGCTCGGCCCATCCCGAAGAACGGTGATCTCTACTGGAGTGCCTGGCTCGGTCGGGAATCCCTCTAGGCGGACTGACGGACTCCGCAGCTCCAGGTCGGCGGCACGCGTCCGGGTTCTGAAATGAATGGTATGACCCGCCTGCGCCAGCACCAGGATTTCCTGCTGCTGATCGTCGAAGATCGAGAAAATCGGCGCTTCGTGTTCGGTGGATCCCTCCACCATCGCCGAAGCCTGCAGTCGGTATCGTTGGGTGAGAAGCGTGTCCCGCACCTCGCTGCCGTTGGCCAGTATTCCAGAGGGGAGAAGGATCTCGTCGAGTGGACATCTCGGACGGTTCCCGGGAAGGTGTCGAATTGTCCCAGCTGCGGTCCCCATTGTCCGTACCAGGTGGACTGAGGGAGGGATGGTTGCGTGGCGAAGCTGG